>JBBITT010000029.1:0-20381 GCA_037440625.1 Chloroflexota bacterium
CGATGCGCTGTTTCCCAAAGCGTACTCGTGCGTATATTTCGTGTCGTAAGGCGCACACCCGGGTGATTACTCAAAACTCGCCGCAAAGTACGCACTTGATGTTGATTGCGGCGATTTGAGCCGCCAATCCGACTTGGCACGGGAAACGCGCAGCCATAGTCGTCAATGCACTTTTGTGGTAAAATCACCATTAACTTATGAGCCGGCTTGTCACACCTGACCAACCTCGCGTCGCACTCTCACCGGATGCTCAAGTCAAATATTTTGCGGACTTGTATTGGCGCGTGGTCAACCCGGTGCAACTGGCGTGGTTCCAAGCCCATTGCGTTGGACTCGGTTTGCATTTCGCCGATGATGAACTCATCATCCTTGCCGCGCTGGATACGCCGGACAAGGTGCAAACATTTCTCAACACGCAACTCTACTATAACGACGATCACATTTCGGTAGAGCAAGACGAGACCGCCATGCCGCCGCGCCGCGTTCTGCAAACCGGAATGGCGCACTGTTTTGAAGGCGCCCTGTTCGCTTACGCCGTCAATTATTTGCACGGACATCAGCCGCGCTTTATGTTGCTCGAAACCACCCAAGACATCGAACACAACTTGGTCGTATGGCAAGATGCGCGAACAGGGTTGTACGGTTGCAACGCCCACTCAACGTTTCCCGGGTTAGACGGTCGCCGCGCCGAGTACACCACGCTCCACGATCTTGCCGCCTCGTACTATCCGTACTATTACAGCGTGCGCAGTGATGATCGCAACGACATTGTGCTGATTGGTTATTCCAACCCTTTCGATCTGACCGAACGATTTGGCACGGCGTGGATGGCGGCGGAAGAAAATCTGTGGGACATTTACTACACCTACATTGATGACTCGGTAACGTTTCATTATTTAGAAAACGATTCTGGCGAGCCGCATCTCTATCCACTCGTGCGGGGACTCAAAGAACGTTGGATTCAAGTTGCCGATGGCAAAGGGTACGTGAGCATCGAACATTTGCCGCCCGCCGCGCAATCGCTCTGGAATGAGTTTTGGCGCGTGCATCCCGATTCGATGAAACGTCCGCAAGGTGTGGCGCTGAAAATCGAACAAGAATTTTTTCGACTGACCGGCACCACGCCGATTGATCTCTTGGATCATGCAGACGATTTGCAATGGTTTCTCGCGGCGGGTTACCGCGTTGACCAACTTGTTCGGACAAACTCGCGCAAATGAACACGGAACCACTCTGCTCGCGTCTATGCGACCTGTTATGACACAAATTTTTATTCCCGATGCTACTCGCTTTCCTGCCACGGCCGATCTCGTCATCGTTGGGGGTGGTGTGATTGGCGCGGCAACAGCGTACTTTGCCACGCGCGCCGGACTAGAAACGATTGTCGTTGAAAAGCGCACGGCGTTGGGTGAACTCACGACCAGCGCAAGTCTTGCCGCCTTTCGCGCGCAATTTGCCGACCCAGCCAATATCGCGATGATGCAAGAGTCCATCGCGCTCTTTGAACAATTTGAAGAACTGACCGGCATCAACATTGGCATTCATCAGCAAGGGTACTTGTTTGTTACAACGGCGGATGAAGGATTGGCTCAATGTCAAGCGCGCGTCGCGTTGCAAAAATCGTTTGGGCTCGCGGATGTGGAATTGCTCACCGGCGATGAATGCCGCGCCCGTTTTCCGTACATCGCTCCTGAGGTTACCGCTGCAACTTTTCGTCAACGCGATGGCTGGCTCTCCGCGCACGAACTCACCTATGGTTACGCACGCGCGAGCACCGCATCGTTTTTCATCGAGACGGCGGTGACAGATTTTTGCCGCGCACAAAATAAAGTAGTGGGAGTCGTTACCTCGCGTGGCGAGATCCACGCGGCGCACACCGTCATTTGCGCAGGACCTTTTGCCGGCGTCCTTGCCCAAAAAGCCGGCATGGTCCTGCCCATCGAAAATGTACGGCATCAACAACTCACGCTGGGCAAGCATCCGCGCATTCCACGCGACGCGCCCATGGTGGTTGATTCGGACACAGGCGCACATTGGCGCCCCGAAGGACAAGGAGCAGTCTTTGGTTATTCGCGGCCCGAACCGCCCAGCGAACCGCTGGAGTACGTGCCCACCGATTGGGATTTTCCGGCGATGGTGTTGGACGGCGTCGCGCGGGTTACGCCATTTTGGAACGAAATCATTCCACACTTGAAACGCACCGACCTGGGATTGGTTGCTGGGCAATACACCGAAACGCCGGATTTGAATCCGCTCATCGGTGCAACCGGCATCGAAGGGTTGTGGCTGAACACGGCGTACGGCGGACACGGGGTGATGATGAGCGCGGCGGGCGCGCGCCTGTTCGTTGATGTATTGATCGGCAAAGTGAAGGACGCCGATAATCCGTTTCGCGTCAAGCGAGAGTTCAAGGTTGAGGAGAAGATGGTGCTGTAGGATCGGCGAGAAATGGCGCATCCCAAATTAGAGCGGTGTTCGAAACAAAAGCCGTCGAATAAAATTCGACGGCTTATCAGTTCAGAATGAGGTTAAATTCGGAATGAATGATATTTTTATTCAGGGGTTTTGGGTATCCGATACCGACACGCATCGTCACCCAAATTCATACACGTGAGTTCCTGAATTGCAAAATTCTTGTCGGTCAACCAACGCATCGCTTCCGAGAGTGCACCGACGGTGATGAAACAGCAAGGCGCTTGATGTTTGGGACGGAACTGGCACATACAGTAATCTACAATCATCGTAAAACTATCGGCGTCTTCTTCTAGGCGCGTGGGTTGATTCACGGTCTTGTTCGCCGCGCCCACCATTTGCTCCAACAGCAATTTCATTTTACTGACCATCGGCAACGGCATTGCCTTGAGCGCCTGTCCTGCCAAGCCCAGCACCGCGGATTGTTCCTTCATTCCGTAATTAAACGTGGCGCGTCCCACCCGCAACAACATTGCCTTGGCGCCACGCGCGCCGTAAAAATCTTCAATCGCTTGCTCGGCGCGGCCGTACTCGCTAAAGGTTACGCCCAACTCCAAATTCTTGGGTGGATAGTTGCCAATGTACTTGTCCATCTTGGCGCCGTGCAGAGCGGCTTTCATCCCATCGGCGCCCATCACTTCTTCGATCGCGATAAAGAAAAGACGCAAGGCGTCGTTGGGCATTGGGCGATCAGCAGGCATCTGTGAATCCTTTCTGCGTCATCCTATTTCTTGCGATTGGGCGCGGGTTCGTCTGTGGCTTGTTCCAAAATGATGTACAACAACTCGAGTAAAACGTTACGCACACTCTCTTTATCTGTGGCAATACAAGGCAAAACCCGGGTGTCTTGATCTAACCCCAAGGCGATCTTGAGATCTTCGGGGGGCCAGGCGTCTTCATCATCTTGTTTGTTTGCGCCAATGACAAAGGGAGTGTTACTATAACTGCGGAACGTATCCAGAATTCGCCGGGCTTCGCGAAATGTTTCCGGGCGCGCACTATCCACCAAGACGACAAAACCCAGCATCCCCTCGGACAGGATCTCCCACATAAAATCGAAACGCTTTTGTCCCGGCGTGCCAAAGAGATACAACGCCAAGTCTTTGTCAATCGTAATCCGTCCAAAGTCCATCGCGACGGTCGTTTGCTCTTTGATCGAACGGGTGCTGTCAGTGATTTTTCGTTCGGTGCGTACGACCGGAATTTCGCTTACACTACCAATAAAGGATGTCTTGCCCGAACTAAAAGGTCCCGTTATCACCATTTTTACAGTTTGCATCAAGGTCTGCCTTACCTAGCCAGGATATTCAAAGAATCTAGATTTTGCGCAAGCGATCAATGACTCGGAGCAAGACACTGCGTCCGACCGGGGGCGGAGCGGGCGGGGGAAGAGAAGCCGCCGACATTGGCGCGGCAGGCTGCAACACTTCGATCAAACCTGCCTTGTGCAAGCCATACACAATCCGACGAATCTGATATTCATCTACTTTGAGAAAATTGGCAATTTGACGAATGGTATTCTTGGCGTTGATGAATGAAATGACCTTCCATTGTTCAACGCTTAGATTGATGTTGCGTAGATTCGTATCTGGGCGTTCCACAAACTTGAGGGGCACATCGAGGTCGGGCAGTTCGTCGCGTAACTGTTCCCATTCTTGGATGCGCCGACTGCCTTCCATAATCAGGTGATCGAGACTCACCGCAACGGTGATCCGTTCTTCGGGAGGCAAGACATTCGGATCGAAGCGAAACATCCCCGATCGCCAGGTGAATAACTTGTACACCGATTCGAGCAGATAGTTCTTGACACCTTGCACGATGTCATTTTGATTCAGCGTCCCACTCTGAATCATCAACAGTCCCAACTCTTTATCGGTGTCCACTTTGGAGCGGGCGCGGATCGCGGCGGCTTGGTCAGGGGTCAACTTGCCGACCCTGACCATAATATCGGTCAGGCGCGAGGCTTGCCCATCCATCATCGCTTGAATCAACTTTCCTTCTTTGAAGTAAAGGCGCGCGGTGCCTTGACCATTGTCGCTTTGAATGGTCAACGCACCGGTCTTGTGCGCCAGATAAATGAGATTGAGCAATTGATTCAAGCCGACGTCTTTAAGGTTGCCTTTGAGTGCCATCTTTTTTATCCGACTTGTTTGGAAACCATTATACCTTTAGTTGAACACCAAGTCAACAAACCAGTTGTCCTACCGATTGGACACCCTTTGGCGTTTCAGGGTTATTCTGCGTTTACAATCGCGGTGCCCGGCGCCAGCCCACGTTCGCGCCACCACAACACGCCGCCCGGCAAACTGGTGAGCACCACGATCACATGAAAGATCAGAGACATCGCTAGGGCGATTTCGCTGGGTACGCCAATCAAGCCAAAGAAAAAAACCGCCGTGGCTTCTTTGGGACCCAGCCCATTGAACGAGATGGGAATGAGCAAGACAAAGACGAGGAGGGGATTAAAGAGGAAAAAATAGAAAATCGAAACATGGAGACCCAATGCCAGCGCAACGGCGTACCACACGAACGTGGTTACAATGACAATGGCGATGGACAAGATCAAGTTGCTTGCCAACGCACGATAACTGTGACGATAGATTTGGAGCGCGTCATAGATTCGATGCGCGATGGGTTGAAGACGTCGCAACAGTCCGAATTCAAAGAGTCGAAGCAGCCGTTGCGAGAGACGGCGACTGAACATCAACGCGCTGGCAAAGATGAACAAGGCGGCAACGATCGCTGTTGCCATTTCGATTTGTTCGATTTCATCGCCGCGCGCGAGTGTGGCAGTCGCCAGAACCGCCATCACTGCCGCCGCACCGAGCCACGCGACCAAGCCCATCAAACGATCCACCAACACCGAGATCGCGGCGGCTTCAGCTTGACCAGTCGCGCGTGCCAAGCCATACGCGCGTACCACATCGCCGCCCACATTGCTTGGCAAGAGGTTGCCAAAGAACAAGCCCACGAACGAATAGATGAGCAAATGTGCCAAGGGCACATTCATCGTTTGCGCACGCACCACAATCTGCCACTTGAGCGCGCTCAAGGCAATTGCCAGAAAATAGAGCGCCAGCGCCAGCAACAAAAACCAGCCATTCGCGCGAGCTAGCTGTTGCGCCATCACCGCCAGATCAACCCGCGAAAAAAGGAATACAATGATGACGAGCGTAATGGCAATTTTGAAGGAATTCCAAACGAGTGATTTCATGCTAGGGTCGTTGCTCGGGAGTTTGATTGGGTTTCAAATCTGCCACCTGTGCATTCGCGACCTTTTTGGTACTCCACGCCATATCCCAAATCACGTGTTTGCGTCCGCGCACATAATAATCGTACGTGCCTAGCAATCGTGCAAACGCTTCCACCAAAGCCAGCACAAAAAGCGTCCAAATGAGACGCAGGGCTTTGCCAACTTCGTCTGCCGCAATGCGCAACACACGCCCGGTTTCCAAACTCGACACGCGGTAGCCGTATTTGCGAACCAAATGCAAATGGCCTGCATAGTTACGTCGCCGTTGCAGAATAAACTCGCTTAACGTTTCGGGTCCCATGTTATAAACAACCGCATCCGGCGCGTAACGGACTTCTAGTCCTCGCCGAATCACCAACGCTTCGACAAATGCTTCATCCATGGCGACATCGGGCGGAAGTTGGTTGAACACTTTGCGGAAAGCAATCAATTCGCCCAGGCGCGGAATTTCAAGACAGAGTTGATGCTCCAGCCGCAAACGCAAATGCGACATATAACCGACGATATGCTCCGGCACATTGACCGGAATTTTTTGCGCGCCCGTCATCCCAACGTTCAGATTCTCAAAGGGCTTGACCAGATTCTCGATGCTATCGTAACGCGGCAACGTATCGCCGCTTTGCAAGACACAAATATCTTCTTGCGCGGCTTGCAGAAATTGATTGATCGCCGACGTTTTGCCTTCGCGTTTCTCTTGGACGATCAATTTGATGCGCGGGTCTTGCGCAGCATATTGCCGGATGATGGACACGGTATTGTCTGTGCATCCACTCGCCACCACGATAATTTCCGTGATGGCGACCTTGTCCAATTTTTGCTCCAACATCGCCGCGAGTAATTTGCCAATGTTGGCTTCTTCGTTATACGCGGTAATGCCCACACTGCAACGAATCGTCATTCACACTCCCAATGTTTTCAAAGCGATTTCCAAGATCGCCGTAGATTCCTTAGTCAGAGTATAAACCGAAAAGAATAATGGCGCAAACAGCAACCCAATGCCCCACACAGGTTTGATTTCGACGCTTGAGGCAAAGCGTAAGAATGCAAACGTCATCAGCGTCAAGATGATGAGTGCACTCAACGCAATGAACGCGTTTACTTCGATGCCCGGCGCAATGAGCGGTGCACGAATAGGACTGCCATTGTTGGCGATGAGTGGTTGCAAAAGCGCGGCGAACACAGCGGCGGCGAAAAGAGAAAGCCCGACCGCCGACGGAAGACCGCTGACCGATGATTTTTCCTCCGTCCTTCGTCCTTCGTCTTCCGTCAATTTCTTACCCAGCCACACAAAGAACGCGCTATTCACAATTCCCAATATCGCATATACCCACCAATGCGCGTGATTTGTCCACGCCGCATAGTACGGCGAAAGCGAAATGTACGTCGTTGCAACGAGCACGATGGCGATGAGGTTGAACCGATGATGCGGCACAAGCGTGGCGAGTAAGAATGGAAACAACATCACATAATAATAGCCCATCACCTTTTTGGAGGTAAGGAAGAATACGATGGCGATCAGCGTTGCGGTCAGATACAAATGCCAGCCCCGTTGCGCGGCGATGAACGAGACAAATAGGACCGCAAGTATCGTTACACTGGTTTGATAACGGAGCAAAAAGAAATCACTCGTCAGCGCGTTGGGCGCATCGCGTGTCAAGCCAAGTAGGGCAACGATCCAAGATTGGGTTTGCACCGGCACATTTTCAACGTAGGTGAAATTCATAAACAGAAAATCGTCCGAGTAGAGCAAAAAGGGCAAACAGATAACGATGACGACGAAAGTAAAAACGAGGGGCGCCAAAATCAAGTTGGTTCGTTGGCGGGTTGAATCGTTGTCTCGTTTGACCTGCCCGGCATTCCAATCCGCGATCCAACGCACAAACAATCCAACGAAAACCGGCATGGCAAGCAGAATGGCGATTTGTTTGAACAACACCGCCAGCGCCAACGCAATCGCCGGCAAAATGATCGAACGATGCTCATCGAGCCAATGGTACGCAAGCAGGACCAAGACCAGCCATTCACTTTCGAAATGTCCTTGCACAGCGGTATCGTAAAAGGTAATCGGATTAAAGAGCCAGAGCATCGCGGCTACGCGCGCCAAGGATTCATCGTTTGTTTTGCGCACGACAATCGAATGCAACAACCACGCCACGCTTACATCGGCGATGATGGTTGGCACGCGCGCCCAAACGTAATCGGGAAAAATGCGGAGCAAGTTACCCAAGCCGAGCGCGATGGCAGTAACAAGGGCGTGGAGTGGCGGATACGCATAGGGCCAGTGCTGCGCCGCACGCGACTGCGCGTACAAATCGAAAGGATTGCTGTCCGCGATTTGATACCCGGCTTGAATGAAGGTTTGCACGTCCCATGTTTGCGCAAAATATGGATTGAGCGTCAACGTGGCAAGGATGATAGCGGTCGAGTAGATGAGTGCAATCCCAGCGAAAAACACCGCGCGGTGTGGCATCGCCGCGCGGATCAATTCGATTGGAATCAATTGTTCAGTGCGCGTACGGGGAAACGACATCGCCGTTATTATACCAAAGAAATGAAAAATCCAACAAGTTTAGGTTACGACAATATCGGCGAGGCGACCGTACGTGAGTTCGATCAAGGTTTTCACCTGGATGGCGAACAAGGCATTGGGCGCGCCCGCCGCCGCCCACACCGTTTCAAAGCGCAACAAAGTTTGATCAACGAGCGTTTCCAGTTTTGCGGCGTGCGCCACCGGCGGTACGCCGCCAATCGCAAACGAGGTGCGCGCGCGTACCTCTTCACCGTTTGCCATTCGTGCGCTCGCCGCGCCTACGCAGCGCGCGATTTTTGCCGGATCGCCGCGCTGATCGCCGGCAACGAGCGCGAGAATGGTGCGATCATCCGCCGTGATAAAGACGAGCGACTTGACGATACTGCCGAGCGATGTGCCCACCGCGTCAGCCGCGAGTTGCGCTGTGCGTGTGCTGGCAGACAATTCTTTTACTTCGATGTTCAAGCCGCGTTGATTGAAATATTCGCGGACGCGATCAACGGAACGCATTGTTTTCATTCTCCTACACCCATCCCACTATTTTACTGTATGCTGTCGCAATCAACTCGTAGCAGAAAATCGTGAGGCGCGAGTGAGTTTGAATGGCTTTGAGTCCATACGCCGATTCGCCGGACGCATAGACCGAGAGCCAATAAAAATTGCGCCAGCCCACTTTGCGTGCGGTGCCTACCGCGCGCCGCGTGTACAGATCAAGAGTAACCAACGTAGGTTGTTGGAAATTTTCGCGTTCGATGATTTGTTTGGCGTTGAACAAGTTTTCCCATGTGTTCAGCGACCGGTCTTCTTCGATGAGATTCTCGCGCGGCACGCCGAGTTGCGCCGCATAATCTGCCATCACGCGCGCGTTGGTGACGCCCAATCCCTGATTATCGCCGGTGCACATCATAATCTTGGCGCGCGGGAAGCGTCGCCACCACGCCACCGCCAGTTCGATCTGGGCACGGGTGGGGCGCGTGGGTATCGTGCGATCTTTGAGCGCGTACGAGGGAATCACAAAACAACCCGGCTGCGTTGGCGGGTTGTCAGAAATAGCGAGGCAGTTCACGTTCAACGCTGGGGCACTTGGTCCAAAAACGCCGATGCCAGCATTTGGTCAACGGGAGCATATTGATCGGTCAATAACACGGGCGTGGCTTCGGTCAGCATCTGGGTAATCTCCTCATCGCTCGCCAGCAAACGTGCCCACAAGGCATCGCCATCGCCAGCATCGAACTGCGCAAAGGTGCGGGTGTCCATCGCCATGTCCGTGCCAATCAAGACAAAGAAACTGCGCGTCGCTTTGCGCCAATCCGCATTGCCTTGGATCACGTACACGTGTTTAAACGTCTGCCGCATTGTGTAAATCGAGGCGCGCGCAAAATCGCCGTACGGTCCGTCAATGATATTGATCGCGTACAACCCATCGTCCGCGAGCCACGCCTTCACTCGATCATTGAATTCCTTCGTCGTCAGATGATACGGTACGGAATAATGATTGAAGGCATCGCCCAAAATCAGATCGTATTTTTTGTTGGGTGTGCGCGCCATAAACAGTCGCGCATCTTCATTAAAGGTAATGATGTTCGCTTGACGCGGCAACGCAAGTTGCTCGTACGCAAACTGGGTCACCCCCGGATCAATTTCGATGACGTGCATATCACTGCCGGGATACACCACGTCCACGTACCGCGCAAAGGTGTATCCCCCGCCGCCGATCATCAGGATACTCAAATGATCATCGGACGCCGCGCGATATTGCGCGATCTCGGCGTACACTTTTTCGTAACCGTACTCGAGATGACGCGGATTGTTCAACGCAACAAAACTATGCACGAGATGATCAAGCACAAGTTGGCGCACGAGTTCACCATTCTTGTCTTCATCATAAATCTTGATGCAATAGTAATTCGTCTCGCGGACGCACGCGCTTTGCAACCAACCTTGAAAAGCGGCAAGGCGCCAGCCGCCGACGATGACGATGAGTGCAACCAGCACCGCTTCGGCGCGGATGCCAAACCACAAAAGCAAGCCGATCGCAAAGAGGACCAGTGCGACACTCAACACAATCGTGTACGTGCCGAACCACGAAATCAGGAAAAAGCCGGTCGCAAAGGTACCGATAATGCTACCGAACGCGCCCGCCGCATAAATTTTGCCAACCGTGCTCCCGGTTTTGGCAAGATCGCTCACGGCGAGTTTGGCAACGATCGGCGAGATCATCCCCAAGATCGTGCACGGCACAAAAAACATCGCCGCCGTCAGCACAACGATTTCGATGACGATTGACCAATCGGGCGGCGTGAGGCGTTGCATCCGATCAACAAGCAAGATGACCAGACAGGATAACGCGGCAAGAATGTACACGATGCCCAGCAAGCGGAGCGATGCCCACCGATCGGCAAGGCGACCGCCAAGATAGTTGCCCAGCATAATGCCAGCCAGTACCACGCCAATCACACCGGTCCAGGTGTAGAGCGATGAACCCACATGCGGCGCGATCATTCTGCCGGCAACGAGTTCGAGGATCATGATGCAACCGCTAGAGATGAACACGATGAGGTTGGGTTGCCACAACCAATTGCGTCGCGCCATTGGATCATTGGACATGGTTGACTCTGGAATTATTTGATCACATAAATTTTCAGCACCGCATCGGCGAGCAAGCCGAGCAAGAACAGAAACCCAAACCGGCGATTATGCACGAACGCCGCAGCAACGAAATAGTTGGGCCACACATCCGGATAATCCGCCGGTTTTTCGGCGGGCTTGGGGGCGCGAAACATTGGCAGGATCCGCCAGAATTCTTGGAGCGCCAAAACAACGATGAGCATCGCCGGCGTAAAGAACCCGGTCAAGATCAGATAGCCGGCAAAAAGATATTGTGCAACGAGCATGCTCACCAAGGTGATCCGTGATGCTTGTTCGCCGATGACGACCGGCAAGGTGTGGATGCCTTTGCTTTTATCTACCTCGTACTTGTCAATGTGTTTGCCAAAAATCACGCCGGTCACCCCCAGCGCGTACGGCAAACTGGCGATGACCACGTTCCAATCCCACGCGCCGGTGATGACATAGTATCCGCCGCCAATCATTAGCGGACCCCAAACGATGAGAACCGCGATCTCGCCGAGCGCGATGTATTTGAGGGGCCAGGTGTAGAACAAGACAAAGAATGCGCCGAGCGCCATAAAGAGTAGCGTGTTGCCGCCCCGCGCCACGACCAGCGCGAGCCCTGCCGATGCAGCAAGCGCGCCGGTCACGGCGGTGTAGGCAAGCAAGCCGCGTTTGCTCAGCAAGCCATGCACCAAAGGTTGCGGTCCGTACTGCGCGCGATAGTAATTGTCTTGATCCACGCCGCGCATGAAATCGGTATAATCGTTGAGCAAATTATTGGTCGCGTGTGCCAACACCAACCCCAGCGCGACGAGCAACCATTTGCCAAAATCGAATTGCCCGGCGCGTGCGGCAAAGATGCCCGCGATGGCGGCGGAAAAAAACGTCATGATCAACACTGCCGCGCGCGAGGCGATGAGCCAGCGGCTAATAATATCGAGTTGATTCCACTCTTCTTTGCTGATGCGTGGAATGATGCGGAGCGCTTTGCCCCACATGGCAACGTTCATTGGTCCCTCCCGTATGATGAACAGTCAACGACAAATCGCCGCTGGCTAAATGGTTATTCAATCCGTAAAACCTTGGCACCGCGAATCTTGCGCGATTTGAGTTCCCACAACGCCTGATTGGCTTCCGCTAGTTCAAATTCTTGAAACTCGGGTTTGAGCGGAATGCGCGCGGCGAGTTCCAAAAATTCACGCACATCTTGGCGCGTTACGTTGGCAACGCTTTGAATTTCTTTTTCCATCCACAGATGCGTGGGATAATCGAGTCGTTGAAGATAATCTTGGTCGGTGTTCTCTTTGCGAATCGCATTGATGACAAGTTTACCGCCGCGCTCCAAATTGCGCAACGCTTCGACAATCGGTTTCCATGCCGGCGTGGTATCAATGATCGCATCAAGTTTCGTTGGCGATGGGTCGGCAAGCTCGCCTGCCCACGTGGCGCCCAATTCGCGTGCAAAGGTGCGCTCGGCTTCACTGCGACTGAACACGAACACCGGCGATTGGGGAAATTGAAAGCGCACCAGTTTCAAGACGAGGTGGGCGGATGCGCCAAACCCCACCAACCCTAACGTTTGACCATTTTGCAAGCCGGTCAATTTGAGCGAACGATAACCGATCGCGCCCGCGCACAAGAGCGGTGCGGCTTCCGCATCGGAAAATATTTCCGGGATCGGATACGCAAAGTCTTCGGGCACGGTCATCCATTCCGCGTAACCACCGTTGGCATCACGCCCGGTCGCGCGAAAATCATCGCACAAGTTTTCCTTGCCGGCGCGGCAGAACTTGCATTGACCGCACGCGGAAAAAATCCATGCAATTCCTACGCGATCGCCAACTTGAAAACGGCGAGCGTTGCGCCCGGTCTGTTCCACCCGTCCCACCACTTGGTGCCCCAAGATAATCGGTAAGCGGGGGGGTGGCGTGCGTCCCTCGATTTCGTCGAGTTCGGTGTGGCACACGCCGCACGCGGATACGCGGATGAGAATTTCGTTTTCTGCCGGCACCGGGTCGGGCAGGGTGGTCAATTGGAGAGGACGCGCGTGTTCGGTGAAAGGTTGCCGTTGATTGAGAACCATCGCTTGCATACGCGATATATTATAGCACACTGCGCGGCGTGTGTGAATCGGCAAATAAAAGACGGCAGGCGTGAAAACTGCCGTCCAAGGTCGAATCGTTTTTATGCTTCGGGTTCTTCGGGCTTGGGCACGTACGGTTTGCGCGTGATGATGCTTTTGAGGCGCCCCAGGATTTCTTCTTTGTTTTCTTGCCACACGTGCCACACGGTCGGCAAGCCGGGAATGAAGAAAAAGGCAAGGACGAGTAGCGAAAAGTACTGATCAATGCCTTCGACGGTGCCGAACCACACGCCAAGCACATAGCCCAGCGTGGTCATACCGATTGCCCACAGCACGCCGCCTATCAAGTTAAAGAACATAAACTTGCGATAATCCATTTCGACCGCGCCAGCTACGATCGGGGCAAAGGTGCGGATAAAGGGCATAAAACGCGCGGCGGTGACGGTGATCGCACCGTACTTGTCGTAAAACTCTTTGGCTTTGAGCAAATTCTTGCGTTTGAAGAATCGCGAGTTGGGGCGATTGAAAATGGGGGGGCCGACTTTGTTGCCGAACCAATAGCCCACGTTATCGCCCAAGACAGCGGCGATGAACAAGCCGGGAATGAGAATCCAAATGTTCAACAGACCGCGCGAAGCGATCAAACCGGCAGTGAGCAACAAACTATCGCCGGGGAAAAAGAATCCAAAGAACAAACCGGATTCTGCAAACACAATCGCAAAGAGACCGGCGTAACCGATGGTCTCGATGAGTTGAACAAGATCAAAACCGAACATTGAAATTCTATTTCCTTTCTGATGATTACTCTATGGTTTAGGTGTTGCCGGGATCACCCCAATCGGCGTAAGCGTAGGAGTGGGTTGCGCAGCGGCGGGTCGGGTTGCCGTAGACGTAGCGCCGGCAGGCGGCAAGGTATTCGGGTCGCCGCTGATGATCGTAATGACATCGCTCCGCACCCAGCCGGGTTCCGGTTTGTCCGGCACATTGATTTGATACCACACATTCGCGCCGTCTTTGGGTCCTACGGCAATCAAAGTAATCTTTTGTGCCGCTTGCAATCGGACGACGACCGTACCGCTGGTGCTGGGCCTGGAACGCACGTTAGCATAGTCACCCGCTACTTGCGCCACGACCGGCACCGGCGTCGGCGGCACCGGCGTAGGCGAGGGCAAGCGAACTTGGGTGGGCAACGGTGAACTCACCGGCGAGGGCAAAGCAACGCGCGTCGGTGTTGCAGATTTGCCGCCCAACGTATTCAACAAAAAGTTGCCGCCGAAAAAGAGCAACACGGCGCAAACCAATAACACGCCGGCACCAATCGCCAGCGGCACCCATTCACGGCCCGCAAAAAGACTGGGACGTTGAGGAGGCAGACCACCGGGGGGAGCGCTCGGCGGTTTGCCCGCTACGCGACGCGCCGAACTAGGCGGATAAGTTGGTCGTTCCGGCGATGGCGGCGGCTGGCTCACCGATGCCTGGGGCGCGGGCGGCGGCGTAAACGTTGGCAATGGCGGCGTCGTCATTGCGGGTGCACCCGGCGAACCGAATGCCGGCAATACCGTCGAGTTGTCGTGGCCCGGCGGCGCACCGGAAACCCATTCCGCGCCGTCAAAGTACATCCATTTGCCGGTACGGGGATTGATTTCCCACAACACGCCGTTATCATCGGTTACGCTGAGCATGCTCACTTGCTCTTCGTACTCGGCGCGGCTGATCGCTTCACCGCGTTGCACGCGGGCTTGCAACTGCCTAAACCTGGCTTCGGCTTCTTCAAACGTCATTGGCATAGGTACCTCACAATTCGATGGTGTCACCCGGCGCGGGCACCGTAACTTGGAATTGCCCCATTTCGCGGAGCGCGGTGGCAAACGACATTGCCGCAGGCTCCTCGCCGTGAACAACAAAAATTCTTTTCAAGCTATCTTTCACTTGGTTCACCCAATCAATCAATTCACTACGATCGGCGTGCGCGCTAAAGCCATCAATCATCTTGATCTGCGCGCGAACGTTGAATTCATCGCCAAAGATTTTCACTTTGCGCACACCGTCCACCAATCGCCGTCCCAGCGTATTCTCGGCTTGATAGCCCACAAAGACAATCGTGTTGCGTTCATCTTCGATATTGTTTTTCAAATGATGCAAGATGCGCCCGGCTTCGCACATCCCGTTCGCCGAGATGATGATGGCGGAGCCTGGCATCGTGTTGATCTGTTTCGATTCTTCGACGGTGCGTGTATAGTGCAGTTTGTGAAAGCCAAATGGATCTTCATGCGTCAACAAATGTTCGCGCACCTCATCGCACAGTGTCTCGACGTGGAGGCGGAATACATCGGTGGCATCAATCGCCAGCGGCGAATCCACAAAAGTGGTGATATTGGGCATTTGCCCGGCTTCCGTTTTTTGGTGCAATGAGTACACAATTTCTTGCGTACGTTCCACGGCGAATGCCGGGATAATCACCTTGCCCCCGCGCGCAATCGTTTCCAGCACAATTTGTGCCAGTTGATTCTGGCTATCTACCAGCATCCCGTGTTCACGGTCGCCGTACGTACTTTCGATGATAAGGTAATCAAGTCCTTGCACGATCTCTGGATCGCGCACGAGCAATGTGCCCGGCCGTCCTAGATCGCCGGTAAAACCGAGGCGGCACGTGCGCCCATTTTCGTTCACTTCGATCACGGTAATCGCCGAACCCAAAATATGCCCAGCGTCCCGGAACATGACGCGCACGCCATCGCGCGCGGTCAGATCGAACCATTCATCGTACGCGTGTCCCACCAATTTAGTGTTCGCGCGTTCGGCATCTTGAATCGTATAGAGCGGTTCAATTTTGGGTAGACCGCGTCGCGAGGTTTTCTGATTGAGATAAGCGGCGTCCTGTTCTTGAATCCGCGCGCTATCGCGCAACATCAACATCGCCAGATCGCGCGTGGCGGCTGTGCAATTGATTTTGCCGGCAAAGCCATTCTTGACCAACGTGGGGAGATTGCCCGAGTGATCAATGTGCGCGTGCGAAAGCAGGACGGCGGTGATGGATTTGGGATCGAAGGGTTGATGACTATTGCGCTCCAACGCTTCGGCGCGATGACCTTGATACAAGCCGCAATCGAGCAAGAGGCGTTGATTGCCGATCTGGACGAGGTGCATTGAGCCGGTGGTTGTGCGCGCGGCACCATAAAAAGTTATTTGCATGCGATTACGGGAGCAGATTTTACCACAGGTGCGCAGATTTGACTAGTTGCGATAATGGTGATTATCACACTTTATCAACCACAGAGAACACCGAGGACACCGAGGAAAAAATTAAATTCTCTGTGTCCTCTGTGGTGAAACTTGGAATCAGGCGCTCACTCCCACAAATCTTTGGCGACCTCCGGCATTCCGAGGAGCAGTAATTTTTCACGACCAGGTTTGCCGGTGTTCCAATCCCAATTGCGGTACGCATAATACTCACGCAACATGGGTTCTAGTTCGACCACGTGTCCTTCGGTGCCACCTTCGGCAAGCGCACGCAAAAGCAATTCGGGTAATTTTTCATTCGCGCGTGCGTGGTAACCCAGTTTAATGTTGAGCGCACGTTTCAAATCCCAGATTCGTTCGCCCCAGGTGAGCACGTTCTCCATGGTAATATCATAGCCAGTTGCTGTGGCAAGCATCTCAACCATATTCTTTACCGGTGGATTGGGAAAGATGCATTGCACGAGCGACGCACCCACCGCGCGCCAATCTTGATGACGCGCAACATTGATCGCTTTGCTTTGGGTTTCAAAACGATCCAACGATAGAATTCCAAGGTCTTCTAGCACCCGACCACTCTCGACCAAATAGTAATCCGATTGATTGTGACTCGCGCCAATCGGCGAGGTGGTATAAACGAGTGCCATGCCGGAAAGCGCGCGCGGATCGTGCATCGCAAATTCCATGCCGTTTACTTGGACAGCGAGCCCCTCAACGCCATATTTTGCGCCGACAGCGCGTGTCCCTTCTGCCAACAGATTGCCGATACCTTCGCGGTGCGCAATTTTTTGGGTGAGTTGCAATGCTTGAGCCGTGTCGCCCCAACGAATCTCATCCGGCAAAATGCCCTGCTCGCGCAAGAACATTGCAAACGCAATGGTCGAACCTGTGCTAATCGAATCCAAGCCGAGCGCGTCGCATTGCGCGCCCAGATACGTGATCCTCTCAATATCATCCACGAGTATCAACGAACCGTACGCCACCAGCGTTTCAAGTTCGGGCCCTTCGGCGTGAGGCAGAACATGTCCAGCGGCGCGTTCCACTTGGCGTCCGCAGGCGATCATACAAGCGTGACACGTCGCGTGTCCGGTGAGAATCGTTTCGGCGAGCACATTGCCACTGATCTTGGCAAAATCAAACGTGCCTTGCGTCCAGTACTTGACCGGTATATCACCGAGCAAACCCAGATAATCAATCGAGCCGCCGGTGCCAGTGGCTCGAAACATTTGCGTGGACATATCGTCCGGCAACATTTCGATGGCGGGGCGCAACGCGGCTTGAAATGCCGCGGGGTTGTGGAGGGTGAGCGGGGTGTTGCCGGCTTTGACGGCAATCGCTTTGAGATTCTTCGATCCCATCACCGCGCCCAGCCCACAGCGGCCGGCAATTCCTTTCTTGCCGCGCAGGTTGGTCGAAAGAATCATGGCGTACTTGACGAGATTTTCGCCGGCGGGACCAATCGCCGCAACGGTGAGTTTGGGTTCGTTGAGTTCAGCACGCAAAGTATCGCCGGTATCGAACGTCGTCTTGCCGAGCAAATGTTTGGCGTCGCGCAATTCCACCTTGCCATCGCGGATGAGCAAATAGACCGGCGTGGATGATTTGCCACGCACGATGATGCCATCGTACCCGGCAAGTTTGAGATCGGGACCAAAAAAGTTGCCGGCGTTCGCTTCGCCGTACAAGCCAGTTTGCGGTGACCGCGCAACGACCACGAAACGGCCGCAACTGGGTGCCGGCGTGGCATCCAGGGGACCAGTCATAAAGATGAGCGGATTGTCTGGCGAAAGCGGATCGGTTTGCGCGTCAATCGAATCGTACAAATAGCGCGCCGCCAATCCCGCCCCGCCGATATACTGCGTGGCGTACGTTTCGTTCAATGGTTCGGTGGAAATCTTTCCAGAAGATAAATCAACGATTAAGAGTCTGCCAGCATAGGAATGCATAAAAACCTCAATGAGCCAATGTGCTAATGAGCCAATCTACCCACTCAGATTTGGCTCATGGATTCATTGTAACTACTCACCGCAGAGGCGCAGAGAACGCCGAGTTTCATTTTGTTTTTTTCTCCGCGCCCTCGGCGTCTCTGCGGTAATTTGAGAAGGGCTGAGCAGTTACGATTCATTGGCAATTGGTTCATTAAAAATCAACGTGTTTGCCGTCGTACGCGTACCAGAATAATTTTTCCAACTCGGCACGGTCAGGTTGGCGCGGACTGGGAACGATTTGATTATCGTTTTCCGCATTCACCAGAAGGTGTTCCAGCGCGCGAGTGAAATCATCACGCGCAATGCCAAGCGATTGGAGATTCGTATTCGATCCCAAGCCGGTTTGCAAATCGCGTACCGCCGTAATCAACTGCTGGGTCAATTGCTGTTCGCCGATGCCATCCAGTCCGATGGATCGCGCGATGTCGGCGTAGCGATAAATGCCGGCATTGGCGTTGAATTCCATCGTGTACGGAAGAAACAAACTGACCGCGCGTCCGTGTGGCACGTGGAACACCGCGCCCAACGAGTGTCCCATCGCGTGCGCGAGCGCCGCCATCGAATTGCCAAACCCCAGCCCGGCGAGCGCGGCGGCATTGTGCATTTTCTCGCGCGCTTCGGTGTCATCGCCATTGGCGTAGGCGCGCGGCAGGTACGTAAAGATGAGTTTGATCGCTTGCAAACACACGGCATCGGCAAAGTCATTGTGCCAGTTGCCCACATATCCTTCGATGGCGTGCGTGAGTGCGTCCAGCCCGGTATCGGCGGTGAGACGCGGCGGCATTTTCATCGCAAAGATCGGATCCACGATGGCGATGGTTGCCATCGTTTCGCGTGAGCCAAGACCCAGTTTGCGTTGTTCGTTGAGATCGGAAAGAACGGTGAACCACGTTACTTCGGAGCCGGTGCCGCTGGTTGTCGAAATGGTGATGAGTTTGGCTTTTTGGCCTAGCCCCAACGGTTCAAGCGGGTTGATGCCATCGGGGGGTAAATCGGGACGTTCGTAGAGTGCCCACATTGCTTTGGCGGCATCCATCGCCGAGCCGCCCCCTAGACCGATGATCCAATCTGGCTCGTAATTGCAGAGTAACAACGCGCCGCGCCGCACGGTATCGAGGCAAGGTTCTGGCTCGACCTGATCGAACACGCGCGTTTCGATGTTGGCTTGGGCGAGTTGCTCTTGCACCAAATCCACAAAGCCAAGTTTTTGCATCTGTGCATCAGTGATGATGTACGCACGCTTGCCTTGAATTTGGGCAAGGTATGAGAGTGCGCCTTCGCCAAAAACAATTTGCGGACTGGAAAAGAACCACATAAATCCCCCAATAAGCCAATGAACCAATTGCCCAACCGTCATTTGGTTTATTGGCTCATTGGTTCATTGGCACATTGACACATTGGCTCATTGGCTCACATTTCAAACTCGGTGTCAATGCGCGTGCACGCGCGGACGATCTCTTGGGCTGCCTTGACGTTCTTCATCACCATGACCATATTGCCTTTGAGTTTGAGTTGGCCGGTCATGAGCGCTTGAATCGGATCGAGTTGCGCCAGCACAACTTTTTTCCATTTACTGTAGGGACCGGACATGACGAACGCGGGATTTTTGGCGTTCTTGTCCGTAACCACAAACGCTTCGCGGCATTTGCCGTGCCAGAGATCCATGTAAAGATAGATCGGCTCGGTGAGCGTGCCTTCGGGATCAACGACAAAATAAAAATCGCCTTCCCAGTTCTTGGCGGCTTCGGCGTACGCTGGACTGTTGTTCAATTCGTTTGCCAGTGCTTGAACCCATTCCGGCGAACCAAATTTGATCTTTGCCATCGTTTCATCTCCTTTGATGAGAGGTCTCATTCAAATTATATCACACCCGGTTTGAATATCCAAGACCTTGACACATCCACCCAATCGTGTTAAAATCGCATCAATTCCATCACCAAAGACGATGACAGAGCCAAGTACGCGTACGCGCGATTACAGCGAATTGCCGGTCGGTGCAAGGCAAGGACGGCGACGCGGAAATCCACTCTCGAGTTGGGAACGATGAGTTCAACCGGGGCGCGCCGTTATAGCGAAGAGAAAGTCACTAGCGACTAGCGACTAAAAAAGGTGGCACCGCGAGTCCTCTCGCCCTTTGGGGTGAGGGGATTTTTGATTTCAGGACGGACGACCAACAACGAAAGGCGAACGCCCACATCCGTCCTT
>JBBITT010000029.1:20481-38061 GCA_037440625.1 Chloroflexota bacterium
GGAGGCATTATGTTCGATCTTCGATTGATTCGTGAACAACCGGATCGCGTGCGCGAAGCGTTGCGCCGGCGCGGCGATGAACCCGCGCGCGTGGATGCCATTCTTGCCGTTGATGAAGAGCGCCGCACCTCGCTTGCCGAACTTGAAGCGCTACGCAATCAACGCAACACCTTGTCCAAAGAAATCGGCCGGCTGAAGGATGAGGGAGAGCGCGAAGCCAAAAAGGCGCAGGTGCGCGAGATCAACACACGCATTGATGGGTTGGAAAAAATCGTCAATGATGCCGAGGCGCGCTTGAATGATTTGCTGGCAGTGATGCCCAATCTGCCGGACGAGGATGTACCGTTTGGCAAGGACGACAGCGAAAATGTTGTCATCAAAACGGTGGGCGAGCCGCGCCCATTCGATTTTGAGCCGGTGCCGCATTGGGATTTGGGACCCGCGCTGGGGATCATTGATTTTGAACGCGGCATCAAACTGGCAGGATCGCGCTTTTATGTGTTGCGGGATGCTGGCGCCAAGTTGCAACGGGCGTTGATTCAATGGATGCTCGATGTGCATCTGGCACAAGGGTATCGTGAAATGTATTTACCCTTTATGGTCAAAGAGCAAATTGTCTTTGCGGCGGGGCAACTGCCCAAATTCCGCGACAATCTCTATCACGATGTTGAGCGCGATGCGTGGATGGTACCCACCGCCGAGATTCCGCTCACCGGTTTGCACGCCGATGAAATTCTGGACGCCAAACAGTTACCGCTCCACTATGTCGCGTACACGCCGTGCTTTCGCAAAGAAGCGATGTCGGCGGGGAAAGATGTACGCGGCATCAAACGGGGTTTTCAGTTCGACAAAGTGGAAATGTACAAATATTGTTTGCCGGAAAATTCGCCGGCCGAATTGGAAACCTTGCGCGAAAACGCCGAAGAGATTTGCCGCTTGCTCCAGATTCCGTACCGCGTCAAAATCCTTTGCACCGGCGATATTGGGTTCGCCGCGCGCAAAACGTACGATTTGGAAATGTGGGCACCCGGTTGCCACGAATGGCTCGAAGTGTCATCGTGCTCGAACGTGGGCGATTTTCAAGCGCGCCGTGCCAACATTCGCTTTCGCCGGGAAGCCGGCGCAAAAACCGAGTTTGTGCACACGCTCAACGGGTCGGGGCTGGCACTCCCGCGCACGATGATCGCAATTTTGGAAAACTATCAGCAAAAAGATGGTAGTATCGTTGTGCCAGAAGTGTTGCGACCGTATGTCAAGATGGATGTCATCAAATAAAACGTCAAGCGTAAAACAAAAACGTGAAACCCGAAACCTTGAACCTGAAACTTACTTCCATGACCCAAGGCGGCGAAGCGCTGGGACGCGATGCCAGTGGTCGCGTGGTGTTTGTCCCCTACACCATTGCCGGCGAAGAGGTCACCATTGAAATCATCGAGGCGAAAAAAGATTTTGCGCGCGCGCGATTGGTGGAAATTATTACGCCTTCGCCCGTGCGCGTAACACCGCGCTGTCCACATTTTGGGCAATGTGGCGGCTGTCAATGGCAACACATCGCGTACGATGCGCAGTTGAAATTCAAAACCGAAATTGTGCGCGAACAATTTGCGCGTATCGCCAAGATGCCGGACGCCCCGGTGCGCGACTCAATCGGTATGACCGAGCCGTGGCATTATCGAAACAACGTGCAATTTCAAATGGACGACGCCGGGCGTTTATGTTTCCGCGCGATGGAATCACACGACCTTGTTCCGATTCGTGAATGCCACATTATGCATCCCTTGCTCGACGAGATGTTTCGCGCGCTTGAATTTGAAAGCGCCGAGTTTAGCGGCGTTACCTTGCGCGCGGGAATCAAGACCGGTCAAAAATTGATCCTTCTCGACGGGCGCGATGACGAACCGCCAGAAATTTCGGTGGACGAGCCGGTTTCGATGGTGTACCAAACGCCGCGCGGCGATCTCATTCCACTCGTCGGCAAGGATGCCTTGCACGAAGAGTTGCGCGGACGATTGTTTCGCGTTTCGCCGCAAGCGTTTTTCCAAGTCAACACGCCGATGGCGGAAACGTTGATCGAATTGGTGGAACGCTATTTGGCTCCGCGCGAGACCGATGTACTGCTCGATGCGTTTGGCGGCGTGGGCACGTTTGGTTTGGTGTTGGCATCGCGCGTCGCACGCGTGATCGAAATCGAAGAATCCAAAAAAGCGGCGCAAGATGCGCAAGCCAATGCGGTCGAATTATCGAACGTGGAATTTTATCGTGGCAAAGTTGAACAAGTGTTGCCGAAATTGAAAATCAAAATTGATTTGGTCGTTACCGATCCGCCCCGCGCGGGCATGGATTCGGTTGCGCTGGAGGCGATCATGGTGCAATCGCCGCGCGCCATCGCGTACGTCTCGTGCGATCCGGCAACATTGGCACGCGACGCACGGCGATTGGTGGATGGGGGGTATCGTTTGCGCGAGGTTCAGCCGGTGGATTTGTTTCCGCAAACATATCACATCGAAAGTGTGAGTTGGTTTGAAAAATGGTAGGGGCGAGGTTCTCTCGCCCCTACGTCGTTATTTGAATTCCTTTACCGCTTGGGCAATCATTTCCACTTGCGCGTCGGTCAACTCCGGATAAAGCGGTAGCGAAAGAATTTCGTTCGCTGCCTTTTCCGCATTTGGAAAATCGCCGACCGTGTATCCGAGGTTTTGGTACACCGGTTGCAAGTGCAATGGAATCGGATAATGAATGCCGGTTTCGATGCCGCGTGTTTTGAGGTACGCGCGCAAGCCATCCCGATTCTTGTGACGAATGCAATAGATATGATAGATCGGTGTGATGTGGGGCGGCACGTACGGTGTAACCACATCCGTGTTCGTCAATAACTCGGTGTAATAATCCGCAATCGCGCGGCGACGCGCATTCCACGCCTCCAAGTGTGGCAACTTGGCGCCCAAGATTGCCGCTTGCAACGCATCCAGCCGATAGCCATAGCCCACCATCAGATGCTCGTACTTGTCCCGGCGCCCGTGATCGCGCAACATCCGCGCGCGTTCGGCAAGTTCAGGATTATTCGTAACGATGGCGCCGGCATCGCCGTACGCACCCAGATTTTTTCCCGGGTAAAACGAAAAACAAGCAATGTCGCCCATCGTGCCGGCGCGCCGTCCGCGATATTCCGCGCCGTGTGCTTGCGCTGCATCTTCGATGACGCGCAAATTGTGTTTGCGCGCAATGTCGAGAATCGCGTCCATCTCTGCCGGCTGACCGTAGAGGTGCACCGGCATAATCGCTTTGGTGCGCGGCGTAATCGCACGTTCGATTTGGTTGGAATCAATGTTGTACGTGCGCGGATCAATATCCACAAATACCGGCTTGGCACCAATGACCGAAATCACTTCGGCGGTGGCGATGAAGGTGTGCGCGGTGGTGATCACTTCATCGCCCGGTTTTACGTCGCACAAGAGCAACGCCAGATGCAAGGCTGCCGTGCCGCTATCCATGCCAACGCAGTACTGCGCGTGGCAGAACGCGGCAAAGTTCTTTTCAAACTCGGAAACTTCTTGGCCAAGAATGAATGACGTGTTGGCGATGACACGTTGAATCGCCGCATCAATTTCCGGTTTGATGCTCGCGTACTGCGCTTTGAGATCAACAAGCGGAATGGTCATTCTCTCTCCGTTCTACGAATGCCCCAGAATCGGATGCGGTTCGTACAACTCTTCCAGAAATTTGATTTCTTCCGCCGATAATTTGATATCGAGCGCGGCAACGGCATCTGGTAAATGATGCGGTTTCGTTGCACCGATGATCGGCGCGGTAATTTCGGGTTTGTTCAACAGCCACGCCAGCGCGATCTGAGTGTTGGTCACACCGCGTTGTTTTGCGAGTTGGGTTACGCGCTCGACGATTTGAAAATCATTGTCGCGGTAGTACAGTTCGTACGCATACGGATCGTTCTGGGCGCGCGTTGTTTCACCTTTCTTGTCGCGCGTGCGGTTGCCAGCCAGAAAGCCGCGCGCGAGCGGGCTCCACGGAATCAACCCAACACCTTGATCGCGGCACAGCGGAATCATTTCGCGTTCTTCTTCGCGATAAATCAGGTTATAGTGATTCTGCATCGAGACAAAGCGCGCGTAACCGTGCCCATCGGACGTGAATAACGCTTTGGCGAACTGCCATGCCCACATCGAAGAGGCGCCGATGTAGCGCACCTTGCCCGCGCGCACCAAATCGTTCAACGTGTCGAGCGTCTCTTCAATCGGCGTGGTAGAATCCCAGCGATGAATTTGGTACAAATCAATGAAATCGGTGCCCAGCCGGCGGAGCGAGGCATCCACGGCATCCAAAATATGTTTGCGCGATAAACCGCGATCGTTGGGACCCGGTCCCGTGGGGTTGTACACTTTGGTGGCCATGATCACCTGATCGCGTTTGGCAAAATCGCGGAGAGCGCGTCCGAGCACCTCTTCGCTCATCCCCTCTGAATACATATCGGCGGTATCGAAAAAGTTGATGCCGAGTTCGAGGGCTTGTTTGATAAATGCGCGACTCGGTTCTTCGTCCAACGTCCACGGACGCCACTTGGACGTGCCATAGGTCATAGTGCCAAGGCAAAGGCGCGAAACTTTGAGACCCGTCTTGCCCAGATTGACATACTCCATTTTGAAATCCCGTTACCAGTAAGCAGGTGACATTCGGCCGAGATCGTTTTTCTGCCGACTGCTTACTGCCTTTTGTCTACGTGTATTCAGCGATCTCTTCGATTTGCTTCACCACGCGTGCCGGGTTGCCCACCACGACTGCACCATCGGGAACATCCTCCACGACCACCGCACCGGCACCCACCAACGCATTCTCGCCGATAACAACGCCGGGCAAGAGCGTGGCATTCGCGCCGATTTTTGCGCCGCGTTTGATCGTTGCGCCTTTCAGCGTTTCCTTCACATTCTTGGAACGTGGATAACGTGCGTTTGTCACGACGACATTGGGACCCAGCCAGCAATCGTCTTCCAGTACCGAATATTCTGGGATGAACACGTTGGAATGCAAACGCACATTGTCGCCAATCGTGACGTGATGCTCGATAATCGTGTGCGAGCCGATGCTGACGTTGTTGCCGATTTGATTTTCTTCGCGCACAAGCGCGCCGTGCCCGGTTTGAAAATCATCGCCGATGACGTTGCCGGCGTAGATCACCGTGTGCGAGCGAATCACCGCGCGCGCGCCGATGCGCGTTTCGAGTTCGCCGGCACGTTGGCCGCGCGGCGGCTGACCGATGACGCAAAAATCGCCGATGATGGCATCCGCGCTGAACGTAACACCATGAAACACGCGCGCCGATTTGGGCATTTGTGGTTTCATTTCTGCGGAGGGTTCAGTCGCAAAACCAAGTTGATCGCGCAGAAAGCTCAGCAACTTGGGATTCCAGCCACCGACGATGGGAAAATCGGCATTGATCGAATTGGCGGCTTGGTGCGGTTCGAGATTGTGCAGTTTCGCGTACGCCAGCACGGTTGCGATGCCGGAGCGCGAGACGCCACGCGTGCAATGGACGAGTGTGCGCCGTCCCGCGCGCACGTTCTCGACAATCGCATCAATCGCGTTGCGCCAGCGTTCGATTTGGTCGCCATTGGGGTTATCGTGCAAATCGAAAATCAAATGCGTTTTGTTCGCCGGATGCCATTCCGTCAACCCGCGCCGAATCGCTTGACGTTCGGTGAGCAATGAGACGACAACCTCAATGCCGAATTGATCGAGCAAGGCATCGTTGCGCGCGGCGAGCAGATTGCCTTGATAGAAATTGGGCTCGATGCGCCACAATTTTTCTTCGCGCGTAGCGTCGAATTTATAGCCGCACTCGCACCACGCGCTTTCGGCGATGCGCGGCGTGTGACAACGGGGACAGGTAGTCATTGTTTTTTAATATACCCCAACTCTTCCAACTTGGCCATCACCTTTGCCGCGCTTTGCTCGGGCGTTTCCTTATCCGATTCGATCACAACCTCGGGATTGAGCGGCGGCTCGTACGGATCGTCAATCCCGGTGAAGTTCTTGATCTCGCCGTTCAACGCTTTTTTGTACAGCCCTTTGACATCGCGCTCTGCCAAAACTTCGATCGGTGCTTGGCAGTACACTTCGACAAAGCGCCCACCCACGCGCGTGCGATTCTCGTCACGAATCGCGCGGTACGGCGAGATCGCGGCAGCAATGGCGACGACATCGTTGCGCGTGAGCAGTTCGCACACAAAACCGATGCGGCGAATGTTCGTGTCGCGGTCTTCTTTGCTAAAGCCCAACCCTTTCGACAAATTTTCACGCACGACATCGCCGTCCAGCACTTCGACTTTGTAACCGCGTGCGCGCAATTCTTTTTCGACAAGGCGCGAGACAGTGGTCTTGCCCGCGCCGCTCAAACCGGTGAACCAAATGGTGAAACCTGTAGTCAAGGTTGTCTCCCATGAACGGAACACGTATGGCGTGTTCCGTTTTATTCAAATCGAATCGTCTTGCCAATCATATCGCTCGGCACCGCCATCCCAAACTCATTCAACACCGTCGGCGCGACATCGTACAACCGCAAACCCTTGAACTCGCGTCCGCCCAAATTGCGCCGGGGATCGTAGTAAATGAACATCCCCATCTGCGCGTGATTCGCGTCGTCGGGTCCGGTGTCATTCTCGAAGGTGTGGAGGGTGTTCAAGCCAAGCGAGCCAACGGCGCGCCAGTACAGATCGCCGAAAATCACAATGAGATCGGGCGGAATATTTTTCGATGCGCGATAAATTTGTTGCGGCTTGTGCACACGGGTTGCCAGCGGCTTGCCCTTGTCGTCGGGAATCGCGCAAATTTTTTCGATGAGTTCATCGCGCACCTTTTCGTATTCGCTCGGCGGGATGATGCCGTGTGGCTCGCGGCCCTGCACGTTCAAAAAGATGCGACCATAATAGCCGCCGCTGCCCCAAGCGCGCGTTTTGCTCCAATCCACCTTGACTTTTTCGAACGGCACGATGCCTTGCGGTTTTTCTTCGAGCGTCAAGTATCCTTCGTTGACAAGCCATTCATTGATCGTGATGCCGCCATCCATCTTCTTCGCACCGTGATCACTCATCACGATGACCGTTGTATCATCGTCAATCAACTCGAGCACGCCGCCAATTTGCTGATCGAGCCAGACATAGTAATCGTGAATTGAATGGAGGAGCGGATTCCCGGGTTCATGCTTGGGATGCGTTGCATCGTGATATTTCCAAAAACCGTGATGCAACCGATCCACGCCAATCTCCACCGACATCAAGAAATCCCACGCTTTTTCTTTCATCAATGCCCGGATCACTTTGAAATGATCTTCGGTCATCTCGTAGATTTTTTGCAACAGCCATGGCTTGTCGTCGGTGCGAAAGTTGGGCACATCCACCAAATAGTTCGGGGCGATGCGCAACACATCGTCGCGCAAACTTTCGGGATACGTAAATTTCGATTGAGCGTTGGGCGAGAGAAAGCAACCGATACTTCCGCCAATCATCGGCTTGGGCGGGAACGACGGCGGCACGCCGACGAGGTACGATTGCTTGCCGGCGCGGCCCAGATAATCCCAGACCGTCGGTTCGTTGACCGAGCGCGCGTTGGCAATCGTCATCTTTTCGTACGAATGATCGGCGCGATTGCGGAAACCATAAATGCCCAACTGTCCCGGGTCTTTGGAGGTCATGGCACACATCCACGCCGGCACGGTGATTGGCGGGGTCGTGGATTCGATTTCACCCCATACCCCTTGCCTCATCAAACGATTCAAGTTCGGCATCTCGTTGCGATAGTGATGGAAAATGAGCGAAGGTTCGGCGCAGTCGAGACCGAGGATCAAAACCTTCTTCTTGGACGATTGGGTAATTCGGTGATTGGGCAATTGACTGGGGACTGACGATTGTTGACTATGGACTTCTTTTCCGCGCACTCCCTCCATCAACACTCTGGCCACTTCGGGGCGAGTAAATTCGGCGGGCAACATCTCGCCACGTTGAAGCATCTCACGCACTTGAGTTCCGCTCAAAATGAGATGATCTTCTTTGCCGTGCGGACACGTTTTAGCGGAAACGATTTGTCCGCATTTCTTGCAATAAAACGTATGCTCGAACATCAACGGGGTAATGCCAATTTCCTCGGGCTTGAATTCGTCAAAGATTTTTTGCGCGTCGTAGGTGCCGTAATAATTGCCCACGCCCGCGTGATCGCGCCCGATGATGATGTGCGTGCAACCATAGTTCTTGCGGCAGATCGCGTGAAAGATCGCTTCACGCGGACCGGCGTACCGCATCGCCGCCGGGAACACACCAAGGATCACACGGTCGGGTGGATAGTAATCGCGCAAGAGTTCTTGGTACGAGCGCATCCGGACATCGGCGGGAATATCATCTGCTTTGGTTTCACCCACCAACGGATGCAGGAACAAGCCGTCCACAATTTCGAGCGCGGTCTTTTGAATGTACTCGTGTGCGCGATGAATAGGATTGCGCGTTTGAAAGGCGACGATGCGTTTCCAGCCGCGCGCGGCAAACATTTTGCGCGTGGCGAGGGGCGGGTGGCGGAATTCCGGAAACTCCAAGTTGTTTGGTAAATCAACGACCCAGACATCCCCCGCCAAATAAATCTCGCCTTGTTTGTAGAGCCGGGCAACGCCGGGATGTTTTTCATCGGTCGTGCGATAAACGTTTTGCGCCTCGCGCGTTTTATCGTAATCGAATTTTTCGGCGAGCGTCATCACGGCGAGCAAGTGGCCATCGGGTTCGGTGAGCGCGATTTCTTCGCCCATGCGCAAGGTGTCGGCAACGTCACGCGTTACCGCAAGTGTGATCGGAATACTCCACACGAGTCCATTCGCCAAGCGCATAGATTCGACCACGCAATCATAATCGCGTTTGCCCATAAAGCCGGTGAGCGGGGAAAGGACACCGGTCGCCAAGAGTTCGAGATCGGACATATTTGTCGCCTTGAGCGGAATTTTTGTTAATGATGCGGAGTGTTCAATCGCCGCCGCGCGTTCCGCGCCATGCAACATTCGATCAATCAACACGCCGCCATGCGGCGCGATTTCGCCAATATCATTTGTCATTGCTTGAACCATGTTCTCCTCGCAATTTAGCACGCGCGATTATAACACTAAAACGATAATCATCAAAAAGAGTGCTTGCCCACTAGGCAAGCGTTCAAAATTGTGTACAATTGCGCTTACATCTCAATACCCCCATTCATCGTATTCTAGAAGGATGAAATGCTCCGCGAGAAAGTGAACACGTATGACAAGAACGATCGCGCTGTCTATCAGCGTACTGATATGGCTGGCTGCCAGTGCTTGCACGACGCCGTCTGTTCAAAATGATCGCGCTTCAACCGCGCCTTCGCCGATCATCCAACTGGTCACTGCGACGCCACTCCCAACGGCAACCCTAGCGCCAACGCCCACCCCGCATCCCCTGACCATTGCGCGTATGCGCGCGCGTGAATATCCGGGCAGTGACATTGTCATCGAACAAACGCTGGAACCGGGAAGCAATTACCAGCGTTATCTCGTTTCGTATTACTCCGATGGTCTGAAAATTTACGCGCTGATGACCGTTCCCCGCAGTGCCAAACCAAACACCGGTTTTCCGGTGATCGTCTTTAATCACGGTTACATTCCACCTTCGCAGTACAGTCCCACCGAACGTTACGTTGCGTACGTGGATGGTTTTGCGCGCAATGGCTATATCGTCTTGCGTCCCGATTATCGCGGGCACGGCGATTCCGAAGGATTTGCCACCGGCGGTTACGGCTCACCCGATTACACGATTGATGTGCTTAACGCAGTCGCTTCGATCAAAAAGTACAAGGATGCTGATCCAAATCGGATTGGGATGTGGGGACATTCGATGGGCGGGCATATCACCTTGCGTGCGATGGTGACCACGCAAGACATCAAAGCCGGCGTGATTTGGGCAGGCGTCGTCGCCTCGTATCCGGATTTGATGTACAATTGGCGCCGCCCGGCAAATAGCACGCCGATTCCCGGGATTGTGCGCGGCTGGCGGCAAAGTTTACTCGATCAGTACGGGACGCCGGAAGAGAACGCGCCATTCTGGGATTCGATTTCGCCGACGGCGTTTGTGGGCGATTTGTCCGGACCATTGCAATTGCATCACGGGACAGCGGACACCAGCGTCCCGTTCGAGTTTTCAGAGAAACTGTACGCTCAAGTCAAACACGCCGGCAAAACAGTCGAGTTTTACAGTTACAAAGGGGATAACCACAATCTCTCGATCAACTTTACAACGGCGATGCAAAGGTCAATTCAGTTTTTCAACAAGTATGTGAAGGGATCATGAGCACGGAACAATACCTCTACCTCACCACCATCGGGCGCAAAACCGGCTTGCCGCGCGAAATTGAAATCTGGTTCGTTGAATTCGCTGGCAAATACTATGTGCTTGCCGAGCAGCGTGAAAATGCGCAGTGGGTAAAAAATATTCGCGCAAATCCGCGCATCCGCGTGCGCATCGGTGAAAAATCGTTTGAGGCAACCGCGCGCGTGTTGGACAAGGAACGCGACCGGGCGACGTACGAAAAAGCGCAACGCCTCGAACGGGAAAAGTACGGCTGGGGCGCCGGCTTGCCGGTAGAGATCGTCCCGGCTTCATCTTAAATTGTTGTGGATCGGGTTTTTTGTGATATAATTTAGGCATCCTGTCCAACACGAGGCAGCGCGATGGATGCCAAACAAATTGCGGCGGAATTGGTTCGCTCATATAACTTTTTGGAGATGCCCATCGGCGTGTACGTCGTTGCGCCCGATGGGCACTTTGTTGCGTGCAATCGTCCCGTGCGCGAGATGCTTAAACTGCCGGACGACGTAACGCCATTCAGTCTCGCACAGTTTTATGCCGATCAAAAATATCGCAACGTCTTGTTGCGCAAGGCCCAGGAAGCCGAAGAGCGCGGCGGCTATTTAGAGAAAGAAAAAATCTTGTTTCGCGTGGATGGCAAGGAAATTTTTGTGGAAGATTATTGCAAGCCCTTGCGCGACCCGGCGACCCAAGAAATTGTTGGTTACATTGGTTGTCTGGTGGATATTACGGATGAGCAACATGCGGCAGAATTGGCAGAAGAAGCCCAACGCAAAATCAAAACGCTCACCGAAGACATTGGCAAAGTCTGGCACGCGAGTACAAGTACGTTTTTGATGACCAAGCAAACCCTCGACGGCATCATCGAGGCGTTGGGACCCAGTCCGTTTGGTGAACGTACCGATGTAGAGCCGGAAGAAACTGACGAGGTGTTGGTCAAGCAAGCGGGACGTCTGGCGAATACAATCGAGAAATTCTTGCAGACGACGAATACCGAACAACGTTTGCGCGCATTACCGGAAGCGCGTTGGCAAACCCTGGAACACAGCATTGGCTTGTTGCGCGAGATTCGCGAACGAGTGCCAATTCCGGAAATGCGTTCGCCGACGATGCGGACTACCGCGCACGAAGTTGCGCGCTTGTGTCGCGACGCGCGCGCGCATCATCTTCCTCGCGAAACGATTCGTGATTTGCAGCAAGCGGCGGTGGAACTAGAACGCTTGGTGTGTCTGTTCGATGCGATGACCACACGCGCGGCCGTCATTCAAATGGAAATGCCGTTTACCACCTTGCGCGAGTACATCACGGCGGATATTCGCACGCACGAACCCCACGAACGACTCCAAGTCAAATCGTTGATTGAAGAAGCGGTCAAGCGTTTGGTGGATTTTGCCAAAGCATCGCGCGTGGAGATTCAGTGGCACGATCGCGATCTCAACCTCGAAGTAGAAGGGAATCGGCGCGATCTCGTACGCACCCTTTCGAATTTGTTACACAATGCGATCAAGTACACGTGGCGCCGTGAACGAACGCGCGCACCGTGGGTCGAGATCAGCACGACGATCGAGGATCGAATGATTTGCATTCAATTTGAAAATTGGGGGGTGCCGATTACGCGCGAAGAGATCGAACAGCGATCCATTTTTCAGTTGGGGTATCGGGGGATATGGGCAACGGATCGCGGACGGCTCGGCACCGGCATCGGCTTGACGGACGCGGATCATGTAGCGCGTGCGCACGGCGGTGAGGTACGCGTGGAAAGCAAGCCCGCCGCACCGGCGCTGCATCCGCAAGATCCGGCGAATTATTACAAGCAACCCTTTATCACGCGCGTAACCTTGTGCTTGCCCATTGTTGGCAAAGTGAGAGGAAGATTATGACGATGAAACCTCGGGTGCTTTGGATCGAAGACAGTGCACGCTTTGAACTACGCAACCTGGTGGGGCCTTTGTTTTTTAGCGGCAAGTACGATTTCAACCTTGCTGAAGATGTTACGACAGCGATGCACTTTTTGCGCATCAAAGAATTCGATGCCGTGATTGTGGACATTCGTTTGCCACCGGGCATTGACGATCATTGGCAAAGACATTATCGCAAATCCGGTGCAGACAAATTGCATGCACAATTGGGATTGAAATTGTTGCGTTGGTTGCTTCAAAAAGAACCCGACGTGTATCCCGAACCACCGCCGGTCTGGGTCGCGCCACAAAAAATCGGCGTCTTTACCGTGGAGAGTCCCCAAGAAATCCTGAGCCATCTCAACGAATTGGGCATTGTGGTGTATCGGCAAAAGACCGCCGGCTTGCCAGATACGATTCTACTCGATTTAATCGAAGAGTTGTTGCGTCAGAATAATCTACGTGCCTAGGCGGTGCGGATGAGCAATATTCCCTACGATGGCATCGTAACCTTCTTGGTTTTTCTGATTGGTATCCCGGCATTGCTGTTGCAAACCATGACGCCCGAAGTGCGCCGCGCGGTGATGAAGCAATCAGCCACGCGTGTGTTGATCCAAGCCGGTTCGCCCTTGGTGATGGCGACGCTCATTATCACATACGCCTTTTGGATGGATAGCCAACTGGAAAGCGGGATCCCCTCGCCCGCCACGCCGCCCGCCGATGCCATGTCGTTGCTTACCTCGCTATTGATCCTCCCTCTCTCACGCGATCAATTGTGGACGGATGTGATTTACCTTTTGCTGGCAATCACGGCAGGGTCCGCCCTGCTCACGGTGCACAAGTATGGTCAACGCGATCAAGTGATTCTCGATCTGAGTCGGCAAGCCCAGTCCGCGCGCCGCAAAGCACGCTTGGATGAAAAAACTTTGGCAACGCTGATCGAACTGGGGGAGCAGAGCGCGCCGGGTGGCGACAAGGAACTGGTGCTCGAGGCACTGAATCAAGTGGTGCACCACGTTACCGCGCATCCGCAGTATCAAGGGGATTCGTTAGAAACCTTGGTAACCCGACTGGTGGATATTCTCACTTCCGATGCTAAACCGGGAACCGCACACAATTTCAACACAGCGGCTGGTATTTTACAAAGCATTGTCATTCGCGCCAGCGCAAAGGAACGCACGGTGGATTTGATGTACGCGATTCGCGCGCAGGGTTATCTCAGTCGCGCGGCGTTGTCGCATGTGGCGTCTGGGATGGAGATTGAAAATATGCTGATGAATTGTGTGGGATCGTTGGCATTGGCGTCCAGTCTGCGCCCGGATATGAAGACGCAAGCCAGCGAAGAGTTGTTCAAATTGGGAACGGTGTTGTTGGAGAAAAAACAAGAATTTATTGCCGTGCATACTTTGGATACCTTGCTCACCCTAGTCTGGGCAAATCAACCGGCGCAAGGCGAATTGGTTACCGATACCCTGGGATTGCTTTCACACTTTTGGACGGATGGCGCAACCGCGCACGAATATGCGGTTGAAAAACTGGGACAATTGCGCGGTGCGTTGGCACAGGATTTGTGTGCAGCATTGGACGCAGCGCGCAAGCATTGCATCAAAACAACTTATTTTCAGACCGCCGATAATCTACAACAAATGATCAACGATTTGTGCGGTTCGCCAAAGTAAAAGGGATAACCGCGAGGGTTGTCCTTACTCGATTTTAATCCACTCGATTGCCGCCGCGACATTCGGCTCCAGCGCGCCGATGCCAACGACAAGTTGCGCTGGCGCGATTTCATTTGCACTCTCCACCGCATTGCCACCTTTCACCCCCAGAATCGCATGCGACCAACGGAATTTTTCGCGCAAATCTATCTGCGCCCCAATCAAACGCAACGCCTCCACCGCTGCGCGCGTCAAGTTCCGTGATGCTTCATCCCGTACCGCCGCGATCACAATCTTGCCATTTGGAATTTGTTCGATGAACTGCACCAGGCGCGCGGATTCTGCGGCTGACGCAAACGTATCGAATGCCCCGCGCGATTCGATGGTACCGGAGGAGGGATCAATCACGACGATGTTATAGCCGCGTTGATTCAGCGATTCGTCAATGCCGTTGACAAAGATATGCGCAAAATCTCCCACCTCACTGCCGGCACTGGACGCAACGATATTGACCGAATCCCAAGTTCTCACCGGCGTGAGCACGTCAAAGGTGAATCCAAGTTCGTTCATCCCGGTATTCCAATCTTCCCGTGCCACGCGACAACCGTACTCGCCCCAATTCGATTGCACGGTGAGCGTGCACACCACGCGACCATTGATTTTCAAGGCGATGCGCTGATTCGGCATCGGTGCATACACGCGAAAGGAGAGCGTGGCATCGCGCGGGGAATCGTTTCGCACAAACATTTTCGCTTCGCGTCGGGTTGCCCACACCCTCGTCCCGCCGAGCGCACCCCACCCCTCGCCAAAATTCAAGCGTGCCAACGCATCACTCGGGCGAATCATGGTTTGATTGAGCGGCGGCAAATCGTCCACGCGAAAAACGACGGTCTCACCTGTATCATCTGTAACTTCAGAGATTTTCGTCACCGACAAAACGTATTGCACGTACGCCCGCGCGGCGTCCAATTTGGCGCGATTTTCCGGATTGCGCGGTGAATGCCAAACGATATAGCGCACCCCAAAGAATCGCAACACGTCTGGCGCCAATTCACGGTCGCGTTGAATGATTGCATTATCCAACTTGTGCCCGGTCTCAACCGCGATGATCGAGTTGATCACCGGCGCTTCGGTGAAATACTGAAATTTGAGTTCCGGGTTGCGCGACGTGTTGCCCCCCAGAATCGGATGGCGGTGCGCGGTCTGATAAAACTGTGCGAACATCATCGCTTGATCGAGCGTGCCAGTCATCCGGAAACCGTTGCGCCACGCCAGCGGAATTTCCAGAACGGTGAAATCGCCTTTGTCTTGCGCGATGATTGGGTAAGCGTCCGGGACGGTGAGGTTGGAAAGGGGAAGCGGCAGTGACAAATGTTCAAAGAGCAATAGAGTAAACAGTAGGCAGTAAGCAGTAAGCAGAAAACGTTTTCCGCCGACTGTTTTCCACCAACTGCCTACTTTATCTAACAGCCATACTAGTCCGTAGCCCACTAGGACCGCCAACGCCAACGTTACCATCACACTCCAGCGGCTGGGATAGCGATTGCCTTTGACGAACGGAATTTCAAGCAAGAGATCGAATGGCATTGGCACGCTCTGCGCGTAGCGCGTGCCGTTGAGGGTGAGCTTAGGACCCAATGAGATCGCAACAAAGATCAAGCCGAAGAATCCCCAAATGCGCGCGCGCGGCACAGTGATGAGTGCAATCATCGCCAACGTCAACGCGCCAAAACCAAGGTACGCAAAGTTGGTGTACGCAAAATGAAAATGTGATTCAAGGTTACCCAGAATCGGATGGAGATGACTGGGCACAAAAAAGCCGAGCGCATCGCTGGAAAAAACATCCGCAAAGCCAAGTCCGCTTTGAATGAAATCGCCTTCGGTTAGTGTGTCCTGAATCATCGCGGCGAGGATAGGGAGCATTGGGAGCGTGAAGGTGAGAATCGCGATGACGAAGGACGAAAGACGGAGGACGAAAGACGAAGGACGAAAGCGATGGGCAATCAGCCAATACGCAAGATAGAGCGCGGTGAAAATAATGAGGAAGGAGGCAAAGATAAATTCGGAGAGGGCTTGAAAAAGCAAAAAGAGACCAAGCAGGAAACCGTAGTGAATTGCCACTCGCTTTTCGGTCAACCGTCGTCGGTCATCGGTCAATTTGAGCAAAAATAAAATGTAGAACGGAATCCACTGCGACGAGGCAATGTTGAATTGTCCCAGCGAGACGTACAGGAATTTGTTGGACGAGAAGGCGTACACGGCACCGGCAGCAAATGCGGCAAGGTTTTCAAGTTGACCATTCCAGGTTTCAGGTTGATCAACCTGAAACTTGAAACTTGAAACTTGAAACAAGTATTTCATTAACAAGTACGCACCGAACCCAGACAAGACAAATGATAACCATACGTTCACATTTGCCGCCACGATCACGTTGAATGCGTACTGAAATGGAATCGAGAGAAGGGCGTTGAGATACGTGAGCGTATAAAACGCTAGATTCAGCCCAATCGGATAAAACAGATAATCGGTGTGGATGGGGCTCTTGCCAAGGTGGATCATCGAATAGGGAACCCACCACAAATTCCACGCAAGCGCAGGATCATCACTGCCATCGCCAGGGACATGCGAGGCAACGTTCAAAATGAGGGGATACGTGAGCACTAACGCAAGGAGGAGGTAAGCCAAAAGGGCAAACTCCTCCGCGCGATATTTTTTGAGCGAGGACATTGTTTATTTGCGGGCTTCGCGCCCGGGAACTTGATGGCAATGCCGGCACCGCGCTTCGTACACTTCGCTCGCGCCGACCAAGATCACCGGGTCGTCGTACTTGGCAGGTTCGCCGTTGATCAAGCGTTGCGTGCGCGACGCCGGTTCACCGCACACCACGCAAATCGCCGAGAGTTTGTCCACTTGTTCGGCTTGCGCCATCAAGAGCGGCATGGGCCCAAACGGCTCGCCGCGAAAATCAGTGTCCAGCCCGGCGACGATCACACGCACGCCGCGATCCGCCAAGTGATTGGCGATCTCGGCAATCTTCCAATCGAAGAATTGCGCTTCATCAATCGCGACGACGTTGGCGCGCGGATCGAGTTTTTCCAAAATTTGTTCAGCGGTTTGAACCGAGATCGCTTGCCAGTTGGAGCCAGCGTGCGAAGCCACTTTGCTTTCGCCATAGCGCGTGTCGAGCGTGTGCGAAAAAACCTGAACGCGTTGCTTGGCGATCTCGGCGCGTTTGACCCGGCGGATCAACTCTTCGGTTTTGCCGGAGAACATCGAGCCGCAAATCAGTTCGATATGACCACGTGCGCGTTGGCGTTCCCGGGCTACATCGTACATCGCAGGACCTCCATTGGCGTTATCGCAAAAAGAGACAGAGGGTTGCTCTGTCTCTTGCCTGTTATTTTTTCGCTTTCTTGGTCGCGCTCGTTTTCTTCGCGGGGGTTGTCTTCTTCGCCGGTGCCTTTTTGGCGGCGGGCTTTTTCGCGGCGACTTTTTTCGCCGCTGGTTTCTTGGCAACCCGTGCTTTGGGTTTTTCTTCTGTTTCCGCCACTGGCTCTTCGGCAACAACTGGAGTAACCTCTTCAACCTTAGCGACCGGTGCCGGTGTTTCGACGACGGGCGCCACTTCTTCGATCTGTGCAACCGGTGCTGGCGTTTCGA
>JBBITT010000030.1:0-36816 GCA_037440625.1 Chloroflexota bacterium
TTTTCTCCGCGCCCGCGGCGTCTCTGCGGTAATTTGAGAAGGGCTGAGCAGTTACAATTTTACATTTTATTCCTTGGAGACATTATGATCATCGTTGGACTCATTTCCGGTACTTCGGCGGATGGCATCGAAGCCGCGGTGGTTGAAATCAACGGCATCCCGCCGGCGTTTGAATGGAAACTGCTCAAACACTTGCACGTTGATCACCCCGGCACTTTGCGCGATGAAATTGTTAAATGTTTTCGTCCCGAGTACGGCACAGTGGATCGGTTGTGCGCGCTCAACTTTCACCTGGGCGAAGCATTTGCCAACGCCGCCCTCCGCGCGATTGATGCCGCCGGGCTGAAACCTTCGCAGGTTGATCTCATCGGCAGTCACGGTCAAACGCTGTGGCATATTCCCACCGGCAAAGATGCGTCCACACTCCAACTGGGCGAGCCAGCGGTGATCGCCGAACGCACCGGCATCACGACGATTTCCAATTTTCGTACGCGCGATATGGCGGCTGGCGGCCAAGGTGCACCGCTTGTGCCACATCTCGATGTAATGCTCCTCTCGCATCCCACGCTCACGCGCGGCGCGTTGAATATCGGCGGCATCGGCAACGTAACCTACCTGCCGCCAACGCGCGATGCGCAACAGCAACCTTTTGCCTTCGACACCGGTCCCGGCAATATGCTGATGGACTACGCGGCGCATCGAGCAACCAACGGCGCGTGGGCGTACGATCGCGATGGTGTGCTGGCGGCGCAAGGTCGCGTGGATCAAACCTTGCTCGCCGAATTGATGCGCGAACCGTACCTCAAACTCAAACCGCCCAAGACCACCGGCCGCGAACTCTTTGGCGCGCCGTACGGCGCGCAAGTTTGGGACAAGGCAAAGGCGCGCGGTTTATCCGATAATGACATCATCGCCACGCTGACCGCGTTCACGGCGTACAGCATCGCACAAGCATTGAACGATTTTCTGCCGACCCGGCTCGATCAATTGATTGTGAGTGGGGGCGGCGCGCAAAATCCAACGTTGATGAAAATGTTGCGCGATCTGGTCGCACCTACCCAAGTGATGCGCTCCGATGAGGTGGGCGTTCCCACTCAAGCCAAAGAGGCGATTGCCTTTGCGATGCTCGCACACGCCACGTACTTTTATCGCGCGGGGAACGTGCCTGCCGCCACCGGCGCACGACATTCGGTTATCCTGGGAAACATCACACCCGGGAAAATACCCAATGAGCAATGGCAAACCTCCAACGGCTTGCTGACCGAAACAAGAAACCCGGCAACGGATAACATTGACACTTTGTCTTCACTTGACATCGTTCGGAAAATGAACGATGAAGATGCATTCGTCGCACGCGCGGTCTCCGCCGAACTCCACAACATCGCCAAAGCAATTGATCGCATTGCGGAACGGATGCAACGCGGCGGCCGCTTGATCTATATCGGCGCGGGAACTTCCGGACGATTAGGCGTTCTGGATGCGGCGGAATGTCCGCCCACGTTCAGCACATCACCCGATCAAGTGATCGGGGTGATTGCCGGCGGTACACGCGCGCTCACGCAATCGGTAGAAGGCGCGGAAGATGATGCCAATGCCGGCGCACGCGACATTGCCGCGTTGAATGTTTCTGCCAACGATAGCGTGATCGGCATTGCCGCAAGTGGTCGCACGCCGTACGTGATCGGCGGAATGCAAGAAGCCAAAAAACGCGGCGCGTTCGTCGCCTCAATCGCGTGCAATCGTCCCTCGCCCATCCAAGAGCTCGCCGATATTGGGATCGCACCGCTCGTTGGTCCCGAAGTCATTAGCGGTTCAACCCGGCTCAAAGCCGGCACCGCGCAAAAAATGGTGTTGAACATGCTGAGCACCGGCGTGATGATTCGCTTGGGCAAAACGTACGGCAACTTGATGGTGGACGTGCAAGCGACGAATACCAAACTGCGTGAACGCGCGCGCCAAATCGTTGCCACAGCGTGCAATATTTCGTTGAACGATGCTGATGATTTGTTGGCACGCTGCAACGGCGAAGTGAAAACGGCGATTGTCAGTCAATTGGCAAAGGTAACCCCGGCACAGGCACGGCAACGATTGATGGACGCAAAAGGATCGGTGCGCGCCGCGCTCAAGACGGATGACCGATAACCAAAGCCTGTTTTTCACACCCAGCGAAGGGAAATCGTTCGTCGTCAGGCACGTAACGGAGTCAAGTGCCGTTCAACGTCGCTCATTACGAACAAGCGCGAAATCTAGGCAAAGACGGAAAATGATTTTGGTCTTTTGTTGCATTGGAGAACCATGCCCGAACTTCCCGAAGTTGAAACCGTTGCCCGCGATTTGCGACCACATTTGATTGGGCGCACCATTATTCACGCGCAAGTGCGTTGGCGCAAAACGATCGCCACCCCTTCCGCACGCGAATTTGTCCACGCGATACACGGTTGCAAAATTACGGCGATTACACGTCGCGCCAAATATCTCATTTTCCATCTCGCCAAGTCACAACAAAAATTATTTTGGCTGGTGCATCTCCGAATGACCGGCGGCTTTCATCTCGATGCGCCCACGACGCCACGCGATAAACATATGCACGTGATTTTGAAATTGAGCGACGGGTACGAGTTGCGTTTCCGTGACACGCGCAAGTTTGGTCGCATGTGGTTGGTGGATGATCCACAAACAGTGCTTGCGCCGTTGGGTCCCGAACCGCTGGACATTTCGTTGCGCGAGTTTCACGCCTTGTTTGCCAAACGACGCGGCTACCTCAAACCCTTGCTCCTCGATCAAACGTTTCTGGCGGGCATCGGCAACATTTACGCGGACGAATCGTTGTGGTATGCACGCTTGCATCCCTTGCGCCGCGCCGAATCACTCACGCGCACCGAACGTGCACGCTTGTATCGTGCAATCCGCCGGGTGTTGACGCGCGCGATTGCGGTGGGGGGCACCAGCATTGACGTGATGTACAAACGCGTGAATGGAAGGAGCGGTGGGTTTCAAGACAGTTTACGCGCGTTCGACCGCGAGGAACGTCCGTGCCGGCGATGCGGGACACCCATCGTCAAAACGATCGTGGGTCAGCGCGGGACACACTATTGCCCAATGTGTCAGAAATTGTAGCAAACAAAATGATAGTGGGTTGTACAAATTATATCACCCAAAAGTACCATCGTCCTATTGTCGGTACTCGGGAACTAGCATACAATAGGCACGGAAATCGAAAAACTGTACCGTGTCCAACCGATAAAGGCAAACTCATCGAAAGATGAGGGCGCAAAGCTAAGGGTCTAAAGCGCGAACGCGCCATGATCGCCCAGCCGCCGAAGTGGGACAGATGATTCCAAGCCTGTCTGTTCCGCCAAGCGGTCAGACAGTTTTTCATTTTTCCCTCCATCAAAAAACTCTTCAGGCTTGGAAGGAGGAAACTCAAATGAAGAAATTGGTCTTTGCACTCGTACTGGTCGCCGCGCTCATATCGCTCTCCGTCTCCTTCACTGTCGCGGCGATGGACTTTGAAGACCCTGCCCTGTGCGTCAACGGCAAGTGGTTGCTCGTAGATGCCGCCCATCCATCTGCCGTCAAAGTTTTTGTGCCGGACGATGCGCGTTATGGTGATCAAAAAGCCGGCGGCTGCAAAACCCCCGCGCCCGTCAAGCAATTTATCACGAACGTCAAAGAATCCAACGCCGAATACCTGATGCGCGTCTGGGTTGATGGTAGCCAAGCGAGTACGCCCACCATCACGGTCTCCTACGGCAACGCTGTGGAAACCAAAAAGAACACCGGCAAATGGATGATGTTCACCTTCTTGGTACGCTAACATCGAACTCTGTGAAGGATGGCGGTCCAAAAAAAGGCGCTTGCCTATTCAGCAAGCGCCTTTTTTCCTATTTTGCGTAGGAGGGTTGTGTAGTATAATGCAACCAACTAGCGAGTGATTTCCAAAGAACTATGATCCCATGCCCCCAATGTAATGCCCTCAACCCAATTGGCGCAGGCGTCTGCGTCCAATGCGCCACGCCTCTGATTCGGCATTGCCCTCATTGCCATTTTGAAAACCCTGGCAACTTTAGATTTTGCGGAAACTGTGGTGCGCGACTTGGCTCGTCTGCCACCGAGCAAGACCCGCGAGCTTCGCTGACCTCGCACATGCCGGAACTCTTGGCGCGAAAGATTTCAGAGATCGGCAAACAAATCGAAGGTGAGCGCCGCAATGTTACGGTCTTGTTCGCCGACATTAGCGGCTTTACCGCCATCGCCGAAAAACTAGACCCGGAACACGTTTACAACTTTATCAACCAAACTCTCAAACCTTTCATTGATCAAATCTATCAACATGAAGGGATGATTGATAAAGTGATGGGGGATGGCGTGATGGCACTCTTTGGTGCCCCCATCGCTCACGAAGACGATCCAGCACGCGCCGTGCGCGCCGCGCTAGGAATGCAAGAGGCGCTTCGGCGGATCAATGCCGATTTAGAAACTCAACTGGGCATCACCTTGCGAATGCGGATTGGCTTGCACACGGGACCCGTTGTTGTCGGAAGCATTGGCACCGACTTGCGGATGGAATACACCGCGTTGGGCGATACGGTCAACGTCGCCTCGCGCTTGGAAAGCATCGCCGAACCCGGCGCAATCGTCGTCAGCCGCGCCGTGTACGATGCGACCAAGCCCTTGTTTGAATTTCGTGAACTGGGCTCCATTCGAGTCAAGAATCGTATCGAGCCGGTCGAAATTTATGAATGTCTTGCACCGCGCCAAGTCGCTGGGCGGGTGCGTGGCATTCCCGGCTTGAGCGCGCCAATGATTGGCCGCGAAACCGAATTTGCACACGTGCGTCAAGCCATAGACGAATTGACAACTCGACGGCGTGGCAAAATCATTTTGGTCACGGGTAACGCCGGCATTGGCAAGTCACGCTTGACGAGCGAACTCAAAAATTACTTGTCCGATAAATGGGTAACCTTCCTGGAAGGCGCGTGTCTGGCGTATGGGCAACCGGCATACGGCGTCTTTCTCCAACTGCTGCGTTCTCTCTTTGCCATTCACGATAGCGACTCGGAAGAAATCATACGCGAGAAAATCGAAAATGCGATTCAGCGTCTGCTCACACCGGCACACATTGCCAACACCCTGCCCTATATCGAACATCTCTTTGGCATTCGCATTTTCGAGCGCGAGATGGCGGCGCGCATTCGCCATTTAACCCCACCTCAATTGCAACAACAAACCTTTATCGCCATCCGTGACATCTTGGCGATGCAAGCCCAACAAAAACCACTCATTCTCTTTTTAGAAGATGTGCACTGGATTGATGCGCTCTCTTTGGAATTGTTGACTTTTCTATTCCAAAGCATCGAAGACACACCGCTCATGATCTATTGCAATTCCCGTCCGGCGGAAGGAAGCGCCGCTCCTACGATCCTGCGCTTGGGCAACGAGATGTACGCGCCCTATTTTATGCACGTCCCGCTCGCGCCTCTCTCCCAAGCCGATAGCGTAGCCCTGGTGGACCTGTTGCTCACCATCCACGATTTGCCACCGATGCTCCGCGAGCAAATTCCGCAACGCGCCGAGGGCAACCCATTTTATCTCGAAGAAACTATCCGCATGCTGATTGATCGGGGTGTGATCCGGCGTGGCGAAAAATATTGGGAGATGACCCCCGATGCCGATATCGAACACTTGCCAGTGCCCACCACCTTGCAAGGTTTGATCCTGGCACGTGTGGATAGTCTCAGCGAGCACGCGCGGCACACCCTTCAATGCGCCGCCGTGATCGGGCGCGATTTCTCCACGCGCTTGTTGCAAAACGTGGTCGAGGACGCGCGCACCTTGGCAGACGATTTGGCAGAGTTGACCGAACGTCAATTGATCGTCGCCATCTCTCAACCCCCCGAAGCCGAATATCGTTTTGCGCACGTGTTGATTCAAGACACGGTGTATCAGAGTCTCCTAGTGCGCCGCCGCGAATATCTGCACCACAAAATTGCCCAAAGTATTGAAACATTGTACAAGAGTCGTCTCGATGATTACCTTGAACAACTGGCGTTTCATTATTCCCGGAGCAACGATCTCGACCGCGCCTTGCCGTATGTGATCCGCGCCGGTCAACATGCCGAAGCACGTTTTGCTAACGATCAAGCCCTTCGCCATTATCAAGCCGCCGCAGAATATCTCACCCGCACGCATCCCACGCTCGAACAAAAGATTGATGTATATATGGGGCTGGGTCAGGTACAAACCTTTACTGGCGATTATGCCGGCGCAACCACGTCATACCTCATCGCGCTGGAAATGGTGCGCTCCAGCGCCAAGACCCTGGAAACGCTCCGCCAAAGTGCCGAAGTGATGCGCCGCTTGGGTCGGGTATGTGAACGGCGCGGCGATTACACCGAAGCGTTGCATTGGCTCGAAAATGCCTGGCGTGAACTCGAATCCGATCCCAACGAAAAATCGGTGGAACGCGTTCGGGTGTTGAACGATTGGGGGTGGGTGCATTATCGTCGTGGCGAATTCGATCAGGCATACGAGATGTGTATGCGCACGCTCCAAGTGGTTGAAGGAACCGAGCATTACAACGAGATGGCATCCGCCTACAATCGTCTGGTCGCAATCTTTACCCGCCAAGGCGATTGGGCGCGTGCCAGCGCATACGCGGAAAAAGGGTTGCGTCTGCGCGAACGCATCGGTGATCTGCACGGCGTCTCGCAATCCTACACCAATTTGGGCGTCATCGCTTGGGAACAAGATCAGTGGCGCCAAGCCCTGGAATACCTCAAGCGCTCACTTGACATCAAACAAAAAACCGGCGATATTGAGGGTATAGCGCTGTTGCATAATAACCTTTCGGAACTGTACCGCGAGCAAGGGGCTTATCCTCGCGCACTAGAGTTGGGCGAGCGTGCGCTGAGCATTAGCGAAAAAATCAAAAACGGCAACAAAACGTGTCAAGCGCTAAACAATTTGGCACACATCAAAATCTTGCAGAACAAATTTGCCGAAGCCCTGCCTTACTTGGAACGCTGTCTGGCATTGGCAACGCAAATGGGCTCCAAGGAACGCCTCACCGAAGCCAAGTGGTTGTTGGCACAGGTTCATTTAGGGCAAAACCATCTTGACACCGCCGAACAACTTGCCCACGAAGCCCTCACGCTTGCCCAACAAGCCGGCAAGCGGTACGAAGCCAGCATCGCCCGAACCTTGGCGCAGATCGCACTGGCACAAAAACATTTTGCTCAAGCGCACCAATACATCGAACAAAGCATCGCGATTTGGACCACCCTCAAGAATCGGTTTGAACTAGCCAAATCGCAGTATCAATTGGGAATGATTCTGTACGCGGAAAATAAATTTGACCAAGCGCGCGAAATGCTCACGCAGGCATTCGAAACCTTTACGCAACTAGAAGCCACGGCGGAACGCGCGCGCGCACAACACGCACTAACCCAACTCAGCGAAGCACGTGCCAATTTGACGTTATGATCCACAATCTACGAAATATTCCCTTTTTTGCCAATCTTGATGATCCAGTCCTGGACGATATTTCCAAACGGCTCAAGCGCGAGCATTATCACAAAGGCGCCGCCGTTTTTTTGGAAAACGATCCCGGCGATTGTATGTACATCATCGAGAGCGGTCAGATCAAGATTGTTTCCGAAAAAGACAACCAAGAAAAAATCTATAGTTATCTAGGCCCCGGCACCTTCTTTGGTGAGATGGCTGTCCTCTTGGGGGAGCGTCGTTCCGCCACGGCACGGGTGGTAATTGACGCGGACTTGCTCGTCTTGCGCAAAGACGCTCTGGACGAGTTGCTCCAGGTGCATCCCCAGATCGCCTTGATGATGACACAAGAACTCGGACGCCGATTATCCCGCTCAAATCGGACGCCCACGGTACGGGAAGAATACAACATCACGGCAGTCCTGGGCACTTCCACCCCCACGCTAGCGCGCCGCCTGGCCCAAGTGACCGGGGAAGAAGTTTTCATTCTCGATCTCGGCGGACTCGCGCATAGCACCTTCGACCAAACCGCGTTAAGCCAGGCGGGGGTGTTGCTGGCACGCGGCGAAGATATTCTGGAACCGGAAATGCTCGCCGACCGGCTCAGTCAACTCGTCGAACGCTTTTACTGGGTACTCCTTGCCGTTGCGCCGTACGAAACCCCACTGACTCTCAAAGCCATCGAACTGGCCGATGTCACAGTGCAGGTGGGTGGCAGAGAACTGGGCTGGCTCAAAACCATTCCGGCCAAAGCCTTTTGGCGCATTGAAGCCAGCGATAAAGAGATTCAGCGACTCGCGCGGCGAATTAGCCAACGCTTGGTGGGCTTGGCGCTGTCCAGTGGCAACGCGCGGGGCATGGCACACATTGGCGTGCTCAAGGTACTGGAGCAGGAAGGCATTCCGATTGATATGATCTCCGCGACCAGTGCCGGCGCCGTGTTCGGCGCGATGTATGCGGCAGGACGTTCCATCGCCGAACTCATTGATGTCGCGGTCAATGTGCAGCGGCAATATAACATTTTGACCGGTTTCCAATATTGGGATTTTAGAATCCCGCCCGTTTCTGGTATTATGCAAGGCAATCGCGTCCTGGCTTATTTGCGCAAATGTGTGCACAATAAAACGTTTGAAGAATTGTCCATTCCTCTACTCATCGTTGCCACCGACTTGATTTCCGGCGAAGAAATCGTGTTCGAACACGGTCCCGTCGCCGAAGCCGTCCGCGCCAGTATGAGCGTGATTGGCGTGTTTGAGCCAGCGCGCGTCGCGGGACGTTTCCTGATTGATGGCGGCTCAGTGAATCCCGTGCCCACCCAACTCCTCGCCGATCGCGGGATGAGTATCATCTTAGCCAGCAATGTGATCCCGGGCTTGGAAGATCGCTTGCATCGCCGGGAACTCAAACGCGAAGGCAAGTTGCCCAATGTCATCGGCATTGTGACCGGCGCGATGGAAATCATGGAAAGTGAAATCATCAAATCGCGGATGGGACCGGTGGATGTCTTGATTCAACCCAACATCGCCCAGTATGGCACGATGGAGTACGACAAAGTGTATGAAATCATCAAGCGCGGTGAAGAAGCCACGGCGGCTCTCATTCCCACCATTCGCGAACGCATCGCGCCGCGTCCACGTCCACCGTTAGGCCAATGATCGCTACGGGGTCCATTCAAACGAATGTCCAAACCCAGTCGCAAGCAACCTTCAACCGAAGAATTGCAAACCGAAATCCATCGGCTTGAACAACGGATCGCGACGCTGCAAGCCCTGCAAGAAGTTGCGCTCGCCTTCTCCTCCGAACTTGGCTTGAATCGTCTGCTCGCGCTCATCCTGTCGAGTGCCGTGGATGTGATGAAAGCCAGTGCGGGTTCGCTACTTTTGTTCGATCCCACCACCAACGAATTGGTATTCAAAGTGGTGCAAGGAGGAAGCGGCAAAGCCCTGAAGAACAAACGCATCAAAAAAGATGAAGGCATTGCCGGCTGGGTCTTTACGCGTCAGCAACCGGTGATTGTGGACAACGCCTCGCTGGATCCACGCTTTCTCAACCGCATTGACAAGAGTTTTAAATTTCATACGGTTGCGATGGTGGCAGCGCCCCTCTTGTTCCGCAACAAGCCCATCGGCGTGATCGAAATCATCAACAAACTTTCCGGCGATAAATTCAACACCGATGATCAAGAGTTGTTGATGGCGTTTGCCGCTCAATCCGCCGTCCTCATCGAGAATGCTCGGCTCTATCAACAAGTGGTAAACGAACGCGACCGCTTGCTGATTGTGGAAGAAGAAGTGCGCCGCGAGTTGGCACGCGATTTACACGATGGACCTTCGCAATTGCTCTCCGCGATCATTATGGGTCTGAAATTTCTACATCAAATCATCGAACGCCAACCCGATCGCGCCCTCACCGAACTGAACGAGATGGAGCGCTTGGCAACGCAAGCCCTGCATCAAGTTCGCAACATGTTGTTCGATCTGCGCCCCGTCGCCCTCGAAGCGCAAGGGCTAGCCGCCGCGATTCAACTCTACGCTGAACGCCCAAGCGAAGGGAGTCTTTTGAAACTTCATATTGACCCCGCCGTCCAGAACATTCGCTTTCCATCGCGCGTTGAAGCCGCCGCGTTTTCGATTGTGCAAGAAGCGGTAGGCAACGCTAAGAAACACGCCCACGCCAAATCCATTTGGATCACCATGCGCCGACGCGACAAGGATTTGGTGCTGAGCGTGCGCGACGATGGTCAGGGCTTTGATGTGGAAAACGTGGACGCCGCATACGCCCAACGAGGCAGTCTGGGCCTGCTCAATATGAAAGAGCGCGCCGAAATTTGCCACGGCAAACTAACCATTGATTCCAAACCGGGCAAAGGCACAATCGTGACCCTCACCATCCCCTTCGACCAGCCCGATCAACCCGCGCGCTTGCTCACCTAATCCGCACATCTTTGATTTCGATGAAATCCTCAAAAACATTTCGTTTTCTCATCGCGATGCTGATCACCACTATCGCGATAATGTTCAGCCCACCCCTCAACCTGCCCGCGCAAACACCCACTCCCATTTTTGTTCCGATTGCCTTGGCACCCACGCCAAGCAACACGTCCGTCGAACTCGTCGCGCTCACGTTGGATGCCGAGATTACCGAAAATGCGGGACGCACCCTCATCAGCGGCAACGCGACATTCAAACTGCACAACACCGATCGGCTCAACGATCTCCAAGTATCGGCGGGTTTCCCCGCGTGGGCAGGCGATCCGTACACCTTCGATCCAGCGCGCCTGGGTTCATTTGTTGTTTCGATTGACGGCACACGCGTTCGCACGCTCACGCCCGCACGCGCCGACCTCAAAATCGGCACCGCCGTTCGATCCGTAGATTGGTACACCTTTACCTTGCCCTTGGGAGGCGATGAGAAGAAAACGGTGCGGTACGATTTCGTTCAAGACTTGGGCGATGCGCTGATGCCGCGTTTTGTCTTTGGCATGTTTCCCGCCGTCAACTGGAAAGGGGCGATTGGCAGTGCACGGATCACCTTGAAATTTCCAAACCCCACCACCCTCGAACAAATCATGGCGTACGATCCACCCAACCCGGAATTTGATGGTCAATCGCTCACGTGGCGATTCACCACCAACGAACCACCCGCAAATCCATCGCTCACTTTTTTGCGTCCATCGGTCTGGGACGATTTGAACGTCAAACGCCGCGCCGTGCAACAAAATCCCAACGATGCCAACGCGCGCGCCGCACTCGGCAATCTCTTGCGCCAACTCGCCGCACTCGATTCACCGCGCCGTGATAACTTTGCGATGCAAGCAATTGCAGAATTAGAAAGCGCGGTGCGTCTCGATCCCAACAATCGAACGGCGCGGCAAGCATTGGGCGCGGTGTACGAAATGCGCGCGGGTCCCGCCACCGGTCCCCGCAACATCGCCTATGTTCAACTCGCCGTCGCGCAATGGGAAGCGTTATCCAACGATGCGAACGCGCGCCGCCAACTGGCAGAGGATTATTTTTATCTGGGGCTAGACGCGCAAACGCGCCGCGAGTTCGAAACCGCCTCGAATTATTTCGATCTCGCCCTCGCGCGCGCGCCGAACGGTGCCGGACCACTTTTCACCCTTGAACGAATGAACGCGCAACGGCGCGCCCTCAATCTCGCGTGGGCGCGCGCGCGGATCGAGCGAGGTGAGGCAACAGCAGCAATCGCCCAAGCCCGCGGCGTGCTAGGCGATTCATTCATCGCTCAAGTTACGCCGCCTGCGTTTTACGTGACCCAAGCAAAGGTAACCACCGCGCCCCAAATGCGTTCGATGTTGTTCACCCTTGCCGCCTACGGCTCGCCCGACGAGTTGCTCAACACAGCGAGCGGCATGGTCGCCGCGTTGCGCAACGCGACCGATGTGGACGCCAATCTGGTCGCGCAGGGAACGAACGTGAGTATTCAAATCAACGTGCCCTTTGAAAATCGCGGACATTTGTCTGCCAAATTGAATGCGCTGACCAAAGTGATCCCGCCGCGCGCCGAATGGGCGTTGATTCGCGCCGTGCTGACGCCAAGCCAATTTGAATGGACCCAGACCAACGAGTGGTTCACCCAATCATTGCGCTATAGCGAACCTGTGGACTTGGGCGAAACCTGCGACACGTTCAATGCCCAATTGCAAGCCATCAACCAAAACCTAGCCTCGCTGGCAAACCTCTCGCCCAATGATGAGGAAGCACATTTGAAGCGCGCGTTGTTGCAGTACGCTCAACGCGGTTGGCAAAACGCTCTCTCGTTTGCTCAAGTTACTTTTCAGGCAGGTGAAACAGAGACGCGCGTGGATGCGTGCGCGGCAAAAACGATTGCGTGGTCATCTTCGACGTGGAAGATCGAACGCGTGGGGATTCTAGTGTTGGCGATTGAAGTGATTGGTGTAGGAATTTTGGTGGCGCGCTGGCAAGCGAGGCGTTCATCCAAATCAAATCAGAGATAAACCTTGCTTTGCAACCCACGCATTTCCGAAATGCTCCGATCGTGTGCAAGCGCCTCGCGCCGTCATTTTACGTTACCCGGCAAAGCAACCCTTTGAGATATTCCGATTCCGGGAACGCCAGCAAAATCGGATGGTCGGGGGATTGCGAGAGTTTGGCGACAATCTGGGCATCGCGCTTTGCATCGGTCGCCGCCTCGAACACAACTTTTTGAAACATCGCCGCGCTCACCTGCCCCGAACACGAAAACGTGGCAAGCCATCCGCCCGGCTTGAGCAGTTTGAACGCGAGCAAGTTGATGTCTTTGTAACCTCGCAAACCGGCATTCAACTGGGCTTGCGTATGCACAAACTTGGGCGGGTCGAGAATAATTGCATCAAACGATTGACCTCGATCGCGATACTGACGCAGAATTTGAAACGCATCCCCTTCGATCCACCCGCCCCGATCCTCACACTGGTTGAGCCGCATATTTTCGCGCGCCAACTCCAGCGCATCACGCGACGCGTCTAGGTTGATGACGCGCGCGTTGGGGTCTGCGGCGCAAAGATAAACGGCAAAGCCGCCGGTGTAGGCAAAGACATTCAAAGTTTCAAAAGCGCGGGGCGTGGAACGAGCCAACAAAAATTCCGCGATCCGTTTTCGATTTTCGCGCTGATCGAGATAGAAACCGGTCTTGTGTCCGCGTTTCACATCCACCAGAAATTTCAAGCCATTCTCAAGAATTTCGATCCGCTCTGGCGGCTCTTCGCCATGCAAAACGCCAACCCACGCCGATAAACCTTCCTTCGCCCGCACCTCTGCATCACTGCGTTCATAGATGTTGTTCGCGCCCAGTCCCGTCAGACAGTCCACAATTTCTGTCTTGCGTTTTTCAATGCCCAACGTCAAACATTGAACGACGACCCCATCGGCATAGCGATCCACGATGAGACCGGGCATCCCATCGCTTTCCGCATTCACCCAACGATAGGCGTTGGTTGTGGTGTGATTGATTAACATTGTGCGCGTGGCAAGAGCAGCTTGCAAGCGCCGATGAAAAAATGTGCGATCAATTAGTTCATCATCCCACGTCCACACGCGCACCGCAATTTGCGATTGGGAATTGTAATAACCGCGTGCGAGGAATCGGCCGGACGAATCGCAAACATCCACCGTGTCGCCCGCGTTTGCATTTTCCACGCGCGCAATCGCGCCGGAAAAAATCCAAGGATGATGTGCGAGGACAGGTTTTTCTTTGTTGGGCTTGAGGATGATTTTGGGATACATACCTTGTTCAATCGCAGAGGATGCCAAGAGCGCAGAGAAAAAATATTTTCGCAAATGACGCCTGAACGGTTACCTATTTTCTGCGCGTCCTCTGCGTGCTTGGCAGTGAGATTGACCTAGTGCAACAACATGAAATAGTTGCATACTAGACTGATGGGAAGACGTTGACAGACGTGGCTAAAAATCGAGTTTCTACCACGCACTTTGGTGCACTACTAGACGCGCAATTTGAGCGCCGCCGGACAAATGCGAAACGTGGCGGGTCCTTCACCCACCAACTCGCCATCCGCCTGAATCATTACTTGCTCCGGCGATTCGACCGTGATCGTTTCTGCGACATACTCGGTGGCTTTGGGATGCGTGAGAATCGTGCCGTTGTAGAGTTTAGGTGTCGCGAGCAAAAGTTCGAGCGTGGTAAAGTCGTGACCAAAAACCAGGTGGAACTTGCCATCATTCAGCGAGGCATTGGGTCCAATCATCATTCCGCCGCCAAAATATTTTCCATTGCACACGACAATGGGATTCATTTTGCCTTGAATCGTTTTGCCATCAATCGTCAACGTGAGATCGAAATTATGAAAATGCGAGAGGGTGGCAAGGAGCGCAGAATAGTAAGGAATCGTCCCACTCCCCCGTTTGCCCATCTGCTCTAAACGCGCCACCACCTGCGCATCAAAACCCATCCCCGCCACGTTCGCAAAAAAGCGCACCGCCGGTTGATTGTTCACGCGAAAAGTAATCTGTCCCAGATCGAGCGGGATTGTTTGGGCAGCACGCGCGAGATGTCGTGCGGCAAGGAACATATCGCGCGGGATGTTGGCGGTACGCACAAAGTCTGCTCCCGTCCCACTCGAAATCACGCCCAGCACGGCAGCAGGATTCATGGCTTTGCCGTCTTGGGTAACCATTCCATTGACCACTTCGTTGAGTGTCCCATCGCCGCCGACCGCGACGATGAGGTCATAGCCGGCGTTGACGGCGGCGCGCGCCAGTTCGATGGCATGTCCACGTCGTTCGGTGAACACCGCATCGAAGGAAAAATTTTCTGCGCGCAAAATCTGTTCGATCTGGGGATACCGCCGCGCTAGCGTGCCACGCGCGGAGGCAGGATTGATGATGAGTTGGGTTTTCATAGATTCATCTCATAAATCATCTTGAGTCCCTTGAGCGTCAAACATTCATCCACGGTTTCAATCGCTGTAGTTTCTGGCGCAATCAAGTTCACCATCTCGCCGGTGGCAATCACACGTGCTTGCGCGCTCAACTCTTTTTTGATGCGCGCAATCATTCCTTCCACCAGTGCGACGTAACCGTAAATCAACCCGGCTTGCACCGCACTAATCGTGTTCTTGCCAATTGGATTTTTGGACGCCGGCGCCGTCAACTCGATGCGCGGCAATTGCGACGCCGCCCGGAACAACGCATCCGCCGCAGTCGTGACGCCGGGGGCAATCGCCGTACCGATGTAATCGCCATTCGCGTTGAGAGCGTCGAAAATAGTTGCCGTCGTACTGAAATCAATCACGATAGCGGGCGCGCCATATAACTTTTTGGCAGCGACCGCGTTCGCCACACGATCCGCGCCTACCTCGCGCGGCGAATCGGTGCGAATGTTCAAACCGGTCTTGACCCCATGCCCCACGATGATCGGTTTCAAACGCAGATATTGTTCGCACAATTCGGCGAAGGTGGACACGAGCGGCGGTACGGACGACGCAATCGCACAACCATCGAACGTGATACCGTTCGCGCCGGCTTGCCGCCAGAGCGAACGCAACAAGACGGCGTATTCATCGGGCGTCCCATCAATGCGTGTGGTGATGCGCCACGTAGACACCAATTCATCGCCACGGTACGCGCCCAACGTGATGTGGGTGTTGCCAATGTCAAAAAGCAGAATCGTTTTCATAAATCCTTTTTCATCGCAGAGAAAAATTCTGCGCGCCTGGCATGCTCGGCGATTAAATGGGAGTAACGGCGCGAACAATAGATTCGGCGATCACTTCGGATGCCGCGTGACCGATGGCACTCACATTTCCTTTTTGTTGCCCCACACTCAACACAAACAACGCATCGCCATCGAACAAGGTGTGCGCCGGACGAATAGCGCGCGCAAATCCATCGTGCGCCATCATCGCGACGAGATGCGCTTCTTCTTTGGTTAGCGCAGCATTCGTGGCGACGACGCCCAGCGTGGTATGCGTTCGCGACAGCATTGTTTGCGCGATACCGCTTTTGAGCGCCTCGGCAGAGTTGAGCCAGCCGCCGATCACGGGCTTGCGCGTCCCCGCGACGATTTCGCCGGTGCGCGGGTCAATTACATCGCCCAGCGCATTCACCACAACGAGCGCGCCAATCACAATATCGTTGCCGATTTTTTGGCTTGCCGTACCCACGCCGCCTGGCGATGTGAATTGCGCGCCCAGCAAATGTCCCACGCTCGCGCCGGTACCGGCTCCCACACGTCCCTGTTCGATCACGCCGGTTTTGGCGACCACGCAAGCATGATAAGCGTTATCGGCGCTGGGGCGCACCTTGGGATTGCCGATCCCTAAATCGAAAATTGCCGCCGTTGGAACGATAGGCACACGCGCGACGCCGGTATCATAGCCGATATTTTTTTCTTCCAAGAATTTCATCACGCCCGCCGCCGCATCCAAGCCAAACGCGCTGCCGCCCGTGAGCAGAATGGCATTCACGCGTTCAACCAAATGCGCAGGACGCAGTAAATCGGTTTCGCGAGTCGCCGGCGCGGGACCACGCACATCTACCCCACCGATGGCACCTTCGGGGGGACAGAGAATCACGGTGCAACCGGTTTTGTTTTCCGCATCGGTGTAATGCCCCACCAAAATTCCCTTGACATCCGTAATCGCGTTGAACATCTTGTTTCTCTCGAACGGAATACGTCTTGCGCGATCCGTTCATCATTCTTTCCATTGGGAATAAACATCACGGCGCCGATCTTGGAACACCGGCACGCGCTGGCGTACCTCGCTCACCAGATCTAAATCAACCTCGGCAACCAGTAACGCCTCGTGATCATCACCTTCGATCATCACCTCACCCCAAGGACTAACGATCATCGAATGGCCGCCGAACGTTTCATTTTTGGAGGCGCCCACGCGATTGCAGCCGACCATAAACATTTGATTTTCGATGGCGCGCGCCGGCAACAAGGTGCGCCAATGCGCGATGCGTTTGAGGGGCCATTCCGCCGGGACAAACGCGATCACCGCCCCATCAAGTGCGTAATGCCGCCACAGTTCCGGAAAACGCAAATCGTAGCAAACCCCCAACGCAAATTTGCCGAACGTTGCATCGAACGCGCACGCTTCGTTGCCGCCGGTCAAATACAAATGCTCGTCCAGCATCGGGACGAGATGCAATTTGCTGTACGTGCCCACCCGGTATCCGCGCGCATCGAAAAAGGTAGCGGTGTTGTAAAACTTGCCATCGCGCACTTCTAGCAATGAACCGATAATCGTGATCTCAAGTTCGCGCGCAAGGTTGGCAATCGCGGTAAACATGCCAGCATCTATCGCATCGGCGTGGGTCGCGGCATTCTCCAGATCGTACGCTGTACTCCACAACTCGGGCAAGACCACAATGTCGGCGTGGCGCGCTTTGGCTTCGGCGATCTTGGCGCACGCGGTTGCAAAATTTTGCGGCGGCTTGCCGAGCACCAAATCCATTTGCGCGAGGGCAATAGTCAGTTTGGTCATTGATTCACCTCGTTATCAGGGCTAGGAAAACTGTAGCATACATTCTAAGGCGTGTCAAAGGCGATCTGATGATTCAATCCGTACGCCATAGAGAACATAGGGGGCATAGAGATTCTTTCTCTATGCTCTCTCTATATATGGACTTGCCGGCTGGCGATTATTCATAACTCATCGCCGAGCCGCCGAGGACGCCGAGAATTTAATTCTTGTCCTCTGTGTTCTCTGTGCTCTCTGTGGTTCGCCTGAGATGTGTGCAATCACCGACTTGCCGGCGATTGCAAAGGGATTGTTGCGCGCGTATAATGTTGCTATGAAAATCTACGACATTTCGATTCCCATTTCGACGACCATGCCCACCTATCCCGGCGATCCGGCGGTAACGATTGAACCGATGTTGCAAATCGCCCAAGGCGATGCGGCAAATGTTTCGCGGCTGGCGTTTGGCAATCACACCGGCACGCACGTGGATCCGCCGATTCATTTTATCCCGGGTGGCAAGACAGTAGATCAACTCGATTTGAACATCCTGATTGGCGCGGCGCGTGTGATTGATTTGACCCGCGTCGAACATGAAATCACGGCGAACGATTTGGCACGCGCGCGCATCCCAGGCGGCACCACACGCGTCTTGTTCAAAACGCGCAACTCGATGCTATGGGAGCAGACGGAATTTCAAAAAAATTTTGTGGGCATCGGGTGGGACGCGGCGCAATGGCTTGTCGAGCACAAGATCAAATTGATCGGTATTGACTATTTGAGCGTGGAAACGTTCGGCGCAAGCGAACCACGCACGCATCGCACCTTGCTGGGGGCAAACATTATTGTGGTGGAAGGCTTGAACCTGATGAACATCAAGCCGGGCAAGTACACCTTGATCTGTCTGCCATTGAACATCAAGCATGGGGATGGAGCACCCGCACGCGCGGTTCTCATTCAAGACTGATTTTTTCGTTTGTGACCGTGCCACACTATGCTCGCGCACGATTTTTAGGGCTTGATCAAAGTCTATTGATGGGCGGTTAAAACCGCTGCAATCGCAAGCGTTCACGCTCTTTCGATTTCGATGAATGGTCGAGTTTTCTACGTGAACGCTTGCGACACCACCCGAAGCCGACCTGCGTCGGCTGGGAGAGACGAGTCGGCGACTCGTCTGTACGCGCAGGCGGGCTTGGGGTTCCGGTTGCCGCGAATTGATTCGCCCGACGCGACTTTGACAAAACCCTAAAGATTTTGAAACCCCCTTGACACCCTTGCTGGCACACATTACAATCCGCTCGCTGTAATACTCGGACGCGACTGAGGAGGTTACTATGCCGCCACAAATTCCTTTGCATATTTTTGGAATGCACGATGCCGGCGCAGAACATCTTTTTAGCCAAGCCGGCAAAACCGGCTGGGTCGTCATCACCGTCAAGGTCTCTGAGCCGGCGGGTGATTATACCGGCTTGACCAATGCCGGCTTGGGGGTGATCGTGCGCCTGAACAACGGGTACGAGCCGGACGGCACAATTCCGCACGCGTCGCAGTACGATCAGTTTGCGCAACAGTGCGCCAATTTTGTTGCGCAATCCCAAGGCGCCAAGATTTGGATCATTGGCAATGAAACCAACCTTGCCGGCGAACGACCCGGCGGTCCCAATGGCCAAGTCATCACTCCCGATCTATACGCGCAATGTTTTGCCAAATGTCGCAAGGCAATCAAACAAGTACCGGGACACGCCGACGATTGGGTGGTTACCGCCGCCCCGGCACCATGGAACGCCCAGACCACTTATCCCGGCAATCCCGCTGGTGATTGGGTCAAGTATGGCCAAGACCTCTGGAATCAATGCGTGGCTTTAGGACAAAAGCCGGACGCCATCGCGCTGCACACGTACGCGCACGGAATGAACCCCGCGCTCATCACCAGCGAACGCAAGATGGATCCACCGTTCGACAAATATCGTTCCGAATTTCGCGCGTATCGCGATTATCTGGCGGTCATCCCTACCGCGCTCAAGACCGTGCCGGTGTTGATCACCGAGACCCAAGCCGCCAACCCCGATTGGTGGCAAAATACAAATACCGGTTGGATTCAAGCGGCGTACAAAGAAATCAACGATTGGAACGCCGTTGCCGCCAATCAACCAATTCAAGCCCTGGTCCTCTTTCGCTGGCAAACCGGCGAACCCCAATGGAGCATCGCCGATAAGCCGGCATTGCACGGCGATTTCCTCGCCGCGATGCAAAACAATTACAAGGTGCGAATGCCGCAACCCGTTACGACGCCGCCCCAACCGCAACCACAACCCCAGCCGCAACCGCCAACCTCGGGGCCTCCTTCGCCCAACGATCCCGCTGCCATCGCCGCGCTCGACGCCGCAAAGAAACTCACGTGGATGCCCATCAATACCGATGCCGCGCTCTACAAATTTGCGCAATCTAAAAACTTGGGCTATCCGCAAACTGATGAATTCAAGTTTATGATCGGCAATGACGAATACATTGGTCAAGTGTTCAACCTAGGAATTGTTTACGTGAAAAAGAACGATTGGGCAAACATCAAGTTCGTACGCAAACCGGAAGGAATTTAGCGTGAAAAGCAAACTTGGCATTTACATCATCAGTCTCGGCTCGTTCGAGGCGGTGGATTACTTTCGCCGCGCTCAACCACGCCTCGCTCTTTCGATGGATCACAACCTTGACCAGTGGAAGGAAATCAAAAAGGTTTCACCGAATACCTTTGTGATTGGTCGCTATTACGTGGACGACCCCGAGCAACTTTTTGAAGACGACCCTGAAAGCCGCGCAGAAAAATTCTTTCAAAAGATGAAGCCGGACGCGGACAAGATGCGCGGCGTGTACGATGCGTGGATGAGTTACAATGAAATTCCGGTGCATAGCGTCAACACCGCCCAAGCCCTGTCCCGCTTTCACATGCGCTGGGGCGATCTAATGCGCGAGGCCAAACTGATTTCGTGTGCGTACTCGTTTGCCACCGGCAATCCCGAACTCGAATACTGGCCCCACCTCGCCGAAGGATTACGTCATTGTGATCTACTTTCGTTACACGAGTACAGCGCACCCACGATGGATCGTGATCAATCGTGGCTCTGTTTGCGCTATCGTCGTGCGATGAACGCACTCCCAGCCGATGCACGTCGTCCCATCGTCATCACCGAGACCGGGATTGACGGCGGCACCTTACCCGATCCCACTCAGGCACAACGCGGGTGGACCTTTTACACCGATGAAGCCGGCTACGTTGCCACGTTGAAATGGTACGATAGCGAATTGCAAAAAGATGATTACGTGCTCGGCGCGGCGATCTTTGCGGCGGATGGCTGGGGTATCAACGGCTCATTTGGGATCGGCCGCGCCACGCAGATTCGCGATTACATCGCGCAAGGCGGCGCACCCACACCGATTGTGATCCAGCCACCCACGCCGCCCGGCATCGAACAAGCCGTCATTGCCGCCGCCAAGAAACTTACGTGGATGCCCATCAACACCGATGGCGCGCTCTACAAATTCGCGCAAGACAACCAACTCGGTTATCCGCAGACCGACGAATTCGAGTTCACGTTTAATAACATCAAGTATGTGGGGCAGGTGTACAACGGCGGCATCGTCTACGTCAAGCAAGGCGACTGGGGTAACTGCAAGTGGGTCAAGAAACCGACAACGTAAAGAGGTAAGGGAGGTTGTTATGGCTCTCGATTGGTGTCCCTTTGCAACCAAGCGACCGATCGTCGCCGATAATTTTCAAATCGGGCGCGCTGGCAAACAAGTGAAAGCCGTCGTTCTGCACATTGCGGCGGGACCACTGACCGCCGTTTTCCCAACGTTCAACAATCCCGCGCGTGGTGTCTCTGCCCACTTTTGCATCGGCAAGCAAGGTGAGATTGAGCAGTACGTTTCCGTCAACGATACCGCCTTTGCAAATGGTTTGCGTTGGGATGCCCCGCAACAAAAATGGATTTGCCCGCACAACAACATTGTCAATCCGTCGTGGCAAGACCTGACGCCGCCGGACAATCCCAACCTGTACACCATCAGCATCGAACACGAAGGGATGCCGGATGAAAAATGGACCGACGCGCTGTACGACGCGAACAATCGGTTATTGCTTTGGCTCGCGGAACAATTCAACCTGACGTACATTGCCCACCGTACCCTCATCGGTCATCACGAAATTGATCCGGTAGATAAGCCCAATTGCCCGGGTCCCAACGTCGAATGGGACAGGATGGTCGCCGATCTCGCCGCGATCAATGCCGCACGCCAACTCACCTGGATGCCCATCAACACGGCAGCCGCGCTTTATCAATTTGCGCAAACCAACAATCTGGGTTACCCCCAAACCGATGAATTTGAATTCACGTTTTCCAACGATGTGTATGTGGGACAAGTATTCAACCTCGGCATCGTCTATGTGAAAAAAGGCGATTGGGGCAACGTACGCTGGATTAAGAAACCAGCAGGAATGTAGCAACTAGTGACTAGCGACTAACAAGGAGAAACCATGCAATTCGATTCGCGCTTGACCGCGTTAGGCATCAATGTCAGTGAAACGCCAAATGCCAAATGGGATTTGACCATCGCCCGATATCAAGACCCGCAAGAATCCGGTGGCAATCATCACGTGTACTTTACCGTGCTGGATGCCGCCGGCAAACCGGTTGCCGGCATCCCTTGCGTGGTGGATTGGGTGGGACGCGAGCCGGGCGACCCGCCGACCAAGGTGATCTCCGATGCCAACGGTCAATGCAACGTGCCATTGTTTGCCAATCTCAACACCACGCTCAAGAACGGTCCCTACTTTGCGTTTGTCGAAGACCAAAACCAGAGTGATGTGATTCGTGGCTTGGGTTTGCCGGAAAAGCATCACGTCAATTTTTTGTTGACGTTTGCGCCGGCATCACCAACGTCCACCCCACCCCCCGCCGGCAACTTGGAAAACGCCGCCATCGCAGCGGCAAAGCAATTCACGTGGATGCCCATCAACACGGATGGCGCGCTCTACAAATTTGCCCAATCGAAAAACCTCGGTTATCCACAAACCGATGAATTTGAATTCACGTTCAACAACGAAACGTACGTCGGTCAGGTGTACAATCTAGGCATCGTGTACGCCAAAAAAGGCGATTGGGGCAACGTCAAGTGGGTGAAAAAGCCGTAACGCTCGTGACCGGCGCAAACGGTTTTATTGGCTCATGGATTGTGCGCGGACTGGTGGAGCAGGACGCTCGCGTCCGCGCCTTTGTGCGCGCGAATGCCGATCTCCGCAACCTTGCCGATGTGCGCGCACACATCGAACTCGCGACCGGCGATTTGCTTGCGCCGGCAACACTTGCGCGTGCGATGAAAGATTGTCGCGCGCTGATTCACACCGCCGGCTCGATTCTCACGCATCTACGCGATGGTGAGCGCGCGTGGGCGATGCATTATACCGGGACAGTCAACACATTCAACGCGGCGCGCGATGCCGGGATCGAACGGATCGTTTACACGGCTTCAATTTTCACGCTGGGGACGGGCTGGCGCGATCGCCCCGCCGACGAAACGCATGCCAAACCTTTCACGCCCCCTCACTTTCGATATTACGCTGCGAAACGCGCCGCGCAAGAGTTTGCCGAGAAAATCGCCGCGCCGATCATCTTTGTCTATCCAACCTACTGCTTTGGTCCCGGCGATTTACATCTATCGTCGCAACAACAACTGGTGGATTATTGGTGCGGTCGTTTGCCCAGCATAACCGATACCGGCATCAACGTGATTGATGTGCGCGATGCCGCACGGGGGCACATCCTTGCCCTCGAGCGCGGACACATCGGCGAAAAATATTTGCTTGCCGGCACCAACGTTGATTTTCCAACTCTTTTTAGACGCGCCGGCGAAATTGCCGGTCATCCTAGACGCTTGTTGGTTTTGCCGCATCGCTGGATGTTGCCGGCGGGCTGGCTGATGGAAAAATTGATGCGCCACCCGCCGATTGATTTTGCCACCGCGCAAATCGCCCAAGAGTTTTGGTATTATCGCGGCGACAAATCGGCACGTGAACTGGGCTTGACCACCCGCCCGCTCGACGACACCTTGCACGACGCGTTGGCATGGTTTCGCCAACAGGGCATCGGCGTTTGACACGCCGAGTAACTCGTGCTAAAATCCACGCCATAATCGAATTGCCAAGACGTTGAACCGGAGGAGTAGATCGGTTCCGCGCTGATAGAGACGAAGGGTCACCGGGTGCAAGCCCTTCACAGCCAAGACGATCGAACGTCGCCGGGGAGTTGAATCAATGAATGGCGTGCGCGCCGTTGAGTTGATTCCGGGTCCGCCCGCTATAGCCCAGAGATGGAACGTAGGTGCTTCGGCGATTTTCTAATCACTCAATCTCCGAATCACCTAATTCCAATCAAGGTGGTACCGCGAATCCCTTTCGCCCTTGAGGCGAAGGGGATTTTTGATTTTAGATTGCGATGGGAGTGCTGAGTGACAACGGCTCGATTGTGGTGGGGAATGACGTGGCGCGGCGGCGCATTGGGTTTGTTCGCTGGAACAATGCTGGGCACAACGTACGGCGCGCTGTTTGCCAATGCGCTTTTGCTCGTGGGCTTGGATAGAAATGGCTTGTTCGTTCTAACGCCCAACCAAATCAGCGGTGGGCTGGCTGCCATCTTGGTTATGGCGCTCATCGGCATGGTGATGGGAGGATTGTTTGGGGTACCCACCGGATTTATAGTCGGCTTGTTGAATGGTTTGTTCGTGGGTTTGATTACTCGTTTGTTTTTCTATCCATTGCAGAATGCACGGCTGTATCGCTGGACGATCGGCATCGTGAGCGGATTGTTTGTGGTCCTTGCCTCGCTTGGCGGATTCCTAGCCATCGCGCTGTTCTACGCCAATGCCAGCCGGGCAAATGTGCCGGTCATTGCCGCGCTCCTCGTGATCCCTGCGCTGATCGCCGGCATCGCCGCGGTGTTCCTCAGTCGGGTAATCACCCGTTGGTACGAAAAGGAGAGTGCAAAATGACACCGCGCCAAACAAGTATGACCGTCACGGTTCTCAGCCCCGCGCGGATGAGTCGCATCGGCGTGGGGTAAATTGCCAGCGCATTGTATAACCCAACCATTACTTTTTACGCAACCCGCATTACGTTTTATGACATCATAAGGAGTTGCTCATTCGCCTTCGGCGCACCAAAAGTCGAATGAAAATGGACTACGCGTAGGACAAATTTCAAATTTGTCCCACATTTTCAAGGAGTCAAGCATGTCTAGCCAAATGGAAATGCCCAAAGCGTACGACCCCAAGCAAGTGGAAGAGCGGTTGTACGAATGGTGGGAAAAGCGCGGCTATTTTCAACCGCGGATTGATCCCAAGAAAAAACCGTTTGTGATTTCGATTCCGCCGCCCAACATCACCGGCGAACTGCATCACGGTCATGCCATGTTCCTCACGTTCGAAGACCTCATGATTCGCTGGCATCGGATGCTGGGCGAGCCAGCGTTGTGGGTACCGGGCACCGATCACGCCGGCATCGCCACGCAAAACGTGGTAGAAAAGAAACTCGCCAAGCAAGGCATCACGCGCCAACAATTGGGGCGCGAAGAGTTTGTCAAACACGTGTGGGCATGGAAAGAAGAATACGGAAGCATCATCACACACCAAATCCGCCGGATGGGCGCTTCGTGCGATTGGACACGCGAACGTTTTACGCTCGATGAAGGATTATCGCGCGCGGTGCGTGAAGCCTTTGTGCGCCTGTACGAAAAAGGTCTCATCTATCGAGGACCACGCCTCATCAATTGGTGTCCCCGTTGTGAAACCGCCATCAGCGATCTCGAAGTAGAGCACGAAGACACCGTTGGCAAATTGTATTACGTGAAATATCGCCTGGACGATAGCCCCAACGAATTTATCATGGTCGCCACCACGCGCCCAGAAACAATCCTGGGCGATACCGCAATCGCCGTGCATCCGCGCGACAAACGTTACAAGAAACTGGTGGGGCGCATCGCCATTTTGCCGGCATTGGGTCGTCGCATTCCGATTATCGCCGATGATGTGGTGGATATGGAGTTTGGCACCGGCGCGGTGAAGGTAACGCCGGGACACGATCCCACCGATTACGAAATTGGTCAGCGTCATAACTTGCCCATCATCAATATGATGAACAAGGACGCGACGGTGAGTAGCGAAGGTGGACCGTACGCCGGGATGGAACGCTATGCCGCGCGCGCAAAACTCGTCGAAGATTTGGAGCGCGAGAGCTTGCTCGATCACATTGAAGATCATCCCATGTCCATCGGACGATGCTCACGGTGCGATACGATTGTCGAACCGTTGATTTCGGAACAATGGTTTGTCAAGATCGCGCCGCTTGCCAAGCCGGCGCTCCGCGCGGTCAAACGTGGCGACATTACCATTGTGCCGTCGCGTTTCAACAAAATCTATTTCAACTGGATGGAAAACATTCGCGATTGGTGCATCAGCCGGCAACTGTGGTGGGGACATCGCATCCCGGTGTGGTACTGCGAGCAAGGTCATCAAACCTGCGCGCGCACCGATCCAACCGCATGCGCCACGTGCGGTTCGAAAAATATCCGGCAGGATGAAGATGTACTCGATACGTGGTTCTCGTCCGGGCTGTGGCCCTTTTCCACCCTCGGCTGGCCCGAGGAAACCCAAGACCTAAAATATTTCTATCCCACCTCGGTGCTAGAAACCGGCTACGACATCTTGTTCTTCTGGGTCGCGCGGATGATTATGATGGGGTTGGAATTTACCGGGCAAGCCCCGTTTCACACCGTGTACTTGCATGGCTTGATTCGCCACAAGGATGGCAGCAAGATCAGCAAATCGAATCCGCAACCCGGCGACAATCCGCTCGATGTCATCGCCGATTACAGCGCAGACGCCTTGCGCTTTACAATCATCACTTCGTCCGCGCCGGGGAACGATACACGGCTCGATCTGGAAAAGGTAGAGCACGCGCGCAACTTTGGGAACAAGATTTGGAATATGGCGCGGTTTGTGATTTCAAGTTTCAATGGTCAAGGTTCAACATTAGACAATCTTCAACCTGCAACCTTGAAACCTGAAACTCTGTCTGAACGTTGGATTCTCTCACGGCTCCATCGCACCATCATCGCCGTGAACACCGCGTATCGCCAATGGGATTTTGGCGAAGGGACACGCGCGATCCACGATTTTTTGTGGAGCGAGTTTGCGGACTGGTACATCGAAGCATCGAAAGCCGCGCTCAATGGCAACGATGTCCATGCCGCCCAACGGACGCGCGCGATTCTTTTGCACACGCTCGATATGGGTTTGCGTCTGCTTCATCCGACAATGCCCTTTGTCACCGAAGAAACATGGCAACACCTCAAGGCGTTGGGGATGCCCACCGATGCTGACGCACTCATCGTTGCGCCGTTCCCCCAAGCCGACAAAAAGTTTTTTGATGCGCGCGCGGAAAAAGAGTTTGGTCTGGTGATGGACGTGGTGCGTGCCATTCGCAACGCCCGCGCCGAATTCAACGTGGAGCCGGGCAAACGGATCCCGGCAATCATCTCCGCCGGCAAAGCAACCGCACTCATCGAAGCGCAACGCGACATCATCGCTTTGCTGGCACGCTTGGACACCGACGCGTTCAAGATCGAAAAGCATGCCGCGCGCCCGGCGCAATCGCTGGCGTTGGTGGCGGGCAAGATCGAAATCTATTTGCCGCTGGCGGAAATGATTGACCTTGAAAAAGAAAAGGCGCGGCTCACCAAAGAAATCGCCAATGTGCGCGGTGCGATTGAACGTGCGGAGAAACAATTGGCGGGCGAGTTCAGCCAAAAAGCGCCCAAAGAAATCGTGGACAAGGTTCGCGAGACGCTTGCCGCCAACCAAGAACGCGCCGCACGATTGGAAATGCAACTCGCCGGGTTGGAGGGACGCGCGATTGTCGAGACACCCACCACACCGACAAAGCCAAAACGGAAAACAGCGACGAGGAAAAAGACCGCAAAGAAAGTGGCGCGCAAACCAGCCAAGCCAACCCGCAAACGAAAATAAAAAGATAGAGGCGAGATTGTCTCGCCTCTATCTTTTTTCAAACTCGTTCAACATTGGTTGAAGCACGGTTATCATCTTTGCCAATTTCTTGGCAATCTGCTCGACGAGTTCGGCGTTGAGCGTGGTGTATGGCACAACCTCGTGCACGCGGCTCCACGAATTGGTCCACTGCTCCACTTCAACGCGCGGGCCCAGTTGCGCGCGAATCTCAAAGGCGCGCGCTTCAAAGTATTGACGCAGGGCATCGTTGGTTGCCTTGTCCGCTTCAAAATGCAAACCCACTTCGAGGAGATGCTCCTGCCCACGCACCCAGACTTCGTAATGCAACTTGGGATTGGTGTAATAAAGTTTGACGAGTGTGAAAAAGGAGCGCGGTTCAAAATTTTTGAGTGAACGCGGCAATTGTTTGCGCGTCTGCTCGACGAGCGCAACTTGAAATGCTTGAATGCGCATACTTATTGCAACACTCGATTGAAAAAGTCGAGGAGGCGTTGTGGGTACTCCGCTGGCGCAACCTCTTCGATCCGACGATGCAAGGCGTTGGGGACGATCCACAAGGTTTTGGGTTCGCGCGCGGCGTTGAATAATTGATACGCTTGCGTAACCGGCACCTCGGCGTCATTGGCGGCGTGCATCAACAAAATTGGGCGCGGCGCGATGCGATGAATGTGCCGAATGGGATCGGCCGCAAAGAGATTGGCGCGTAAACGGAGGCAGGCAATTGCCACCACCAGCCGCCCAATAATCCAAGCCATTGGTGAAGGCACGCCGCGTTGCCGAACGTTTTGTGCAACCACGCGCCACAGTTCAGAAAAACCGGAATCGCTGACCACGCCCACCACCATCGGCGAGAGCGGTGCTGTGGCGAGTGCAATCGCACCGCCCATCGAGAATCCCAGCAAAGCGACGCGCGCAATGCCGCGCGTTTTCAAATAATCGAGTGCCGCGAGCAGATCGGTGCGTTCAAAATAAACGAGCGAGGTGTAATTGCCATGGCTCATGCCGTGTCCGCGAAAATCGAAAAAGAGGGCGTTGAAATGATGGCGATGAAAAAGCGGTGCGTATTGCAAATCGGGTGAGCATTCACCGGCGTAGCCGTGACAGACCACAATCGTACCACGTGGCTGTTCGGCGGGGATGAACCAACCGCGCAAGGTCAAGCCATCGCGCGTAACAAACGAAATGTTTTCGAACGGGAGATGATAATCGGCAGGGGTGCTCGTGGCACGACGATGCGGCGGATGAATGAGTAATGTCGCGCCGCGCCACGCCATCGCCAAAAGAATCAAGATGCCAAGACTGGTGAATGCAAAAAGCCAACCCCAGCTCATTGCGGCGATTGTTTGGTTTCTTCTTCGTCATCGTCTTCCCAACCGATGATCCAAACGCACAAGCCGGCAAGCAAAATCGTGGCGATGACGAGCGCGAGGAGTTGGGTGGGCAACAGTCCCACATCCTTCGCTGACCACAACAAAATGATGACCATTCCAATCGCCAAGACGATCCACGCCGTCAGGCGGGGATGTTGCGATGCAAAAGTTTTTAGTGCAGTCATTGAGCGTCTTCTCCTAAAACGGTCGCGTAATCACTTCGCGCAAACGTTTGCCCCACAAGGTATCGTTGGGTTGCATCCGTTCTTGAATCGCTTGCCGCCACAATTTGTGTAGCGCATTCAATTCTTCGCGCTGATAACCGGACCCTCGGACTTGCGTTACGATGTACTCGGGCGCGCCGGGTTCAACAATCAGCAGGACGATTTCGCACAACAATTCGCGCGCTTCGCTTTCGATGAGTTCGAATAGACGAGGCAGGGCTTGGGTTGCCGCCTCCGCCGATTCTGCCCAAATCTCGCGCACACTCGCCACGAGATTTTCGGCTTCCCACGCCGCCAGTGCGACGATGCGTTGATCCGCAAGCGCGATGCGATACCCGCGCTCGCCAAAGCGTTTGAGGATTTCTTCGCGCGTAAAGGGTGTGGGGCGTTGTTCTTTCTTGGCAAGTGCTATCCCCAACGCTTCCAAATCGCTACGACGCGCACGCCGCACTTGGAGTTCCAAGACCGCCCGCGCCCACGCCGGCATCGGCGGTTCGATGACAACCGTCTCGTGCGCCGGCGGTTCAGCGCGAACCGTTGGCGCATGCTTTGCCCAATCGGGGACAGGGGGCAATTCGGGTTTTGCCGGTTCGGCTGGTGGCGCGGCTTCGATGGGTGGCGGCGGAGCGGCTTGGGCGACCGGCAGACCGAGCAACCACGCGCTTTTATCGCGCGCCGTGCCGGGCTGGATTTGCTTCCACGCCTTTTCGACTTGGGCGCGTGTGGCGTTCTTGGGTCCGTTGTTGTCAATGACGACAGTCGCCAGCCGCAATTTTTCTTCGAATGAACCTTGCGCCTCGAGCCGCGCGCGCGCATCGGCTTCGCTCAGATTGCGGGTACGCATCACTCGTTCGATTTGGACTTGGGGTTTGCAATCCACCGCCCAGAGGGCGTCGCACCATGCGTGCATCCCGGCTTCGACGAGTTTGATCGCTTCGATGACGACGATGGGCTTGGTGGTCTGACGCAACAAATCCTTGGTCAAGTCACGGACGGCTGGATGCACGAGCGTTTCGAGTTTGGCAAGCGAGTGAGGATCGGTGAAGACGTGCGCGCCCAGTTTACGGCGATCAATGCGTCCGTTGAATTTGAGAATGTCGGGGCCAAAGGTTTTGACTACTTGACGCCAAGTAGGTGTGCCACGCCGCATCACGACGTGCGCCAGCGCGTCCGCATCAATGCTGTACGCTCCCAGTTCTTCCAGCATCCGTCGCACGGTGCTTTTGCCACTGCCAATCGTTCCAACGAGTCCAATCAGATAAAAGTTGTTCATCGCACCTAACGCGATCTTGCGCGCATACGCACAACCAGCAACGTGCTATTTCACTTCAAGTTGATAACCCGGGGGAACAATTTCAAACCACGTATTGCCGGGACGCAAAGCAAATGCATTGCCGGCAGAATCCGTGAATTGGAAAAACTCTTGTTCGCCGTTACGTTTCCATTTGCCTTGCGTCATCACGCCATCGCGGAAGAACGTCGCATCGCCCTGCCCCACCAAATTGATATAGACCGAGACAAAGTTGTTATCGTCTTCGATGATTTCGGTTTTCTGATGCGGCGCAAACAATACGACGACGTTCGTTGCTTTAATCTGGGTTTGGGTCTGTGTGCCGGATGGAACACAATCGGCGCCATTGCCCCACTTGGCAGTAACGCTATATAACGTGTCGTTATGTGGCGCGCCACCCACAAAACGCAGATACTTGCCACTGGCAGGATCGTAACGCCATTGCACCGCCGCAAAGGAGGGCCACGGGGCTTTGTTCAAGCCGATCAAGGTGATGGGCTGTCCGCCGGGTACTTTATCCGCAAAGTTGAAACCGTACAACGGTACGGGGGCTTCCCAATTTTTCTGACGCAACCATTCGCGAATCCGCGACGCGGTGGTGTACAACCGACCTTGGTAAGGACGGGTCTTGATGTCCATATAACAGTACGCCGGCTGATTGAAATATTCGTCAAGGTTCACCATCGGCGATTGCGAAAAGAGCCAGCGGGTGCCATTACTAGCCCCGGCATGCACCAACGCCCCATCCAGCATCGGCACTATTTGAAAATTGATGATGCGCCCACTGCGAATGGGACCGATCAACGGTGGATCGGTGCTGAGAAACACGGCGCTGTACCGCGTGTTTGCGTACACCGCTCCATTCGTGTCAATCAATTCTTCGAACACGAGATCCGCCACACTCAAGCCGGCGTGCCAATTATTTGTGCGGACAATCGAATCATTACCAATGCGCGCAACAATCGGACGACGTTGCAGTAACGCCGGATCCGCTTGCAAACCGGTCAACGGATTGAGGTTTGATGGACGATTAGAAATTGGCACCGGAGGAAATGGTTTGAACTTGGGTAACAAGGGATCATTGGGATTGGGCGTGGCTGCCGCCGCACGCGCCAGACTTGCGGTGGTGGGTGTGGCTAACGGCGAAATCGTCCAAGTTACGGTTACGGTCGCGGTAGGTTCTGGCGTGGGTTCAAGCGTGGGCGTAACTACTTGAACTACCACACGCGGCGTCCACGTAGGACGCGGTGTTGGAGTCGCGTCGGCTTCACAGCCGGTCAGGGCAATCACCGTCAAAGCAAAAATAGCAACGATGATTTTTCGAGCAGGCAAAAACATAGCATCGCACCTCGGATGAAAAGTGCGCTTATTATAACCACAAATTGCCTGTGCTACAAATTGTTGCGGGCTACCGTTTTGACGCCCACCGCGACCTCTGTTAAGATACGCGGGATGAACACACTTGCCCGGTTTTTGTGGGGACTGGTCTGGTTTAGCGCATTGACGTATCTCGCGCTAACGTTGTGGCTGGGATTGGCAGGGCTCGTCTATCCGTATCAACTCGATTACGGCGAGGGCATTGTGCTTTGGTTTGCGCAACAACTCGCGCACAGCCAGCCGATTTACAAAGGGCTCGCCGATTTTCCGTACGCCTCCAGCAATTATCCGCCCATCGCCATGTGGCTTGCGGCGATGGGGATGCCAATCTTTGGCGAAGGGTACGTAAGTGGACGATTGCTGAACCTTGGAGCGGCGTTGATCGTTGCCGCGCTGATTTTTCGCATCGTCCAAGCAGAGACGCATCGTCGAACGATTGCCGCGCTCGCCGCGTTATTTTTTCTTGGCTCGCCGTACGTGTATCACTGGATTCCCCTTTTTCGCGTTGACTTGCTTGGCTTGATGTTTGCCTTTGCCGGGATTTATTTTGTTTGGAAGAGACAACAGACCTCAGACCTCAGACCTCAGACTTTATACTTTTCACTTTTTACTTTTTGTTTTCTCCTTGCGCTCTACACCAAGCACACCTTGTTCGCCGCGCCGGTCGCCGCGTTCCTCGCCTTGTGGACCCAAAATCGAAAACAGGCACTTGCCTTTGCCCTCACGCTGGGGGGGATCGGTGGCGCGCTGTATCTCGCGTTCGATTATGCGACACGCGGCGGATTCACGCTGGGCTTGATTGAATCCAACGCCACCATTTTCTTGTTCGATCAGTTGGTCGCCCTGCTCAAAAATTTCTTCGTGACGTTTGCGATCTTGATCTTGCTTGCGGCGTGGGCACTCATTGATCGCGCGCGCACCAAACGCTGGGGCGTGCTCGAGTGGTACGCGCTCACAGCGTTTGCTGCGCTTGGAATGGCGGGACGGGTAGGCGCGTGGGAAAATTATTTCTTTGAAGCCCTCGCGGTGATTTGTGCGTTGAGCAGTTTCAAATTTCAGGTGAATGGTTTCAATGTGTCAACGTTGAACCTTAAACCTGAAACCCTGAACCTTCTCTTGCCCGGTTTGCTTCTGGTGCAACTGGGGCTGGCGTGGCATGACCCGCGCATCGCCGCCGATTTGATGGCGCGCGATTTGCCGGCGAATCAACAACTCGCTACGCTCTTGCGACAAACACCCGGCATCGTCCTCTCGGAGGATATGGGCGCGCTGGCAACGAGTGGCAAGCCGGTGGCGTACTATACATTTCAGTACAGTTCGCTGGCGCGCAGTGGCAAATGGGACCAACGTTGGGAACTGGACGGCTTGCGCGATGGAGCATTCCCGTTGGTGATTTTGGAACGCGGCACGCGCGAAGATGTAGATCACTATCGCCGTTTCACGCGCGAGTTTGTCTCTGCCTTGGATCGGTATTACGCGCGCACGCAAACCATCGGCAAGTACGAAATTTACACGCCCGCCCCCCCGTTGCATTTGCAGTCCGTCGAGTTTGGCAACGAGATTGCACTCGTCGGCTGGCACATCGAACCTGAAATCTTGAACGCGCCAGACTTGAACCTCACGCTGGTCTGGCAAGCCAAACGCGCGATGACACAGCGTTACACGGCGTTTGTGCACCTTGAAAGATCGAATGGCGAAAAGATCGCCCAAGACGATCATTCACCGCGTTACGGCGCGTATCCGACCAATCGCTGGGCGGCAAATGAAATGGTGCGCGAGACCTATACGCTGAACGTGCCAAGCGATTTATCGGCGGGCGAGTACATCATCAAGATTGGATGGTATGATTCGGACACGGGGGATCGTCTGACAGTTACGGATAGCGTGGACAATTCGTTTGTGCTGATGGAGTTTGTCATCCGATAGATTAGCCCAATCTAGTATTCTTTTCCCATCATGTATTTGCGCTTTGCATTTTGGCATCATTTGTATCGAGAAGCAATGAATGGATAATTGTTGAAAACACCAGTGCGGAGCAAAACAATGTTCGCACAATCATCAGCGAGCCGCCCGTCAGCAACTTTTCTCCTCAGCCATTTCGCTCGAGCAAGACCAAAGTGGATTCGGAAAATCACGTACGTGTTGATCGCCGTCATCGGCGTTCTTCTTTTTTCAGGTTCAAGCGTCCTCGCAAGCCCTGCCCCAGCCACACTCAACCTCACCCAGTACGTCAATCCTTTCATCGGCACCGATCTAAGCGGACCGCCGGCGCCGGATTCAGGCGGCACTTTGCCTGGGGCCGTGTTACCGTTTGGCATGGTACAATTCAGTCCCGATACGCCCAACGCGTTGCCCTCCGGGTATCGTTACAGCGATACCCTGATCGAAGAATTTAGTTTAACCCATATGAGCGGCGCAGGTTGTCAGAACAGTGAAGATATTGGTATCCTGCCAATCGTTGGTTCGTTTGGCCGTTCGCCGGGCACGCATTGGACGACTTATGCATCCACCCATTCCAAGAGTAACGAGAGTGCATCCCCCGGTTATTACAAAACTCGTTTAGAGCGGTACAACACCACTGTCGAACTCACCGCGACGACGCGCACCGGCATGGCAAGGTTTTCCTTCCCCGCGACCCAGCAAGCCACCGTACTTGTCAACACGAGCCGCAGCGCCACTGGCAATCGCGAGGGTTCGATCAACATTAGTGGCAATCGGATCACCGGCAATGTGACGGGTGGCGGCTTTTGCGCATCCACCAAAACTTTTAAAATCTATTTTGCAATCGAGTTTGACCGGCAACCGACAAGTTATGGCACCTGGTTCGCCTTTAGTCTCACGCCCGGCTCCACAAGTTCCGGTGGACGCGACTCGGGCGGCTATGTTACTTTCGATACCACCTTAAACCCGGTCGTGCAAATGAAGATCGGAATTTCCTTTGTCAGCGTCGCCAGCGCTCAACAAAATCTTGTGACAGAAAACCCCGGTTGGGATTTCAACGCCATCAGAGCAAACGCTAACGTTGCGTGGAACAACATTCTCAACCGCGTGCAGGTGAGCGGCGGAACACCCACGGATCTCCAGAAATTCTACACCGCGCTCTATCACGTCTTTCTAGCCCCTAATATCGCTAGCGATGTGAACGGGCAGTACGTGGGCTTTGACTATGCCGTGCATACCGCAAATGGGATGACGGTTTATCAGAACTTTTCGGGCTGGGACATTTATCGTTCGTGGGCGGCACTGATGGCGATGATCGCCCCAAACGAAATGACGGACATTATCAAATCAATGATTCTCGACGGGCAACAAGGTGGCGCATTGCCCAAGTGGTCGCAACAAAATCAAGAACATTTCATCATGAACGGCGACCCCGGTCCGATTATTGTCGCGAGTGCGTATGCGTTTGGCCTTCGAGATTTCGACACTCAGACAGCACTCACACTGATGAACAAAAGCGCGAACATCGTCGGGGCAACCAGCCAAGGGATACCCATCCGCGGAAACTTGGCGACCTATCTTTCCTTGCGCTATGTTCCCGGCTACGCCTCCGACTCGCTCGAGTACGCCGCCGCAGATTTTGCGATTGCCCAGTTTGCCAAAGCGCTAGGCAATGCCGACAAGTACACCTATTTTATGAACCGTGCCCAATGGTGGGTCAACGTGTTCGATCCGCAGACGGGTTATATCCGTCCCCGCAACAGCGATGGCACTTTTTTCTCACCCTTTGATCCCAAAAGCAACGTTGGCTTTGCCGAAGGGAATGCAGCACAGTACACTTTTATGGTGCCGCACAACTATGCCACACTCTTCAACTTGCTCGGGGGCAAACAAAGATCGCTCCAACGATTAGATGATTTATTCACCCAGATACGCGGAGGATTCTCACAGCCCTACTTTCATATCGCAAATGAGATCGGACACAATCAACCCTGGGCGTACCACTTTGCGGGTGCCCCTTGGGGGACACAAGCCGTTGTGCGACGCATTATCAACGAAGCATTCACGGCGGAACCAGGCGGCTTGCCCGGGAACGATGACCTCGGTGCAACTTCGGCGTGGTATGTGTGGGCAAACCTAGGAATGTTCCCGGTTACTCCCGGCACCGACACCCTTGCCTTGCACGGACCGTTCTTCAATTCGATTACCCTTCAATCAGCGCACGGCAACGTGCAGATCACCGGTGTGGGTGCCGGGAATACCTCACCTTACATCCAGAGTCTGAGTGTGAACGGCACACCGACCACTCGCACCTGGTTGCGCTTTAGCGAAATCGCAAACGGCACCACTCTCAATTTTGTGATGGGAAACAGTCCAAACAAAAATTGGGGTGTCAATCCCGAAGACGCGCCGCCATCCTTCACCGATGGGATGGACACATCAACACCACCCCCGACCAGCAATTGTGACGGCGGCGAGGGGGTCTATCTGTACGAGTCCGCCAACTATCAAGGTCGCTGTTCCAAGTTCACAAACGATGTCTCTGATTTGACTGGCTGGTACGTGGGAGACAATGCCACTTCCTCAATTCGTTTGGTTGGCAATTGGACGGCGACGCTTTACGAGCAAGTGAACTATCAGGGGACGGGATCTACCTTTCGCAGTGACGATCCTGATTTGGGGAATGATGCCATCGGCAACGACCGCGCCTCCTCGATTCGCGTTGAACGCACGGTGATTAAGACGTGTGCCACGATTCCGGTTGGACAATTCTGTGGCGAGTACTATAACACACGCGATCTGAGCGGTAATGTCGTCTTGATGCGCAACGAGGATGCCATCAACTTTGATTGGGGCAATGGCAGTCCCGGCACCGGCGTCAACAGCGATAACTTTTCTGCGATCTGGCGTGGACGATTCAACTTTGAGGCGGGGAACTATATCTTCTCCGCCACGACCGATGATGGCATCCGAGTTTACGTGGATGGCGTCCGCATCATTGACAGTTGGCGCACGCAATCCCCCACCGAGTATCGTCAAACGCGCGCGATCAGCGCCGGCGAACACGAGATCAAGGTCGAGTACTTTGAAAAC
>JBBITT010000031.1:0-36270 GCA_037440625.1 Chloroflexota bacterium
TCGCCGTTGGCGCACCAGCGGTCGGATGAAAATGAACCACGCGTAGGACAAATTTCAAATTTGTCCCACATTTTCGGAGGAGGCATAATGTCACCGTATTTCGATCCCAACGAAAGTATTTACAATTGGATTGGCGAAAACATTCCGCGTACACTGGAAATCATTGCGAATCGTTACATCGGAGAAAATCCGCCGATCCCGTTCGTGTTGCGCACGTTTAGCAAGCGCGGGTTTCTGCAATTAAACGATGGCAGGTACGATCTGAATTTGCAATCGAAATTCCCGGACGCTCAGCCGGGCCAATGGGCGTATCTGTATGGTATGATGTGGAGTAACGGCGATATGGGCGGCGATCTCCTCATCAGTTCTTACTCGCCGACCAGTGTGTACGTAAATGGCACATTGATTTATCGCTCACTCCTCGCGCACGAGACGAATGTGCAAGCCGGCAAATTGGTGAACGCACAGGCGCACAAAGGATGGAACGCCGTCTTTATCAAAACGCGCAAAACGCCAGCGGGTTTTGGGTGCATCATTGGCACATCGCACAAGCGCGCGTTTCCGCTTCACTTTTATTCACCGTTTACGGAACGCGTGGGACAAGCCGGCTGGGTGTATTCACAACTGATCAATCAAGATGTTTACGCCGAAAATAAATTCCCAGACATTGGCGAGAGCGAGCAAGCCACCGGGCTAACGTGGTATCCCGAAATGAGATGGGATGCGACGGCAGCGAAACAAAAAGCGTGCGCGCGCATCTTTGGCGTGCAATCGGGCAAAACGGCGTACGCCTGGTCGCAAATTGAAATCAACGCGCCCACCCGCTTGCAACTCGACGCCGCTGGTGCGACAAAAGTCTGGATAGATAGTCAGCCCGTCTGGGAAGGGCAAGCCGGCAAACACACGCTCGCTTTGGCGTTATCGCGTGGCAGACACGATGTGCTGGTCGCCACGATTGCATCGGCGGATGATTGGGGGGTAACCATCGCTGGCGCAAAATTTCGATTGCCGCTGCCGGTCAAAGGGGTGAACGATGCGTGGTTGTATCTCGGTCCCTTTGATGCGCCACTATCGTTATCGCCAGCCGAAATCCAAAACCTCTATCGTCTGTTCGATAACAATGGCACGCCCGTGTATTGGCGGGTTGATCTGCCGGCAACCTGGGTTCGGCCCCATCTGGAGAATGAAAATTTCGCCAAATGGAATTATCAAATCGGGGTAACATTGTATGGTTTGCTACAGACGGCACGATTGTTAGGACGCAAGGATGTGATTGATTACGTGGTGCGCCACGTCAGCGAGTGTGTCAACGCATACGCGTACTCGCTCTACGACCGCGATCAGTACGGCACGCAATCCATCAACCATCAACTCGTCGAGATGAGTTGTCTGGACGATTGTGGTTCGTTCGGCGCGGCGACGTTGGAGACCTACAAAGAAGCACCCTCGCCAGAAATGCGCGCCGTGATAGACATCATCGCCGATTATATTTTGAACAAACAGGTTAGGACACTGGACGGCGCATTTTATCGCGTGCAAACAATGTGGATTGACGATTTGTATATGAGCACGCCGTTCCTAGCACGCTACTACCAACTGACCGGCAAACGCGAATATATTGATGATGCCGCCAAACAATTCTTGCTATACAAGAAATATCTCTTTTTGCCGCAATACAAAATCATGTCGCACATTTACGATTTCGGTTACCATCTGCCGACCGGCATTCCTTGGGGACGTGGCAACGGGTGGTGCTTGTTCTCGCTCTCGGAAGTTTTGGAAAGGTTGCCCGCTGATCATCCCCAGCGTCCCGCGTTACTCGATTTCTTCAACGAGTTGTGTGAAGGATACCTCGCGTTGCAAGGCAAGCATGGCTTGTGGCACCAAGTCCTCACCGATCCAGAAGCGTACGAGGAAACTTCTTGCACCGCGATGTTTAGTTACGCGTTTGCGCGCGGGGTGCGCTTGGGTTGGTTGAAGGAGCCGGACAAGTATGTTCAAGCCGCGCATAAAGCGTGGAAAGGGTTGACGCAAATCAGCGTTGATCGTTTGGGCAATGTGCATGGCGTTTGTCGCGGATCGAACTATGCTTTTACTCCCGACTATTACAAGTATGATTTGTTATGGCGCACCAACGACACGCACGGGATTGGTATTGTGATGTTGGCAGGTGGCGAGATTCTCAAAATGAACGAGTGGTTGGCATCGCATTCGCAGAGGTGAAATCTGATGACACAACATTATCAACACCTGGGAATTTTCAGCGATTGGGTGGATGCGGCACGTGCGCAACAACCGCTTTATCCGATGGCGCATCCTGGCTTGGAAACGCAACAACGCGTGCGCCAAGTTTTGGGTTTTTGCAATGGCGATGAGACGCCGCGTGAGGTTCGAATCGAACGACGCTGGGAGCGCGATGGACTGATTGGCGAGGAAGTCTCGTGGTGGGTGGGGTTTGGCCCACGAACGCACGCGTATGTTCTCAAACCGGCGGATGCGAATCGCCCATTGCCGGGAATCGTCGCGTTGCACGATCACGGCGCGTTCAAGTTCTATGGCAAAGAAAAGATTGCGGATGGACCTAATGATCCGTCGCCCGTCGTTGTTGCGTTCCGAAACAAATCCTACGGTGGACGCGCGTTTGCAAACGCACTGGCGCGCGCCGGTTTTGTTGTCGTCGTCCCCGATGTGTTTCTGTGGGGCAGTCGCAAATTTCCGCTAGACGCGATGCCGGAACCTGTCCAAGAGGTTACGGCTGCCGTGCTCAAGGCAACGCCGCCTGATCCGACTGTTCCATCCGAGATCGCAGAGTACAACACGGCGGCGTACCATCACGAACATTGGATCGCCAAGTATTGCAACATTCTGGGAACGAGTCTCGCAGGAGTAGTGTGTTATGAGGATCGCATTGCGACGAACTATTTGCTTTCGCGCGCAGATGTGATTCCCAATCGAATCGGTTGTATTGGGTTGTCCGGCGGTGGCAATCGTGCAGCAATGCTCACCGCGACGCACGATCACATTGCGGCGACGGTCATCGTTGGATTGATGTCCACGTACGCAGGCTTACTCGATCACAACATGTCGCACACGTGGATGTTGTTCCCATTCGGGTGGGCGCGCTATGGCGATTGGCCCGATCTCGCCGCGTGTCGCGCGCCATCGCCGTTGCTGGTGCAGTACAACCTTGAGGATGAACTTTTCACCGAACAAGGGATGCACGAGGCGGATGCGAAATTGAAAATGCATTTTGCGAGTGTTGGTCAACCGGCGGCGTACGTCGGACAATTTTATCCGGGTCCACACAAGTTCGATTTAGAGATGCAAGCGGCGGCGTTCGCGTGGCTCAAGCAGATACTTGCCTAGGAGTTGTTCATTCGCCGTTGGCGCACCAGCGGTCGAATGAAAATGGACCACGCGTAGGACAAATTTCAAATTTGTCCCACATTTTCAAGGGAGGAAAGATGGAATACACACAGCTTGGTCGAACCGGTTTGCAAGTCAGTCGGTTGTGTCTGGGCACGATGGCGTTTGGGCGCGAAGCCGATGAACCAACGAGCGTTCGCATTATGGATCGCGCGCTCGAATTGGGCATCAACTTTTTCGATACCGCGAATCGTTATGGACAGACTCCTGGTCTCACAGAAACAATTATCGGACGATGGCTGACGCAGGATCCAAGTCGCCGTCAGAAAATTGTGCTAGCCACCAAGGTCTATGGCGAGATGGGCGAAGGTCCGAATGATCGCGGTCTTTCCGCGTACCACATTCGCCGCGCGTGCGAAGATTCTTTGCGCCGTTTGCAGACGGATCACATTGATTTGTATCAGATGCATCACGTTGACCGTGCTACACCCTGGGACGAAATTTGGCAAGCAATGGAACAACTGGTGCGCGAAGGCAAAGTGTTGTACGTGGGAAGCAGTAATTTTGCGGCGTGGCATATCACGCAAGCGCAGTGCGTTGCACGCGCCCGGAATTTTCTGGGTCTCGTTTCGGAGCAGAGCCGCTACAGTTTAGCAATCCGCGCTATTGAACTCGAAGTCATTCCCGCGTGCCGTGCGCTAGGCATCGGCATTTTGCCGTACGGTCCATTGCGCGGCGGTATCTTGGCGGGCGGTACGCTTCAAGCGACCACCGGGCGGCGCAGTAGCGAGGGCGCACGCAAACTTTTCGAGCAGCACAAGACGCAGATCGCCGCGTACGAATCGCTCTGCCGCGAAATCGGCATCGAGCCAGTGCACGTGGCACATGCGTGGCTCTTGCAACGTCCGGGAATTACCGCACCGATTCTCGGTCCGCGCACGGTTGAGCAGTTGGAGCACAGTGTCCAATCGCTCGAGGTGAAACTCTCGGCGGAGGTGTTGACCCAACTCGATGCGATTTGGCCCAGTCCCGGCGAAGCCCCGGAAGCGTATGCGTGGTGAATGATGATTGTGCGAAATTTTCTCGATGCGCCCGGCAAGGTGCAATCCATTCATCAAGGCAAAGGGGTCGGCAAGAATGCGCGCGTGTTCGACCAATCGGATTTCGACACGCCACTCAAGTTCATTAACTATGTTGAATTGGAACCGGGGGCGACGATTGGGGTGCATCGCCATGGCGCCAACGAAGAGGTGTACGTTGTGCTCGCCGGGAATGGCGTGATGATTGTGAACGACGAACGTCAAGCCGTGAAAACCGGTGACATTATTTTGAACAAGCCGGGTTGGGCGCATGGGATCGAAAATACATCGCCCGAACCATTGGCAATGTTGGTCTTTGAGGTTGACCAGTGAGGTGAACAAATGAAGATTGGTGAAAAATGGGCGTCGGAACTGAATGAATATCGCGACCCGATGACTGGCGCGCGTGTACGGCAATTGACTAATTACAAAGGACACAGCAATCACTTTTACTTCACGTACCCGTGTTGGTACGCGGATGGACGCAAGATCGTCATCGCGTCCGACCGTGAGAATCGCACCAACTTTTTTGGCGTGGATTTGACGAACGGTGAGATCACCCAACTCACCGATCTCGATCCGGCGGCAGGGCAGGTGGATGCGCAATCCATGACCAAGAATCCGCGCCGCGAAGAAATCTATTTCTCGCAAGGCAAAACGATTTTCGCGCTCGATCTCAAGATACTGGCGTTGCGTCCATTGTTCACGATTCCGCCCGGTTATACGGCTGAATCCGCCAACGCGACCGCCGATGGGAACTATGTCATCACCGGCTATTGCCAGGATTTGTCCGACCGATTCAATATTGACCTAGGACACGGTTACGTCGGTTTTCACGAAATTTGGGCGGCGCATCCGCATTGTGTCATCATTCGAATTGCGTTGGATACCGGCGCAGTCGAAAAGATTTTTGAAGATCATTGCTGGCTGGGCCATTTGAACACCTCACCCACCTTGCCCAACATCATGACCTTTTGCCACGAGGGTCCATGGGACAAGGTGGACAATCGCATCTGGGGTTTGAACCTAGAGACGCGCGAGACGTGGAAGATTCGTCCGACTGCGCCCGGCGAAATGGTGGGGCACGAGTATTGGATGGACGACGGCGAACACATTGGCTATCACGGTTACGTTGCCAACGGGACCATCTATGGTTCGATTCGCTACGATAACACGGATCGCGTCGAGACGCCGTTCGAATTTCACTCGTGGCACTTTCACAGTTTTCGGCTCGATTCTATCGTTGGCGATGGCGACGCGCAGAATCCGTACTTGCTGTTGTGGCGAATGAAAGAAGGCAAGTTCGAGGGTCCCAAAGCGTTGGCGTGGCATCGTGCTTCGTTCCACACGCAACGCCAACATGTTCATCCGTGTTTTAGCGCGGACGGCAAACAAATTGTTTACACGGCGGATCCGCAAGGATACGGTCAGGTGTTTATTGTGGACATTCCCGATTGGGATGCGTTGCCCGACCGTCATTCAATTCCAGAGAGGTCATTATGAGCATCACCGAACTCCAAAAGAAAGGACTCGCCAAATTCCTAATCGGCGAAAATGTTGATCCGCACAAGTTGAGCATTCACATCTCCGTGGTTGAGCCGGGCAATCGCTCGCACGCGGCACATACGCACACCGGCATTGAGGCGTTTTACGTGTTCGAAGGGCAGATTACGGTTCAAGTTGAAGGCGAACATTATCCGCTCAACGTGAATGAGGCAATGGTGATTGATGCAACGTGTCCGCACGGAATTTTTAATAGCGGTGCGACCAAAACCAAATATATGGTGATTATCACAAAGTAAGGCAAATTTGGAATTTGTCCTACAAGGAGAAGCAATGTCACTCAAGATTTGTGTGATTGGCGCGGGAAGCGCGCAATTTTCGCTTGGCATCGTCAAGGATTTGTGCTTGACCAAAGGATTGAATGGCAGTCATGTTACGTTTATGGACATTGACGAAGAACGCTTGGACATGATTTACAAACTTGCCACGCGTTATGCTCATCAACTCGGCTCGGCGTTGACGTTCGATAAAACAACCGATCGTGCGGCGGCGTTGCAAGGCGCGGATTTTGTTCTCAACGCCGCGTACGTCCTCGGGCATGTCGTCGAAGCCCAAATGCGTCAGTTGGCGGCAGACAAGTACGGTTACTATCACACGGGCGGACAATTTGGTGCGTATCATCAATTGCGTCTCATGCTCGATGTGGCGCAGGACATGGAAAAGATTTGTCCGGAGGCGTGGCTCATTCAATCGGGCAATCCGGTGTTCGATGGCTGTACCTTGATGACACGCGAGACAAGCATCAAGGTGTGTGGCTTGTGTCACGGGCATTATGGCGTGTACGAGATTGCGCAAACCATCGGCATTGATCCCGGACGCGTAACATGGCAAGCGCCCGGCTTGAATCACAACATCTGGCTCACGCATTTCATTTACGACGGCAAGGACGCCTATCCGTTGATTGATGAATGGATCGCAACCAAAGGCGAGGACTATTGGCGCACACACGTCGCGGTTCGCACACACGACGTACAAATGTCGCGCGGCGCGGTGCATCAGTATCGAATGTATGGCTTGTTTCCGATTGGCGACACGGTGCGCCGCGGCGGTTGGTGGTATCATACCGACATCGCAACGAAAAAGCGGTGGTTTGGGGAACCGTGGGGTGGTCCCGATACCCATCTTGCGCGTCCATTCTTTGTGCAAACACTTGAAGCGCGCATCGCCGAAATGACGCGCTGGGCAAATGATCCCCAGACGGATCTGGTGAAGGAGATTGGTACGGAAAAGACGCGCGAACAAATTGTGCCGATCATGGATGGCTTGGTCAATAACAACGAAGGTTATTTTCAAGTCAATGTTCCCAATCACGGCGCACTCGCTGGCTTGCCGGATGATCTCGTGGTCGAAGTCCCTGCCATCGTCAACCAAAAAGGGATTCAACCGATTCGCGTGGGCAAACTGCCGCCCAAAATTATGATCGAACAAATTTTGCCGGATTGGTTAGAGACCGAACGCGAGTTACTTGCCTTCAAGACGGGGGATCGTTCTATCTTGTTATACGGCGTTCTCAATCATCACCAAACCAAATCGTACGATCAAGCGGTGGCGATTCTGGATGAATTGATGACGATGGACGAGGTTACCCAAGTTGAAGATTGGGAAAAGATGAAACGGATCAGCGAGCATTATCAATATCCCAGCCAGTGGCGTTAAGCGCGTTGGAAAAATGATCGAGCCGTTGGTTACAACGGCTCAATCATTTTTTGAAGCAGACATCGTTCTTATCGAGTTGCTCGCACACCACCTTTTGATGCGGCGCGTTTCACTTCGGCTTCAACCAGTTTTTGTTCGATGAGCGAGGTATCGCCCGGCGTCTCTTGCACCAAGATGCCGTGCGCGGCACCCCATTGCACCGCCGTTGCCAAATCTTTGCCTTTGAGCAAAGCCGCCAATACGCCGGAAGCAAACGAATCCCCCCCGCCGGTGCGATCGGCAATCGGAATGTCTTGACGCAACGGGGCTTGGTACATCTTGCCTTCCAATGCATCGTATAGAACAGCGCCCCAACTCACAACATCCGCGTTCGTTGCGCCACGCCACTGAGTGCCAATCAACGACAAGTTCGGATAATCGGCGGCAACTTGTTTCACCGTTTGTTGATACGCCGCAATCCATTCCTCATACGGCGCATCGGGATCAACTTTGGTTTCGTACCCCAGCGCATCGTTCAGATCGCTATCGTTGCCCACCAGAAATCCCAGATGGGGTGTGACCTGCCGATTGATTTCACGCGCGCGCTTCTTGTTCGGTTCGACTTTGGAACGATAATTCAAATCGGCGGCGACGAAGGTTCCGTACGCATTCGCCTTTTGCACGGCTTCGATTGCCAAGCCGGCAGAAGTCGGCGAAATCAAGGTATAGATGCCGCCAGTATTGAACACGCGCACCCCTTCTTTGCCAAAGAGTGTGTCCCAATCCACGTCCCCGGCACGCAGTTCACGCACCGGCGTGTGCGCGCGATAGTACAACGTGTCCGATGGAATCACACCTTTGCCAACGAACGTGAAATTGATGCCGTTCATCAACGTCCCTTTTTGATCCGTTGAAAAACGTGAACCATCATTCTTGGTGTTGAACCAAATAATCTTGGAGGTGTCCACGTTCGATTCGCGCAGTTGATTGCGAATGTTCTTGCCAATATCATCGTCCACCAATGCTGTGATAATTGCTGCACGCAAGCCAAAGGTGTATGCTAGTCCACACGCAACATTCGTTTCGCCGCCGCCTTGAAAGACTCGCATCAAACGCGCGCGCCCGGTCGGGACATCGAATGGATCAAGGCGCAACATCACCTCGCCCAGTGATACGGCATCATACTGGCATTGGTCAGCCGGTTTGATTTGTTTGTAGGTTACCACTGGCATCGTTCACCTCACTTTTATTTTTGCCTTGCCTCGTGCACCCACGCGATCACTTGTGCCGTGGCTTGGGCAAGTTCATCCCACTTGCCTTGTGCCACGCGTTCTTTGGTGATGAGATTCGCGCCGATGCCGAGCGCGGTTGTGCCGGCTTTGATCCACGCGTTCACACTTTCCCGCGTCGCTTCGACGCCGCCGGTGGGCATGATGCGCGTCCAGGGCATTGGCGCGAGAATGGATTTGACGAATTCTGGTCCTCCCACCAAGCCGCCCGGAAATATTTTGACGATTTCTACGCCGAGTTCTTCGGCTTGGGAAATTTCCGATGCCGTCGCGCAGCCGGGGGAATAGGCAACCTTGCGGCGATTGCACAAGCGTGCTACGTCGGGATTCAGCACGGGACCCACCACAAAGCATGCTCCGCTTGCAATGTAAAGCGAAGCGGTGTACGGTTCAACAATCGAGCCGACTCCCAGCATCACCTTGGGATGGGCTTGCGCGACATACTCGGCAAGTTCTTTGAAGACGAACGGTGCAAAATCGCCGCGATTCGTGAACTCGATGCAACGGGCACCGCCTTGGGCACACGCGGCAACAATCTTTTTGGCGATCTCAAGATCGCCGTGATAAAAAACCGGGACCAGTCCCGTGTCCACGATTGCGTTCAAAACATCCAAGCGTGTAAAGCGAGCCATAAATTCTCTCCTTCGACAAGGTAACGCAAGTTTCCAACTTGCGCCACGCGGCATCCCTTTCTATCTGACGGTTGGTGCATCAACCAAGAATGAAGCATTCTTTTTCAGCGCGCCAACCATCCACCATCCACCGGCACAATGGCGCCGTGCATATAATTCGATGCAGGCGATGCGAGGAAAACAACGATGCCTTGTAAATCGCGCGGCTCGCCCCAGCGCCCTGCCGGGATGCGATCGAGAATGGCTTGGCTGCGCGCCGGGTCTGCCCGAAGCGGGGCGGTGTTTTCGGTTGCCATATATCCCGGTGCGATGGCGTTGACGTTGATGTTGTACTTTGCCCATTCATTGGCGAGCGCGCGGGTGATGCCGGCAACGCCGCTCTTTGCCGCCGTGTACGAGGGCACGATGATGCCGCCCTGAAACGATAGCATCGAAGCCACGTTGATGATCTTGCCGCCTCCTTGTTTCACCATTTGGCGTGCCGCCGCTTGCGCCAGAAAAAAGACGGCGCGTAAATTGATGTGTAACACGTCATCCCAATCTTGCTCGCTGAACTCGAGCGCGGGTGCACGGCGAATAATTCCGGCATTGTTCACCAAAATGTCCAGCCGGCCAAAGGTGCGCACCACCGTCGCGACGGCTTCTTGCAAATTAGCCACCGACGCTTGACGCAAGTCGAGACAAATTTGCGCAAAGCGGCGCCCACGTTTGGTAACTAGATCGCCGGTCTCATCAATCGTGCAACGATCCAAGCCGGCAATGTCTGCCCCGGCTTCGGCAAGCCCCAATGCCATGCCTTGTCCCAACCCTTGAGCGGCACCGGTCACCAAGGCAACCTTGCCATCGAGTTTGAAATCATCGAGAATCATAACGACTCCTAGTGTCCCAATGCCTTGAGCATTGGAACAGTTCGACTCACCCAGGCGTACGTGGGATCATCCACCACGGCTTGGATGCGATGATTGCCGGCGAGAAACCAAAGATAGTACGTGGTATAGCCCGGGGCGCTCACCACCGTGTGGTAACCTTTGGGCGCCATCAAGATAGTGTTATCGCGCACGATATAGCCCGTGTCGAGTTCGTCGTTGTAATAGCGCGTGATGCCAAAACCATCGGCGGGGTTTACCTTAAAGAAATACATCTCTTCGTGGTATGCTTCGCGCGGCAAATCATCTTTCTCATGCCGATGCGGGGGAAAGGTGCTCCAGTTGCCGGAGGGCGTGAAGGTTTCGCCAACGATCAACCGATGCGCGGGCAAATCGGCTTGGCTTGCCAAGGTGAGAATCTGATGATAGGTGCGGGAAAAGTTCGCCGCGCCCCACACGCCGCTTGCCACACGTTCGGGGGGAATGACGTACGGTGCAGTTTGCAAATCGCTGGGTGCGCTACACAATCCGATTTCGACGACACCGAGCGCGGTGATGGAGTACTGAGTTTGGCAAGGAATGTAAACCGAATGAGGTTTGCCGGCAAAAACATTGGCGCGCCCGCCAACGTTTTCAAACGTGAGATTGCCGACGACGAAGGATGCCTTGCCGCCCAAAACGACCGCGCAGATTTCTCGATTGCCACTGGTGCCTTGGAAGGTTTGATCCTTGGCAAGCACGAGCAAATTGAAATCGAGCCATTTGCACGGATTCGAGGGCAAGGAGTTTAAACCAAGGTGGTGAGGTACGGATTCAAAGTACGTCATGGATTTCCTCCTGTGTTTGTTTCTAGGTTTCCAAAACCTAGGCGCAGATCATTGTTTGTATTCAACATTACTCAACAAGAATGCCTCGCCGACTTGATTTTCGATGTGCACGTTGCGCAGATGCAACCCGCGCACATTCCGAGCAAAAAAACCGGCGCGTTGCATCGTTGGAATATGATCTGCCATTTCAGGTTCGCTGGCAGGCGCCTCGTTTGCCATGGCAATGGTGACATCCTCAAAGGATATATCGGCGATGGGCATTTCCGGCAAGCCGTAGAGAAACGCGGCGGCGGCTTGGGCGTTGCGCGCGGTAATATGGCTGTAATGAATGCGACGAAAGATGGGGGTGCCGTCGTTGACCGGCTGGAGCTGTTTGTCCGATACGTACGGGTTGCCCCGGGCGTTGATGTGGTAATAGAGATTGATTGTGAAGGGACACATGACATCCGTCATCACGATGTTGGTGGCGCGAATGTCTTCGACAATTCCTCCGCGTCCCCGCCGCGATTTCAATCGAATGCCGCGATCAGTGCCGATAAAGACGCAATTGGCAATGACGACATTGCGAACATCGCCGCTCATTTCACTGCCCACCACCACGCCGCCATGTCCATGCACCATCGTGCAATTGGTGATTGTGATATTCTCGCTGGGGGTGCGCAATTCGGGCGGCTCGGCTTCTGTGCCAGATTTAATGGTGATGCAATCATCGCCGGCATCAATGTGGCAATTAGCAATGCGCACATTGCGACACGAGTCGGGATTGATGCCATCGGTGTTGGGTGAATCGGCAGGATTCCGAATTGTTACCTTGTCGATCGTTACGTTCTCGCAGCGCACGGGGTGAATGGTCCACGCCGGCGAATTGGTGAGGGTGATCCCTTCGATGAGAATGTTGGCGCAGTTGGCAAACGAAATCAAGCGCGGGCGTGGCGCGTCAAGTGTTTTTGCGCGGTGCTGTTGCCACCAGATGTCGCCACGACCATCAATGATGCCATGCCCCGTGATGGCAAGGTTGTGCAAACCATTGCCCGCGATTAGTGGCGCATGCGTGGGCTGCGTTACCCCTTCCCAACGCGTTGAGATGATTGGATAATCGGTGAGGGTTCGGCTGCCAAGGAGAACGGCACCGGCATCAAGGTGAAGGGTAATATTGTCGCGCAGAAAAATCGAACCGATCACGTACTTGCCGGCGGGGATCCAAATTGTCCCTCCGTTATTTTGCGCCGCTACATCAATTGCGCGTTGAATCGCCGCGGTGTCCAAGGCAATGCCATCTCCTTGCGCGCCGAAATCTTTTACACTGATCAACGTTGCTCCATTTCTACGCTTGCCAACAAAAATGCGCCCACGCCGTGATGATTATCGGTTACGATGGGTTCGCTGACATAGTACGCGTACGAGCCATCGCGGTAGGGTGTACCTCCCAACCCAGCACTGCGACACGTGTGGGTCAAATGCACGTGGCTGGCATCGTCTATTTGAATGAATTGAGTGAGGATGCCAAGGTAGGCACGTTGGGCAACCGCGAAGAATGCCTGGGGTAGATAATGGTGGCGGACTCCTTTGGCAATCGCATAAACAAACATACAGGATGCCGACGATTCGAGATAATTGCCGGCGCGCTTGCCTTGATCAAGCACTTGGTACCACACACCCGATTCTGGGTCTTGCATGCGTACAATGGCTTCCACAGTGCGTTGCAAGATGGTGACGATCTCGGCACGGCACGGATGATGGTGCGGCATATAATCTAAAATATCCACGATTGCCATCACGAACCAACCGATCGCGCGTCCCCAAAAGTGCGGCGAACAACCGGTTTCTGGATTTGCCCAACGTTGTCGTTTACTTTCGTCCCAGGCGTGGTAGAGCAAGCCGGTTTTCGGATCACGGGTATGTTGTTCGATGAGGATAATTTGATGGGCAATGTCGTCGAACGCTTGTGGCTCACCGAACGTGCCGGCATATTGTGCCCAAAAGGCATCCGCCATATAAATGCCATCGAGCCACATTTGGTACGGATAAATTTGTTTGTGCCAGAATCCGCCAGATTGTGTGCGCGGATGGGTATCCAGTTGCGAACGCAAGAGATCGAGCGCGCGTTTGTATTTCAGCGCCCCAGTTTTTTCGTACAACGCAAACAACGCCTTGCCCGTGTTAAGGCGGTCCACATTGTATTCGTCCACGCGATAACCGCGAACAGTGCCATCGGCTTGCACGAACGCATCAATGTTGTGTCGAATATAATCGAAATATTTTTGCTCACCGATTGACCGCCAAAGGTGCTCAAACCCTTTAAGCACGAGTCCCCATTGATAATTCCACTTATCCGCCAGCAAGGGAAACCGCGCCATTGTTGAATCCGCCATGCGCACCGACCATCGTGATTGTGTTAGGGATGAGGGTTGTGCGGAATTGGCCAAGATCAACCCCCCATTTCATCAAAGATTCTTGTTTGGACGATGTGGAACCGGCGCCGATTGGTCCGGCTCCGCATGGTTCCTCAGCGGACTGTCGGTGATCCTTTCACCAGCCCGGCAAAAATGCACGGCTTGCTTCTAACATTTCATTGAACATTTTCCACGTTTCGTCCGGGGGAAGATGATTGGCAGGGTCGTTCAACACGGCTTGGAACGCCAAATCCTTGTCGCGTGTCAAAGCGGCTTGGACAATCATCTCTTGATTGCTGACATGCCGCGCAACGAGTGATTGCACACCAGTTGGCAATGCCCCGGCGACAATGGGCTCGACCCGGTTGCGTGCGAAACGCGCGTTCGTTTCGACCACCGCACCTAGCGGCAAATTGGAAATCTGTCCGCGATTTTCGACATTGACATTCGTAACAAGGTCGCCAAGCCCCCAGAGGGCTTTGATCTGGGCTACTCCTTCTTCACCCGAGGCGTCAATCACCAAAGGGGTGCGTCCCTCCATCAAGTCGCGCGTTCGTTGCGGCGCTGTTCGCCAACGTTCGATGCGGTAGGACACCGGCGTGCGGATGATGCCCCAGCGAAACAACTCTTCCGGCGAGCGGATAAATCCCGGCATAAACTCGACGAGATGGCGATCCCCGGCGGCGGCAAGAATGCCATAACGTTTGAACAACTCGAATTTGACTTGATGCACGCTCCGAAACCAGTCGTGCCAACTTTCCACTTCTTCGCGGGTGTACGGGCGCACCACGCCCGGCTCGTCCATGTGGCGGCGAAGCAACGCCAACAAATCCACCTCGCGATAAAACGCGCGATCAATCCATGTAAAGTGGTTGATGCCGATCACATTCGTTTCGATTTCGTGGCGTGAAGGGGCGGGTGAGACTCTGAGATATTTTTCGACCAGCGAGGCAAGCATTCGTTGCACGGCGAATATTTCGTGGCAACAACCGAACACTTTTAAGGCGGGTTCGACACGCGTGAGGGTACGCGTGCAGATGGTCAAGGGATTGGTATAATTGATGACCCAGGCATTGGGGCAGAGCGAAGCAATCGAGTGCGCAAATTCGGCATAGAGGATTGCTGCACGCAAACCGCGCACTAATCCGGGTGCGCCGATGGTATCGCCAACGGGGAAGAACATGCCATACTTTTCGGCGATGGCGATTTCTTCGCCCATCACCTCCAAAGTGCCGGGCTGAATCGAGAGGACAACCAAATCGGCGCCGCGGAGTGCCTCATCGAGCGTGGTCGCGGTTTCGTATCGCCAACGCGAAACGACTTTGGGTAGATGTTGAAGCCAATTGCCGAATTGCTCGTTGAGGCGCGCGGATTCGATGTCAATATCATACAAGGCAACGTGCCCGGTGAGTTCGGGTGCAAGCGCGAGATCGAACATTAACTTGCGTGCCCATTCGCGACTGCCGCCACCGATGTAAGCAATTTTGAGTTCGATCGGATTTGTGATGGTTTGCATATTCACACCTCACCCGATTACAATTTAACGCAATTTTGCTGATAATGCAATTTTGCAGACCTTGTTTTCTCAACGGGCGCGATGAAAGTTGTCGCGCATTTTTTCGCGCCACTGTTTGTCTCATTGTTACCGGGATAAGTATAGTGCTGGGGATTTTACTGATGATTGGGGAAGGTGCGCCGGCGATGTGTCTGGCTGTCTCTGTCTCACGCGTTCCTTTGACGCGTTTACTTGCGTTTCTCGCGTGCGATGGACTTGGCGCCAACATCTGGTCGCCCTCTTTGGATCTGGTCGAAGAATTTACAATGGTTGCTGACAAATACCAATGCCATAATGTGCAGGCACAACACGCGGCGACTCTATCTCACGCTGGTGTTTTTGGCTTAGCCGGGAACCCTCAATTGTTTTTCAACGTGTTCCAAATGGCTTCGGATCAATAGGTCTGGCTCGGCGAGTTTGACGGCTTGACGCAAATAGCGGCGTGCTTTTTTTAGATTGCCGCGCTTGTACCATGCCCAACCCAGCGTATCCAAATAATTGCCTTGCACCGATTTACCGGCAACGAGTGCCACCGCATACTCTGCCTCGCGGATGGACTCGTCGAGGTTCTCACCCAGGATGTTTGCTTGAATCCAAGCCAGCAAATTATGCGCCTCTGCCAGATTATCATCGAGTTGAATCGCACGGCGTAAATCGGCAACAGCATCCTTGGGTGCACCCAGTTCGTCCAAGTGAATGGCACGGTCGAGCAAAGCCCGCGCTAGCGCGGAACGATCTGATTGGTTGGTGGGAAGCAAACGGTCTGCTTCGTCTGCACGTCCCAGCACGCTCAACGCCAACTTTTTCCCCGCCGATGCTTTGGGCAAGAAATCAGATGACAATTCTTCTAGCGATTGGAAAACATCGAGTGCCGCTTGGGCTTGACCTCCTTGGAGGAGGGCTTTGCCTTTTTGCCAGATCGCAAATTCGTAACGCGGATTCAGTTGAATCGCTTGATCCAAAACCGGGATGGCTTCTTGATAACGAGCCAGACTGGCGAGCGATGCACCTTTGACGGCAAAAGCCACCGGGTCAGTGTTCGCCAATTGAATGCCTTGTTCAATGACGGTCAAGGCTTCCTGTGTCTTCGCCGGCAAAACGATTTCGTCGCCCCACAGACGCAACGCATCCGCCTTGTTCGTCCACACTGAACCTTTCTGATTGTCTTGCGCCAGTGCGCGATCAAACGCTTGCACGGCACGATCGTACGCGCGCAAACCGATCAACGCAATGCCACGATTGAAATGCCCATACATCGCATCGGGCGCGATGCGAATAACGTGATCATATTCTTCAAGTGCGCTAGCATAATCGCCCAACGCTTCAAGGATGAGTCCACGCCGATTGTGGGCATCGGCATTGTGCGGGTCCAACTGAAGGGCTTGTCCCAGGTCCTGCAGGGCTTGATCGTACTGATTCGTTTTTTCGTACACGCGTGCACGCGCTAGATAAACTTGTGCGGACGGAGCCAGCTTGATAATCCGGTCATACTCGACGGTGGCTTCGCGATAGGCTTCACGTGCTTCATAGACCAAGGCGCGTCCCCAATAGCCATCGGGTTTGTTGGGTGCGAGGCGCACCACTTGATCATAGTCGAGCAATGCCTTTTCATATTGATGCAATGAATAATAAACATCGCCGCGTCCGAGGTAGCCAAGAGCCTTGCCCGGTTCTGCTTCGATGCGAATGATTCGATCGAATGCTTGGAGAGCGTGCGGGTAATCTTCTTGAGCCAAATAGACTTGGCCCAATTCATCCCAGAGATTGATATTCTTTGAATCGAACTCGAGCGCTTGCCCAAGAACGCGAACGGCTTGTTCGGGTTTGCCGTGGAGTTGATAGAGTTGTGCCGCAGACAAGTATGCCCGACTATCGTTTGGCGCGAGCGTCATGGCGCGTTCGTAATCGGCGAGTGCTTCTTGGTAGCATTGCTGTTCTTGAAAGGCACGCCCGCGCTCTAGTAACGACGGAAGATGTTTGTCCTCCGTTTTCAGTGCGGCATCAAATTCGCGAATGGCTGCCGCGTACTCTTGCTGGCGCGACAAGATGAAGCCGCGGCTATAGTGTGCCGAGACATTGTTGGGATCGAGTTGCAAGACGTGGGCGTACTCTTTCAACGCAAGGTTGGGTTTGCCCTGTGCCTCACGCACTTGACCGCGCCAATAATACGGTTGCGGATTCTTGGCTTCGCGTTTGATCGCGCGATTGAATTGACGCAAGGCGCGCGCCAAATCATTTTGATCGAGATAGCAAAGCCCGATTGCGATGATCGCTCCGATGCGGCTTGGATCGAGTTGCAACGCTTTTTGGTAGAGTTCGATTGCCCGGGCATAATTCTTCAAAAAGCGATGCATATCCGCTGCATCGAGATACGCTACGACCACGTTGGGAGCGAGTTCGATGGTTTTCTCGTACGCCGGCAGGGCTTGGGCATATTGTCCTAGTCGGTCGTATGCCAGCCCGGTGCCATAATGCGCGCGTCCATCGTTGGGGCTAAATTCCAAAATAGATTGAAAGGTCTTGAGCGCGAGTTCATATTTACCGGTCTCTAAATAGAGATCGCCCAAACTATAATACCCGTCAGGAATCTTGGGTGCCAGTTGAATTACGCGCTTGAAATCTTGCTCCGCTTGGTCGTACTGTTTTTGCTTCATCAACACCTGACCGCGTAGGTAATAACTCTCTGGGTCTTCGGGTGCCAATTCCGTCATCTTGCGAAAATCGGCAAGCGCGGCAGCGTGGTTTCCAAGGAGGACATAGAGATTGCCGCGCACCCGATACCCTTCCAACGTTTCCGGCGCATACTCGATCACGCGATGATAGTCTTGCAATGCCAAAGTGTGCTTGCCTTGCGTCTCGTAAAGGCGGCCACGTAGGTAATATCCCTCTGGGTCCTGCGGTGCCAATTCAACCATCGCGTCATAGTCGCGCAGCGCGCGTGCATATTGGCGGCGCATCTCGTACACCTTGGCGCGTGCCCGGTAACCTTCGATTCGCTTGGGCGCAACTTGGATCGCTTTGGTGTACGCTTGCAAGGCGGCCGTAGCATCGTCCATTGCCAACAACACATCGCCCTTTGCCACATAGCCAAGGGGATTGTCCTCCGCGAGGGCGATCACGCGCTCGAATGCTTTGAGGGCTGTTTTATGTTTGCCTTGCTTGTAGAGTGCTTGCCCCAAACCAAAGTATGCGTCTGCATCGTTGGGCTCTCGTTTGATCGCCTGTTCATACATCACCGTGGCATTTTTATAATCGCCCATCGTTCGGTAGAGATCGCCGCTCCGGAGAAAACCCACTGGACTCGCGGGGACGAGTTCGGTTACGCGGACAAAATCTTGAAGCGCGGCATCGTTTTGTCCAAGAGCATAATGTAACTCACCACGCAACAGATAGGCATCGGCATTCAAGGGGTCGAGTTCGATTGCTTTGCTGCAACTCTGCACGCCGATCTCCGGCTTGCCATTGGTTTGGCAAGCGATGGCGATGTTAAGCCAACCTTCCGCCAAGTCCGGTTGCATTTGTACTAGGCGCGCAAACGATTGCTTGGCTGTTTCGGAATCTTGGGTTTGCAACGCAACATCGTTCAATGCCAAAAGTACGACAGTACTCGCGGGTATCTTTGCTGCCAAATCCAAAAGTGTTGGAAGAAGCGGCGCGCCGCTTTGCGCTAACGTTTTCATCACAAAACGCATCACATCACGCGAGTGAGGAGCAAGCACAAGCGCCTTGGAAAATTCATGCCAAGCCGTAGCATAATCAGAGTGTTTGAGCGCAATGAAACCCAAGCCAACGTATGCTTGCACATTGTTGGGGTCTTGTTCGAGGACGAGGCGAAATCCGTGTTGAGCATCTTGCCATCTTTCTGCGTCCACCGCTTGGAATGCGGCTTGCAGTGTTTGTTCAAACGACTTGTTGGGCTCAGACATACGCATCCACCTTATGGTTTCGAACTGGAATCTAGGGAAGCAAGCCGTTGATCGGATTGAAATGCCGAAGGACTAGTGGTACTCACCGGGCTTGAATCCTTCTCTAATTCAGCGGCGATCCGAATATATTCTTGTGCCTTGTCGAATTGTCCTGCATCCAAATAGCGCTTGGCGCGTTCTTTGAGTTGGTTGATGGCTTCTTGATTGGATTGGGGACGCAACGCCGATTCTGGTCGTTGGGGTGGCGGAGCGGTGTATCGCGGTTCCGCCTGTTGGACGATGCCGACCGGGACAATGATGCCGTACGGATTGAGCATAAAGAGAACGGGGGTGCCAAAATGCCGCACACTCCAGCGCGTTTCTTCGTTGGTGATCTTGACGCGCCCGCGTTGAACAGCGGCATCTACCTCGTGTCCTTGGGCAAGACTCTCATAGAAATCGGCGGCAAAGAGTGTTGCGTATGCATTGTCAATATCGAATTGCATTGCCACAACACCGGGAATGTTACGTTTGAACAATTGCGCCGCCACGCTCATAAAGCCGGTGCCGGTTGAAGTCGCGGCAGATTGGCATGCTTGCAAGACCACCAAGCGTAACATTCGATTGGGGCTAGGAAAGAGATTGCCCAGATCGTCGCCATAAACCGGATCAGGTCCTCCATCGTTTTTCACAAACACCAATTGACCTTTGTTCTTGGTATCAATCTCTCCATGCCCAATAAAGTGCAGAACATCGGGCAGCGCCCTTTCCTTTTCTTCTAGCACCTCGCGCAAGTTGGCGAAGGTGGCGGGCATATCGAGGTAAAGCGCGCCCGACGCTTTTTCATCTACCATACCTAGGACGGTTACGTTGACTTGGGGTTCGCTAGGTTTGGCGCGCGGACTTGCTATGGGCGACAAACGGGACGTGTGAAATCCTTCCGTTGGAGGGGATTCCTCACGTCCCAGTTTTAAAATTTCTTCAACGACTTTGGCAGACAGAATGCCACCATATCCACGCGGACTGCTGATGACGACCAACACATTCAGCGGTGGGGGATGGGTTACCGGCGGTTCATAATCCAGCCGGTATTTTTGACTGCGCGATAAAGTGATGAATGGTGCAGTAGCAAGCCAGGTATCACTATCATCGCAGAGAAATTCAAGGGGCCACGCCGCGACTTTACTTGCTTCATCTATGGTGATGTGCACACGCAAACGTCGTTCGCGGTTGCCGGCGTAATAATCGTCGCTGACTACTTTGGAGGCCTGACCAAAACGAGTATTGATCTCGCCCGGAAAGATGGCTTTGTAGAGTGCTTTGCCCAACAATCGGAGTTCGTCAGCAGTCAGCGTGTTGGTCGAGAGCCGATTGACGAAACTCCGGATGAATTCACACTCTAACTCGTTTGCCCCGATGGGCACGGGATCCTTTTTCTCGCGCTTGGTATTCAGCGCAAGGTATTCCATCGCAATGGTGTTGTCTCGGCTAATCTCTAACAGAAATTGATCATAGTCCATTCCACGCTCCCTTGTTTCAGACGCCAGCGGTTATGTCGTACCATGGTCGGCTATCGCTCTTGGGTGCGCCGGCTTCAAAGAAATTTTTGGTACGTTCGCGCACAAAGCGCAAAACGTGTTTGAGGTTCGCTGACAAAAGCCGGAAATCGCGTGATGCTTGGAGTACGGCAACGGCATCTACCTTGGTAACGTTCTTGGGAACCTGAAGCAAAACACCTAGTTGGGGCTCTTCCTGTTCGAAATATTCCGCACTATCGAGCCGCCAACGCACCTTGACATTGCCGCGCCCGCCGGTTTGGATTTTTGGTCGCCGAATGCGATAGTTGAAGGGTCCCAGGATCAACCCGGCATTGCCCGCCGCTTTGAGACCAATCGCGGCTTGGGCTTCGGCGGTGAGGTTAGGCAACTCGGCACTGACGCGCGCCTTGTCCACTTTGAATTCCAAGTTTTCGTTTAATCCAATTGCGAATCCTTGCTCAAAGCGAATCACATCCTGCCATTCTTGATCGGGAAAAATCTGGAATGCAACCGGGCGCTCGGTGGAAGGTTTGCCGGGATTGAACTCGATAATGCAATCGAGTTGAACGAACGCATAGCCGGCTTTCGGGAAGAGGGTGATGGGAATATGCACCAGATAAAAATTAAAACGTTCGAGTAGGGAGGCGATGTGAGAAGGAGGATTGATCTGATGAGCGGCAAAGTCTTGTTGGCGCAAGGGGATTACTTCGAGGAGGGGCGAAAATTCTGTGGTATCCTGTTCCAACTCACTCATGAGGTTTTGGATGAACTGTGCCGATTCATTGGGTTGCCCGACTCCACTGGTATCGTTCGCCCCAAGCGGTGTAGATAACTTTTGGGCAGTCGCAGAAACTTCCTGAAGAAACGATTTGCGCTCAGCCGGCTCAAACGCAAAATCGAACTCTTGAGACAAATTGTTAATGGACATAATCCCCCCTTTCTCGATCACAGGATACACCCATATCTGGCTTGCGTCAATGGGGCAAAGTTGCACTGTAGGGCTTGGTCAAAGTCGCGTCGGGCGAATCAATTCGCGGCAACCAGAACCCCAAGCCCGCCTGCGCGTACAGACGAGTCGCCGACTCGTCTCTCCCAGCCGACGCAGGTCGGCTTCGGGTTGTTGTTGAGGTGGTTTCAACCGCTTGTCAATAGACTTTGACAAAGCCAAGTCGCGTGATGCCGTTGAGCGGTGCCGCCATGTGTTTACAAGGAAGCCATTTTCATTGACGATTCGGGGTTGTTTTGTAATTACATGAGGATTATTTTCAGAAAACCTTTATTTTGGGAGTCACCGAGCGGAAGATGGAGTTGGTAAATTTGCCCAACGTGTGCTCAGGGGATTATCAACCTCACACGGATTACGAGATGCTTTCGACAACGGTCGCAATCCCTTGCCCCACACCGATACACATCGTTACCAAGCCATAGCGCGCGCCGCGTCGTTTCAGCTTGTGGATGAGCGTCGTCATCAAACGTGCGCCGGTCGAACCGAGGGGATGCCCGATAGCGATTGCGCCGCCGTTGACATTCACTTTTGTCGGCTCCATTCCCAGTTCGCGGATGCAGGGAATTGTTTGCGCGGCAAACGCTTCGTTCAACTCGATCAAATTAATGTCATTGATCGAAAAACCGGCGCGTTGCAATGCCTTGCGTGTCGCTGGGATCGGACCCAAACCCATCAACGATGGATCAACACCAGCCCATCGTCGTATCGTACACCTTGACCTCGCGCGGGAAGGGCGCATCCGCTTTGGCGAACACAAACGGCGCACGGGTCATTGATTCGACGCCACCGGCGATGAACTCGTCGCCTTCTCCGGCTTGGATCGCGTGCGCCGCGCTGACGATGGCGCTCAAGCCCGAGCCGCCCAGGCGATTGATCGTTTGCCCCGCGATGGTTACTGGCAAGCCGGCAAGGAGTAATGCCATCCGTGCCACATTGCGATTCTCTTCGCCCGCGCCGTTTGCGTTACCTAAGACTACGCTTCGATCAAATTGGGATCGAGATGATTACCGCTTGACGATTTCCGCGATGCACCATGCGGCGAGATCATCCGGGCGCACATCTTTGAGCGCGCCGCCGTACCGACCCACCGGTGTTCGCACGGCGTCCCCCATTACGGCTTGTCGCATCTTAGCCTCTCCATTCCCTGGTGCGCGTGTAGCGATCATCACGGCAAATCATCCACGCGCGCGATGAGGGCGTTCGGTTTCGCGCGCGCGGTAGAGGAATGTACTCGACGTATTCTTTCACGTAAAATGTTACTGAAGACTATGCTGAAGAGCAAATGACTATCAATGAATGCAGAGAGCATCATGAAACTCATGCTGCCACATTAGCGTGAGTCCGATCGCACCGAGCGCGGTCACTCGCTTACAAAAATGTAAGCCGTTACGACACGGGAACGCAAGAGTCTCATTCGTTTGATTTTGGATTTGGTGGAAGGGTTTGTAATGCCGCACTAGTGAGCGGTTTGGGCTAGGGTGGTTTGGCGTTGACCACTGATAAACGAACGTTCACTATTAAAGGTGTACGGCGAATTCAATGATGGTGGATTGTGTTAGTCGTGCGAAATCGGTATATTTGATGCGCAAAGTTTCGCGATGACTGCCCGCGTTAAAGACGATTTCAGGGTCCGCGGTCAGTGCCTTGTCCACATACATTGGCACGTTGTACAAGTTGCCGAACGGCGGCATAGCACCCGTGTCGCAATCGGGAAACAGACCGGCGAATTCAGACTCGGTTGCCAGACGCACCTCCTTTGCGGCGAGGGCGGCTTTGAGTTTGGGGAAATCAATGCGGTGGCTGGCAGGCAGAACTAACATTACCGTTTTGCCATCGGCAATCACTATCGCCACTTTGGCAAATTGCCGTCCGGGTACGTGTTCTGCCGCCGCGACTTGTTGGGCGGTGTATGCCGTCGGGTGAGTGACGGCTTGGTATTCTACCCCTTGCTCCCGAAAATATTTTTCTAGTCTTTCTTTGCATTCCATCGTGTTCCTCCTATTGCACAGCGATCCATCTTCACTTGAGTAGATGCTTGCTGTCACATCTTTGCAATCAGAATGAGAATAAGATTTTCTTTGCACCTCCCCAGCCCATCAAGGGGCAATTAAAAAACAATACCTGCTGTCCCGCACGCGCACGCGTGGGACAACAGGTAGAATCGCCTGTCGTTAAAATCCAAAATTATTCCAACTCGACAGCTCATCATGTTCGCTCCCTTTTGCGAACAAAACCGAATGGCTGCAAGCCGGGGATGATCAATGCTTTGCAAATCCTTGCTGGTGGAAGGCGTCGTTTTTCTGAACGGAAACTGTGTTTTTATTATACCACAATTTAGCAAACCTTGGCAGGTTGTCGGAGAGGGTGTTGCAGGAACCCGCCTTCTTCCAAATTGAACGATAACTCAAAGACTCGTAGAAAACGAATTTCTCCAATGAATTTCGTTAGTGGGAGAGCGCTACGCTTCATTCAGCTTGATAAACTCGCTCTCAAGCGGAACCATACCCGCACAAATGTTCCGCTTGACAGAACCTTCGGGGCGTGTTATGCTGTATTTAGTGCACTAATGCACTATTTGCCGTTCAGCGGAGAACTGGTATGCCTCTTCGACGCTTTTCCCCTTATTATCGCTGGTTGGAAGAAACCCTGCGTGAGGATATTGAGCAGGGGGTCTACCAGCCCGGTGATGCTCTGCCGACCGAACACGAATTGATGCGGCGTTACAACCTTAGCATTACCACGGTGCGCCGTGCTGTCCACGATCTAGTGCAAGAAGGGTGGATCTATCGCCGAGCCGGCAAAGGGACTTTTGTCAAACGGAACAAGTTGGAAGAGCGATTGGCGCGGCTCACCTCGTTTGCGGAAGAAATGCAAAGCCGCCACATCATCCCCCAGTTCCGATTGATCTGTGCCCAAGCCCAGGTCCCGCCGCCCGAGATTGCACGTGCGCTCAAATTATCACCACGGCAAAAAGCATTTTTGATTGAACGGGCGCAAATCGCCAACAGCGAACCGATTGCATTGGCGCGCGGTTATTGGATTCCCGAAATTGGCGAGCGGCTGGTGGAAAGCGATCTCAATCGGATTGCCTTGTACGAGATTGTTGAGCAACACCTGCACATTCCGCTGGTCGAAGCAGACGAATCACTTAGTGCGGCGATTGCTGATCGGCGTATTGCGCACGAACTTGATATTCCGCGAAATGCTCCACTCCTTGTTCGTCGCCGCTTGACGTATACCACGGAAATGCGTCCCATCGAATTCACGACCACCTTCTATCGCGCGGATCGTTATGAATACAAAATTCGTTTGGCTCGCCATGGTGTTTGACTATCGCGCGCGGTAACGATCTGTGAATTGTAGAGGAGGTGAGGCATTCCAAGCAATCCAATCTAAAGTCGAACTTTAACTTGTCCAATTCAAATGTCGAAGGAGACCTAGCGATGAAAAAGCAAGTTCTGATCGTTGTGTTGATTGCGTTGGCAGTGCTGCTTCTGGCTGCCTGCGCGGCGCCCACTCCCGAACCCACCAAGGCACCACCTCCGCCAGCGTCAAGCAGTTCTGCCTCTTCCAGTGTGGCGCCAACCAAAGCACCCGAACCCACCCAAGCCCCCGCATCCTCGGCGGCGCAAAAAATTGAACTACGAATCACTTGGTACAATGATGGCAACGAAGGCGATGTCATGCGCGCACTCTTGGACAAGTTCCAAACTGCCAATCCCAACATCACCGTCAAACTAGACACCGTGGCTTACGCCGATCTTGGCAAAATTCTGCAACCGCAAGTGGAATCGGGCACGCCGCCGGATCTTGCACGTGTGACTAACCTTGCCCAGTTCCAGGGGTACTACCTAGACCTGCGACCCTACTTGAGCAATGCCGCGACTTGGGAAGCAAACTGGTCGCCGGCATTCCTGGGCGCACTCCGCAAACCGGATGACAAGACCGGCTTGTATGGATTCCCAACCCAGTTTACCGTGAGTGGTCCATTCATCAATCGCACGCTGTTCAACCAAGCCGGCGTGCCAGTACCTAGCGACACGAAAGAAAAAGTAACCTGGCAAGAATGGATTGATGCAGCGAAAAAAGTCGCAACGGCTACCAAGACGCCCTATGCTGTTGCGATTGATCGTAGCGGACACCGTCTATGGGGACCCGCGCTGAGCATGTGCGCCCATTTTGTTGACGGTTTGAACGAAACCAAATTCACCATTGATTCGCCCGGCTTCCGCAATGCCGCGAACATGTTGATCAACTGGCACAAAGAAAAGATCACCCCGGCGGAAATCTGGGTCGGTGGTGGCGGTGGCTATGCCGCGGGCAACACCTTTTTTGTCAACGGTCAATTGGTGTTCTACTTTTCGGGTAACTGGCAAGTGGGACAATTCAATCAGTTGATCGGCAACAAGTTTGAATGGGATGCGGTTCCCAATCCTTACGGCGATTGTGGTTCAACCGGGATGCCTGGGGGTGCGGCGTTGGTTGCGTTCAAAGCCACCAAGTATCCCAAAGAAGTCGCCAAACTTGTTGAGTACCTGACCAGTGACGATGTGCTGGCAGAATTCTCTGCCAAATCGCTCTTCCTCCCCGGTTCGTTGAGTTTGTCGAAGAAGGGCATCACGTATCCCAGCGCGAGCAAGCAGATGAATGTCTTTCTCAAGGAAGTGGGCAAACTCACGCCCGAATCGTACTATCTGCAGTTCAACGCGCTTGGGCAAACCCTCAATCCGGAAATGCGCGATCGCTTGAGCCAAGCGATCACCGGCGAATTGACGTTGGACGAAGCCATCAAGCGAATTCAGCAAAAGATGGATGATGCCGCCGCCGCGATGAAGAAATAAGTCTACGTGAGCATGTTTCTGCCGGGCTGTCCATAGGTGATAGCCCGGCACCCTTCCTGCTGGAGGCACGATATGCAATCTGTGAAACCATCAACCTCTCGATCATTTCGGCTTTCAGGCGATTCGGTGCTTCAGTTGTTTGTGTGGATCATGTCTTTGCTCGATTATATTCTGACGCCGCTCCAAAAACTGATTGGGTACAAACGCATGGCATACTTTTTCGTTCTCCCCAATCTGCTGATTTTTGGCATTTTTATTTTGGTCCCGATGATTTTGAATTTCTATTATGGCTTTACCAGCGGCGATTCCATCTTGCTGGAAAATCGTCCGATGGTTGGGATGGCGAATTTCGAAAAGATTTTCAGTTGCAAGGATTACTTGAGCCCCAACACCTGCGCCGAGGATTTGTTTTGGCGCGGAGCGTGGAATACGGCAACCTTTGTCGTCTTCCAAGTCGCATTTATTATTCTGTTCTCGCTCATCACGGCACTCGCGTTGAATCGGGAGATCAAAGGTCGCGGTTTTTTCCGCGCGATATTCTTTTACCCGGTTTTATTGTCGCCGGTGGTTGTTGCGCTGATCTGGAAATGGATTCTACAATACGATAGTGGTTTGCTCAATGCCTTTCTCGTTTCTCTGGGACTGAGCAAAGTCCCTTGGCTCCTCGATGCGAATTGGGCGCAGTTCTGGGTGATTACCGTCAGCGTGTGGGCGCAAATGGGATTCTTTACCTTGATTTTGCTGGCTGGCTTGCAATCCATTCCCAAAGAAATGTACGAAGCGGCTTCGATGGATGGCGCAAACAAGTGGCGCACTTTTTGGAATGTGACCATGCCCTTGCTAATGCCGACGATGACCGTTGTCCTGGTTCTCGCGCTCATTCGCGCCGTGCAGGTGTTCGACCAAGTCTATGTGCTGACGCATGGCGGACCAGGCACCGCAACCCTCTATATCGTCCAATACATTTATCGCACAGCGTTCGAGTTCCGCAATTATGGCATGGCGGCGGCGGCATCGTTGGTGCTAGCCATTGTCTTGCTCGTGCTCACCATCGGACAATTGATTTTCCAACGCCGACAGGAAGCGGCATAACGACTGCTGACCTCGGACAGCCCACCGCATTTTTCAGGGGTCTGCCGTTGGTTGTTTAGGGAGGCATGCATGAGAGCTATTCTCGACTTTCTCACTCGCCGTCGTGGCGGCAAGCATTTTGATATTACCGACATTATCACGTATGCTTATTTGCTCGTTGGCGTGCTTGTGATGTTTGGTCCCGTCGTGTGGCTCGTGATGTCGTCCTTCAAACCGTTGTCTGGCTTGTATGAATTTCCCCCCACGTTTCTGCCCTACAAACAAGAAGTGGTCAAGGTCGAAGGATATGATAAACCGCTTCCCCTGTACGATGTAACCATGACCGATGGTTCAGTGCGCCGCCTCGCGCAGATTTCTCAGGTTGGCATCGGCGCGCGCATGATTGATCCCGCCCAACCCAACGACAAACCGATTGATATTAAACTGGATCAACGAACGCCGGTGCGCTCTGTCTTCTTCGAGTGGGATAACTATATCGGCGCAGTTCAGAAATTTCCATTCCTGACCTATCTTCAAAATTCGGTGATTGTCACCACGTGTGCCACCCTGATTACCTTGCTCATCAACAGTATGGCGGCATACGCCCTGAGCAAGTACGAATTTCGTGGACGCGATGCGATTTTTCTCATCATCATCAGCACGCTCATGGTTCCCGTATCGGTGATTCTGGTCCCGGCATTTCTTGTGATTGCCAAGGTGGGCTGGACAAACAATTTACTCGGGTTGATCATTCCCGGCGCGGCAACGCCCACGGGCGTCTTTTTGTTACGGCAATATATGCTCACGATCCCGGATGATTTGATTCAATCCGCGCGTATTGACGGCGCCGGCGAATGGCGCATCTATGCGCAAATCATTTTGCCGCTCACCGGACCCGCACTCGCGGTCCTGGCAATCTTTTCCGTGATGTGGCGCTGGAATGATTTTCTCTGGCCCCTCATCGTTGTGAGCAAAACCGAACTCTTTACCCTGCAGGTCGGGTTGAATGCCTTTCAAGGCGAATTGCAGCAACAATGGAATTACATTCTGGCAATGACGGTGTTGACGCTTTTGCCGATCACAATCGTTTTTGCGTTCTTGGAAAAATACATCACCACCGGTATTGCCACCACCGGAATGAAATAAATGCGATTGACTCAAGTAACGCGCGTTACCTTGAATAACGCCACCGCGCATCCGCTCGTGTTCATGGGGGAGCGCGGTGAACGTTTGCAAGTTTCGATTCTCGACGACGATTTGATCCGGGTGCAACTTTTCCCCCATGGTAAACCCAGGTTGAATCGAACATGGGCGGTTGTCGGCAAAAACGGCGACGTGCCACGCGAGGGGCGTCGCCGCGATGATCTTTCGCCATTTCGCTTGCCGTCATTTGCTATCGAACAGCAAAACGATTCGCTTTGCATTCGCACACAGAAACTCCAATTCGATCTGACACTCGATCCGTTTGCGATCGGTTGGTACGATGCCAGCGGTGAACCTTTTGCCTCCGATTTGTTGGAGCGCGCGTATGCCTACGATCGTGCCGGCAAAGCGATTTGGCACTATATGCTTCATCGTTCTGACGAACATTATTATGGATTCGGCGAACGCTCGGGCGAACTCGATAAAGCGAAACGACGCATGCGAATGTTGAATCTGGATGCGCTCGGCTACAGCGCGCGCACGGGCGATCCACTTTACAAACATTGGCCCTTTTACATTACCTTCATTCCCGAATTGCAAATCGCGTATGGATTGTTCTACGACAACCTTGCCACGACCACGTTCGAGATGGGCGGCGAGATTGACAATTATTACGCACCGTATCGTTACTATCAAGCCGACGATGGCGACCTCGATTACTATTTCATTTTCGGTCCCAGTATCATCGAGGTCGTAGAAAAATTTTCTGCGCTGATTGGACGTATGCCATTGCCGCCGCGTTGGTCGCTGGGTTATCTGGGCACGACCATGACATATTTCGATGCGCCGGATGCGCAGGAGCAACTCAAAAAGTTTGTCGCGCTGTGCAACGAACATCGGATTCCGTGCGATGTGTTTCATCTGGCGTCAGGTTACACGCTCGATGAAAATTTCAAGCGCAATGTGTTTACCTGGAATCGTCAGCGTTTTCCCAATCCACGCGCTATGGTTGAAGATTTTGCGAATGCCGGCATCAAACTCGCGGCGAACGTCAAACCCGCACTGCTAACCACGCATCCACGATATAATGAAGTGGCGCAGTTTGAAGGCTTTGTAAAATCGTCCGAGAGTGAGGCGCCAGAGATTTCAATGTTCTGGGGCGGCGATGCGTCGTACCTCGATTTTACGAACCCGAAAACCTTCGATTGGTGGAAACAAAATGTGCGCGAACAGTTGCTCGAGTACGGCATCATCGGCATCTGGAACGATAACAACGAATACGAAATCTGGGACGATGACGCGCGATGCAACGGTTTTGGCGAAACGTTGCTTGCCGGTCTTGCGCGCCCCTTGCATGCCTTATTGATGGCACGCGCCTCGTTCGAAGCGCAACGCGAATTTTATCCGAATGCGCGATTGTATTTGTTGACGCGCTCGGCGTGCCCGGGAACACAACGATACGCGCAAACGTGGTCGGGCGACAACATGTCGTCTTGGGAAACGTTGCAATACAATATTCCGATGGGACTGGGCTTGTCGCTTTCGGGAATGCCTTGCACCGGACACGATATTGGTGGATTCACCGGCTACAAACCATCGCCTGAACTGTTTGTGCGCTGGGTGCAAAATGCCGCGCTGCATCCGCGCTTTGCGATGAACTCGTGGCATCTCGATGGAAGCGTCAACGAACCGTGGATGTATCCCGAGGTCTTGCCGATTATCCGCGAATGGTTCGAGTTTCGCTATCGGTTGATGCCGTACTTGTATGCGCTTTATTTTGAAGCAGCGCAAACCGGTCATCCGATTATTCGTCCCATGGTCTATGAATTTTCAAACGATGCGCGCTGTCACACCGAATCGTTCGATTTTATGCTGGGTCCGAATCTGCTCGTTGCCTCAGTATTTGAAGATGGCGCGCGCACACGCCGCGTTTATCTACCCGCAGCGACAGATTGGTACGATTTTTATTCTGACGAATATCATCGCGGCGGACAAGAAATCGAAATTGATGCGCCGCTGGAACGCATTCCGCTGTTGGTGCGCGCGGGCGGAATGATTCCAATGGGCAAGGTGATGAAACATGTTGGTGCGGAGCCGGATGATTGGCGCCAAGTGTTTGTTTATCCGCACCGCGATGAAGGTCGTGGCGAATTTACGCTCATCGAAGATGATGGTGTATCGCTCAATTATCGGCACGGCGAGTACGCCCAAGTTCGTTTGAGCGCCGAAGCAACACGTGAAGCGATAGCGTTATACGTTGATGTGAGTGGCAATTATCCATTACCGTACGACCATATCGAATTTGTTTTGCCGCGCGGCGAAAATCGTCGCCTTGTAACGCGCGGCAAGGCGTGGACAGATGATCAAGATCGGAAACATATCAAAGTAGATTTGAAGGAGTAGATGCAAATGAAATTTTTTCTCGATTCCGCAAAAGTGGACGAAGTCAAGTACGCGCTGGAAATGTGGAACATTGATGGCGTAACGAGCAATCCGCGCCACGTGCGCAATAGCGGCAAGCCATTTCTCACCGCGATCAATGAAATCGGCCGTCTGCTTGCCGGAACGGACAAGACACTTTCGGTCGAAGTGAATCCGCATCACACCGACGCGAAGGCGATGTTCGACGAAGGTGTGAAACTCGCGGCAATGTGCCCAAACTTTGTCATCAAGATTCCGGCAACCGAAGCCGGGTTCAAAGCCCTATGGATGTTGCGCGAAAAAAATATTCGTGTGAATCTCACGCTAGTTTTCTCTGCGGCGCAAGCACTCCAAGCCGCGCGCCTCGGTGCAGTGTACACATCGGTGTTCGTCGGTTGGAAAGAAGCCAACGGCGAGGAAATTTCGCACCTTGTTGGTGAAATTACGCGCATTTATCGCAACTATGATTTCAAGACCCAGGTTCTGGTTGCCGCGATTCGTAACGCGCGCCAAATCGTCGAAGCCGGGATTGCCGGGGCAGACATTGTCACGGCTGGTTTCGACGTGTACAAAGATGCGTTCGATCATCCGTACACGGCGAAAGGTTTGAAATTGTTTAGCGATAACTGGGACGCCACTCCGTATCAGTAAGCAGTGTTCGGTAATCAGTGTTCAGTAAGCAGTATTCAGTATTCAGAAACTGTCCCACTGAATACTGAAAACTGCATACTGCGTACTGAGGTAACGAATGTCATTCATAAATCCTTCTCCCACTCGCCTCGGTCTCGTTTGTCTGGCTCGCCTCACATTCGAAGCGCCACTCGCGGAACAATGGTACGCGCAAGCGCGCGCGCTGCTCGGCAAACTTGACGGCGTTGAATTGTGCGCGATTGAAAAGTTGGTCATTGAAACCAGTGATGCGGATGCGGCGATTGCAGAGTTGCGCGCGAAACAGATTGATGCGCTCGTGATTCTGAGTGGCACGTTTGCGCTCGGTGGACTGGCGATGCAATTCGCGCAAGCATTCGCGAATATTCCGTTGATGCTGTGGGCGTGGCAAGAACCCAAAGAGCAAACCGGCAAACTGCGGCTCAACTCGCTAGTTGGCGTGAACGTCAACGCGAGCAATCTCTACAAACTGGGTCATCGCCCAATGACAATGTATTCATCACTCGACGATCTGCGCACCATTGAAACGATTGCCCAGTTCGCACTCGTCGCCGGCATCGTGCGCGATTTGAAAAATCTGCGCATCGCCTTCATCGGCGGACATGCTCCCGGGTTCGATGATCTTGCGGTGGACAAACTCAACTTGCGGCGCGCAACAGGTGTCCAAGTCGTTGATGTCGGTTTGCAAATTCTCGTCGCAAAAGCCAAGGCGGTGGCGGAAGAACGTGCGCACGCCGAGTCGGTGAACTTGCTCAAGCAATTTGATGATGTCGTTGAAATTGGTGCGCGGCAAGGTGATTTGTTCGCCGCGCTTGTCATCGCGCTCACCGAATTTGCGCACGAAAACAAATTCGGTGCGATGACGCTAAAATGCTGGGGCGACTTGGTCGAAGCGTACGGCATCGCGGGCTGTGGCGTCGTTTCGATTCTGAATGATCGCGGCATTTACACCGGTTGTGAAGGCGACATTATGGGCACGATCACCATGCTCATCGCGCGCCGAATCACCGGCGTTCATCCATTCCTCACTGATTTCGTCGCAGTGGATCGCGACACGAATGCCGGGTTGATGTGGCACGGCGGTTGCGCGCCTGTCGGGCTCGCCGACCCGCAACAGCCAAAGCATTTGTTCTCGCATTTCGCCGGCGGCAAAGGTGTAACGGCGGGGTTCGGACTCAAGCCGGGTCGCGTAACATTGTTGCGCTTGGGCGACGATGGACGCAACTTGCGAATGCTCGCGACTACGGCGACTGCACTCGAAACCGAAATGGAAGTACGCGGCACGCTCTCGCGCGTCAAGTTCGATAAAGATGGAATGGAATTTCTCAACGAAATTCTGAACAATGGCTGGGAACATCATCTCGTGATGGCATACGGCGAAATTCTGCCCGAGTTGGAAATGCTGGCTCGTGCGCTGCAGATTCCGATGACGATTAAATAGGACGCAGACAAACGCGGACGAACGCGGATAAAATAATAACTCACCTGACGCGATTTTACCACAGAGCACACGGAGAACACAGAGAAAAACTATAGAAACCTCAGTGAACTCTGTGATCTCTGTGGTGAATAAATCGTTGACCGCGTAACATCAGATAATAATCCGTGCTCGTCCGCGTTCAAGATGTTTTCCGATGCATTCAGTTGCACTATGCCTCCTTCTTAGCTTATTCCAAACCGCGCTCATCTACTATCAACATTTCACGCCATTCGAGCGAGAAAACAATTTCCTTTCGATTGGGTGGGGCGCAAAAAGTACGCCGCGCTTTTGGGCAATCGTCCTATTCGATATTTGCCTTGGCTTGCTTTTTTATTTGCTCGTTCTCAGTGTGCTCCCATCCGCACTGAACGATTCGGCGACCGCGCGCTTGTGGCGTGTCTTGCCGGTGTGGATTTTTGCGTCGCTCCTTGTCTCGATTTGGCATTATCATTTCAATCGCACCATCATTCTCTTCCCACGTTACGGCGTCATTGCACGACGACTCGCGTGGTTATTTGTTTTCGGTATCCTCATCGTTGCGGTGTTGCTTTACATCGTCGCGCTGGCGGCGATGCCCAATGTGCCCCTTGCCTTGACGGCGTGGCGCGTATCATTCGTCCAAATTTTTCCGATGGCATTGCTCATTGCGCTTGTCATCTTTTTTGTGCGCGCCTTCGCGTTTCTCTTTCGCGTCATTCCCGGCATTGGCTCCTTCCTGCACGCAGCCGTGTCAACTTTTGCCGTTGTGTGGACGATGCAACAGTACGGCTGGTTGATGAGCCACACTGCACCGATGGGGTTCGCAGATAGCGAAAGAATGATTACACCGATTATCGTTGTCGCCGTGATTGCAATGTTGTTCGTATGGCGCGCGCCTAGCGCAGAGAAAAACGATGATGCCGTTGAGCCGCCGTCATTGGTGCTTGACGAAGGACGAAGGACGGAGGACGAAAGACCGATCATTGAATTGACTGATGGTGGTGCGATACTCACAGCGCCCCATATCCGCGTTCAAGTCACGCGCGCGCCGTTTGGCGTCATCGTGAAAAACGCGCAAGGCGAAAAGTTGTGGCAACTAGCGGAGAAGGGATTATCGCGCGCTTGGATCATCCAGAAAATCATTTCGATCCCACTGCTCTACACCGGCAACACGATCAAGATGAACCTGGGAGCGATCGGGCGACCCATCCATCAAGTCGAAAAAATCAAAGCGGACGCTCACGCAGTATGCCTCACGTTTCGCGGCGGATTGCTACGCTTGTCGTTTTACGATTCAAATATTCTCCGCATCGAATTCCATCACGCCTCACGCTTCATGCCTCACGTTTCCATCGTATTCAACCTGGCTGACGACGCCCACATCTTGGGTCTCGGTCAACGCTTCAACAAAGTTGACCAACGCGGCGAACAATCGTATTTCTTTGTCGAAGAAGGTGGCGTGGGGTACGAGTGGGTGAAAAATCGTTTACCGATTCTTTATCCAATCTTCAGGCGTTGGTTCGGTGCGCGCGGCTCGTTTCCGAATGGCGAACAATGCACCGGCTTTCCGGTTCCGTTTGCACTCATCGCGCGCGAGCGTGGCGCGAGCATTGGATTGTTTTGGAACACATATAAACCTTCCTGGTTCAAGTCTGCTAACGCGCAGAGGCGCAAGGGAGCAGAGGAGCAAGGGAGCGAAATCTCCCCTGCGGTGAGTCGTCTCACAGTACTCGATAACAAACTCGATCTATTCTTGTGCGCGGGTCCCACGCCGCTCGACGTGATTCAACAATACACCGCATTGACCGGTCGCAGTAACACGCCGCCGGCGTGGGCGTTCCTGCCGTGGAAGACAAACACGGGCGCGGTCGTGCAAGACGATGTGCTGACGGACATTCGCAAATTCCGCGAACTTGGAATTCCGCTTGCACAAGTGGGTATCGAACATTGGCAAGCGGTGCGCGGCTCGTACGAATTTGCCAAACAATGGTGGTACGACATTGATGGGCTGATCAAAACGGCGCGCGACAACGGTTACAAGGTTCACATCTGGCATTTTCCGTATATGAATGCCGGGTCAGCCACACACGACGAGGGTTTGCAAAAAGGATATTTTGTGCGCAATCGTTTGGGCTTGCCCTATCATCAACGTATCTTTCACGGTATCGCCGCCGTGATTGATTACACCAATCCGCGTGCGTCGGCATGGCACGAAAACATCGTCGCGCAAACTTTTCACGCGCGCGGTATTCACGCGGTAATGACCGATTACGCCGAATCCATTCCACCCGATTCCATTTTCTACAATGGGCAACCTGGGATTGCGATGCGCAACGCGTATCCCATAATTTATTGTGCGGCGATGCAACGCGCCGCGCGCCGTATACTCGGCAACGATCATCTGCTTTATCCGCGCGCGGGTTATGCGGGTTCGCAACGCTTCGTTGCCGCGCAATGGCCCGGCGATCAAGACACGGACTGGGACGAGGGCGATGGTTTACCCGCCGCCGTACGCGCGATGATCAACGCTTCGATCTGTGGCTTTCCGGTTCACGGTTCCGACATCGGCGGGTGGTACGATTGGTTCGCGCCGATCACGACGAAAGAGTTGTACATTCGCTGGGCAGAAGTGGGATGCTATTCGCCGTTGATGCGCGCACACGGCGGACCGATCGGGCGCAATCGCGAGCCGTGGAAATTCGATGACGAGACAGTGGAGATTTATCGCGCCTTGTCGCAAGAGCACGTCAAATTGTTTCCGTACTTTTATTCGCTGTCGAAACAAGCAACGCGCGACGGCACACCAATCATTCGTCATCCGGCGTTGATCTGGAGCGATTGTGCCGAGTTGTATGCCATCGAAGATTCGTGGATGATCGGCGATGCGCTCTACGTCGCGCCGGTGATTCGGCAAGGACAGACCCAGCGCGAGGTGATTTTGCCGCCCGGCGATTGGTGGTCGCTCACTGAAAATAAATCGGTGCGCGGATTATCTCGCGTCGTTGTCGATGC
>JBBITT010000032.1:0-35534 GCA_037440625.1 Chloroflexota bacterium
GGGGGATTGACTTACTCGACATTCAAAGTATACTTTGCCCACTTGCAGGTTACTTTTGCAAGATAGGCACGAGTGTTCTTGTGCTTGAATCGAGGTCTCGATGAAATACAGCAAGTCTATCAGCGTTGCGCTTGGATTGTTGGCAACGCTGTTTTATATCCTTGTCCCGGCAATCGCCGCGCCGCCGCTCCAAGGTCCACCGGTTCCCAATAAACCGATCACACTCAAAGACCCCTGCGCCTACGATCCTAAAAATTTATTGCGCAATGGATTTATGCCACCGCCCGGGCGCGATACACCGTACGGTCGCGTGGTCGTAGGTTGGGATCCATTCATCTTTGCGGGCGCGCCGCCACAATTCAACGCCGTGGACAATGAAGGCATTGACGATGTGCCGGGCACATCGCAACAAATTTTCTCTAGCAACACCTTCGATGCCGGCGTCCGACAAACGGTGAGTGGACTCAAGCCCGGCACGTACTATTGGTTCCGCTTGGGTTATAGTCTCGCTGCCAAATCTGTGGACGGTCCCAATTTCCGCGTGGATACGATTGGCAGACAAGTGGGCGTAGACCCTTTGGGTGGCACTGATCCCAAATCATCGAACGTGATTTGGGGACCGGCTTTCTTCGATGGCAAAGCGGCGGTCAACATTGCGGCAATGACGATGTTGTTCGTCGCACGTTCGGAGCGCGCCACGATTTTCTTGCGCGCGATTGCGCGCGATGGTTCCGGCGGTGAAAATCGCGTTTGGTTCGATGCGGTGTGTATGGAGCCGCGTCTTGATTTGCCCACCGTAACCGTTCCACGTCCCACGCAAACACGCACGGCGACTGCCACACTCACTCTGACCCCAACAGTAACCGCAACCCCAACCTCCACCACTACACCAACACCAACGGACACTCCTATACCCACAGCAACGGCGACGCTCACACCGACCCCAACTCCAACTGGCTTGTTCAGTGGCGGAACCGGCGGCATCGCCGGCATTGGTGCGCTTCTTGCGATCGCGGCGTTGCTGATTGTGGGAGCATTCTTGGTAATGCGCCAACGCATTCCCGAAGGTGCGCCGGCAAACCCCGTCGCCGCGTATGCGCGGTACTGGATACCCGCAACCATCGGCATCATCATTTTGATCGCCCTCGGTGCATTGGTGTTGGCGCAACCCAACATCAGCAATCAAACAGCGCGATCATCGCAACAACCTAGCCCGCCAGTTACAATCATTTATGTGATCTATGTTATTGCCAGCCCAACACCCACGCCCACACTCGCGCCTTCAATCACACCATCGCCCACATCGTTGCGTCAGGCGGCTGGCTCAACAATTACACGCACCAGCACGCCGTCGCTCTCCTCCTCATCACCGGTAACGGCAACGGTTGCACGCGCGCCAGTCCAAACTACTTACTCTACTCTGCCGGTGGTTCCGCCGCCCAGTGACCGCCCTGCCGCGCAACACGCCGACTTGAACCTAGGTTTACGCGGCTACGTTGCCACCAAAGGTTCGCTTGCATTGCTGGATCTCGCTGGCGCGACCGATCCAGGTGGTCCGCAGTTGCCCAGTCTGTTTGCCGATAATCGCGCGCGTGCCATCAAAGCACTTTACCAAGTGTACAACTGGGATTGGGGATGCAACTGTCGCGGCAAACCGATTGACGATCCCGAAGTAACGATGATTGGATTAGCGGCGACGCCGGGCGAAACGTTGTATCTGCCCAACGGCGGCTCGGACATTATGAATGGTTTCCGTGCCTTGGTGCTGTACGCCGACGCTCAACGCATCACGTTCAAGTACACGCGCGAAGATACGATTGTGGGTGGATATGCGCTGCACGTCGAAGGAATCGCGGTGGATCCAAATCTGCTGGCGTTGTACCAAAAATCGAATGCCGAGGGCCGCGGCAATTTACCGGCGTTGCGCGCGCGCCAGCCGTTTGGTACGGCTCAATCGAATGAGGTTAAGGTTGCCATCCGCGATACCGGCGAATTTATGGAACCGCGCTCGCGCAAGGATTGGTGGCGCTGATGTAACCTTTTCGCTCAATGTGCATCCAACAAGTGAAGGCGACCAAGATCGCCGGACATTATCCATCAGGAGGATGCAAAATGAGCGGATTGATTACGTTTATGAACGGCACGTTGGGACGCGTGTTGCGCATCGTGTTGGGATTGGTGCTGATCTATCTAGGTCTCGCTGTTGTCGGCGGCACCGCGGGCATCATCGTTGCCCTCATCGGTCTAGTCCCCATCGTGATGGGTGCGTGGGGCAAGTGCTTGCTCCAATTCGTATTCAAGTAAAAAATGTTAACCTAAAACAAGACCTGTCCGGTTGCAGAAATCGGACAGGTCTTTTTTCTTACTTGCTTCTATCCTCTTTTGTGATATACTCGATAACGCTTTGCGGCTATCAAAGAACACGTTGGACAAGCGAAGGATAATTATGAATCATCCCAAAAAGAAACGCGTGTCCGCACAGACGTCACACCCGCGTCCCCGTCAGTCAACAACACTGCTCCAAGCCCAACTGCGCGCCACGTTGTATAGCATTGGCGATGCCGTCATTGTAACCGATGCCAAAGGTCGTGTTACCATGATGAATCCAATCGCCGAAGGGTTGACGGGCTGGCGTGAGAATGAAGCATTAGGCAAACCACTTGCTCAAGTTTTTCGCATCATCAACGAAGAAACGCGCGCCGAGGTCGAAAACCCGGTTGCGCGCGTTTTGCGTCAAGGCATCGTCCTTGGGCTCGCCAATCACACCGTTCTCATCGCGCGTGACGGCCGCGAGATTCCTATCGCCGATAGCGGAGCACCGGTGCGCAACCAACGTGGCAAGATTGCGGGGGTTGTGCTGGTCTTTCGCGATCAAACCAAGGAACGCCAAATCCAGAACATTATCCGCGAAGCACGCGACTTTGCCGAAAGTATTGTCGCTACGGTACGCGAGCCCTTGGTCGTGCTAGATGCTAACTTGCGGGTTATCGCGGCGAATCAGTCGTTTTATCGCACCTTCCGAGTCTCCCCCGCCGAAACCGATGGTCGTCCAATCTACGAGTTGGGCAATCGGCAATGGGACATCCCCCAGTTACGCACATTGTTAGAAAAGATTCTGCCGCAAAATACTCACTTGGATGACTTTGTCGTCGAACATCAGTTTGAACACATTGGTCAACGCACCATGTTGCTGAATGCGCGGCGTCTTCGGCACGTGAATGTCCAAGCCCCCATGATCTTGCTCGCCATCGAAGACATCACCGAACGGCAACGCGCAGAAATCGAATTACAAAAAAGTGAAGAACGTTATCGCCACATCTCGGAAATGATTTCGGATTATGTGTATGCTTTTCGCGTGGATGCCGATGGGACGATGCGCGGCGAGTGGATCACGGATTCTTTTTTGCACGTCTTTGGATACACGTTACCCGAAGTGGACGCACGCGGTGGCTGGCAAACGATGGTGCATCCTGACGATTTGCCCATTGCGCTTCAGCACGCCCAACGTGTCCTCAGCGGAAAACTGGATGTATGCGAGATGCGCTTTGTGACCCGCGCCGGCGAAGCGCGTTGGCTCCGCGATTATGCGATCCCAGTTTGGGACCCTCAGCAAAATCGGGTCATACGCATCTATGGCGCGGCACAAGACATCACCGAACGCAAGCGTGCGGAAAGCGCATTGCAGGAGAGCGAAGAACGGTTCCGCATGCTGACGGAATCCTCGCTCACCGGCATTTATCTGATTCAGGAAGGACGTTTTCGCTACGTCAATCCAGCGTTGGCGCAGATCTTTGGCTATCAAGTCGAAGAGTTGATTGACATTCGGAGTCCGCTCGATCTCACCCATCCCGATGATCGCCCGCGGGTTACCGAACTTATTCGGCAGCGAATTAGGGGCCAAGTCAAGAGCGTGCGCTACGAATTTCGCGGATTACGCAAAGACGGTTCTCATTGTTTCATCGAAGCCCATGGCTTGCGAGCCGACTATCAAGGTCAACCCGCCATCATTGGCACACTCATTGACATCACCGAACGCAAGCGCCACGAGCGCGAATTGGAAGCGCAAGCCTTGATAGCGCAAGCCTTGAGCGAAACCATTGAATTGCCGGCGCTGTTGGAGCGTTTGATCGCCGCGGCAATGCACGCGATCCCAGCAGCGGAGAAAGGCAGTTTGGCGTTGCTCACCGATGCGGAACATTTGCAGGTGCGCGCGCTAAACGGTTATCATGATTCTTCCGTGTTGGGCTTTACCTACCCCATCACGTGGGGGTACGCGGGGCGCGCCGCGCGTGAGCAAAGCCCCTTGTTGATTGCAGATATTCAAGCCGACGCCATCTTGCAAGCCGATGCTGCGCGCGTTGCCAGCGCCGAGGTGCAAGCGCTGCGCAGCGCGCTGGCAGCCCCTTTGCTGAGCGGCGGAACGGTCATTGGCGTCTTGTCGCTCGAAAGTACGCAACCCAATGCGTTCACCGAACACGACTTGCATATCTTGACGACAGTCTCTGCCACCGCCACACTCATCATCGAACGCCACCGCTTGTTTGAACAAGCGCAGCGCCGCGCCGAACGCATCGCCGCGGTCAACGCGCTGGGGCGCGCGCTTGCCGCCACCCTCGACTTGCCGACGATCTATCGGACTGCCTATCAGCACATTCGCACGCTCGTTCCTTGCGACAATTTGGCAATCACGTTGTACGATGACACCACCCACACTCTGCGTGCCGCGTTCATTCTCAGCGACGAGCAGGAATTGGATGTCAACCTCCTTCCGCCGCTCACACTTGATCCTAACACCGTGCGTGAGGGACGCGCCAAAGCCGTTCTCGATGCACAAACTGTCATTGTCAACGATCTCGCCGTCAAAACCCAACAAGGCAGTGGAATCATCATCGGCAACCATCGCACGCCGCAATCCGCTGTATACACACCGATGCTCGTCGAGAGCCGAATCATCGGTTTGCTTGAACTGCAAAGTTATCGCAACCAGGCATACCAAGCCGATGATCTGGATCTGCTCCATATGCTCGCCAACCAAATTGGTTTGGCAATTCAAAACGCACGCCTGTTCGATGATTTGCGAATCCACCTGACCGAATTAGAAACGCTGCACACCATCGCTTCCATCTGCATCCAAGCCAAGGATGAAAATAGATTGATCGAACAGATCACCCACGTGGTTGGCAACAATCTTTATCCAGACAACTTTGGTTTTCTACTGATGAATGCAGAGGGGACATATCTTTTGCCGCATCCCGCCTATCGCGGTGTAACGCTGAAGAATATTCCTGCCCAGATTCCGCTGAATGCCGGCATCACTGGGCGCGTGGCGGCAAGCGGCAAACCGTATCGCACTGGCAATGTACGGATGGAAGACGCGTACATCGAAATCAATCCCGCGACGCGCTCTGAATTGTGCGTCCCATTGATTGTCGGCGGACGCGTTCTTGGGGTGATCAATGCCGAGAGCCATAAACTCAACGCCTTTAGCGAAACAGATGAGCATCTCCTAGCGACAGCCGCCAGCCAAGTCGCGACTGCCCTCGAACGTCTCCGCCTCTTGAACGAGACGCAAAGACGTTTGCACGAACTCGAAGTGTTACAACAGGTCTCGTCGGCACTGCGCGTGGCGCACACGGCTCAAGAAATGATTCCCATCTTTATCGCCCACGCGGCTCGGGCTGTGGCGGCGCGTGCTGGCTCGATCTATTTGCTGGAAGAAGCCAGCGGCGATTGGGTCTCGCAGGGCTGGCTCAACGAGAGCGGCGAGTGGATTGCAATGCCGGGCGCGGCGCTGCGTCATCACGCCGGCGAAGGCGTTACCGGCAGGGTGGGCGCCACCGGCGAAATCTACGTTACCGCCGACTGGCGTACCGATCCCGTCAATGTCATTCAACCCGGCGAGCAAACGCTGCTGAATGAACTTTGCGGTGGCATCTCTCTCCCCTTACGCGCGGAACAGCGCATCATCGGTGTGATGCACGTTTGGTTTGCCCAGACGCCCTCCCTGACCGAACAGACCCAGCGTTTGCTTACCGCCATCGCCGATATTGCTGGCAACGCGCTCCAACGCGCGCGCCTATTCGAAGAAACGCAACGCCGCCTCGACGAATTGAATACCCTGCACCAAGCCAGCCAAACCTTGCTCCTCAACGAACTGGACCCCGAAGCCACCTACGTGGCAATCCATCAAGCCATCGAACGCACCATGCCCTGCGAAGCATTGAGCATCGTGCTGGAAGATGAAGCCTTGGGCGATTATCACGGCGTTTACCTGTACGACAAAGATGGTCGCACTCCTTCACAACGGATTCCGCGCGGCGCAGGTCTCAGCGGACTCGTCATCCCAAGTGGCAAGACCCTTCTGATTGACGATTACTTGGCGCAAGACGAAATCCAAGCGGTGCATTTTGGCAACCCGGAGCACGTCCGCTCGATTCTCGCCGTTCCCCTGCGCCGGGGCGAACAAACCATCGGAATGGTTGCCACCCAATCTTATCAACCCCACGCCTTTACGCAAGAACATCGCGTCTTGCTCGAAACGCTCGCCGCCCAATTCGCTACCTCTATCGAAAACGCGCATCTTTATCAACAAACCCGCCTGCGTCTGCGCGAACTCGAAATCGTGTCCGCCGTGAGCGCGGCATTGCGCACAGCGCCCAGCCACAAGGAAATGTTCTCGATCGTGCTGGATCAACTGCTCACGCTGTTTGAGGTGGACGGGGCAGCCATCCAGATACTCAATCCCGCGAACGGCGAATTGCAGGTTACAGCGGCACGTGGGGTATGGGCATCCTTGGTCGGACTCAAGATTCCGCGCGGCGCAGGCGTGAGCGCCCAAATCCTTGCGACTGGCACACCCTACTTGAACAACGATGTGCGCAACGATCCGAATGTCTTTTATCCTTATGCCTTTGAGGAATGCCGCGCCGCCGCCGGCGTACTGGTGGCTGTCCAGCAACAGATCATCGGGTTGCTGTGGATTGCCAGCAAACGCCTGCTCAGCGAACACGATTTGCGTTTACTGGGCGCTGTCGCCGATATCGCTGGCAACGCCATCCACCGTGCCACGCTCAATGAGCAAACCGAACGACATCTCAGTCAACTTGCCACGCTCCACGCGATTGATCGCGCCATCAGCAGCAGTTTTGATTTGCGGCTCACGCTCAACCTCTTGCTCGAGCACGTTACCACGCAACTCCACGTGGACGCGGCAAGTGTCTTGCTCTTGAATCCACAGACCCATGTGCTCGAATATGCCGCTTCACGCGGCTTTCGGACGCGCGCCGTGGAGCAAACGCGGATACGGCTGGGCGAGAATTTTGCCGGGCGTGTCGCGTTGGAACGGCAGAGTATTCACCTTCGTGATCTCCCCGCCCATGCCAAAGAATTTGTCGTTACCGAATTGGTGGCAGAGGGTTTTGCCGAGTATTATGGCGCGCCGTTGATTGCCAAAGGCAATGTGGTGGGCGTAATGCAAATTTTTCACCATGCGCCGCTGCCCACCAACCCCGAATGGCGCGATTTCTGTGAAACGCTCGCTGGGCAAGCCGCGATTGCCATTGACAATGCGCGCCTGTTCGAGGGTTTGCAACAAGCCAACCTAGAACTCGGTCAAGCCTACGAGGCAACCATCGAGGGATGGTCCCGCGCGTTGGACTTGCGCGACAAGGAAACCGAGGGGCACACTCAACGGGTAACCGAAATGACCCTGGAACTGGCACGCGCGCTGGGCATTGGGGAAGACGAAATTGTTCACCTTCGGCGCGGCGCACTTTTGCACGATATTGGCAAGATGGGGGTGCCGGACAATATCCTACTCAAACCCGATAAACTCACCGAGGCGGAAATGGCGATTATGCGCCAACACCCGCAACGTGCCTATGAATTGCTCTTGCCCATCGAATATCTGCGTCCGGCGCTGGACATTCCGTACTGCCATCACGAAAAATGGGATGGCACCGGTTATCCGCGTGGATTAAAAGGTGAGGAAATTCCACTGGTGGCGCGTCTCTTTGCGGTCGTGGATGTGTATGATGCACTCACCAGCGACCGCCCGTACCGCAAGGCGTGGAGTCGTGAAGACGCCTTGGCGTACATCCGCCAGCAAGCGGGCCAGCATTTCGATCCACACGTGGTAGAAATCTTTTTGAAATTGTTTGGCAAGTAACGCCATATGTTACCCACCTAGGGGCATCGAATCACCCCTTGCGCCCACAAACACCCCCCACACGTGGGAAAGGTGTTGCCGATGCAATCCTCTTCGTTTGCCTCCGCTAAATCACAGCCCCCACAAAACGTGCACGGCGCAAAATCGAAATCTTGCACCCGCTCCCGAAACGCCAGATGTTCGGGCGCGTTCCACAACGCAGAGAGATCACGGTCTTGCACATTGCCAATCACCCAACGTCGCGAGAACCGTTTGCGATCGTTGAGAAAACTGGTGTAACTGTGCAAGAGCGGCAAGCAAGGACTCAAGCCGCCATCCCAGCCCACCACCCCGGCGCCCTGCTCGATAAAGGGGCACCGATCATTGGCGCCGCCCAAGTTCGCGCCGACCCAAGAGACGTTCACCGTGCCCTGCATTACTTGATGCAACGATTCGCGCGTGGTTTCATCGAGGTCCATCTTGGGCAAACTCAAGTGAGGCACCCAGATCGAACGCAGATACAAAATGTTGTTCAAGGCATTTTGATACAATGCCTCATCCCGCATCGCTTGGGTGTGCGGCAATACATTCGTGATCAAAAATCGCGATGCCCCAAGCGTTCGCCCCAAGCGGACGAGCGCGGGTAATTCAGCCACATTGCGTTTCATCGCGACGAACGCAATGCCGATTTCTGGCGTGGGACGATGCGAAGGTCGGCGCGCGTCGCGAAATTGTTTAATGTTCTCAACCACCTTGGGGAGTTCCGCGCCCAAACGCACATCCGCATAACTTGCCGGCGTTGCTCCATCAAGCGAAACCCAAAGCACATCGAGTCCCGCCGCAATCAAATCGCGCGCCAAGCGAGCGTTGAGTAGCGTACCATTCGTGATGAGTTCCACCGATGCATCCAGGGCTTTGGCTTGCGCCACCATCTCGACGATCTTGGGATGAAAGAGCGGTTCACCAAAGCCCCCCAAGAAGACGGTGGGCGGTGGCGAAAAGGCACGTAACCCTTCCATGATCCGCGCAAACACCACCTCGGTCATCATCCCCGTTGGTTCGTCCCACACGTTGCGGATACACGTCCGGCAATCGAGATTACACCAGTTCGTTGGCTCAAGGTAGAGTCTGGCAAGTTGCGTCACCGGACGTCGAAGGATCAAGCCATGGGCATCTTGATCTAGACAAATCTGCGTACCGGGCTGGATGCCATAACGCGCGGCGAGATCGGGAGCGAGGATCAAGCGCCCGGCTTCATCTACGCAAGCAGATCTTACCATTTTAACCTTGCCTCAACATTTCGTTTGAAAACACGCATAACTGAGTTTGAAGCCAGTCTAACCGCCCAAGGTCAGAAACAGGTTACAAATCTGGTTGTAATTCAAGCCACGACCGGAAGTTATGCCAAACAGATTGCAAATTTGACGTTCCCTGCTTGACATTTAGACCTTGGCGCGTTAGAATGATAGCGAAAGTTGAATATTTTCCTGCAAGTCTGCTTGATGTCTCCTCCGCACTCATCCAACTCGTTCGAGTTGTGAACGCTAGATGTTGGTCAAACAAAGAAGTTTAATTCCAAAGGAGGAAAAATGACATTGCACGGATTCGCAAACCGAATCGCACAGATTAACCTTTCCGCCGGAAAGGTAACGTACGATCCCGTTCCCGAAGACTGGGCACGCAAGTACATCGGTGCGCGCGGTCTGGGCGTCAAGTACGTCTTTGAGAACGGTCCCCAAGTTGATCCCCTCAGTCCTGACAACATCCTCTGCTTTATGAATGGTCCGCTCACCGGCTCCGAAGCCAATATGAGCGGACGGATGGCAATCGTCACCAAGTCTCCCCTCACCGGCACCGTAACCGACAGTCATCACGGCGGTTGGTCTGCCGCACGCTTGCGCTGGGCAGGATTTGATGGCTTGATCTTTAAAGGCAAAGCCGCCAAACCGGTGTACGCGTACGTCCACGATGGTCAGGTGGAAATTTTGGACGCCTCCGAAGTGTGGGGCAAGGGTGTCCACGACACGGTCAAGTATTTCAAACAAAAGTACGGCGAGAATGACTTGAGCGTGATCGCCATTGGACCTGCAAGTGAGAAACTGGTCCGCTTTGGCAACTGGGTCAACGAGAACGATCGCGCGAGCGGACGCGGCGGCACCGGGTGCGTGGGTGGCAGCAAACTACTCAAAGCCATCGTCATCAAATCCGAGAAACGCATTCCCCGCGCGCACGACTTGGAGGCTTGGAAGACCGCCCATCAACGTGCCCTCGCAACGATTATGGACGAAAAGAACGTGACCGCGCCGCGCAAAGGTGGACTTTCCGTTTATGGCACCAACGTCTTGATGAACATTACCAACAATATCGGCGCCCTGCCCACCCGCAACAGCATGACCACTTCGTTCCGCGAAAAAGGAGAATTGGTCAGCGGTGAATGGGTCAAGCAAAACATTTTGGTCGAAGACCCCACCTGCCATGCCTGCCCGGTGGCGTGCAAAAAAGAAGTCGCAGTCAAAGAAGGACCCTTCAAGATTCATATGGAGAGTCTCGAGTACGAACCGGCGTGGTCGCTGGGTGCCAACTGCGATAATGCCGATGCCGGCGCCATCGCGTTTATGATTGATCGCGCAAACGATTATGGCTACGACGCGATTGAAATCGGCGATGTGCTTTCGATGTTGATGGAAGCCACCGAAAAGGGCTATGTCAAAGGCGCAGACGGATTAAAGTGGGGCGACACGCATGGCATGGTCGAAGTCATGCGCAAGATTGCTTTCCGCGAAGGCATCGGCGATACCCTCGCTGAAGGCACGGAACGCGCCGCCAAGAAATTTGGACACCCCGAAATCGCCATGACCGTCAAGGGTCAAGGCATCCCCGCGTACGATCCGCGCGGCTTGAAAGGGATGGGGCTGGGTTATGCCACCAGCAATCGTGGCGCGTGCCACTTGCGCGGTTATTCACCGGCAAGCGAACTGGGATTGATCCCACTCAAGACCGATCCGCTGGCGTGGAAAGGCAAAGGTGAACTGCTCAAACTGCTCCAAGACCTGCACGCCTTCTCCGATTCGCTCGACTTTTGCAAATTCAGTGCGTTTGCCGAAGGGGCAGACGAATACGCCGCGCAGTATTCCGCCGTGGTCGGGATTCCCTTCACAGCCGATGATGTGCTCAAAGCCGGCGAGCGCATCTACAATCTGGAACGCTATTACAACAACTTGTGCGGTTTCCGCGAAGGAAGCGACTATCTGCCCAAACGCTTCTTGGAAGAACCGTCCAAGGAAAAAGGTTCCGCAGGTCACGTCTGCGAACTCAACTTGATGCTGGAAGAATATTATAAAGCGCGAGGTTGGGTGAATGGCGTAGTGCCAGAAAGCAAACTGAAAGAATTGGGAATTCTTTAAAGCAAACTCCCGCAGACACGAATCTGCGGGAGTTTGTTGATCAACCCCCTGCGCGCAACGCTTTTTTTTCGAAGGCAGCGATCACCGGATCGAGCACAACGGCATCGCCTTCAAAGATCAGGCGGATCTGTCCAATGCGCAACGCCCCAATCGGAATCGCGTCACCTTCGCTCAATTGCGCCCGCCACCCAGCGCCCCGTACGTTACCATCGGCTTCCGTATGTCCACCCACTTCGATGAGATACTCGCGCGCAAGCCACAAGGGTAAGCTGCGATAGTCGCGCTCAATGCGCATCGCCACCCCCTACGGGCGGAAACACATCCAACGTGTCGTTGGGTTGAAGAACCGTTTCCAATCCGTGTGGCAAATAGCGCGTCTCGCGTCCGTTGACAAAGACGTGAATGAAATCGTTCAGTTCATCCGGCGATTTCCAAAGCTCGGCGGCAAGGGTGGGATGGTCACGCGTTACCGATTCCAAGACCGCACGCACCGTACTCGGCGCAGTAAAATTTACATCCACCGATTTGACTCCCGCTATGGCACGCAGAGTTGCATAAAAATTGACTTGCATACCATCCTCTCCTTGTGACTTTTGTCATAGCCGCACACCCACCCGCATGATAAACTCAGTCAGGAGGCGCAAAATGATTATAGCACAAACTCAATTGAATCCCCAAGTGGCGGCAAACACGCTTGAACTGCGCGGACTCGCGCCCACCCCCGGCGAGGAATGGACGCGCCTCATCCGCTTTGTTGGATTGGATCACACCGACCAAGCCGCCATGGTTCAAACCGTAGAACCTCTCTTTGCACACGGGCTGGAAATTGCCGCCGCGAACTATGATTATTTGCAACGCGTCCCAGAGACCGCCGCGATTCTGGGTTGGGAACAAGGAGCCGATCCCACTCACCTGGCTGAACGGCGACGCTTCTTTACCGTGTGGATGGCGCGCACGCTCGGTCTCGATCTGGGAAGCGATTTCGCCGATTATCTATTCTACGCGGGCAAGGCCCACGCTGGGCACGGCCCACGCCACATCCACGTTCCCGAAATCTGGGTGACCGGTGCCATCAGTCTCACCCAGACCACATTTGCAAAACTGATCGCCGAGAACGTTCCAGACACCCCGCTTGCCGCCGCCGCCATCGCAGGTTGGAACAAGTATCTGATGGTTCAACTCGATTTGATGTTGATGGGCTATCGCATTGCGCGCACCCTGGATGAAGGAGAGACAAGCGTGCGGGTCACTTTTTTTGGGCGGCTGCGCGAGCTGGTGAAAACTCCTGTGCTTGTGGTACGCATCAACGCCAATGCTCAAGTGGCAGACGTGCTACGCAAAGTGTTGAACTATTTTCCAGCCATCCGCACCGAAGCCTTGGAGAGAGCTTGGCATACCGAAGAAAAACCAAACTCGCTTTGGACTCATGTTGAGCCAGTCTATCTGCCACGCGACAATTGGCGGGTGTTGCTCAACGGCAAGGATTTGCGCTATCACGGCGGCTTCGACGCACGTGTGAACGCCAACGACGAAATTGCGTTCTTTCCGCCGGGACGCTAGACGCACACTTCCCCTGCTCACGCTCGAAGAGCATCCTCTTCGGGCGTTTTTGTTTGATTCACTCACCCCTTGACAAGGTGTGATATAATTGTACTAGTTAGATTAATACAATTGGGGAGGCGGGCCAATGGACCTCCGGATTGATCCGGATAGCACCGTGCCCATTTATCTACAAATCGTTCATGCGATCAAGCATCAAGTTGCCACCGGGCGCTTGAAACCCGGCGAGCAGTTGCCCACCGTCCGCGAATTGGCAACCACGTTGCGCATCAACCCCAATACCGTCGCACGCGCGTACGATCAGTTGGACACGGACCATGTGATTACCACCCAGCAAGGACGAGGGACGTACGTGCGGGAACGCCCTAACGATGTGCATCTCTCACGGGTGCGGCAAGAACAACTCAAGGCAATGATAGACGGAATGATTGGTCAAGCCTTGAGCACCGGTTACGCGCCGGACGAGATTCGTGAAATGTTTGACGCGCAGATGGCACGTTGGGCGCGTCAAAAGAAAGCATAGGAGGATTTCAAATGAAAACATTGGCTCCCATGATTGCCCGTCGGAGAGCAACGTATGATCCCAAGCAAACCAATCCGGTCGCTGTTACCCTGTTCCTGCTGATCCTCATTTTGGGAACCGGGGCAAGTGCACTGACCGGTCAGTTTGCAAACAATGCAGTCCCGTGGTGGATGCTCGGATCGTTCGTGCCGGCGCTCATGGTGCTCTTTTCGCTCAAGATTGCGAACCAATGGGAAAAGGCAATCATTTTGCGCTTTGGCAAATTCCAACGTGTGGCGGGACCCGGTTTGTTTTGGATCATCCCGGTGGCAGAATCCGTTTCATCGTGGGTTGATCAACGTGTGATGGTTACGCCGTTTTCCGCGCAAAAGACGCTCACCAAAGACACGGTGCCGGTAGATGTAGACGCCGTACTTTTCTGGGTGGTGTGGGATGCGCAAAAAGCCGCGCTCGAAGTGGAGAACTATCAGGTGGCGGTGGATTGGGCGGCGCAAACCGCGTTGCGCGATATTATCGGTCGGATGATGCTCGCCGATATTCTCGTCGGGCGGAGTACGATTGATAAAGAGTTGCAACAGATCATTGATCAGCGCACGACGCCGTGGGGCGTTACGGTTCAATCGGTGGAGATTCGCGACATTGTGATCCCTCAAGAGTTGGAAGATGCGATGAGTCGCCAAGCCCAAGCCGAACGTGAACGCCAAGCGCGCGTGATTCTCGGCGAATCAGAAAAGCAAATTGCGGCGAGTTTTGCGGAAGCCTCGCAAGCATACGTTGAGAATCCCACCGCATTGCATTTGCGCGCGATGAATATGCTGTTCGAAGGATTGAAAGAAAAAGGCGCGCTCGTCATCGTGCCGAGTAGCGCGATTGACACGATGAATCTGGGTGGACTCGCCGGCTTGACCGCGCTTGCCAAAAATGAAACGACCCCAAAATCGAATTGAGGTGAATAGATGACCGAGCCAACTCAATGGGAATATCGGGTCAAGACGATTGGCAGATTGTGGGGCACCAAGGACGAAGACATTGAAGCCACCTTGAACGAATGGGGTGAAGAGGGCTGGGAAGCCGTCTCGGTTTACACGCCCGAAGGCAGTGGTAAGGTAACGATCGTTGCCAAGCGTCCCTTGACGGATGCCGCGCGCCGACGCCGTTCGATGCCAGGCATGCGAGGGGTGCGGTGAGATCACGCCAGGGCATTGCAATTGGCAAGTTTGCAAGTCAACCAAGAATCGAAAAAGGAGAAGCCCAAATGGAAAACCTTTCATTCTCACCTGTGATTTTGCTCGGCGGTACCGGGATGATTCTAGTGGCGTTAGGGTTTTTTGCTTATGCGATCATCCGTCGGCTGGGTTGGAAGTACATGATCTTTGGCGCATTAATGTGGTTAGGTACAGTCGCGGTAAAATTCGTACTCGCAGTTCCAATCAATCCAGTTTTGTATCGCGCGTTGACTGGCGGCGCCAAAGAAGGCATTGGCGTGTTAGTGTTTGATCTGTACGTGGGCACGCTGACCGGCTTGACCGAGGTCTTGATCGTCTGGCTGGTCTTGCGCTATACCCGCTGGGGCAAAGTCGAATGGAATCGCGCGCTGGCATTCGGCATTGGCTTTGGTGCGTTCGAAGCATTATTGCTCGGTATCGGTTCACTCACCACAATGCTAGTTGTGATGCTCGCACCGCAATCGCTTCCAGCCGAGGCATTGAGTCAATTCAGGTTGGCGGAGAATGTGTTGTTTAGCATCGCGCCCATCGTCGAACGCTTTTTTACAATTTGGGTACACATTCTATCAAACGTGTTACTCTTTTACGCCGTGGTCATCAAGCAAGTGCGCTGGTTCTGGCTTGCGTTTGTGTACAAATCGTTGATTGATGCATGGGCGGCGTGGGGACAACTTGCCGGAATGACCGCCACCGCCGAGCAATTGTGGGTGTTGGAAACCATCGTCATCGTTTGGGGCGTAATCGGTTGGGTGGGAACGCGCTGGGTAGAATCGCGTTATCCCAGTAATACATCTGCAACATAGAGGTTAGTGATGCTTGGATTTAGTCTCTTGATCGGTGGAATCTTGATGCTTGCCGGCATCGCGACGTACTATCTTGCGCCGCGTGTCGGACCGAATCCCATTTTCGGCGTGCGGATCGGCTATGCGTATGCGAGCCGGGAAATCTGGGACAAGACCAATCGTTTTGGCGGCGGGTTGCTGGCACTCGTCGGCGTAGGCACCATGATCTTGGGCGGCGTGCTCCAATTGCTCAAGGTTGGCGCGCGAGATGGCATCGGCATCTTGACTACGGTGATGCTTGTAACGCTGATCGGCGCGACGGCGTGGATGTTTATCTATGCACGCACCTTATCCCAAGGCACACCCATTGCCCGCGAATTTGCGCCGGTTCGTTTTCGGTGGGTTTATCTGGCGCCCGTCGGCGTAACTTTTGCGTTGCTGGTCGTGCTCGCCGTGTTGTGGTATCCAACGTTGCCAGAACGGATGGCGGTGCATTTCAACATCGCAGAACAACCGGACGGCTGGCAAGCGCGCGACGAATTTATCCTAACGTATCTGGGGCTTGCCGCGCTTTTTGTTGTACTCAATGTACTTGCCGTCTTGGTCGCTACACGCGAGCCGCTCATCGCCTTTGGTCGTTGGGGCAAGTTGTGGCGACTGGACCCCGAACGTGGTTTGATTTTTGCCGGCATCGGATTGGCGCTTGCCAATCTGATCTTGATCGCCGTGCTTTGGAACGTTGTATGGTTCAACACGCAAGGCACTCACGCATTTTCGTACTGGTGGATTCTGTGGACGATCGTGCCATTGATCGGAATCATCGTCGCTCTGTTTTTCGTACTGGCGCGCCGCGAAACGTAACTTGTTTCACGTTGCCGCGTAGATACAAGAGGAGTTGCTTATTCGCCATCGGCACACCCTAGATCACACGGGTGTTCTCTGTGGTTACTTTCAGGAGGGGTCGAAATGTTGAACGAGACAACCATCACCCAAGAGGAGCGCGTGAATGCCACGTTGGCACACGCGAGCATCCTCCTCGGCATGTTCAGCCGCGGAATGCTGGGGGTCTTGCTGGCATTCCTCATCTGGCTCACGCAACGCGGCAAATCGAACTTTGCGGCGCGCCAAGCCGCGCAAGCCACGCTCTATCAACTATTCGGCATTGTCGTTGCGATTGTGCTGTGGGTGGGCTGGGCACTCACGTTTGCCGGTTCGATCTTTGTGCCGGTGTTGCTCAATCCACAACATCCAGAGCCGATGATGCCCTACACGATGATTCCCGCCTTGCTTGCCATTGTGATTCCGTTTGGCGTGATGATCGTATGGACGATCTATGGCCTGTTCGCAGCGTGGCAGGTGTGGCATGGTAAAGATTTTTCGTATCCGTTGATTGGGCAGGCGATCAAATGATTGAAACCAATGGACTCACCAAACATTTCAACGGTACGATTGCCGTTGAGAATTTGAATCTCAGCGTTCAGCCGGGCGAAATCTTTGCGTTCCTGGGTCCCAACGGCGCGGGCAAAACGACAACGGTGCGCATGCTCGCCTGTCTCATCGCCCCAACCCGGGGTGAGGCGCGCGTTGCCGGCTATGTGGTGGGGCGTGACAATGATGCAATTCGCGCATGCATCGGCATTCTGACCGAAGCACCCGGCTTGTACGAAAAGTTGAGTGCGGCGCAGAATCTCGATTTCTTTGCGCGGCTCTATGGTTTATCGAATGCGCAACGCGCCGACGCCGTCAAAAAATATCTCGATCTGCTTGGCTTGTGGGAACGCCGCGATGAAACGGTGGCGAGTTTTTCCAAAGGAATGAAACAAAAACTGGCGATTGCGCGCGCCTTGTTGCACGATCCCCGCGTCGTCTTTCTCGATGAGCCAACCAGCGCGCTCGATCCCGAAGCCGCCAAAGTCGTCCGCGATTTCATCGCCGAGTTAAAGAGCGAGGGACGCACAATTTTTCTCTGCACGCACAACTTGGACGAAGCGGATCGGCTGGCGGATCATATCGGCGTGATGAAACAACATTTGATCGAAGTGGATACGCCGATCAATCTGCGCCGCAAGTTGTATGGTCGGCGCATCATCGTGCGGATGCGAACGGTGAATGACGCGCATCTGGCATCGCTCAAAGCATTAGATTTCATCAAGAGCATCGAACGCGCAGACAATCGCTTGTCTATTGCGTTGGATGATCCAGAGGCAATGACGCCAGCGATTGTGCGTGCGCTGGTCAATGCGGGGGCAGAGATTCAATCGGTCGGCGAAGAAAAACATTCGTTGGAGCAAGTCTATTTGAGTCTGGTGAGTAACGGAGGCAAGTCATGAACCTTTCACGCATCCAAGCCATCGTCTCGCGTGAACTTTTGGAAATTCGCCAAAGTCGTTTGCTCATCTTTACGATTTTTCTGCCGCCGCTCTTACTCGCTTTCATTCCGATTGTGATGTTTGGTCTGTTCGGTGGTGACATGAACGATCCCAACCTGAAGAACACCAGCACCGAACAAATCGCACGCTATTACGCGCTCTCGACCGAGTTTGCCAAATACTCGCCCAGCGAACTGATGCAATTGATCGTGTTCCAACAATTTCTGGTGCTGTATCTGGTGATGCCACTCATCATTCCAATGACGGTTGCCGCGTTCAGCGTCATTGGCGAAAAGCAAGCGCGCAGTCTGGAACCATTGCTCGCCACGCCTATCCGCACCGGCGAGTTGTTGCTGGGTAAGTCAGTCGCAGCGGTGATTCCGGCGGTGATCGCTACCTGGTTTGCGTACGCTGTCTTTTTCATCGGCGCGAAATTTGTAACGACCGCCCAAGTTTTTGCCGGCTTGCTCAATCCCATGTGGTTCGTGGCGATGATTGTGCTCACGCCATTGCTCGCCCTCTTGTCCGTTGCCATTGGCGTGTTGATTTCATCGCGCGTCAACGACACGCGCGTGGCGCAACAAATTGGCGGGATGTTGGTAATCCCAGCAGTCGTGCTGGGGCTGGCGCAAACAGCAGGATTTATTCTGCTGAACGCCTTTACCTTCCTGATTGGTTCGATCCTCATCGCGCTGATTGATGTTGGCGTGTTGTATCTTGCCACCAAGATTTTCCAGCGCGAAAAAATTTTGACGCAGTGGAAGTGAAACCGACAAATGCTCTAGAACGAAGGACGGATGGCAGAACAAGTCTTTTGCCGTTCGTCCTTTGTTATTGATCGTCATTGGCGATCATCCACCCGTCCGATTTCTCCGCCTCGTCAGGATTGCGTTTTTCTCTAAATCTGATTATCATACAAACTATGGAATCCATCCTTCCTATTATCCCCGGCTTGTCGCTCGTTTGTGCCGAAGACAACGGGCGTTTTCCTTTTGCGCACAGTTTCCTCATCGAGGGTGATGCGCGCGCGCTCATTGACACGGGTTGCGGCGAGCGCGCGATAGATACCTTGCCAAACGGCTCCGCGCTTGATCTCATCATCGCATCACACAGCCATCCCGATCACACCGCGCTCAACTGGAAATTTGTTGGCAAGCCGATCTATGCACCACGCTACGCCGCCGACACCTTTGGCAATTTCGATGTGCTGGGCGACCGTTTTACCGAACCGGGCAAATTGGCAACCGAGTGGCGCCAGTATGTCGGCACGATGATGAAATTCAAAACGGCGTTACCCACGCACACCTTTGGCGACGGCGACGTTTTCGATTTTGGCAAGATCAAACTGATTGCCATGCACACACCGGGGCACACCCTTGACCATATGTGTTTTTACGAACCCACCTATGGCGTGCTGCTCTTGTTCGACATTGACCTGACCTCCTTTGGCCCCTGGTACGGTCATCGCGAGTCGGATATTGCGGCATTCGAAGAGTCCATTCGCAAAATCATCGCGCTGAATCCACGCCTTGTGGTCTCAAGTCATAAAGGAATTTTCACGGACGATATTCCGGCACGTTTGCAAAAATATCTAGACGTATTTGCCGCGCGCGATCAACTCTTGCTCGATCTTTTGCCGCACGTGCAAACGCTCGATGAACTGATTGATCGGATGCCTTTTTATCAAAACCGTCCGTATGCAGAAAAATTATTGCGCTATTGGGAATCTCAGATGATCCAAAAACATTTGGCACGCCTAGCCGAACGTGGTTTTGATCTTGCCTCATTCGGCATCAAGGGATCACTCGCCCAATGACCCGACCACCAGCCGAAACGCTCATCTCGGTTGACATCGAAGCATCCGGTCCGATTCCCGGCGAATATGCAATGCTTTCGCTGGGCGCATGCGTCGTGGGCAATCCGCAGGAAAATTTCTATATCGAACTGAAACCGATCACGCGCAATTTCGTGGCAGAAGCAATGGCGGTTGCCAAATTGAATTTGGACGAACTAGAGCAACACGGCGTCGAGCCAGCCACCGCCATGCTCGAATTTGAAAAATGGATCACGCGCGTTACACCGCCAAATCATTTACCAGTATTCGTGGCGTATCCCCTCGCGTTCGATTGGATGTTTGTGGCGTACTATTTTCATCGCTTTCTCCAACGCAATCCGTTTGGCATCAGCGGCATAGATATCAAATCGTTTTACGCAGGCATGACCGGCAAACCGTTCATTCAATCAGGCAAGCATGATATGGAGCCGCGCTTTCTCGCCGATGTGCCGTTGACGCACAATGCCCGCGAGGATGCGATCATTCAGGCAGAGTTATTTGCGCGTTTACTGAAATCTTCACGCGAGAGAAAAATAGGATGAGGGGTCAAATCTGTCTCATTACCGGCGCAACATCGGGAATTGGCTTGGAGACGGCAAAGCAATTGGCGCGTTTGGGCGCAACAGTGATTGTCGTTGGGCGCAATGCCTCCAAAGGCACGGAGGTGGTGAGCCAATTGCGTCAACAGACCGGCAACGACCAGATCGAATTTATGCGCGCTGATCTTTCCTCACAAAAAGAGATTCGTGCGCTTGCGGAGCAATTCAAACAAAAGTACGCGCGACTCGATGTGTTGGTCAACAATGCCGGCATCGTCAAAATATTTCGCGAGGATTCAGTGGATGGCATCGAAATGACATGGGCGGTGAATCACCTTGCCTATTTTCTGCTGACGAACTTGCTGCTCGACGTATTGCAAGCCAGCGCTCCAGCGCGCATCGTCAATGTTTCATCGGCGATGCATTGGCAGGCGCGCATCAATTTCAACGACGTGGAATTCAAACGTGGCTACAATCCCCTGACGACCTATTGCCATTCAAAACTTGCCAACATCATGTTCACCTACGAACTCGCACGACGCTTGGAAGGCACCGGCGTTACAGCAAATGTGCTTCATCCCGGCGGCGTCCGCACCAATTTGATTGCCCGCAACGGCTGGCTTTTCAAATGGATCGCCCAACCGATTTTCAATTTGCACGCGGTCAGCGTGGAAGAAGGTGCACGCACGAGTGTGTATCTTGCGTCATCGCCGGACGTGGCAGGGGTAACCGGCAAATATTTCGTGCGATGCCAACCACGCCCATCGTCTCCCGCCTCGTATGATGAATCGGCACAAAAGCGTTTGTGGCAGATCAGTGAAGCGATGGTTCAGCGGAACCGAGTCCCCCAATGAGACTACGCCATCAACGCATCCTCATCACCGGCGCAAACGGATTCATCGGCGAGCGCTTGGCGGAACGCTTGATCAACGAAGAAGGGGCGGACGTGCGCGGTCTGGTGCGCCATGAAACACGCCACCCGCAACACATTTCGGAAATTGCATTGGGCGATGTGGTGGATGCCGCTGCCGTTCAACGCGCCATCGAGGGTTGCGATCTGGTCATTCATTGCGCGGCGATGCAAAGTGGTCGCGCCAAACTCGCCGAGTATCGGCGCGTGAATGGGGGTGGCACGCTCAATCTTTTACGTGCGGCACGTGATGCCGGCGTTCAGCGTTTTATTCACATCAGCACGATCAATGTGCACGGCTTGCCACCCCCGCGCGATGCTAATGCCGATTCGCCGCTCTGTTTCACCGGTGATTTTTATTCGGTGAGCAAAGCCGAAGGGGAACGCGCGGCATGGCAATTTGCGCGCGAAAACAACCTGGCACTCACGGTGATTCGACCGGGTTGCACGTACGGTCCACGCTCGCACGCGTGGACGTTGACCCCGCTTGAACGGGTGCGACGTGGCAGACCGGTGCTCATTGGGGATGGGCGCGGAATTTGCAACGCCATTTACATTGACAACCTGATTGATTTGATTTTGCTCGCGCTGAAAAACGAGGCGGCGATTGGGCAAGCGTTTATCGGCACGGAAGGACGCGGGGTGACGTGGCGCGAGTTTTATGGAGCGTATGCGCAAATGCTCGGCGGGAAACGCTTGCGCGCAATGCCCGATTGGTTTGCGCTGAGTGTAGCCACCGCTTTTGAACTGATCGCCAAATTCGATGGCTATCCACCGCGGGTGGCGCGAGCGAGCGTGAATTTTTACGCGCATCGCGTGGTGTTCGGAATCGAAAAATCGAAACAACTTTTGGGCTACGCTCCCAAAATATCTTTTGAGGAAGGAATGCAGCGGACTGGTCAGTGGTTGCGGAACAGTGGTCGGCTGGAAACCAAGAGCAAATGACGAGCCAGAAAAATGTAAAACACAAAATCCCCTTGATCGTGTTGGTGAACGATGATGGCATTAAATCGCCCGGCATCAAAGCGATGGCGCGCGCATTGCTCGGCTTGGGCGAAGTGTTGATTGTCGCGCCGCGTGATCAACAAACCTCCACCGGTCGTTCGATGTGTGGTGGAGGTGTGCCGCAACCAGTGCATTATGAAATCGAAGGGAAACATTTGCGCGCGTTTGCGGTGGCGGCAACTCCTGCGCTAGCGGTTCGTTATGCGGTGCTGATTTGCGCGGATCGTCCGCCGGCGTTGATTGTCTCCGGCATCAATTACGGTGAGAATGTGGGGAATGGGGTAACGATCTCTGGAACCGTGGGCGCAACGTTGGAAGCGGCGAGTATGGGGGTGCCTGCGCTGGCAGTCTCGCAATCGGTCCATACCAAGTATCACTTCTCGCATAGCAACCAGATCAATTTTGAAGCGGCGGCAGAATGGGGTAAACGCTTTGCTAAGAAAATTTTAGAACGCGGCTTGCCCCACGGGGCAGACATTATCAACGTGAACATTCCGGAAGGAGCCACCCTCACTACCCCATGGCGCTGGACGCGCACCTCGCGCTATAATTATTATCGTTCGATTGTGCGCGCCACTACGCGCGGCACATCCATTACCGGCTATGAATTGATGTTGGATGAAATATCGCCGGAGCCGGACTCGGATGTGCGCGCGGTAATGGTGGATCGTGTGGTCTCCGTTTCGTGTCTCACGTTGGATTTGACGGCGCGCGTCACCCAACGCGAACGAAGGCGCTGGAGCAGAGGAATGTAACGCACTCGCGTGCCCTACGTAGATCAAGTAGCGGGCGTAGCCGCTGGGATTGGCTTGATCCGCGCAAGCGCGATAAAGACGATTGCGGCGGCCACACCGGAGAAGGCGGTGATCCACCACATCGCGGTGGGGCCGATGTGATCGCCAATCAACCCACCGAGCGTAGGTCCGATGCCAAAGCCAATGCTCCACGTGAGCCCCAGCATTCCCATATAACGTCCGCGCATTTCGGGCGGCGCAAAATCGGCGGTGATGGCAGTGGAGGTAGGGACGAGAATCATTTCGCCAAGGGTATAGATGACCATCGCCAAAATAAAATGCGGAAAGGCGTTGGCGAATGCAACGCTGAACACCCCCAACGCATACAACAATCCGCCGCCTGCCGTAAGCGATAGACGTGGAACGTTGCGCACGATGCGCGTGATCGGCAATTGGAACAAGACCACCATCGCGGCGTTGGTGGTCATAACCCAGCCAAAGAAACTTTCGCCCAAGCCAAAATTGTCTTTCATATACACTGGCAAGACTGCCATCATTTGACCCGCCAGAATCGTGCAGAGCGCGACCGCGCCGCAAAAGGCAACAAAACGATAATCGCGCAGAATCACCAAGTTGCCCGCCGCGGGCTGGGTTGAATCCAAAGAACTCGATGCTGGCTTGGTCTCGCGAATCCAGAAAATCGTGATGAGAAAAAAGATGAGCGTCAACCCGGCATTGCCCAAAAAGGTGATGAGGTAGGAACGCGCCGCCAAGAATCCGCCGATTGCCGGCCCAATCGCAATGCCCAGATTAGCAACGACGCGAATCAAGCCATACGCCTGTGGTCGTTTAACCGGCTCAATTAAATCGGCGATCATCGCATCGCGCGCCGGTTGATAGAGTGCCCCGGAGACTCCCGCCAAGATGACAATCAACGCGGCAAGCCCAAACGAATCGGCAAAGCCAAAGGTCATCATCACGCCAGCACTCGCACCAAGACTGACCGCCATCAACTTTTTACGCCCCAAACGATCCGTGAGCGTGCCGCCAACAATTTGACCAACGAGTGAGCTGAGCGACCAAAACATCAAGATGATGCCCACGTAGGTCATTGAAATGTTCAGCCGTTGGTGCAGATAAAGGGTGAGAAAGGGAAATACCATTCCGCCGCCAATCGAATTGACCAGCGTACCGCCAAAGAGAACCCAAAACTGGCGCGGAAATTCGGATGTGAATTTTTGCATCGGCTCTCCCAAATAGGTTTGGACTATACCGGTTTATTGCCGGTTTGTCAAAGGCAATCGTTGTGAAAGTTGGAAAATTCCAACAAGGAGGCCCAAATGGATTACGGAAAGATCCTGGCACGCGCGTTTGAAATCACCTTCAAGTATCGTGCGCTGTGGTTGTTTGGTTTTCTAATGGCACTGTTTGGCGGAAGCGGGGGAGGCAATTTTAATTTTGGAAATTGGGGCGGCGGAAGAAATCTTCCCGGCGCCGGTCGCGGCGGTGAGGTCTTGCCCACCCTGCCTCCCGAATTCTGGCAAAACCTCATGCTCATCATCTTGCTGGTTTGCTGTGTCATCGTTGTGCTGGCGATTCTGGGTATCGTCTTGCGTTTTCTCAGCCGCGCCGCGCTGATCGGTTTGGTGCAAGAGTTGGAAACGAACGGCACCATTCCAACGATTCGTCGCGGGTTTAGCATTGGTGCCGACCGGTTCTGGCCTCAGTTGGGGATTGCCATCGCGATCAATCTGCCTTTGATGATTATCACGCTCGTGTTGATAGTGATCGCACTCGCGCCCATCCTGGCAGCGATTGTGCCGTTGATCAACACCGGCAAAAATGTCCCCGAAGCATTGTGGACCGTTTTCGCTGGAAGCATTGCCGGCTCGCTTGTGATGATTTGTTGCGCCGTTATATGTTTGGCCCTTCTCTACTTGGTCGTCGAACCATTCTATCAATTCATCTTGCGCGCGTGCGTTATTGGCAGACGCGGCGTGATGGATTCACTTCGGGAAGGGTATCGGTTGGTGCGCGAGAATCTGGGCAATGTGGCGGTGCTATACTTGCTCATTATTGGCATCAGCATCGGCTTTGCAATTTTGATGATTCCGATCACGCTCATCTTGGTCGGTATCCCGATAGGCGCAGGGGTGGCAATGGGCTTGGCATCTCAATCGTGGCAGGCGGCTGTGATTCTAGGCGCGTGTCTGCTCATTCCCTTGGTCTTGGTGTTGATCTTGATCACCGGCTTGTTCCACGTGTTCGAATCAGCGATTTGGACCGAGGGTTATCTCGCGGTTGCTTTACCCAAGTCAACCAGCGTGTAACCTTTTTCAACTTGCCCCGTAGATGGTAGTGAGAGGGAAACTTGGAAGAGCAACTGCTCGTAGCCCGCGCCCAACAAGGCGATCACACTGCTTTTGCTCAACTGGTCGAACGGTATCAGACGCCGGTGTACAACTTGGCGTATCGCATGTTGGGCAATGCGCAAGATGCAGAAGATGCCGCGCAGGAAACTTTTCTGCGCCTGTACAAGCAATTCAAGCGCTATGATCGCCGTCAGAAATTTGCGACGTGGTTGTTGGCGATTGCCGCCCATCACTGCATTGATCGTTTACGTCGTCGCCGATTCTTGTGGCTGTCCATCGAAGACGAACTCATCGGCGAAACGTTGACAAGCCGCGAAGTAAGCGTGCCGGAGCCCAGCGACGATGTGTTGCGACGCGAGAACGCGGACGAAATCGCTCGCATGCTGGAGCGGCTCTCACCCACGCATCGTCTCGTGATCGTGTTGAAATACTGGCACGATCAATCGGTGGAAGAGATTGCACAAACCACGGGCGATTCCGTGAGTGCGGTCAAGGTCAAACTGTTTCGTGCGCGCCAAGCCCTGGCAAAGGCGTTGGAAGCCAATCGTCGTCAACCGGCGGTGGTGGTTGCCATCAATGGAGGATGTTGAGTATGCGTAACGAAACTCGGTTCACGATGATGACTCCAGCGGCGGGATTCACTTCTCGCGTGATGGCACACATCGCTGAATACGAACGCGCGCAAGCACGCCGACGAGCATTGATCGGATCCGCCTTGCTCGTCATCGCCGCCGGCGTGATCCTCATCCTTGTGGCAGGGTGGCTCATCGCTTGGGTCTCGGCGTTGATCACTACGCCGAGCGCGCTAGTCTCGCTCTGGAGCACCTTGGTGACGCTGGTTTTCTGGACGCGCAAGTTCATCGAAATAGTTTGGGCGGCAGCGACCGTTGTAAGCGATCAAGTGGATGCGAACCAACTGCTGATGCTAGGCATCGGCGTGTTGGCACTGACCTTGATCTGGGTGCGCGTGGTGATCGGACCCTTCCGGTCTTCCTCGACATCTGTGGGAGGTTGAACAAAATGAAACGCTGGATGATTGTGTTGATGGTTTTGTTTGTGACATTCGCAGCAACGCCGGCATCCGCCAATAATGGTCGTAGCGATCACGTGTGCTTTGGTAATTCGACCGTTGTGCGTGCCGGCGAGACACCGAATAATGTGGTGTTATTCGGATGTGATGCACGCATCGAAAAGGGCGCCGCCGTAACTCGCGATGTGGTTTCATTTGGCGGCGATGTGGTGGTGGAAGAAGGCGCGACGATTGGACATGCGATCGTTTCGTTTGGCGGCGATGTGCGAGTTGCCGGCGAGGTTGCCAGTGACATTGCCGATTTTGGCGGCGATGTAACGCTCGACGCAACGGCCGTGGTGGGGAATGATGTGATTGTGTTGGGCGGTGGAGTGAATCGTCAGGACGGCGCAACAGTGCGTGGCCAAGTTGTGCGCAATACCGGGACCGCTTTTCCACGCGTGCGCGTACCAGCGTTCCCCGGCTTTTCGCCCGCGCCGTTTACGGGGACAACGCTGTGGCGCGTGTTGGGAGATTTTGCAACCGGTCTCGTGCTCACCCTGGGTCTTGCCGCCCTCGGAGCATTGATCATCGTCTTTATGCCGAATCAACTCAAACTCGTGGGCGAGGTGGCGCAACAATCGGCGTTGCCCAGCGTGGGTGTGGGTTGTCTGACGTGGCTCGTCGTTCCTCCTTTGATGATCTTGTTCATTCTGACGTGCCTCGGAATTCCGGTCTCGCTTGTCTTGGCAATTGCATTTGTGGCGGCGGGTGTGTTTGGCTGGGTCGCTATCAGTATGATCTTGGGCGATCGTTTGGCAAACGCGCTCAAACTCAAAGGCACCGTGCCAATTCTAGCGATGGTGATTGGCTTGCTCGTGTTGTGGCTCGTTACTTCGATTCCGTTTCTGGGCGGGCTGATCTGGCTCTTTGTGGCATCCCTGGCGATTGGAGCCGTTGCACTCACACGATTTGGTACGCGCCCCTATCCAATGGTTGCACCGGCGACCCCAACGCTTGCGCCGGCTCAACCGACGCCACCCAGTCCACCGGCGTCAACGGATGATTCCGCACCATCAATCTAAAATCGGCGGGAATGGAAACGAGCAGAAGATTTTGTCTTCTGCTCGTTTTGGTTTACGCGAGAATACGATTACAACTGATTACGCCGGCGCAAATGCCAGAGCGCGAGCAAGCCCACCGGCAGCGGCAACCAAAACGCTAGCGCGCGTGAAAGCACCGTTGCCAGAATCGCTGCTTCTGGTGTCAAGCCCAGCAAACCAAAGAGGACGATGAAACCCGTGCCCATAATTGCCACTTCGCCTAGCATCGCGCTGGTGGTGGATAGTACGCTAGCCGTCGTGTAGAGCATAATCAAAACACCCGGCGAGATTGTATCGCCCAGCGCGTAAAAGCAAAAGAACAAGGTGGCGCCGCCCGCCGCGTAGCGCAGTAAGTTAAAAAGCAAAGACGCCGCCACATATTGCGGTCGCAACCGCGCTTGATGCATCCCCAGATAGAAATCATCGAGCGTGCGTTCAACTTGCTCGCGATGGTAAACTGTGCGACGGAACAATCGCTCCGTGAAACGATTACTCCAGTACGCCACGCCGTGAACCAAGCGTCGCACCAGGATTTTTTGGCGCAAGACATAGATGACCACCAAGCCCAACAGCGCCGACCCTGCCAACAATCCCAGCGCAAGTTCAACAATTGCCCGGGTATTTTGTGCGCCCGTGAGCGTACCAATCCCCAAGAGAAATACAATCATGCCAATCCCCAAGCCGATAATATCTTCGATCATATAGATCGCGGCAACCGAACCGACATGCAATCCCTGCTTGATGAGAAAAATGAGCCGCACGATCATTCCCGGTGCGCCGCCCGTCGAAAAGATTCGATTCAGTGCTGCGCCGGCAAAGAATGCCTCTGTCATTGGCATCAGCGGAACTCGCCGGTCAAACAGACGCGCCAACGCGATGGTGGAACCGGCACTGAACACGTAGCGAAATGTTTCTGTGGTCAGTGCGATTACGATATACTGCGGGTGCGCGGTGAGTAATAGTTTGACCAACCGATCAAATCGGACGAGATGCGGCAGAAGCAAGAATACAGCAACGGCCAACAACGCCAGATAGATCAGATGTCGCCATTCGATAGATTTGTGCGTGGGGATCGAACGATCAAATTCCATGGTGATGAAATGCTAGTCCTATCAAGAGCGAGGTTTCAAGATGAAACCTCGCTCATTGCAGATTTAAAAGGTTGCGAGTAGGCAAGACCTGCCCGTCTACTGAACGAAAAAGCACCTCGCCGGTTCCTTTGAAATCATCGTAAACGAGATGCTTCGTTGCATACATTCGACTCAACTGACAAGGTTGTAATCAATCCAATTATATTCCGATTGCACAAAAAAGGGAAATGCTACAGACGAGTCGGCAACTCGTCTCTACCAGTCCGATGCCACTCTTTTATCTCAAATATGCCAACGCCAGACTCTTGTCTTCGTCCATCACAATCTCTAGCGAACGGCCCCCTGTTACTGCCGGCACATCAATCACATGAACATAGTCCGCACAAGACGCATCTTGCGGTAACAACGTGGCAAGTAGATTAGGTGCCCGTTCAAAAAACTCACGGTTGAAAATGGTGCCGCGTTCCGCCGGAAACAAGGGCAACGGATAAATGTGCGCCTCCACCAAATCCTGGAAAAAGTGCGTGCCATACGATACTTCGAGCGTGCTGTCGCCGCGCGGCAACGCAATCTCCACCAGCACGCGCGTGTTGCAAATATCGGCGTACGTAACGTGCAGACCCAGATCGGGATTGGTGCTCCCCCAACGCCCGGGTCCCATCAGGATAAAAGGTTGTCCTTCGAGCAATTTGTTCAAGCGTCCCACAATGCGTGCCAATTCCAATTTGGTGATCGGACCCGCATCAACATATTTCTCTGGGGCGATGTACACGATATAGCGAATGTCCGAGACCACGCCTTCCGGCACCCGCCGATGCGAAGAAAAGATTTTGTCGCCCTCGGGAATGTTGATGGGCACGTTCACCTGTTGCGTTGCCGCATATTGTGATTGCGGACGACATTGGAGCAAATGCACCACCACGCGCGGCTTGCCATGATCGGGAATGAGATCGGCGGTGAATTCAATATCCACCGGAAAATTATAGACCGTCTCTAATCGTTTGAGGATGGTTTTCATCAGCGGCACAAAGTCCGTGTGCTGCAGCAAGCCATCAAACGTCAACAACAATTGTTCGGGAGACAAGAGACGTGGGTTGGTAAAGAGCGGTCGAATAAAATCGCCGTGATCTTCCGAGACCAAGTATGGCAATGCCGGATCGTCCAGCGAAATGACCTCGCCGAAGGAGTGGGTCGTAAAAATATTTTTTTGCAAATCAATCACGTCCACATGTTGTTGCGAATGGCGACGAATCTCTTTCGCGTCCACATCGGGCCGCAAGTGGGGATGACTGAGCGCGACCAGACGCGGAAAATCATTATCCACCCGATCCACCGCGCGTGTGCCCAAGCCCCACACCAATCGCAAGAATCCATCTTCGCGGCGAATTTGCGGATGCCAGCGAAACGGATTGCGACTATAACCCACGCCCGCCAACGTCGGATACAAATAGTGACCGCGTTGATCGCCCTGCACTTCTTGAATCAGAATTGCCATCCGTTCATCGTAATCCACCAAACCCATCCGTTGCCGGTACACCAACGGATCGGGGGCAAGCACGCTCGCATAGATCCGTTTGATCGCGGCGATGACCGAGTCCAGATTATCATCCAGGTTACCTTGGTTGGGGCAAAAGTAACTGGCATACTTGCCGGCAAACGACGTGCCAAAATTATCTTCGAGCAGACTGGAGGAGCGCACGATAATCGGGCGCTTGCCAATCCGCGCCAGCAAGTCACGCAACTGTTCCGCAAATTCGGTGGGGAAGCGGGCTTCGAGATACGCCCGGACGATGTTGGGATAATCGGCTTCGATTTCATCGCGCGTTTTGTATTTTTGATCTACCGGGAAAAAGAGACCGTTTTGCAAATTGAATTCGTACAAGACGTTGGCGCCCACATAGTACGATTTGGGCAAGACGATGTGTTTGCGCAAATCCATGCCTTCTTCCGCCGCATAATGTTGCAGAATCTTCCACGCCAACAACATCCCCGCCGCCTTGCCGCCAATCTTGCCATCCCCAATTCGATTCCGGCGAATCTCTTTGAAATCAGCGACCGTAAACCATTCTTTGGCAACGCGGACAAACGCCAATTGATCGCTGACGAGCGCTTTGAGCAACACGACAATCACTTCTTGCAAGTGATGCTGCACTTGGTGGCGCTCGGCGGGAGGCAGGGCTTCAAATTTCTCGCCTTGCGCGATGACCAAATCGAGGGGGGCGAGTTCCGGGTTGAAGGTGAGCACCACTTTGTGATCCGGGTTGCGTTGTTGCAAAACCGATTGCACAATATCTTTGAACAAGTCGTGGGGGAGGTTGTAGGCAAAGTAGAAATCGGTCAACGTATCGCGGGTTTGTTGCAAGCGGCGCTCCCACACCTCCGCCGATTCTTGCACCAACGGGTCCACCAAGCCCTCCAATTGTTGCGAGAGGCGTGCCTTTTCAAACACTTCGGCTTCAAACGCTTCGCGGGTAATGACGCCGCGCAAAAAAAGTTCTTGCCGCATCTTGGCGCGAATGGTGGGCGCCAGAATGGGATATTGACTCAGTTCAAGATAAATGGTGAGAACTTTGGGGGTCCGTTGGGGTTCAGCCATTTTGTTTTCCGTTCGTGGCGCGAGGGGTTTGAACGGCGACCAAGACCTTGTCCACGCGCTTGCCATCCATATCCACCACTTCAAACCGCCAGCCACGCCACTCGAAATAATCGGCGGGAGCAGGGATGCGTCCCAGTTGCGTCATCATCAAACCGCCCATCGTTTGCAGATTGAACTCGTCCTCGCCGGGGAGTTTATCCACGTTGAGCAATTCTTTGACTTGATCCAGCGGCAACATCCCGTCCACCAACCACGAGCCATCCGCCCGGCGAATAATTTCCGGTTGCACCGATTCACCCGCCGCCGGAATTTCACCGACGAGGGCTTCCAAAATATCATTGAGCGTCATCAATCCTTGCACCACGCCATATTCGTCCACTGCCAATGCAATGTGCACGCCGGTTTGTTTGAATTGTTCCAGCACTGAAAGGGCGCGGACATTTTCGGGCACAAAGAGCGGCGGTCGCAAGAGTGCTTCCAACTGAATCGGTTTGCCGCTCAAACTTTGCGCCAGAATATCCTTGACGTGCACCACGCCCAAAATGTTATCGAAACTGCCGCGACACACCAGATAGTACGAGTGATGTTGACGTGCGATTTTTTGATGATTGATTTCCGGTGGATCGTCCAAGTCAATCCAAACAATATCGGGGCGCGGCGTCATCAACGCACTCACCCGCCGATCTCCCAACCGAAAGACTTGCGTAACCATATCTTGTTCGGCTTCGGCAAAGGTGCCGGCTTGCGCGCCTTGTTGCATCATGATCTTGATTTCGTCTTCCGTGACCGGCGTTTCCGATGATGCTTTGATGCCCAAGCCGCGCAGGATCGCATCGGTGGAAAAACTGAGCAGGCGTACCAAGGGCGCCGCAAGCCGCGAGAGCCCTTGCATCGGCGCGGCGATGGCGGCGGCGATGCGTTCCGGCTGGCTCAACGCCAAACGCTTGGGCACCAATTCGCCGATGATGAGGGAAATGTAGGTGATCACCAACACCACCAACGCGAAACTGATCAGATGCCCGTACGGGGCGAGCACAGGAATTTGGACAAACGCCGTTTCCAAACGATTGGCAATCGTTGCGCCGCCAAACGCACCCGCTAGAATGCCCACCAGCGTGATCCCAATCTGCACCGTCGAAAGAAACAGGGTGGGTGCGTTCGCCAAATCGAGCGCGGCGCGCGCGTGCAGGTCGCCGGCGTTCGCCGCTTGTTGCAAGCGAGTCTTGCGCGCCGAGACAATTGCAATCTCTGACATTGCCAGCGTGCCATTGAGCATCGTCAAGCCAAGAATGAAAACAATTTCTAAAAGTACGTCTGCCATCCCCAACTCCTGCGACACCTATTGCCGCGTAACTTGAACCCGTTCGATTTTAGGTCCCACCATTTGAATGACCGTCAATTTGACGTCGTCCACCTTGAGACAATCCCCTTCTTTGGGAATTCGTTTCAAGTGATACAGAATCAAACCCGCCACCGTTTCATAATTGACATCTTCCGGCAAATCGAGTCCAAGTTCCTCATTCGCTTCGTCAATCCGCAACTGCGCATCAATCTGCGCCGTCTTGTCATCAATGGTTTCGATGGCATTTTCCTCGATCATCGTCTCGTCGGCCACCCTGCCCACAATCTCTTCCACCAATTGATCGCCGGTAACCATCCCCGCCGTCCCGCCAAACTCGTCCACCACAATCGCGACCGAAATCTTTTGGACTTTCATTTCGGCAAAGAGCGTGCCGATCCGTTTCGCTTCGGGAACAAACAGCACCGGGCGGGCTAGTGACTTGACTCGCTCATCCAGCGCGCGCGCCCCCGTCGAGGCAATCGCGCGCAAAACATCCTTGATCGCCAAAAAGCCAATAACGTTATCAATGCTCTCCCCAAAAATCGGAAAGCGCGCGTGCGGATAATCGCTGAACGTTTGCAAAAACTCGGCGATGGTGGTATCTTGTTCGATAGCGATCATTTCCGTGCGCGGGACCATCACCTCGCGCACCACCTTGTCATCGAACTCGAACACGTTATGCAACATTTCTTTTTCGTGCGGTTCTAGTTCGCCATGCTCTTGCGTCTCGTCCACCAACTGCTTGAGTTCTTCAACCGTGTAAATCGTTTGATGCGCGCCCAACGGTTCGATGCCTACCCATCGCACCACGCGCTCGGTGGCTGCATCGAGCAGGGCGACGAGCGGACGCATCACCCAATCGAAAAAAGCCACCGCGCGCGCCGAGAGCAAGGCAAATTGGTCGGCTCGGCGAATCGCCACGATTTTGGGGGCTTGCTCGCCCAAGACCACGTGCAACGCCGTGATGATCGAAAAGGCAAGCGCGATGCCAACCGTGTGCGCAATCGTCTCGCTCATCTGAACCGGCATCGCTTGGAAAAACAAGCGGATGATTTTTTCGGTCGCATTTTCGCCCACCCAACCGATCCCCAAGGACGCGATCGTGATGCCAATTTGCGACGCCGCCAGCACGCGATCGGTATCGCCGATCAACTGTTGCACCAATTTGGCAACGCGATTTCCGCTGTCCACCAACTGATCAATGCGCGGACGCGGTACGGTGATGTACGCAAATTCAACCGAGACGAAAAATCCGTTGAGAAAAAGCAAAACCGCGACCAACCCCAGTTGAGCAATCAACACGGTTATCTCTGGACTCATAGCCAAGACTCCTTGGGGCAATTATAGCATGAAAGAATAAAACGTAAAGCGGAACGCCAATGCGAAAATCTCAAAGCCCCAATCCCAAAACTCAAACGGCGATGGCGCCGGGGAAAATCATCTTGTTCGGCGAACACGCGGTCGTGTACGGACGCCCAGCGATTGCGGTGCCGGTCGCGCACGTGTTCGCCCAGGCGACGATTGAGCCGCGCGCCGATGAGCGCGTGATCCTGGATGCCGCCGATCTCGCGCAGCAGTACGATTTACGCACTGCTCCCGCCGATGATCCGCTCGCGCTGATCACTCGCTTGACCTGCGCGAAACTCGGCGTCGAGCCGCGTGGGTTTAGCGTGCACATCAGTTCAACGATTCCGATAGGTGGTGGCTTGGGCAGCGGCGCGGCGGTCTCGGTTGCCATTGCGCGCGCGCTGGGGAAATTCTTTACCACCGAGGAGACGGAGAACACAGAGCAGGAAAAAATAAAATTAAACCCTGTGGCGAATTTGTCCGATCACGAAATTTCCGCGCTCGCGTACGAGGTGGAGAAACTGCATCACGGCACACCGAGCGGCATTGACAACACAGTGATCGCCTTGGAACAGCCCGTTTATTTTATCAAAGCCAAACCGATTGAAACCTTCCGCATCGCCCGTCCGTTCACGCTTGCCATCGCAGACACCGGCATCGCCGCGCCCACCAAGATTGCGGTGGGGGATGTGCGTCGTGCGTGGGAACAGGAGCGCGCGCGATACGAGGCGTTGTTCGATCGGGTGGGACAAATCGTGGATAAGGCGCGCGCGGCGATTGAGCGGGGCCAGGTGGAGCGGCTGGGCTATTTGATGAATGACAATCAAGCGTGTCTGCGCGAGATGGGGGTATCCTCGCCTGAGATCGAGCGATTGATTTGGGCAGCCAAGACGGCGGGCGCGCGCGGCGCAAAACTTTCCGGCGCGGGGCGCGGGGGAAATGTGATTGCGTTGGTGAATGGAGAGACACGCGAGCCGGTGGAACGCGCGTTGCTCAAAGCCGGCGCCAAGCGGGTGATTGTTACCACGGTGGGCAGTGGGCGGTGAGGCAGGAGGCGGAAAGCAGGAGGCGGGAGGCAGGTTTGCCTCCCAGCCGCCCCTTCGTTCCTCAGGGTAAACTCCGGGCGGCTTTGGGTCTGGGTTGCCGCGAATTGATTCGCCTGTTACACGCCGCCGAATGAATTCGGCGTCTCAACGCGGTAAAAATCGGCTCAAGCCGATTGTGCGTACGCGCGAACCCGCTTTAGCGGGTTTCCACCTGGGTTAGCCCCCGAATTTATTCGTTTTATCCTCCCACCAACGCCTTGAACCTTGGATCCTCACGGATGGATTCAAAATCAGGATCACGCCGCGCCCATTCCAGCGACGTTTGCTTTTTCTCCAGCGCAACCTTGAGCAACGCGAGCGCTTCATCCACATTGCCACAGATGGCTTCAAAGCAGGCGCGGTTGTACTCATTTTCCTTTGCCATCAACCCGCGCGCAATCTTTATTTGTTCTTGCGCTTCCGCTTCGCGTCCAAGTTTGCGGAGGATGCCAACGAGCGAACTGCGACACACTCCATCTTCAGGCGCGAGTTCGACTGCTTTCTGGTATGCGCCCAACGCTTTTTCGTATTGTCCGAGCAGTTGATACACGTTGCCG
>JBBITT010000033.1:0-19768 GCA_037440625.1 Chloroflexota bacterium
TCACCGTATTAATCTGCGCCGCTGTTAAAGCGGAGGAGTTTTGCCCAGTCAATGGTGTAATCAGAGCGACAAAAGCAATTGATGAAATCAAGCGTAAGGCGATTGTGGGCAAACGCCAAATGATCTTGATACTCATAACGCGGCGTTGTAATTCCGGGGCGTAGGTAATGTGCCAACAAACAAAAATTTTTATCTTGGAGCAAGGTATGCCACCAATGCTCGAAACTCGTAAGATATGCTTCAATCAGTCGTGCGACGAGATCGGGCGCATTCGTTTCATCCGTTGACCAGAAATTCTGCGGAGCAGTGGCCAGGATCTCCTCAAGCGTTAGCGTCTGGAGTCGTTCTAGGCGTTGCTGATAAAAGAGTTCGAGATTTTGGCGAACGTGATCTCGTAAGAGGTCAATTTCCACTCTGCCTCCTATCTTATTTCTTTTCTAATCTCGTCTCCCACTATCTCGATAATGTTCAAGAGTTCTGAGAATGTTCCGTTTCCGCCAATTTCGTCCCAAAATTCTTCTCCGATCAGAACTTCTGCCTGCATATCCATTATCTGTTTTGTAAAATTATGAGCATAGGCAGCACGAGTAACGAAAGGATTGTAGTAAAATGCCAAACATGCTTGCGGATTTCGATCTTGCCACAATGCTTTGAAAGTCAAGATTTTTGATTTCGATTCTGCACAAATATCCAAATTGGGTTTAGGTGTTTTGAGTTCGATGAAAAAGGGACCTTTAACAAAATCACCAATAAACACATCCGCTATCACGCGTACCTTTCTAGTTTTTCTGCCAGAGGTGGCGCGATAGATTTCATCCATTTCCATCGCATGGTTGGGTTTCCTCTGTCCAGACCGGAGTTCCCGTACTACTTGGTCAATTTTGCCTAGGACTGCAACATTGAGTTCGCCCTCGATCACTTTTTCCAAAACCACCTCTGAATATTTTTCTGACGCGATCAGCCGCGCCAACTCTGGGTACAATGATTGTCCCATTCTGGTGACCATGGAGCGCTCTTGCTTGAAAGCGACTAATCCCAGGTCATCAAAGAAAAGTCGGTGAAAAGGGTAGGCACGCTTGAGCACTTCAAGGTCGAATGTTTTCAGAGACTGTCGCGTAAAGGCTTTGAGAAATTCGTGGACTGCTTTCCTTGTGTTAATCTGCACTGTGATTGCTCTTCACCATCATAAATATAGTTTCTTGATATGGATCATCACCCTGCTCAGTTCGCCGGGTTACAGCACGATGAAATTCTTCGATAATTCTCAATCCGCTGCGGCGTGCAATTTCGGGATATAATTTGAATCGGTCGTTGGCTACAACAAAAATCTTTGCCTCTTCTTTCAAACAAGGTAACACATTGCGAAAGACTGCCGAAATATCTTCAACATATTGTGCTTGCGCTTGGCGGGATTTTCCCTTACGTTTTGCCCCGATTTCTAGCGAATCGTTCCGAGGAATATCGAATAGTTCATAGGCGTAAATATGTTGGTCGTGGTAATCAATTTGTCCGACATATGGCGGCGAAGTAAAAATACCGTCAATTAAGCGATTAGCAAGTGGTGTCTCTTGCAACACCTGTATCAAGTTTACCGTGCGTGAGTCACCTTGGATGATGGTAATGGTCTTGTCGCTTCGAAGCTGATCAAACTGCATCAGACGTCGCGCCGTGTCCTCGCTGTATGCATGAATTTTGGCTAGACACTCTTCGATGGGTTTGCACATTCGTGAGTGTTTTTTGCACCAATATTCTTGACCAACCGGTAACGGGCTTTTAGGGGTTGCCAAATCGTAATGAGGCACTAGACGTGAAGATCGCGCCGCTCGGCTAAGCACGACACGTAAAAGGTCTTGATATTCATACTGACTGATCAGCCGGCGATAATAAAGCATTTCGAGTAATGCGCGCGGGGCGAACCACGTTTTAAGATATTCGCTGTTACATTCGGCGAGAAGACTGGCTTTTAGCTTCTCCATCTGGTCGTCAGAGAATAATGATGGTTGAATATCTTGAGCATGGGTCAGGTGTTTGCTAAACTGGGTGACGCGCCGTTCGGCATCCAAAATTTCCCAACGCGCTTTTGCTACATCGTATTTGGCTGTCTTGACACGGGCGATTCGACAGTTAAACTCCGAAATGTCAATGCCAATGGTGTGCATTTTCATTTCGTTGCCCTGCACCAGGGTTGTCCCGGAGCCCATAAATGGATCAAGGATAATGTCGTCTTCTTTGAAATAGCGTGCGAGGAACCACTCAACTAATTGTGGTATAAACTTGCCTAGATAGGGGTGCAAGCGATGAACATGTTTAGTGCGGTCGCGTTCGGCAAGATTGTAGAATCCTAGTTCGGGATGTAGCCCAGCACGATGATGTTTCTCATTGCCCTTTGCTACAAGAGACAAAAATGTGCGTAATTCAAAAAGCGAAACTCGCAACTCGCCATTTTTAGCATGTGTGATGTGTTTTCCCTCTGGATTGTACTTGGCAATTCTCCCACGCTGAATATAGTCGCGAATATTTTCAGGAGTCTTGCCTACCGCGCGTGCCGCATCCTCCAATGTGGCAAGTTCAAGCTGTTGGGCAGACATCGGCTTGGTGGAAAAAGTTGCTTGCATCTCTTTAATGATGCGGGGTTTGATCTGGGAAGACGTTTTCCTTTTTGCTTTTGTCATAGTCATCTATATTTTACCACAACCTACACGTAAACAAAAGACGGTTGCTACGCGCACAACGCCGCCAACAACGCCCGCGCCTCTTTCTTCCCGCCAGACCCTTGCTCGCCGCCGGGACCCACACAAGAAGGACAACCATCCTCGCACTCACACATTGACACCAATTCAAACGCGCGTGCGATCAACTCATCGTGCAGTTCAAACAAGCGCTCGCTGAAACCAATGCCGGCTGGAATCTGATCATAAATCACAATCGTCGGTTTGCCATTGGCGAGCGGTGATGCTGGGTCAGCATGAATACCAATATCGCCGGTGTCGCACATCAGGAACAGCGGCGCGAGATGACCAAGTAGATGAGCCACGCCGGCAAGCCCACTGCGAATCCGCACGGCAAGTTCTGCCCGCCGATGACACGTGGGACAAAGCGTTACCAGATTTGCTAGTTCATTGGCTTGTTGGATCGTCGGGAACGCGCGGAATGGAATTTTGTGATGAACGTGATGCGGCGTTCCGTTCTCTGGTGCACCGCACCCTTGACAACGATAGTGATCGCGCGCGCGCACGCGATGGCGAATCGTATCCCAGTCGGGTCCATAATCGTTTGGCGCATTCGACCACAAACCTTCATCGCGCAACGTGTTCACTGTTTCATCATTCACCGCAAGCCAATAACCGGTTGTGTGCAATTCGCTTGGCGGGAGGGCGACAATCCCCTCGCCCAAGTTTTCGTGCGTGAACCATTTGATTTTTTTATAGCCGGTTACTTGGGTTGTTACCGCGATCTCGCCGTGTGCCTTGATGGCACCGCGCACATCGGCGCGCGCCAACTCATCGAGCAATTGAACCTGTGTCTCGCGGCGTGGCTCGGTGTAATAATCAGCGTCGGTTGGAACGAGGCGCGCGATGGAATGTTCCAGATCAAGTTCGCGCACGATAAACGATTGGCCCTCGTGCAAATAAATCGCTTCGGGATGCACCATCCAATCCGCGCTCCCGCGGTCAACCAGCCCGATCGTCGTATCATCGGCTTGCAGCGTAATGGTCTCTGCCGAGGCGCTTCGCAACGAAATTGCCTCCGCCGGATATTGATCCGCCATCCAAAAGAATTTTTCGCCCGATTGATGCACGACACCCGACTCGACCAGAAATTGCAAAAACTCGGCGACGCGCGCGGGATCCACGCGACCAAAATTTTCGCCTTGCCGAAAGGGTAATTCGAAGGCGGCACAACGCAAATGCGCGAGGAGAATCAAAAGATTGTCTGGGTTGATCAGCGCACTTTCCGGCGAACGCTCGAACAGAAAAGCCGGCTGACGCGCCAAGAATTGATCGAGTGGATCCGCCGAGGCGACCAGCATTGCGAGCGATGATTCTGCGCCGCGCCCCGCGCGCCCGGCTTGTTGCCTCGTCGCTGCGATCGTCCCGGGATAACCCACCAAAATCGCCGCGCCCATCCCGCCAATATCAATCCCCAGTTCCAGCGCGTTCGTCGCCACAACAGCGCGCACCGTTCCATCACGCAATCCTTTTTCGATTGCACGGCGCTCGCTTGGTAAATAGCCGCTGCGATAACCACGAATCGTTGCTGAGTTGCCCAAGTATTTGAGTATGATTTCAACCGTGCGGCGCGCGCGCGCAAAGATAATCGTTTGCACGTGGTGGTTGAGCAATTCCTGCGTCAGTCGCACGCTTTCGAGTAACGAACTTTTGCGAAGCCCTAATTTATGATCAACGACGGGTGGGTTGTAAACCCAAAAGTGTTTTTCGCCTTTTGCGGCGCCATCGTTATCCACTAGCGTTACCGCTTCTTCGATCAACCGCTCGGCTAACTCGACCGGGTTTGCAATGGTTGCGGAAGTGAGAATGAATTGTGGCGACGCGCCGTAGAATTTAGCGATCCGTTTCAAGCGGCGCATCACGTTCGCAACGTGCGAACCAAACACACCGCGATACGCGTGCATTTCGTCTATCACGATAAAACACAAATGGCGGAAAAACTCTGCCCAGATCGTGTGATGCGGTAGAATGCCGGTGTGAACCATATCGGGATTGCTGACGATAAGGCGCGCCGATTTGCGGATGGAGGCACGAAGAGATTGCGGCGTATCGCCATCGTAGGATGCCGATGAGAGATCGGGGATGAGAGATCGAAGATTGGAAAGTTGATCCTGAGCCAGTGCTTTGGTGGGAAACAGGTACAGCGCGCGGGCTTGCTCATTACGCAACAAACGATCCAGCACCGGCAAGTTGTAACACAGTGTTTTGCCGCTCGCGGTGCCGGTCACGACAACGATGTGTTTGCCATCGCGGATGTGTTGCCACGCCGTGGCTTGATGTGTGTACAACGAGGCAATGCCGCGCTGGCGCAGTGATTCGCTGAGCGTGGGATGCACCTCGGCTGGGAATGGGACGGTTTGCGCGGGACGCGCAGGAAAAGTTTTTCGCGCGGCGATGTGTGGTGCGATGGAAGGATCGCTATCCCAATCGAAGAGGAGTTCAGACATCATATCTGCCACAGAATCAAAAAGAGTTATAAACTCACCTTACGCGATTTTACCACCGAGCACACGGAGAACACAGAGAAAACTATAGAAACCTCAGTGAACTCTGTGATCTCTGTGGTGAACCAATCGTTGACCGCGTAACGACAGTTATAAATTCTTCACCGCGCGTTCGATGCGCTCCAATCCTTCTTGCAGAATCGAACGGGGACAACCAATGTTCATGCGCATAAATCCTTCGCCGCCAGGTCCAAACAGGCGACCGTCGTTCAAGGCGACCTTGGCATGCTTGAGAAACAGATTGCGCAAACCGGCTTGATCGAGTCCCAAGCCGCGGCAATCGAGCCAGAGCAGGTAGGTGCCTTCCGGAGGAGCGACCTGAATTTGGGGTACGCGTTGCCGGAAAAATCGAATGGCGTACTCGAGGTTGCCTTGCAAATAATCGAGCAACGCCTCCAGCCATTCTTCGCCAGAACGATATGCTGTTTCCAGTCCCACCATTCCGAAGATGTTGGAATCTTTCAAACCAAAATTCTCGAGCGTGAGGGTAAACTGAGTATGCAGGCGATAATTCGGAATAATTGCGGCGGCGGTGTACAAGCCGGGCAGATTGAATGTCTTGCTCGGGGCAATAAACGTTATCGTGATCTCGGCGAGTTCGGGGGAAAGCATGGCGAGCGGCGTATGATGGTATTCGCGCAAAATCAAATCGGAATGAATCTCGTCCGAAAAGATCAAGACATTCTTGCGCAAGCACAACTCGCCCAGCGCGATCAACTCTTCTTTTGTCCAAACGCGCCCCACTGGATTGTGTGGACTACAGAGTATCAGCGCGCGGGTGCGATGATCAATTTGTTTTTCCAAATGATCCAAATCCATTCGATAGTAACCGTTCTCGTGGCGGAGAGGATTCAGCACCAGTTGGCGGCCGTTGGATTGAACGATTGTGAAAAATGGCGGATACACGGGGGGTTGAATGATGATCTTGTCGCCCGGCTGGGTGAAGGCATGCACCGCCAGGGCGAGTCCCGTGACGACGCCGGGGCTGTGCGCAATCCATTCATCTTTGATTTCCCAGCCGTGTCGCTTGCGCACCCAACCGATGATCGCTTCATAGTACGAGGCGGGGCGAATCGGATAGCCATAGATGCCATGTTGCGCACGTTGCTGAATCGCTTGGACAACTTGGGGTGGTGCCTGAAAATCCATATCCGCGATCCACATCGGCAAGACCTCTGCGCTATAAGTTTTCCATTTGCTGGAATCGGTGTCTCGGCGCGGAATCACACAATCAAAATCGTAGTTCACAATGAATGCTCCTTGGGAATTTGCATTCATTATACCACACTGCGTTGTGAATTGACTTTAGCGCAAGGGATTTGTATACTGTGATCAAGGAGAACCGCGATGGATGAGTTAATCGAATTGTGGGACAAGCCAATCGTTGCGGAAGCGTACCTGCTAGCGGGTTGGCGACAATGGGCAGATGCCGGCGCGGTCTCGTCCGGTTTGCCACACTATCTTGTCGATCGTCTCGCGGCGCAGAAAATCGGCGAAATCAAATCCGATCCGTTTTATTTGTTCCAATTGCCGGGGACCCAAGCCTTCTTGCGTCCCGAAATCAAACTCGACGACGGTTACCCAAGAGAGTTGCGCGCGAAAAAGAATGAAATCTTTTTTGCGGGCGACGAACACAAAGGGCTATACATTTTTCTCGGTGATGAACCGCATCTCAATGTGGAACGCTATGCCGAAGCGTTCTTTAAGGTTGTGCAAGAAACGAACGTGCGTCGCGTCATCGGCGTGGGCGGCGTGTTTGGTCCCGTGCCGTACGACAAGGAACGCGAAATCTCTTGCACGTACAGTTTGCCACGTTTGCGCCAAGAGTTGACACGTTATGCCGTTCGTTTCTCCAATTACGAAGGCGGCGTGAGTATCGGCTCGTATTTTGCTGCCCAAGCCACGCGCCGCCAGATCGAATATGTGGGCTGGTATGCGTTCGCGCCGCTGTACGATTTCTCCGAACTCTCGCCCATCTTGCAGCCCTTGATGATTACAGAAGATTACCGGGCGTGGTACGATGTGATGCGCCGCGTCAATTATATGTTCAAACTAGGTTTGGATTTATCCGATCTTGAACAGAAAAGTCACGAACTTGTCAAAGCCATCACCTCCAAAATCGAAGCATTGAGTACAGCAATGCCGCAATTTGCGATCAAACAACATTTGCAAAAACTCACCGCTGATTTCGTCGAACCTTCCTTTGAACCTCTCGACGATGCGTGGGAAACCGGGTTGAAGGATATTTTCAAAGAGGAATAAAGGGTCCACCGATTTTGCACCTTGGCGAGAGCCAAACACTTGCTAATCGAAAGGAAACACACCATGCCTGCCCAAGTCTTTTTCGGTTCGCCGCGTCAATCTCGTCTGGACGCCAAAGAAACCTTGCCCGCCAAACTCGATCTGATTCTTGAGCAATTGCATTTGCGTGATCGCGTCAAGGGCGAAACCGTTGCCATCAAAATGCACACCGGCAACAACATCGGTTATTCGACCGTGCATCCGGTTTTTGTGCGCAAGGTGGTGCAGGCGATCAAAGACGGCGGCGGGAAACCGTTTGTAACCGATGTGAGTTGGGATGCCGAGGGCGCAGAACAACGCGGCTATTCCTCAGAGACACTGGGTTGTCCGGTATTCCCCACCGCCGGCGTCGGCGAAAAATATTTTTACGCGCATCATCGTCCGTTCAAAAATATTCAGGATTGGAAACTGGCAGGGATGATTGAGGATGCGAGTTTTCTCGTCAATCTGGCGCACGCTAAAGGACATCCCAGTTGTGGGTACGGCGGCGCGATCAAGAATCTCGCGCTTGGCTGTATGATTGGCGAGACGCGCGGCGCGATGCATGATGCGATGCATTTTGACCAATACTGGTTTCCGGAAAAATGTCCGGACGCCGCCACGCGCCAACGCATTGTAGAGGCGTGTCCGCATAACGGTGTTGTCATTGACAAGGATGATCCCACTCAACTGCATATGCACTTTGAAGAATGCAATCAATGTGGTCGGTGTCTGCAGGTTGCACCACCCGGCAGTTTGAAAATTGATCCGGTCAACTTTCACGCGTTCATGGAAGCGTGTGCGATTTCAGTTGACCTCGTGCTGTCCACCTTTGCCAAGGAAAAAGCCACACACATTGTTCTGGCTACGCATATGACGCCGGTGTGTGATTGTTTTGGTTTTACCAGTATGCCCATTTTGCCGGACGCTGGCATCTTTGGCTCGGACGATATTGTCGCGCTGGATCAGGCGGTGTTGGACGCAACCGCCCAGACGCCACTCATCGAAGAAAATTTGCCAGCGTCTATGGAAGTCCACACACGCGTGGGGCATCCGTTGCGCTGGTTGCATGGTCCGCTCAAAGACCCATACCAAGTGACCGAGTACGCCGAACGACTCGGTTATGGCACCCGCACATACGAACTCATTGATGTCTTGCCGGTGCGAAAAGTCGAACGTGCACCCATCACGTACATTTCGGCACGCTAAGTGGTGCCTGCCTGTTTAATCGGTTTGACGCAAGAAAATGCTTGTGATAAAGTGATTTGGGCGGGAAAGATGATTCAGGACTTGAACGTATTGAGCTGAATCCTGCGGTGATGCTAGGTAAACCTGTGATCCGCGGAACTCGGATACCGGTGGAATTAATTTTACGCAAACTGGGTGAAGGTGCAACGGAAACTGATTTGCTCGATGCCTATCCGCGTTTGACAAAAGCGGACATCCAAGCCGCGCTGGCTTATGCGGCAAGCATACTTGCACACGAATCTATCTTGGTATCAAGCGCCTAGAATGCCTACTCTGAAATTTCTTGCAGATGAAATTGGTTGGTACGATAATTCCAAACCCGAAGGAACTCTATCTTCCTTCGGGTTTCCTCTTTATCGCGAAAGAAAATCCAGAACGTGCTTGACAGACCAGCGTCCCGTATGCTAGACTCGCGCCAATTCGATCGAGGAGAAAAACAATGTGCTACGATGATAATGCGCGACCACCACTCCCGCCGGTGTCCGGCGGAGCCGGCGATGGACACGATATTGTTTTGACGGCGGCAGACGGTAATCAATTCTCCGCCTACATCGCCTATTCATCGCAAGCCGAAGGAGCGCAGGTGCTCATCTATCCTGACATTCGCGGCTTGCACCAGTTTTATAAAGAACTCGCCTTACGATTTGCCGAAGCCGGCATTCGCGCGTTAGCGATAGATTATTTTGGCCGCACCGCCGGCTTAACCTCGCGCGCGGAACCGTTCGATTGGCAGCCGCATGTCGCCGCGATGACCATTCCCACGTTTCTCACCGATGTTGCCGCCGCGCTCGATTATTTGAAATCCCAGAAGCCAGCTCCGCGCCGCACCTTCATCGTTGGCTTTTGTCGAGGTGGGACGTTAGCGTTGCATACCTCTGCCGAACCATTCGATCTGTCCGGCCTCATCGCGTTCTATGCCGGGATGAGTCGTTCAATCACCGGTGAAAAAGGCACCGCACTCGAACAAGCCAGTAAAGCGCGCTATCCGATCCTGGGATTATTTGGCGGCGCCGATCAAGGTATTCCCCTCGACCAAGTGCAACATCTCGATCAACAACTTGATGTTGCCGGTGTGGCGCACCACATTGTGGTTTATCCCGGCGCGCCGCACAGTTTCTTTGATCGCCGCTACGAAGAGTTTGCCGATGCCTCCGCCGATGCCTGGAAACGCCTATTGCATTTCATCTCTACAGGCAATCCCCAGATGTAAGAAACAAGCCACTCAATTCGAGTGGCTTGCTTTTTCAATCACCTCCAAAACGCGCTGATAGTAGGTGAGCCAACCCTCGGCTTTGATCGCGCGCGGGATCACCTCGCTTGCATTCAGCAAATCGAGTTTATCGCGAATGCGAATGGCGAAATGCGCCGGATAAAAATACGTGATTCGATTTTTCTGGGGGGTGTGTGTGGCATAGGTGCGTCGCGCGCGATAATTGAGCAACCACCACAAGTGCATCTCGACAAAATCGAGATTCAAGCCGATGATGTAAACATCGTGCGTGAAAAAGAAATCCACCCAGGAATCGTAGCGCACCGTGTTTGTCTTGAGCCGCTTTTCCAACGAGTCGAATTGTTTTTTGTATGCGAAGGCGGTCCCCATCACCACATAGTTCCGCATCAATTGCAGATAACCGCTGTAATGCTCGTAGCCCAACGCAATCGAATTGGGTGATTTGCGTTCGCCGTGAATGTGCCACACGCGCGTCGGTTTGGTGTTGATCACACGAAAAAGACTGTACCGACTTTCCTTGACAACGCCAGCGTTGACGAGCGTTCTTTGATCGGTTACACCGCTTGCCAATTCGAGTGTGTAATCATAGTTGGTCGTCAAGACATCCGTGAGTTTCAGTGCCATCACGCGCGCGTGAATTTCGTTTGGACGAAACTCACCGATTTTGTCGGCGATGAATGCCTTGATCTCTGCTTCGGCGATATGTTTTTCCTTGACCGCGTGCGCCACGATTTCTTCGTAGAGCAGGGGAAATGGTTTGTGAGCCGTGCGAATGTGTTTGGTTGCGCCGACGAAATCAATCAGATCGCGAACCAGATGGCTCCACGTGTACGCGCTTTGAATGTTGTTGATGCCATTTCCGATGAGAAGAATGGGACGCATCGTTTAATCCTCTTGCCGGATTGGAAACGCCAATGCTTCCGTGAAAATATCGTTGAACGTTGGATCGGCAGAAAGTTCCACGTACTCAATAAACTCTTTGAACCGTTTTGCCGCTTCACGTTCGCGGAAGGAGAGGAGCGCGATTTTTGCGCCTTCACCCGCGGCGTTGCCCACTGCGATGATGCGCTCGACCGGAATCCACGGGACCAGTCCAATGGCGCGTGCGCTTGCCGGGTTGATGTACGAGCCAAACGAACCGGCGAGTAATACCTCGTGCAAATCATTGTCGGTGAGATTCAACTTTTGCATTAGCACGCGAAAGCCGCCCGCGATGGCCGCTTTGGCAAATTGGAGCGCGCGCACATCTTGTTGCGTCAGCACAATGTTTTCTGCCGGCGAACTGAGCAAAAAGGCACGCACGCCGTTCACCTCGATCAAGCGATTCACGATGGCGGCTGGGATGCGATGCGTGGCACGCGCCTCTTCCGCGCTCAACATCCGCCCGCTGGCATCAACGATGCCGCACCGAACCAGTTCCGCCACCGCGTCCACCAACCCCGAACCGCAAATCCCAATCGGCGGGGCGTTGCCGATTGTTTGCAGTTGTACATCGTCGTCAATGCGCACCCCTTCGATCGCGCCCTCACTCGCGCGCATGCCGCATTTGATTTGGGCCCCTTCAAAGGCAGGTCCCGCCGGGGCAGCCGTTGCCAACGTGGCTTGAGTGGAACCCAACACAATTTCGCCATTGGTCCCCACATCAATGTAAAGCCGAATCTTGTCGTCTTTGTTGCGCGCCAAACCGGTGGCGAGGATGCCTGCCACAATATCCGCGCCGACGTATGCGCCCAAGTGTGGCAATGTGGTGAGGCGCGCTTCGGGATGTGCGTGCAAACCTAGGGATGATGCTGGAAGCGTAACCGATTCTTCGATCGCGGGCACAAACGGATATTGCGCGATGGGTTCGGGATCAATGCCAAAGAGGAGATGCAACATCGTGGCGTTGCCCACCGCAACGATTTCGTACACGTTGTTCAACGCGACGCCGGCTTGGGTGGCTAGTTCATCGGTCAGCGTGTTGATGGTGTCCACGATGCGTGCTTGCAACGTGCGCAAGCCGTCCGGCTCCATCATCGTATAACTGATGCGCGAGATGACATCCGCGCCAAAGGAGGCTTGGCCGTTCAACGTGGATTTCACCGCCACAACCGCGCTGGTGTTCAAGTTGATCACCGCAACGACAACCGTGGTCGTGCCGATGTCAATTGCCAAGCCGTACATCTCGCTCGTCGTGTCGCCGGGCTCCAGCACGATCAGCTCGTCACCCACGATCACAGCGGTTACGCAATAATTGTTCTCGCGCAAAATTTTTGGCAATCCTTGCAACACCGATAAAGTAGGGCGCGGTTCAAAGCCGGCATCGAGCAGAGCATCGTTGACCCGTTGAATATCGGAACGCTGATCTTCCAACGTTGGCTCGGCGAGTTGCAGAAAAACCTTGTGGACATTTGGATCGAGTGCGACGTGACGGCCGTAACCTAACAGCGCGGCTTTGGGTGAGGTCATCAGGCGCGGCACATCCACTACGCAATCGGTGTGGATGAGGGCGCGACACGACAAACGCCAGCCCGCCTCCAGTTCTGCCGGCGTCAGATGCTTGCGGTCGGCTTCGGTAACCGTGTTGACGCCTTGCAACATTTGCACTTTGCATTTACCGCACGTGCCGCGTCCGCCGCAGGTTGAATCAATCGCAATGCCTAGCCAGTTTGCCGCGTTGAACACCGTGGTGCCTTCCGGCATATGCGTGGTGGTATTGTGAGGTTGAAAGGTAACTTGATATTTCACGGTGAGAAAAGAGTCTCACCGCAGAGACGCAGAGGTCGCAGAGTTTCTTTACAAAAAATTCTCTGCGTTCTCTGCGTCTCTGCGGTGCAAAATGTTTTTAGGTTTTTGGCAGTGCCTTTTGGCGTTCGCGGTATTGCGCAATCCAGGTCGCGGCGTACGGATCGTTGCCCATCAACAAATCGCCGGCGAGGACCGCTTGGCGAATGACGGGGTTGGTGGGATCGGTGATGGCGCAGGTGAGTCCACACCACATGCCCATCGCCAGAAAAGCGGCGTTAACCGGCGAACGATCCGGAATGCCAAACGATATGTTGCTCGCGCCGAGCGACATATTCACTCCCAGTTCGCGTCGAATGAGTTCCATCGCGCGCAAGGTATTCTTTGCCGCTTCGGTGTCCGCCGAGACGGTGAGGCACAACGGATCAATGATCACATCTTCCATTGGGATGTTGTAATCGCGCGCACGTTCGATAATTTTTTGGGCGACGGCAAGCCGCACTTCGGGATCGTTGGAAATGCCGGTCTCGTCATTCGCCATTCCGATCACGGCGGCGTTGTACTTTTTCACGAGCGGCAGAATGCGCTCGAGTCGTTCGTCTTCACCGGTCACCGAGTTGATCAACGCTTTGCCGGGATAAACGGCGAGCGCAGCTTCCAGCGCTTCGATAATCGAAGAATCGAAACAGAGTGGCACATCGGTTACCGCCATCACTTCTTTGACGGCGGTGGCGAGCATTTGCACTTCATCGCCCAGTGGATAACCGGCGTTCACGTCGAGCATCTGCGCGCCGGCTTCCACTTGCGCCAGCGCATCGCGTCGCACACGCGAGTAATCGCCCGCCGCCATTTCCTCGCCCAGTTTTTTACGCCCCGTCGGATTGATCCGTTCGCCGATCATTACAAACGGATGACCGGGACCAATCACGACCGTTTTGGTTTTAGAGTGCAAAATAGTTTCCATCGAAATTCCTCGGTTGACAAGTGTGGCACAATGCGCTAATCTTGGTGCATTACAGCGAGCGCAGAATAGCACATAAATGAACTCGTTGTCAAAGTGACTTTTTACTGCCAAGCAGGTTCAAGTTTGGTAACGCTTGAGGTTGCGATGAGCCGATTGACCGATTTACTTGCCCAATCTCCTGTTCTGCTCGCCGATGGCGCGATGGGTACGATGCTTTTTGCGGCTGGGCTGGAATCCGGCGCGCCGCCTGAATGGTGGAACGTTGAACACCCCGATCGGGTGCGCGCGGTGCAACGCGCCTACTTGCAAGCCGGGTCGCAAATCATTTTGACGAATACCTTTGGTGGCTCGCGTTATCGTTTGGGGATGCACGGTTTAGAAGGGCGCGTGTTCGAATTGAATCGTGCTGGGGCAGAGATTGCGCGTGCCGAAGTAAACGCGGCGGGTGGGCGTGCCCTGGTTGCCGGCGATATTGGGCCCACCGGCGAAATTTTGACGCCGGTCGGCACACTTGAGTTTGACGATGCAGTGAACGCGTTTGCGGAACAAGCCCAAGGGCTGATTGCCGGTGGTGTAGATTTGATTTGGATCGAAACGATGGCAGACCTCGAAGAAGTGCGCGCGGCGATTGAAGGGGTGCGCCGCATCTCTGCCGAAATCCCGCTTGTGGCGACAATGACCTTCGATACCAAAGGTCGCACGATGATGGGGGTTACGCCGGAACTGGCGGTGCAAACGATTAGTCGTTGGGGCGTGATCGCGACGGGTGGCAATTGCGGCAACGGTCCCGATGAAATGCTTGAGGTGATCAAGCAAATGCACGCCGCACGACCCGATGTGATGCTGGTCAGCAAATCGAACGCGGGCAAACCGGAAATCGGCGAGGATGGTCAGGTGGTGTATCGCGCAGGACCGGACGAAATGGCGCGCTATGCCATCGAAATGAAAAATGCCGGCGCGCGCGTGATCGGCGGATGTTGCGGGAGTTCGCCCGCGCATTTACAAGCGATGGCTAATGCATTAAAGTAACTACTCACCGCAGAGGCGCAGAGAACGCCGAGTTTCATTTTGTTTTTTTCTCCGCGCCCTCGGCGTCTCGGCGGTAATTTGAGAAGGGCTGAGCAGTTACTTAATAAATCATTAATTGCTTGCGTGATTGGCTTGGTATCATTTTGAGCCAGCAAGCACTCTTTTACGGTAGACCAGAGGTGTTGGGAGGAGGGAGGTGAGAAAACATGCAGGAATACGAAGCCCCGCAAGTAACAACGTTGACGGACGAACAGCTTTTAGAAGAGTTGGGTGAGGCGCACGCGTATTTTGTTGATGTGCCTTAGTCTTCCATCTCTCGGCCAAGCCGCAAAGGATTTAGAAAAAAATTCTTGGCGGCTTGGCGCAATCATCACGGCACCAAGCGATGGTTCGTCGGAACAAGTACGGCGGTGAGCCATAGTTCGGTGTGAGAGGCCGGCTAGTGTGCCGGTCTCTTTTTCAGATGAATTGGCCCCCCCTTGCTTAGCAAGGTTTTGTTGTGTTAGAATGCGACTGTTGGTGTAACTCGATGCCAAAACCGATTCGTCTTGTAATCATTGATAAGCATACCCTTGTGCGTCTAGGGCTACGCATGCTTGTCGAAAGCTTCCCACAGTTTCAAGTCGTTGGGGATGCAAGCCCTTGCACTGATGCTTTGGCGATGATTAATCAGCAACAACCGGACATTATCCTTTTTGAAATCGGAGCAGATCAAGCCAACGATCTGGCTCTGATTCCTCAATTGCGCGAAGCAGGCAAAAATGCACGTGTGCTTCTCCTCGCCGAAGATTCCAATGTGGAGGTGCATCATCAAGCAGCTCAATTGGGAGCAATGGGGGTTGTCCTGAAGGAGCAATCACCGGAGGTGCTGGTCAAGGCAATCACCAAAGTTCACGCCGGCGAAGTTTGGTTTGATCGCACAACCATTGCCAACGTGCTCACTCAAATGACCCGTGGGCGTGAGACCGACCCCCATGCGGAAAAAATTGCTTCGCTCAGCCCGCGCGAACGAGAAATAATTATGCTCGTTGGAGCAGGACTAAAGAATCAACATATTGCCGATAAACTAGGCCTCAGCGAAACCACTGTTCGGCATCACCTCACTTCGATCTTTGCAAAATTGGACGTCACCGATCGTTTAGAATTGATCATCTACGCTTATCAACACAAACTCGCTCGTCTCCCCGATTAACTATTTTCTAACGGCACATTTGTGCCTTCTACGCTAGCCGGAATCGCCCGTTAAATTTGGCGTCCTCGCCGATGCGGCAAACTTGCATTTCGTATATAGTGCAGGTATGTCGCACCTTCAACCGATTGCGGACGTAACCCCCTCTGGTACCACCCTTGAACGCCGGAGCAAAGCCAGGATTCAAGTTGCTTACCCGGCGCTCGTGCGCGGTAATGACACGCTCAGCGGTAGATTCCAGGAAGAAGCGCTGGTTGATAATGTGAGCGCCGGCGGCGTGTATTTGCGACTCAAGCGGATCATTGCGCCGGGCAAATTGCTTTTTCTCACTCTCCGCTTTTCGAATCTTCCACCCCATCAAGCGTTGGCACCTTGTCTAGCCGCACGAGGAATCGTCCTTCGAGTAGATAAGCGTCAGGACGGTACGTATGGGGTTGCGCTCAGATTCCAAAATTATCGTTTCCTAGATTGCAACAAGTGCGACTGCGAGTTCAAGAAATATAAAATGTAATGATTGTTAGGTTGAAACCACGTGTTTCGATCCAACGAATTCAAGAAGGAGAAAAAAGTATGTCCTCTCTACGAATATCTCGACGGTTCACGTTTAGAATGCTCTTCTTTCAGCTGATCCTTGTGATCGCTGGCATACTCTTGTTATCGCCTGAAGCCGCGTATGCCCAAGCGGCGTGTTCAGGGACAAGGGATTATGGCGATGCGCCGGCTTCATACGGCGTCGCTTGTGCTACACCGAGCGCGACCCTGCGCATTGGCGGCGTAACCCCAGATGCCGAAGCGACGAGCCAATTCAGCGCGGATGCCACTGGCGATGGCGCAGACGAAAGTTTCTTGAATCCGCTCACGCCGATTGACATTGCCAACGCACAATACGTATGGACGATTCCTGTGAGCAATACGACCGGGAATGTTGCCACGCTTGCTGGCTGGATTGATTTTAATGGCAATGGCACCTTCGAGGCTAACGAACGTGCCGTAGTCTCGGTGCCCAACAACGCTACCCAAGTAACCCTCACGTGGAATGTGCCAGCCGTTGCTACAGGCAATCTGACCTTCGTTCGCTTGCGTATCTCCACGGACGCGAATGTGGGTCCCACCGGCGATTATCCAACGAATGGCATTGGCGAAGTAGAAGACTATGCCGTGCAAATTGTAGAAAATGAATTGTGTACACCCGGCGCAGCCTTTTACTTCATTAATGGTAGTGATAACACTATTCGAACCTTTGACGTTTCCAGTGGTACCAACACCCTGATCACTACTCCCACCGTAACTGCGCCTACGAGCATTAACGGGTTGGCGGTGGATCGGTGGCGCGGCTTGGTGTACTATCAAAATGGCGGGAGCCCGCCTCCGCCGGCTGCCCAAGCGCTTTACTATTATGACGTCGTGAATAATACGAACGGTACCGTTACCGCTAATGCCGGTGCTGCCCCATTAAACCTTCCCCTGGGAAATGGCTGGCAGTCTGCCTCAGGTGCGTATGCGAACAGTAGATACTATGTTGGGATTGATGGTGGTGATCTGGGGACAATTTACGAAGTTACGCTGAATGCGGCGGGGACAGGACCGGTTTCGGCGCGTGCGCTGCTAACGCCCAATGCGGGCTGTGGCGCAACTCAATGTCAGAACTATGGTGATCTCATTGTCGTTGGTAATCGGATGTATGTGACGTTTATTCAAGTGAATGGTGCCACCATTATTCAGGTCTTGGATGTTTATGACATTAACAGTCAACTCCGGTTGAATCGTCAGACGATTGATACGACCGGCGCGCCGGCTTTTGCATTCCAATTGGGGCGCGACGGGAATGGTCAGATCTATGCCATTGCCAGTAATGACGGCAGAGTGTTTGCTATCAACAATAATGCGATTCAGAATTACCCTACTCCCTTGGCCACGATTGGTACAATCGTGAACGACGCTTCCGAGTGCCCCATTGTGCCAATGGACTTTGGCGATGCGCCTAACTCGTATGGCACGAATGGTGGTCCGTTGGCAGCGCGCCACTTGCTGGTAGATAATCTGCGACTGGGCAATGTGACCGGGCAAACGGTCATCCGCGATTTGCATGGTTTTGCGAATGCCAATGCCAACGGCGATGATGTGAACAACTATAATGGCAGTGTGCAGGGACCGCCAGATGACGAAGACGGTGTTGCCACTCCCTTCCCGCTATTGGAAACGACGAGTACGAGTTATACACTGCCCAACATCACCGTGTTCAACAACACCGGCACGACTGCAACGCTCTATGGGTGGATTGATTTCAATCGCGATGGACTGTTCCAGCAAAATGAGCGCGCTACCGTTACCGTTCCCTCCAATCCCAATCCGCAAACTGTTTCGCTTGTTTGGAGCACATTGCCCGGGATGCGCGGCGGGGCCAGTTATCTGCGCTTACGCCTTTCGACCGCGACGACGACGATCAGTGCGCTAGGTACCGGCAACGATGGTGCATTCCTTGCCACCGGTTATGCGCCCGATGGTGAGGTGGAGGATTATCCAATCTTGATCAGCGGTGCGACCGCCGTTACTCTCTCTTCCTTTGAGGTGCAATCCAATAGCGGAGCGATCCCCGTAGGCATGCTGGTAGGTTTGCTGGTTGCATTGGTAGGTGTGAGTGCCGGCATTGGCGCGTGGCGATTCAAATTGCATCAGGCATGATTTCATCTCGCAAAATCGGAGGGCGAACAACTCAGTTGTTCGCCCTCTTTCAATTTGAATCGGTGAAAAATATATGGATTATCTTTGGATCAAGGGGATAAAAGCTTTGATGGTTGAGGTCGCACCCGCTGGCGTGGTGCTGATCAAGAACTTGCTATTGGCAGGATTCCAGTGGGTTGCCAGATAACTTCCGACGGCAGGATTGACGTTAAAGTAATCTTCGTGCCCACAATCGAAGCGATAGTCATTGGTGGCATCCGGACAAACGATTTGGATCGGTTGACCCGAATGATCGCACATATTGTCATAGCCATCACGACAGTGAAAGTTTCCATCCGAATTCGGGGCTGTGAGTTGAACGCCTCCTAGCATGTGCATTAACTCGTGCGCAGCAATCACGCTTGACCAACATGCCGCATCCACCCGTGCAAAGTGTGGCCCGCTATTGTTGGCGTTCCACTGATCAGGTGAATCGTCAAACTCGATGTTGCTAATCCCGCAATAGCCACGCGCATCGGCAAAGATCAAATATTTGCGATCCGTTCGATTGTATCCCTGTGCCATTAACTCGCCAATCATCTTTCCGAACGAATCGTCTCCCTGCGCCGAGAGCGTAACGTGAGTAATCTGCGGCTTGCAACTGGCATCCGTCACAAAGCGCACGCGCCGAAAGCCCCCGGTTTCCGCCGCGCTTTCCTGAAAGATGTTGTCCACTTCGGCGGACCATTGTTGGAACGATGCGAGATAGGTGTCGTAGCGGCTTGGCACATCTTCCGCGTGAACATACAACACTTGAACTCGATTGCCATTGGTGCCATTGCCATCGCACGCGACGACGCCCAGTGTGGGATCCCTGGCAAGGATAGGGGCAGGGCTAGCGCCGCGCGCAAACTTGACCACATCCGTTGCGGCATCCGGTCCGTGGGTGCATAGCGTCTTGCCCGGGCGTCCAGGTAATTGAATCTTGAAACCACCCTGGCATTCGCCGGGGGTAGTAACTTCTAGACCATCGTAGAGTAGTCCGCGTGTAGGATCGTTTGGCGGGAGTGGTCTCCCAGCATCCGCGATCGGAGGTAAAGAGAAAAATAAACTCAAGCATAGAATAAGAACCAACCCCGCGATCGTTAGCACAACCAGATGTTTCATTATCTTCTCCTCCAAGTTCATGGCATAAAAAATACCCGCTCC
>JBBITT010000033.1:19868-35529 GCA_037440625.1 Chloroflexota bacterium
CTCTTCGGCAACTCGGCGACCATAGTCTCGGTGAGACCTTAGGCCCGTGGCTTTGCGTCTCTAGCTTTCGCTAGATTTGCCTTTATCGGAGTCTTGTTAAATTTCACTTATATCATACTGGAGGCATTCATCGTAAATCAATCATACTTTGGTCATGGGACACGGGTTCTACAAAAAATAAAAACTGGCTCGTCTCGCATTGTGAGACGAGCCAGTTTTCAATGAACGACGCTAGATTTGTTCACTGCGATGGCGCACGTACAAACCGACCATGACCAGCGCTATCAAACTGATCGCACCAACGATGACGATTGGGAATGCTGAAGCCGGTTGTTCCAGCGTAACTTGAATTCGTTCATCGGTGTTCCAAATCAATTCAAATACGGTGCTCTCTCCAAGTAGCCGATCAGGAAGGGGATAGGCGTTCACTTTCCAGCCGGCAGGCGGATGAATCTGAAGGCGCAGCGGGATCACCGGTGCACCCGGTTGGCGTTGCAAAAGCAGGTGATAAGCGGGCATTGTTTGAATCGTTGAGGGTAACCGATAATCGAATTGCACGACGTGGGTTTCCCCGTGTGGGACAATAAAGTAGCCGGCAAATTCGGTGTACTCTTTGTCGCCGGCTTGCGCCGTAACGTCCGCCGCACCGATGCTACGCAGTAATTCACTCCCCGCCGGCACGAGCAGTCGAACATAATTCCAATAACAACCTTGTTGCAGATCAACATAGGTAAATTGATAGTTGGGCAAGTGCACGCAATACGATTCGATCCTGGGACTGAGATTCGTGTACGTGATCGTTACCGATGCGCGTAAAGAGTTGGCGGATTCTATGGTTAGGTCATAAGCGACTTGGCGCGTAACGCTGCCGTCTACTTTGTTAAAGCCGACGTTCGAATCTACCAACATCCACCAATCACCGGAACCCGGCGCCACGGCGCCGCCCAGCGGCAAGCCGGGCTGGCTCAGCGATTTGACATCGTTGACGTACAGCAATAAATTCTTTGCCTGTATTGCGTTCAAGATTGCACGTCCCAACTTGGGTTGATCCAAGTTGCCCAGAGTCATTCGTTGCAAGATGGCTTGCATCAACTTGCCCAAAAAATCTTTGCGATGTTCCCACCAATCGGAGGATTGACCGGGGCCCTGTGGCAGTGCCCAATACTCGTGGATTTTGGTCATGACGTTTGAAGCGTCCACGCGTTCGTTGTACGTCTCAACCGTTACAGCTCCCATCGCTGTGAGTAGATCGGGCAAGATATTTTGATTGATGGCAATCACGCCGTCCACATCGCGGCGGCGATCAATTTTGTAAATGGCTTGGAGTTGGCGCGCCGCTGTGGGAAAATCGGGGGACCAGTTGGCATCGCGAAGCACCCATTGTCCGGCGAACATATAATGTCGTAAAGGTTCTGGTGGCTCAGGATGTCGTTGGGAAAAGTCGTCAATGGCAAAACTGTCTTGAAAATCGATCACCGATATTTTCCCTTGTTCGATTTGGATGAGGCCCACGCCGCTGATAAAACCACCGGTTGCGCGCAACTCGTCGCTATTCTGGGCGATCAACAAAAAAGTGCGTGGTCGTTCCGCGCCTAGGATCGTGCGGGCGTTGGCGAACACCTCTATAGCGGTTTGCCACACCGGGAGTAAATGATCTAATTGAGCGAGGAGGGCTTGGGTGTCTGCGGAAACTTGGGTAGCATTGACTTGGGTGCGGGCGCGCACAATATCGTTCAGATTTTTTTGCGCGCGTTGAATGGCGGGTTGTTGTGATTCTGCGGCGATGAGCAACGCCGTGCCAAGGGGGGTTTGGGTTGCGCGCCCGGCTTCCATCTCTGCACTGATAGCGGAGCCAATTACCAGCGTATCTTGTGCGCCCTGCAAGATAGACTCGCTCAAGTCTAGCAGGGCAGGCGCATTTTGGAGGTCGCCGCCATAATGCGGTAGCCAATCGAAGCTTGGAAGAAGATAAAGGACGGGACCTAAAGCGACGCGCAATTCTTGGATGTCTTGCAAACTTTGGGCAATTGTTTGTTCGATGTTGGCTGAAGCGCCCGGCGTGCCGGTGAGCCAAGTGGTGATTTCCGAATTTCGCAGAACGCGCAAGTCGTTTTGGAGACGCACCCATCCAACGACTATGCGTCCCCCCCAGATCAACAGCAACAAGACGATGATCGAGAGGATGGGGCGCCAAAGGTGGCGTGGTCGCGCACGTTTAGATTTTGTTCGACTCATGCGGTTGGCTCCTGATCGTAGCAACAGTTGAGCCAAGTATACACCCAAAGTGGCTGAGACGAAAAATGAGCGCATCATCATGGTGATGCGCTCATTGGCTTTCTGAGATAGGGCAGATTGGTTTATGGCTTGCCAAGTGGTTTGAGTGGAACGGGAATCGGCAGGTATGCCGGCAAACCTGACCACGCCGGGTTATCGTCTGCCCATTGGATGTTGGGCAATGGCGAGGTGAGTCGTGCCAAGCCGGTGCCATCGGAACTGATCGCATAGACAAGGTTGACGCCTTCACGATTCGAAACAAAGGTGATGCGTTCGACGCAACTGGGACACCAGTACGGCCGACGATCATCACCGGTGCTGTTGGTCAATCGCTTAACGTCTGTCCCATCGGCTTTCATAATGTAGAGTTGCGGTCGCCCATCGCGATTGGATTCAAAGGCGATACGGGTCCCGTCCGGCGAAAAAGTGGGATGATCGTCGTTGGCTGAATGGTTGGTGAGCCGGGTCAAACCGGTTCCATCGGCGTTGACGATGTAAATTTCGTTGTTGCCATCGCGATTGGAGACAAACGCGATGCGTTTGCCATCCGGCGTAAAGACCGGGTTGGTGTTTTGGGCGAGCAGATTGTTTTCAGGATTGCTGGTAACGCGGGTAGGTGCGCCGCCGGTTGCGCTCATCCAGTAAATATGTGTGGCGCACGCGCGTTTGCCGGCTTGGCCGCAGGTGGGATCCGAGTCTTCGCGGTTGGACACAAAGGCGATGCGCGTCCCATCGTTCGACCAGAAAGGATCAGTGTCATCGCTATTGTTGTTGGTGAGGCGCGCGACGGCGCCGCCATCCACGTTCATCAAATAAATTTGGAAACGTCCATCGCGATTGGATTGGAAGGCGATGCGTTTGCCGTCCGGCGATGGAGCGGGGCGTGAATCGTTGGCGGTGTTGAAGGTGAGCCGAGTAACACGTGCCCCATCATCGCGCATAAGGTAGATTTCCGGATTGCCATCCCGCACAGAATCGAACGCGATGCCGGGAACACAACACGGTCCCGGGACACGGAGGGTCGCCGGTAAACCCGACCAGGCGGGGAAATCATCGGGCTGGGTTTGCCCTTCGCCGGTAAGGCGTGTGAGGTTCTTGCCATCTGGATCAATGGCAAAAATCTTAAAGACGCCTCCTTCGCGGTTGGAGGCAAAGACGATGCGTTCGGCACAGCCAGGCAACCAGATCGGACGGCGGTCATCCCCTTGCGGTGGGGTGAGCCGGGTCTGGCTCGTGCCATCGGCGTTCATCGCATAGATGCGATATTGCCCGTCGCGGTTTGTTTCAAAGGCGATGAATTTGCCGTCCGGCGACCATGCCGGATGATCGTCGGTGGCTTGGTTGAAGGTCAAGCGAGTCAAGCCGGTGCCGTCGGTGTTGACGACGTAGATTTCAGCATTGCCATCCCGATTAGAAGTAAAAGCCATCTTGGTATCATCGGGCGAAAAGTTGGGTGCCCAGTTCGCCGCACCAGGATTGGTGGTGGGATTCGTCGTCAGACGGGTTTGCCCGCTCCCATCGGCGTTCATCAAATAGATATGCGTGATGCAGGCGGGCTTGCCGGTTTGGCCACAGGTCTTGGGATCGGGATCATCGCGATTGGAGGTAAACGCAATGACCGAGCCACCCATCGAAAAGATCGGATTGGTATCTTGGGCGGAAGTGTTGGTCAACCGGGTAAGATTGCTCCCGTCTACATTCATCACATAAATGTGATAGATGCAATTGGGTTGACCGGGCTTGCCACAATTTTGGGGATCCGGATCGTCGCGGTTGGACACAAAGGCGATGCGTGTCCCATCTACGGATGGTGCCGGCTCGCGATCGCCGGCCGCGTTATTGGTCAGGCGAGTTACCCCGGTGCCATCGTAACGCATCAGATAGATTTCTTCGTTGCCATCGCGCGTCGAAGTAAAGGCGATGCCGGGCAGGCAGCAGGACGGTAAGCCGGGGAGAGGTGGCGTTGGCGGCGGTGGAGTTTCTTTTTCTTCGGGAGGTGGCGGCACAGTGCCTTGGGAGGGGGGTGCCGCCCATACGGCTCCGTTGCTGGCAACAATGCCGAGCAGGATTAGACTAATCAGCACGACGCTGATTCGGGTTACACGGTTAGAAAATCTTGGGCTCACGATGGCTCCTTTCATTACGCCAAGCCAAAAGCACTTGACGAGATTATAGTTGAAATCGAAACGGAAATCAAGGTGCCGGGATTTGGTGATTCCCCAAAACTCACCGCAGAGGCGCAGGGGTCGCTGAGTTTTCTTATTTTTTTCTCTGCGTTCTCGGCGTCTCGGCGGTCAAATGGAGATGTGAGTAATCACCAGGCCGGGAGCTAAGTGCGTTATTCGGGCGATGTTTCCGGCTCACGTCCTTGCGTTACCCGTTTGCCATCTTTATCTTTGGCATAGTAATAATAATAATAATCGCCAGCGGCACGACGTGTGCTGATGCGATTGAGAACAACGCCCAACACTTTGGTACCGGTCTTGCCAAGCGTTTCAACGGCGCGACGGCTGACGTCGCTGCGGGTGCGCCCGGCGTCAATGACGAGGATGGCGCCGGAACAGCGCGCACCCAAAATGCTGGCGTCTGCTACGGCAAGCACCGGCGGCGAATCAATGATGAGCAGATCGGCTTGAGAACGTAAGGTGTCGAGAATCCGGCGCATCCGGTTCGAATCCAGTAGTTCGGCGGGGTTGGGCGGAATGGGACCGCTGGTAATGACTTTGAGTGTATCGAGTTTGGTCGGTTGCATCACGCTTTCCAAAGTTGCGGTGTCATTCAAAAACAGACTGCTCAATCCTTCATTGTTATTCAAGCCAAAATATTTATCCAGCGTGGGGCGGCGCAAATCGCAATCCAGAAGGATGACTCGTCGGCCGGATTGTGCCACAGCGACCGCCAGGTTGGCGGCGGTGGTGGTTTTACCTTCGGTGGGACCCGGGCTGGTGACGAGCAACGCGCCAGCGGGATTTTCGATGCCGCTGAAACGCAGGTTGGTGCGCAAGACGCGATACGCTTCCGAGATGGGAGAACGCGGATGTTTCAATGTGATCAGACTATCGGCTTGGCTGCGCGAACTTGAGATCCGCGTGATTGCACCCAACGTGGATAATCCCAAGACGCGTTGAGCATCTTCTGCATCTTTGATCGTATCGTCCAAATATTCGATGATCAAAACGGTGATTGCGGCGATGACCAAACCGGCGATGGTCGCGAGCAAGACGTTTTGCGGAATGTTGGGACTGATCGGCGATTTGGGTGGCTGTGCCGGCACCAAGACGGTTACAAAAAGATTGGGATTGTTGTTGACGATGGCGAGCAAACTGGCATAGTTTTTTTGTGACTCGGCGATGCGGGTTTGGAGTGAAGCAATGCGATTGTTCAAATCATTCAGTTTAATGGGATCATTTTCAAGCGCGGCTTGGGTGTTGAGATTGTTCAGCGTCTTTTGCATACCTTCGATTTGCAGTTTCAGTTGCGCCAACTGCGAAGTTACAAAAGCACGCTGTTCTTCGGCATCTTTTTGTTGTGCGCTAACGGGTCCTTGCAGAATGAGTTGCCGAGCGATTTCATTTGCAATGGCGGCGGCTTGCGCGGGATCACTATCGGTGACCGCGATCTGAAGGAGTTGACTACCATAGTTGGCTTTGGTGGTGATCTTGAAAAACAGATTTTGCCATGGTTCGGGCCAACGAATGGCTTCGGCGGTGGCTTGGAGAATAGCGGGCTGGACTGCCAACAAACTGTATGCCTGCGCCAGACTCCCAATGTCGTACTGCACCGGCACATTCGGATTGGTTTCTTGCAATACTTTGCCGATCAACATCGTTGTTTCGGCGCGATAGGTGGAGCGCAGGGTCTGACTGTAATAGTAACTAGACACTGCGGCGATCAAGACGACTAGGATGATCAACCAAGCCCACTTGCGGAAAATAATAAAATACCGGCGTAACTCCACGTTTACCTCAAGCCAACTCTCTAGTTAATGAGTCGTTTAGCGTCTATTTTGATACAACGGATGTAATTTACTCGTATTCTAATATGTTTTCAATCTTTTGTCGAGGGGTGGGCTAGCCAGTCTAGGGTTTTGTCCAAATCGCGTCGGGCGAATCAATTCACGGCAACCAGAATCCCAAGCCCGCCTGCGCGTACAGACGAGTCGCCGACTCGTCTCTCCCAGTCGCAAGCGTTCACGCAGAAAACTCGACCATTCATCGAAATCGAAAGAAGGACGCGTGTTTCGTCAGAATGCCAATGAGCGTCTGAGTAACGCTAAACCATATTTGGTGCTCAAGCGCCAGAGCCGCACCATCCGATAAAGCGGAAACAATCGGCTGGGTAGGGCAATCTGCGTAATGTCCTCGGAGGAGGGTGCGCTGACCAGCGACACGAGACAATGGAGTTTATCTATCCAACGTTCGCGTGCGCGCAGATGAAACGCCAAGTCTTGTTCGATCGGTACCTCGCGCGGCGGAAGAAACAATTCCGCGCCCACTTGTCTCGCCAGCACCTTGACGTCTGCATCTCGTTCGATGGAGTTTTGTACCGGTGCCGGCAACTCGGCGCGGGTCAACTCGCTTGCCAAGTATAATGCCAGCCAAACAATTCGCCGAATGCCCAAGTGCGATGCTTTGCGTTCGATCCATTCCCAATCCAAATTCACTCGCCGAATCATTTGTCCAATGTCCATCAACCAACTCAAGCCACGCCAGCGATGGGTTGCGCCGTGAATCGCTAACAAGAACAAGGTGTCTGCGGGCGACATCGCCACAATGGATTTGCCTGCCAAGGTAGTGGTCTGCACGCGTTGCCAAACCCCAGCCCGTTCCGGCAGAAAAATATCGTGGGCTAACCAGATACCCCAATGCAGATCAATGCCGATGCCGTACTTTGGATGATGTAATGTGCGTTCGCATTGATAGCGCACCAACGCGGCGGTGGTCGAATCCGAAAGCGTGAGAGTGGGCTGGTAACCTTCGGCTATCAAGACTCGGTGAACCTGCCAATAATCGCTGGCGCGAATCAGCAAATCCAAATCACCCAATCGGCGGATGGCAAGACTGCCATATAGCCATTCGGCGAGGAGGGGACCTTTGTAAGGCAAGACCTCGAGATGCTGTTCGGTAAAACGAGCCAACAGTCTGAGCAACTCACTCGTTGCCCATAAACTTTTGAACTGATTTTGTTCGAACTGCGTGCGCAAATCTTGCACAATCGGTGCAGGGACTAGCTCGTTGAAATGTGTTGCGATCTGGGTGTACACCACCCACAGCATTCCTTGTTCTTCAGCCAGCCGAACAAAATATGCCCAATCGAATTTTCCTTGCAATAGCAATCGCGCCTGCTCAATCGTTGCGGGGGGCATGGGCAAGCACGTGCATGCCAGAAGGAAACGATGCTCAGGGCGCGGATCAATGTACTCGATCAAGCCATCTGCCATCCTAGCCCTCGATCGGGATGCGGAATGCCATTGCCAACACGACCCACATCACAATGCTTGATTTGGCTGTCCCCCAGACAATCACATCGCCCAAACCATGCACGATGAGAACGCTCAACGATGCGAACAATGCGATCGCCAGATGACGCTGGGTTTGAACCTGGCGCGCTGCCCAGACCGATCGTAGGGCTAGCCACAATATTGCGGTGAATGCCGCCAGTCCCAAGACACCCGTATCAAGTGCAAGTTGCAAAAATAAATTGTGGGCATGATTGGGCGATCCGCCCGGTTGCGCCAGCGAATGGGGCCAGGTAATTGGTGCAAGGCGTGGATATCCACTCAAGCCAATGCCAAACACCGGCGATTGACGAATGAGGAACAAGGACTGGAGCCAGAGGTCTTGGCGTTGAAGTAATGTGCCCGGTGAGCCAGCGTTCGTTTCGCCGTAAAACAGGTTTGCCAGCGATACGGCGCCCATCGCATTGTTGATTGCCAGAATCGCCAAGATGCCAAATGGGACAAATGGCAACACCCACCGATTGTAGAGCGCGAGCCAGACGACCAGACCCATTGCTAATCCAAACACCGCGCCCCGCGATTGCAACAAGATCAAAATGAGGAGAATCGGGGCGAGCGCGATGGCACCCAGGATTTGTCGGCGGCGCTCGCCTTGCACGACAAGGGCGAGTGACAGGGGCACAATGGGGGCAAGGGCGCCTGCTAGAATGTTGGGATTGGTCTCTTCACGGAGATGGGGCCACCACGCTTCATAGAACGCTGGCAAACCAAATAATTTGTTCGCGCTCCAACTCACGGTGAACGGCGCGACGAGTGCGAACGCCACTCCTAGCATCACCAACGCACTTGCCACCACCCAGATGCGCTTGGGTTCGTTGAGATAATCGGTTAACGCAAAAAAAATCGTTACGCCGGCGATCAGTTGCCCCACCGTCGCAATGGCAAGGTCAGGAGCGGGGGTGATGACCAACCCCAACGCCACCATTGTTAGGAAGATGACGAGAGGGAGATTGACACCCAATGCCGGGAAGGGTGAGCCGCGCGCACGCCAGCGAGCAAGCCAGAGTACCGGCGCGGCAAGAAAACCCAGCCACATCCACGACGAAGGAAAGAGCAAGAGCAAGGCAATGGGCAACGCGAGCCAATGCGCCTGCTCAGAAACGATCCGGGTAAATTTCTGCATGCTAACTCACTGCCACGCGGTTGTTGGTCGGCGGCGCACTGTGCTCGTTCACGGCGAGCGCATCGCAGTATTCTGGAACCAGTTCGCACAACAACTGAAGCGTTGTTCCCGGGTTATCGGTGCGGGCAGCGGCGATCAAGGCGTCAATCTTTTCTGTAAACTGGCTGGGTGTGGCTAAGGCGACGCCGTTGCGCACAGCGAAAATTTTAGGGTGGCTTGTGCGCGTGTACTGCTCAGCGGGGAGGAATAATTCTTCAAACAACTTTTCGCCGGGTCCCAAGCCGGTAAAAGTAATCTCAATATCTTTGCCTTCCTCCAACCCACTCAACCGAATCAGATCACGTGCCAGATCAACGATTTTGACGGGCTCGCCCATATCCAGCACAAAGGTCTCACCATTTTTGCCGATGGCGGCAGCTTGCAACACCAATTGGACGGCTTCTGGAATGGTCATAAAATAGCGGCGGGCTTCGGGATGGGTTACGGTGATGGGACCGCCCCGCGCGATTTGTTGTTTGAAGAGCGGCACCACGCTCCCGCGTGAATCGAGCACGTTGCCAAAGCGCACGCTGACAAAACAGCGCCCGGTTTGTTCGGCGGTTTGGTGCACTAGCATTTCTGCCACGCGTTTCGTCGCGCCCATCACGCTCGTGGGGTTGACCGCCTTATCCGTCGAAATAAAGACAAAGTGGCTGACATCGTTTGCCTTGGCAATTTGCAAGAGGGTACGCGTGCCGAGCACATTCGTGGTTACGGCATCTTCAAGATTCTCTTCCATCAACGTAACATGCTTGTGCGCGGCAGCGTGAAAAACAATTTGCGGATGATGCCGCGCGAAAATCATTTTCAGGCGATCCGCATCGCGGACATCGGCAATGACCCGCTTGATGGGCAAAAAGCGGAAGGATTGGCACAGTTCATTGGCGATGGTATAGATGCTAGTCTCGCCGTGACCCAACAAGATTAGCGATGCCGGGTTACAGCGCGCGATTTGGCGGCACAATTCGCTCCCAATCGAACCGCCAGCACCGGTCACCATCACTCGTTTGCCTCGGAGCAGGTGGACGACTCGGGTCATTTCGATGTGAATGGGGTCGCGGCGCAAGAGATCGGAAATTTCGACCGAGCGGAGTTGGTTGACGGTTACGCTGCCATCCAAAATTTCGTACATCCCAGGAACGGTGCGGACTGGAATTGGGATCGCACGACAAACCTGGGTCAATTCACGAATCATCTTGCCGGGCGCAGTAGGCATGGCGATGATGACTTGGTGGGCTTTGAAATCGCGGACAATCGTTTCCAATTGATCGTGCCCACCCACCACCGGCACCCCTTGAATCCGCATGCCGTGCTTGTGTGAATCGGCATCTACAAAGGCAACCGGGAACAGACCCAATTGCGGATTCGCTTGCATCTCGCGCACAATCATCGCGCCGGCTTTACCGGCACCCACGATCACCACGCGGGTTTCGGTGGGCGAATGCGGTTGAAAGCGTTGCCGCATTCGTTCAGTGAGACGGACACTGTACCGTGTTCCACCGACGACGATCAAGACTAGAAAACCATCCAACAAAGGAAGAGAGCGCGGAAAATCATCGCTGACCCAATTCCAAGGGCGCAAAAAGGCAAAAAAGACAATCGTGAGCAAGGCAGTGGACGCGCTCACGGCGAGAACAATGTATGCCAACTCATCAATGCTGGCTTGGCGCCAATAGTACGAATAGATGCCGGTGGCGATAAAGATAATGAGGCGCAGAGCGATGGCAATGAGCACATAGACGGCAAGCGATTCGAGATAGCGGGGCATCTGACTCAAGCGTTCGATGCGCATCCAGAGCGCCAAAACCGCCGTCAAGCAAAACAAGAACACATCCAACACCAAGAAATGCCGATTGCGTAAACTAGAAAGGATGCGATCCAAGGGTTCTAGCAAATGTTCTACAATTTGTAGAGTCATAAAATCACCTAAACATTTCAAAAATGGTTTTTACAATCAAGCCCAGGTCTGTCCACCATGTTCGTCGTTCAAGATACTCTAGATCGATGGCTAACTTGCGCGGCATGACCTTTTCGAGATAGACGCGCTCCCAATCGGCGCCTTGTAACAATTGTTCTTCGTGTCGGAATGCCAGCGACGCGGCGCTCGTTATTCCCGGCAGCACGGATAACACCCGCCGTTGCTCAGGGGTGTAGTGGGCGACATACGCCGGGTCTTCGGGGCGCGGACCCACCAAACTCATTTCACCTTTGATCACATTGATCAGTTGCGGCAATTCATCAATTTTGGTGCGCCGCAAAAAGCGTCCCACGCGCGTAATCCGATTATCTGTACTCGTGGTGATGCCGGGTCCCCGTCGCGCCGCTTCTGCCACCATCGTCCGAAATTTGTAAATGTAGAAAATCTTCCCGTCCTTGCCCACGCGCTTGCCACGAAAAAACACACTGCCCGGCGAATCGAGTTTGATCGCCACGGCTACCACGCCAAACACCGGCAACAACAAAACCAATCCCGCTATCGCCACGCTCAAATCGAAAAGACGTTTTGCCATTATCTTTGCCGATACGTGTTCACCACTTGTGTTACTGCTTCGATCACATCGTCCACATCACGATCACTCATTCTAGGATAAAGAGGGATCGAAACGATGCGCTGATACTCACGGAAGGCGACCGGAAAATCGGTGGGCTGGAAATTGTATTTATCACGATAATACGGATGCAAATGTACCGGAATAAAATGCACGCTCGTGCCAATGTTCAACGTCTTCAATTCTTCGATGAAACGCGCGCGATCAATCGTCAGCTGGTCAAGGTTCAAGCGTAGGACGTACAAATGCCACGCGTGTTCAACGTTCGCGCGTTCGACCGGCGTTTGTAATTCGGTGAGAGGCGCGAACGCTTGGTTGTATCGTTGAACGATTTCGCGGCGGCGCGCCTGAAACGCGGCGAGTTTCCGGAGTTGGTGCAAACCCAACGACGCTTGAATATCCGTCATATTGCATTTGAAACCCGGCACAACGACCTCATAATACCACGATCCCTCCGCCGCGTACCGTTTGTACGCATCGCGGCTCATCCCGTGCAAACTCCACACTCGCGCTCGTTCGATGGTTTCGACATCGCCGGTGAGCATGCCGCCTTCTGCCGTCGTCAGATTTTTAGTGGCATAGAAACTGAATGCCGTCAGATTGCGCAGGCGTGCTTGGGGCAACGTACCAATCATCCGACCGTGGTATTTTGCCGGCAAGGAATGCGCAGCATCTTCTAAAACAAAGAGGTTGTGCCGCACGGCAATATCGTACACCGCCTCCATTTCGCACGGATGACCGTAGAGATGCACCGGCATAATCCCGCGGGTGCGCGGTGTGATGGCGCGCGCGATGTGATCGGGATTGATGTTCAAAGTGTCAGGTTCAACATCCACCAACACCGGGCGCGCCCCCAAATGCTCGATCACATGCACGGTGGAGCAAAAGGTCATGGGCGTGGTAATGACCTCATCGCCCGGTTGCACACCCAGCGCCGCCAGCCCCACCAGCATGGCATCCGTTGCCGAACTCACGGCGAGCGCGGCGGGTGCGCCCACATAATCAGCAAACGCTTGCTCAAAGCGTTTGACCTTGGGTCCCGTGGTGATCCAATCGGAACGGAGTGTGTCAATCACTTCATCAATTTCTGCTTGACCAATGAGCGGCGGCGAGAACGACAAGAATTCTTGGCGCATAAATGTTTCCTAGTTAGGGTGATGCAATCGAATACCAAAGCAAGCCCACATACTCGTGAATCGCAATTTGAATCGTCTCTATATTCCCGGCATTCGGCAACAGGTCATTCCATTTATAATTGCCCATCACGTACCGATCCACCGGGTACGCAATCGGTTGCAACCCGGCGCGTGTAAACACCATCATCGTACGCGGCATATGATAGGCGGACGTTACCAACGCAAATGAATTTGTCCCCAAAAGTTTTTTGAGATTCGCCGGGTGTTCCGCTGTACTATTCGATGCAAATTCGCTTTGAATGGTGCGATTTGGCAACAATGTGCGCGCAAATTGTTCCATCACTTGGGCAACCGGCAACGGATCGGTTGCGCCGGACGAACCGGAAAACGTGAGCCGACACGTCGCCTCCAAACGCTGGCACAGTTCCAGCGCGGCGCTCGTACGATACAATGACGCGTGCGGAAACCGGCTGACCAGCAATTCATCATTGCCGGGAAAACCGCCGCCGCTCAACACGACGATGTCCGTTACGTGGCGGGCTTGGAGTGATTCAACCGATGGTGTGGCGTACGCGTTTTCCAAGGGCGCAATAATCAATTCGGCAAACGGGCGTGTCTGGATGATCCAAAGAAAAACTAGCGCGACTATTCCGATCCGCCGCCAGCGCCGATCGGTGCGAGTTGCGCGCCAAAGGATGATCGCTAGCCCAAGCCAGAGCCACAGTGAAATGTTCACGAACAAGGATGAAAGAATGTCAACGATCACGCTTTTCGTTCAACCATGCTTGGATGACGTTCACGGCGCGCACAGCGGCTTGGCCATCCCACAATGCCGGAATTTTAGCCGCGCGCGGTGCGCCATCCAAAATCTCATTTGTCGCCGCAACGATTTCTGTGGCGTTGCGAACAAGACGATTACTCCCTTGCTCGATCGTAATCGGTCGTTCGGTGTTCGGTCGCAAGGTGAGGCAAGGAATACCTAACGCGGTCGTCTCTTCTTGCACGCCCCCGGAATCGGTGAGGACGAGCCGCGCGCGTGCCATCAAGCCCAGAAAATCGAGATAGCCCAGCGGTTCGGTCAAGCGAATGGCTGTGCCGCGCTTACCGATTTGCTTCATTGTACGTGGATGCACCGGAAAAATCAATGGCACCCGCCGCGCCACCTGTTCCAGTGCGGCGAGAATACGTTCGAGTTGTTGCGGCTCATCCACGTTCGCGGGGCGATGCAAAGTAACGATGCCGTACTCGCGTGGTGCAACCCCAAACCGTTGCCACGGCGCGCGCGCAATGGCTTGATCAATGTGGCGGCGTAACGAGTCCACCATACAGTTGCCAACGAAATGAATCTTGGATTCCGCGATTCCTTCGCGGCGCAGATTCTCGTTGCCGGCGGGTTCGGTGGTGAACAGCAAATCACTGATGTGATCGGTGAGGATGCGATTGATTTCCTCCGGCATCGTGCGGTCGAACGAGCGCAAGCCGGCTTCGATGTGCGCGACCGCAATCCCCAGTTTGGCGGCGACGAGCGCACACGCCAACGTCGAGTTCACATCGCCGCCCACCACCACGAGATCGGGATGATGCTCCACCAAAATCGGTTCGATGCCAAGCATAATGCGTGCGGTCTGCGTGGCGTGGCTCCCCGAGCCGACGCCGAGGTCAACGTCCGGTTGCGGCATTCCCAACTCGTCGAAGAACACTTGCGACATTTGTGCATCATAATGCTGACCCGTGTGAACGAGTATTTGGGGAATGCTGCGCTGTTTCATTTCGAGCACAATCGGCGCCATCTTGATAAAGTTGGGCCGCGCCCCCACCACGTTACAAACCAAGGTCATATGAACTTTTCCAAAAACTCGCCCAAGTGTTGGACGATTAGATTGCGATCATAAAACTGTTCCGCCGCGCGTCGTCCGTTGGCGCCCAACTCGCGTCGCAATGCCGGCTTTGATGCGAGTGTGGTGAGCGCGTGCGCCAAGCCGGCAATATCGCCGGGCTTGACGACGATGCCGGCGTTGTGCGTACAGACGATCTCGGCTGGCTCCCCTTCCGCGACAAGAATCACCGGCACACCCGCCGCCATCGCTTCGTACAATTTGGAAGGCACCGCGCCGGGGATGTACGTCTTGAGTGTAACGAGCGCGATGTCGGCGGCGGCGATCCAGCCCGGCATTTCGCCCGGCGCAACCGGGTCGAGGAAGCGTACGTTGGCGAGCGTACGCGCCTGTTTCATCAAATCGTTTTTGGTGGGACCATCGCCCAGCAGCACGATGCCCAAGTGTGAATCGGCTTGGACAAGTTGTGCGGCTTGGATCACTTGATCGAGTCCTTGCGCGAGTCCATGCAACCCGGCATACAACGCAACACATTCCGCGTTCTGATGGAGCAGTGCGCGGGCGTGCGGATTCGCGTTTTCGGGGCGAAAGGTGAGCGTGTCCACGCCGTTGGAAAAATGGTACGTCCGCGCGCGTGGAAAACGTTGTTGAATATTGGCGATGATGCTTTGCGATTGTCCGGTAATTAGCCAGGCGTGGTTGTAGCAAAACGCTTCCAGCCATTCGCTGAGACGCAGCGCGAGTTTATTGTGCAACATTCCCAGCCGCACCGCCGATTCGGGCCACAGATCGGACACGTTGAAAATCCAGCGGGCGCGCTTCCAACGCGAGAGCCAAAAGCCGGTGATGCCGAGAAAGAGCGGCGGGCTTTCGGTGAGGAGATAATCGCACGGTTCAAGATGCCAGCCGCCCAGCACGAGCGACGAGACCACGAACGAGAAATAATTCGAGAGACGCCGCGCGAATCCCGCGCTCTGGGTTGGGTAAATCCACGTGCGAACGACGCGGACGCCGTTGATGTCTTCGCGGCGCGTCAGCCCGCCATAGCCGGGATAGATTTTGCCGGTGGGATAGTTGGGCATGGCGGTCAACACAGTAACGCGATGCCCTTGCTTGACCAAACCTTCCGCCAGATGCGAGAGTCGTCGTTGTGGCGCGCCAATTTCCGGGAGATAGTATTGGGTGAG
>JBBITT010000034.1:0-29722 GCA_037440625.1 Chloroflexota bacterium
TTCTCTGTGACTTGGTGAAAAGCGAGTAACTGAGAATTTGTACATTTCTAATTCGCGCAGAATTGACTTTTCGCTTGAATCGGCATATACTAGAACCAAGTTAAGGAGTCAGTGGCGATATGAATGGTCAAGTCGCCCGCGCCGGTCGGGCTTTTGGAATGAGCGTTCAATGGTAAAGCACTAGACGCGTCTCTGCGTTTGGTGCTTTGTTTTTCCCAGATCGGTCGAGGGGCAATTGCCCAAAATTTTGTCAGGAGGATGGTATGGACTCCAGCATGATCGGCAAGATCGAGAAGGCGAAACGGTATGCCGCAGAAAAGGATCGCCGAATCGTCTTCAAGCAATTCCGCGTCTCACTGACCGGCGACAACAATACCTACGAAGTCAGTTTTGACGCGGGCAAATGGTCATGCGGTTGCAAGTACTTTGCCACTCGCGGCTTGTGCAGTCACACGATGGCTATGGAACACGTGCTTGGCGCAATGCTCCCGCCAACCCCCGAAGCGGTTTCGGCGGCGACGTAACACCTCAATTGAATACGCTGTGGGCGGCACCGGTTTGATGGTGCGGCTAGATTCTGGCGCGACATCTGCTCCAAGGCAGGTGCCGCGCTTTTATTTTTTGCCGATGTGTGCTATGATGATTGTAGCAAATATGTTCAAACAAAAACGGTTCTGGCTGGGTTTATTCGTTAGTCTGGTTTTGCTCGTTTATGTCTTCTATCAAACCGATCCCGTCAAGATTTGGAATTCACTCCAACAAGCGCAGTACATTTACCTGATTCCCGGCGTGGCATTCTATTTTATCGGCGTGGGTGTGCGCGCGGTGCGTTGGCATTACTTGTTACGTTCCATCAAACCGATTCCCAGTCGTGTGTTGTTTCGCCCGGTGGTCATTGGGTATATGGCAAACGATATTTTGCCGGCGCGGTTGGGCGAAGTGGTACGTGCCTATATTTTGGGTACGCAAGAAAAGGTGAGCAAGGCAGCTACGTTGGTTACGATTGTCGTTGAACGCCTCTTTGATGGCTTGACGATGTTAACCTTTATCGTCTTGGCGTCCTTTCTGCTTCACTTTGCCGATGAAACGCTTACCATGCGATTACGAATTGTTGCCGCGCTCTTGATCACCGCGATCATAGGGTTGGCATTGTTCGCCGGAATGCCTCAGCGCGTTCAATCTATCGCCGATTTTTTGCTCAATCGTTTGCCGGCAACTTGGCGTGAACGTGCGCGACAACTCACTCGTGCCCTCTTGGAGGGTTTGGGCGTCCTGCGCAGTCCCGGCGACTCGTTCACCGTGTTTGCCCTTTCGATTCTGGCTTGGCTTTTCGAAACGGCGATGTATACGGTCGTCGCGATGGGCTTTAATGTGAACGTGCCGTTCGCGGTGTTTATGCTCGCGTGTGCATTCGCCAATCTGATAACGATTGCGCCCAGCACGCCGGGCTATGTGGGCGTGTTTGATGCGCCTATCGTCTATGTGTTAACGTCCTTTGGGGTGGAACAGAACTTGGCGACCAGTTATACCTTGGTCTTGCACGCGGCGCTGATCGTACCGGTTACCTTGCTGGGTTTCTATTATCTGTGGCGCGCGGGCTTGACGCTTGCCCAAATGACGCGCGGGTGAGTGGGGAGGTTCGCTTTGACGAGTAAAACGGATCACGATCTAATTGCAGACATTCAAGCCGGTAAACGCGAGGCACTGGGCATCTTGTTCGATCGTTTTAGTCCTGCCTTGTACGATTTCATCTATCGCCTGGTGGGGGATCGCGATCAGACAGCGCGTTTGCTCGAAGAAGTGTTTACGCGCATTCCTTCGGTGATAGGCGAATTGGATGCGCAAACGCCAGTGCGCGGTTGGCTCTACGGCTTGGCGCGCGAATTCGCCTTGACCTTTTTACGCCAACGGGATTGGCTCGACGCACTGCCACCCTCGGATGAGCCGATGGTGTCCGGTTTAGTGGGCGATATTTGGCGCGCCGCGCGTTCGATGCCGGCGTTTCATCGTGCCGTCCTCGCCGTCGAAGAGTTGCACGGTCTTTCGCCGACGGAAAAAGCGCGTGCGCTCGGCGTGATGCGCACAGACCTCGCGCGCTTGCTGGAAGAGGCGCGCCGTTCGTTCGACAATCAGTTCGATTTACAAGCGCGGCAACACGGACGACCGCTCTCGGGGCAAATTGACCCGGAACGCATCTGGGGCATTCGTCGTCGCATTGGTACCAGCGGATCGCTCTTTGGTTATTTACCTGCCATCGTCCTCCCCGACTCGTTGGCAGATATGATTCGTGCCAAAGTTTTGCGATCGGCAAATTTAGGTGCGGCGCCAATGACTGCGCCACCCCCGGCGCCAACCATGGCGCCACCTACGCCGCCGCCACCTCAACCTTCCCCGGTGCCGCCGGTGGTGCGGCGTACGCCGCCGCCAGTCGCCGCCGAAACCGAAGGATGCGCGTGGCGATTAGTCGGCATCGCGCTCTTGGTGGCGTTGATTGTGACTGCGCTTGTAGTAGGGATTGTTTACATGGCAACGCGCGATGCTAACGCGCCGGTCATTTCACGCATCGAACCGGTCGAAAACGCGGTGATACCATCCACCGCGATTCCCGGCTCGCTCACCACGCGCGTCAATATCTCGGCAACCTTCCGCGATGATCGCGCGATCAATCCACGTTCGGTTCGATTGGTGCTGGATGGACGCGATGTGACGGCGCACGCGAATGTAACCGAAGGATCGGTAACGTATAGCGCGGATTTGGATGCGGGTACGCACGTCGTTCTGGTCGAAGTGCGCGATACGTCCGATAACCAAGCCTCGCGCGCGTGGCAATTTGTGGTGGGCGCGCCGCCCGAACCCACCAGCACGGCGACGACTACACCCACCATCACCCTCACGCCGACCATCACGCGTGTCCCAACGGCAACCGGAACCGCTACGCCTGTACCTACTCCAATCATCAACGATTTCAGCGCAACGCGTACCGTCATTACGCGCGGCGCGCCCACCTTGTTGACGTGGAATGTTTCGAATGCGGACCAAGTCTTTTTGAATCAAGACCGCGTGGATCCGGTCGGTAACAAATTGGTCTCGCCGACCACGACAACCACCTACTATCTCATTGCGACCACGCCATTCGGCACCACGGCGCAAAAGACGCTGACGATCACCGTACTCGATTTGCCGGATCTCACCGTTCCCGATATTACCCTCACGCCCAATAATCAAATCATGTTCACCGTTCGCAACGAGGGACCGGGCGATGTCAATCGTCCCTTCTTGATCCAAGTAACGGTGAACAACTTGGTCGTGCAATCCGATCGCCCGGTGTCTGCGCTCCCGGCAGGGCAGGAAGCCAAACTTGTCGTGCCTAATCGAACGGTCGTGGGCGATCAAACGATCAATGTCCGGGTCAATCTTTTGCAAGAAGTCCAAGAAACAAATTACGCGAACAACGAATTGACGCGCACCTTGAGTGGTCCCACCGCCACGCCCACTTTTACACCCACACCGACCTTTACCTTGACACCGACGAACACGCCAACCTTTACGCCGACGAGTACGCCAACGTTCACACCCACGCCCACGCGCACACCAACACCAACCAATCCACCCACGCCGACGAATACACCAACCGCGACACCAATTCCTTTTGCCGTAACGAGCATCAGTGTCAGCGTTACGCCCCCCACCTACACGGGGGCGTGTCCCGGCAACTTTACGTTCACCGGCAGCATCACGGCGAATGGCGCGGGAGTGGTAACGTATCAATGGGAGCGCAAAGATTCGCCGCCGCTCGCCAGCGCGACGCTCACCTTTAGCGGGGCAGGTACGCAGACGGTCACGAATCAATGGTTGTCTGCGCCTGCCGGCGATGGGTGGACGCGGTTGCACGTAACCGCCCCCAACGATCTAACCTCCACGCAAGCCACATTCACCAACAGTTGTCATTAACTCACCTTGGAGGGCATTTGAAAAATCCAAGAATGCCCCGATTTTTCGTGGGGCAAATTTCCAAATTTGCCCCACGATCTCTGCACCGCCAAGGGCGCAAGGCGAAATGTCTTTTTTCTTCTACGCTCGCAATGGGTTCTGCGATGAGACGCGTGTGACATCAGCCGTTAAAACAAAACTTGCCAAGAGAGCGGCTCTTGGCAAGTTTTTTATGGTGGTGCCGGCACATTTGCCGGCGGCACAAAATAACTCTTGCCCTCTATCTCGATGAGATAGAGGGTTACCTCGTTGGCGGTGATTTTGGCGATCCATTTCCCGGCAGAGAAATTGGGCGAGGGCTGACATATGGCGAATACGGGTGGTGGTGCCTCCTCGTGTACGCATGCAAAGCTGGTCTGGGAAACCAAACGCACCGCCTTGCCGCGATCCGCAAAATCGTATTGCGCTGCGCTAGGCGGTGTCGTCGAAATATTCTCTGAGGCCGTCCAAAAATTCAGCGTGCTATCCAACGTTTGCAAACGCACCCAGCCACTTTGCCGACCAATCATATAAAACACGTCACTGCCACCTTCATACAACAGGAAAGCGGTGTCGGTGATCGGGTTGGCTTGACCGAGCGCGAAAACTTGACGCAAGGGAAGCACATAAACGCGCGGCGGGGCAAAGAGATTCATCAACGAGGTGGGGGTAACATCGCTGACCAGTAAGCCAAGGAGCGGAAAGCACAGCAAGGCAATGATTCCAAGTGCAAGCCCAATAATCAAATCGCGATTCATCATTCAAATTCCAACTGCGGCGTCGTGTCCGCCGTCTCCTCAACATCCAGACGTTGGATGATTTCCTTCTCGTCTTGCGTGACCAAAATTTTCATCGTCGTATAAAATCCGTCCGGCATGACCAGCACCCCATAGCCCCGGGGTCGCCGCCGCGCACCAATAATTTTTTCGATCAACGCCGGCTCGTACCCTTTTTCGATCAGCATCTCGCGGTCTTCGGGACCCACTTGAAAGTACATCACCGTCCGGAATTTTTGCAACGCAATTCCCAGATTGCTCCCCAACAAATCGCGCAACGTTTGCGTCGCGGCGGCGATCACCAATTTGCGCTCTGCCCAATCCTTGAACGTCTCAGCGATCAACGTGGCGGCTTCTGCCGCATTGGCAGAGCGCGGCGCATCTTTGGGCATCAAACGATGAATCTCATCAATGACGAGCGCGGCTGGCTCATTGCGCTGTGGTAACCACTCTTCGTAGAAAATTTTGATGAACGCGCGCAAACACGGATCATCGGCGATGGCAAAGGGACGCGTGCCTTTGATCGGCTGATAAATCACAGCGCGCTGACTTGCCAGGGCTTCGCGGGTTTGTTTTTCAAACTGATCGAGTGAATCATGTGGATGTAACACAATGCCACCAATTTTTTCGATCGCCGCTTGCATCCGGGTCGAGTATTTCAAATTGATCGCCACGATTTTGTACTTGAGCAATTGCAAGCGAAGGACAAACCAGACGATCAGCGTCGAAGTTTTACCGCCGCCTTGATCGCTGACGAGCAGGACGGGACCCGTGTCCGCGCGAAAATCGGCGTAACGTAAACCTTCCTTGCCAAGGTCCACGCTCCTGCCCAACAGAATCCGGTCGCGTGCATCGGCGAGGTACACATCGCTCCCTTCTTCGTTGGCGAGCGTGGCAATCGCTTCGGTGGTGAGCAAACGCTGGGTTGGCGAAGGCGGCGGCAAGACGAGCCAATTGATGAATTGCGTCAAACGATTTTCGGCTCGCCGTGTTCCCAGCACTGGCAACCAATCGCCCAGCGCGTCCAACTCGCGTCCATCGAGCGCAGTCAGATCGAGCGCGGTGAGGTATGTCATCGCAAGCGTTTGATTTTTTTCTGATTCATCCGGGTTGCGTGCCCACGTGATGAAATGAGTCTGTGTATCGAAAAGATATTCCAGCGAACGCCGATCTTCGAGTTTGGTGAGAATCTCGCGCCACGCACGCGCTTCTTGGCTCCGCCCCAATCCTGGGATACGTGCCGCCAGAATTTGTCCGCGCAATGTGGTCGCGGTTTGCTGACGGGGCAACGGCGTGAGCGTGATCGTCACCAGCCCATCCACCGATTGCAGCGCACGCATCAACGCGGCGCGTGCTTCGGGGAAGGGGGTGTTCACGCGCATCACATCGAGCGTGTTGCGATTGGTTTTCACTTGAACATCAAAGCGCATTTGTTCCGGAATGTAGCCGCGATACAATTCGGTGGGCAGTACGCCGTCCATCGCCATCGTCGCTTGCTGAACTTGCTGGAGAAAACTTTCGCCGCCGAGCAACATTCGCACCAACGATTCGACCGCGTACGCGCCCAACGGGGTCAACCCAAAATCGAGCTGGGCGAGCCAATCGCGCACGGATGTTTCTAATTGGGTGGGGTAGACAATGCCGGTGAGGATCACGCGCGCTTTGCGTGCGCTCGTTTCGGCGAGCGCGCGTAATTCAGCGAGATACTTTGGGTCGGCGTGGTCTTGGTCGGCAAGGTCGAGTTGTCCCAGGTGATAATCGGTGAGCCAGAACAAGCGGATGGGAAGCAAACCTTCTTCGCGTTGGGCGAGGTGCGCAAGAAATTTGGTGAGCATATCGGCGATGTCAGCGGCTTGCAAGGCGGGCTTGAAGCCGCTCCGCCCCAGCGTGATGATGGAGATCCGCGAACGCGAACCATCGTGATGCACCACCTGGCCATCCTTGAGAATTTCGTGGATGGGTACGCGTGAGGCAACGGTGTGCAAGTTCAAACGACCACTGCGCGTCTCGCGGTCGTGCATTGCCCACAGCAAGACAACCGCCGCCAGAAAAATCAGCGCGAGTAATGTGGCGATCCGCCAGTCGAAAAAGGTGAACATGACAAGGATGAAAACGGCGATGCCGCAAAACGCGAGCGCGAAAAATTTTTTCTGTGGCTCGGGTTTTATATCGAGCGGTTTGTTGAGCCAATAGTACAACGCACGCAACCAACCGATGGGAATGCGCCACCATTGATAGAAACCGAGGAGCAAAATGTACAGCGCGAACGGCGCGATGAACGCCCAGCCCACCCAATCGTGCAATGAAATCCAAACGACGAGCAAGCCAACGCCACTGGTTGTGAGAATTTCCAGCCACGTCAAGCCGATAGTCGTGCGGTAATTGAGAAACGCCCACAGGCGGGTGAGAAAGATAGAACGAGGTTTCATAGTTCAGATTTAAGGTTCGACGCTCGATCTCGGTGCAAGTTTGAATTATTCTTCCAGCAGTTTATGCCGTTCCTCATCCACGTGCTTTGCCTGTGCCGCTTCACTGGCAGACGAAAGTTGGGCAGCAGGTTCAAGGTCGTTAGAGGGCGCGATAGTTTTCCACGCGCGGGTGAATGCGTCGCGGAGCAGGGTGTATAACGGTTTCAAGAATATCCATGACGATGTAACGATCAGCAAGCCCGCCGGCAGTACCAGCCAAACGTAATTGGCAAACGTTTCTGCACTCGCGAGCGATAGCACGAGCAAGAGCAACGTGATCTTGCCAACCAGATCGAGCCACGCTTCAAAGAAGCCGGCAATGACCTTGCCGGCGGTTTTGGGATGGCTGGCTTCCAGCAGAACTGAAAGTGGAATCAGCAACACACCGATGAGCCGCCAGATCGCCATGGCCAAGCCGCGATACACAAGTTGAATCAGAATCGTGATGGCAAGAACGAGCGATGCGATGAGTGCGAGAATCGAAAGAATCCCGCCATTCCTTTGGAGTGTGATCAAAATCTGGATGATCGTATCGAGCAGTGCGCCGCGCGCGAACATCGCATTGCCATTCCCGCCAATCGTCCAAGCGATGGCGCGGCCCAATTCGCCCAGCCCTTGCGTGATGATCGCAAACGAGGCGAGAAAAATGATCACCCCGGCGACGAGAGCGGCGTACAAAATCGGATTGGGAATGGGACGTTCTTTCCAGATGCCGATGATGAGCACAACGAGATAACCAAGTGCGTAGAGCGGAGTCAGTGCGAGCAAGTTACGCGCGAGCGTGGCGGCGAATTGATTGAACGGCAGATTCGGATTGCCGAAATCAAGAAAGAACAAATCGGAAGCGCCAAGTTGGATTGCCGCACGCTTGGCTTGCTCGAACAAAACGTCTGCGCCGAGTGTGGGTTTGCCTTGCAATGTATCGAGGATGAGCCGCAGAATCGTCACGATTTGCTCGGTGTCGCCAGCGGGGGTCGGTCCTTGCGCGGACACAACCGATACGCCAAAGATCGAAAAGAAAATTGCCGATACGGTTATCATCAGCGCAATCAGAAATGATCGGCGCCATCTGCGTAATCGGTAGATCATTTACCCAACAGCCACTCGAAGAAACCCTTTGCCATCCCGGGCGCACTCGCCGCCACCGCGTCCTTGCCCGTGCGTACAAATTCAAAAATAAATCCGCTGAACAAGGCGATGAAAATACAAATGAGCAACAAGCGCACGGTATTCTTGACCTGCTTTTTGCCTTCGACGCTGTCCACAAATTCATCGCCGCGCACGAAGAAAATCCAGCCCAGGCGAATCAAAAAATAGAGCGCGAGTAAGACAAAGAGGATGAAGACAAACGTGAGTGGCGAACTAAAATTGCCTTCGAGAATTTTTTGGAGGAGACTGCCCATCATGGCTCCTTCGAAAATGTGGGACAAATTTCAAATTTGTCCTACACGTAGTCCATTTTCATTCGACCGCTGGTGCGCCAACAGCGAATGAACAATGCTTTTCTGCCCAGCCAGTTTAGGATGATATTAACACCCTCATTCTCTTTCGTCAAACCGATTGCGTCGAGTGGCGTGTTGTTGTAGAATACGCGCGATGACGATGGTCTATGTTGCCGCCGCGTGGGCGCTGGGAATTGCGGTCGCTTCGATCATCCCCTTGCCAACGACGTTGTGGGCATGGTGGCTTGTTTTGCCGATCGGCTTGCTGTTGATCTGGCGCCGCGATGCAACGATGCGGCTTGTTCATATTTGCCTCCTCATCTTCCTCCTCGGGGCCTTGCGTTACACGATGGCATTGCCGCCCACCGACTGGCGCGAAACTGATCTTGCCTTTTACAACGATCGCGGCACGATGCTTCTCGTGGGCAATGTCAACGATGATCCTGACGTGCGTGACCGAACCACGCACGTTCGTTTGTCGGTCATCCAAGTGCGCGTCGAAAATCTGTGGCATTCCGCAGCAGGTCTTGCGCTGGTCCAAGTCCCGCGCGAAACCGATGTGCGGTACGGCGACCAGATTCAAGTGTTTGGCGAGCCACAAACGCCGCCCACGTTCGACGATTTTTCGTACAAGGATTATCTGGCGCGGCAAGGCATTCATTCCCTTGTGCGCGTGTACGGCAGTGTGAAAATCCTCGCGCGCGATCAAGGCGATCCATTTTTCACCGCGCTCTATGCCTTCCGCGACCGCGCGCATCGAACGATTCAAACGATTTTTCCTGAACCCGCTGCCGCTTTGCTCGCCGGGATTTTGCTGGGCATCGAATCCGGTATTCCGCGCAGTGTCCAAGATGCGTTTAGCGCGACGAACACGGCACACATCATTGCGATTTCCGGCTTTAACATTTCGATTATTGCTGGGATGCTCTTGCAATTGGCGCGGCGCATCGTGGGCGAAAAACGCGCCACGCTGGTGGTCATCGTTGGTTTGGCGATCTATACCTTGTTGGTCGGTGCCGGGGCGTCCGTCGTTCGCGCGGCGATTATGGGGTCGCTCACGGTCTTGGCACGCCATGTCCATCGCCCCAATGCGCCGCTCAACGCACTCGCCATTGCGGCATTCTTGATGCTCGCGCTCAATCCGTTCACGCTGTACGATGTGGGCTTTCAATTGAGTTTTCTGGCAACGCTCGGTTTGATTCTCTACGTTACGCCGTTGACTATGGGGTTTGAAAACACGATGACGCGCCTGACTTCATCGGAACGCGCGCAACAAATCGTCGGTATTCTCAACGATTCGTTTTTGGTTACGCTGGCGGCGCAAATCACCACCACACCATTGATCGTGTTCACGTTTCATCGTCTATCGCTCATTGGCTTGCTGACCAATTTCATCGTGTTGCCGGTTCAGCCAGCGGTGATGATCCTCGGTGGAATTGCCACGCTCGTGGCTATGATCGTTCAACCGCTGGGTCAACTCGTTGCTTGGATCGCGTGGGCGTTCACACAATTTACGATTAGCGTCGTTCAATTCAGCGCCAGTTTGCCCTTTGCCTCGATGGATGTCGGGCGTTTTGATCTTTTGATTCTGCTGGCGTACTATGCGCTGTTGTTTGGTTTCACCTTTTTGCGTTCATCATCTTTTGTAACCACTCGCACATCGAACGCGGGTGGGTTTGCTGGCGCGACATGGTTTGCTGGCATCGTGCTCGTTTTCGGAATGTGGTTCTGGAATCTGGCGGGGGCGTTGCCCGATGGCAAAACGCACGTTACGTTTTTGGAGGCGGGCAGGCCGGCAACCTTGGTGCAAACGCCGAACGGGGTGCGCGCGCTGATCAACGGCGGCGCCAATCCCAGCGCAACGCTCGCGGCGCTTGGCGAACGACTGCCCTTTTGGGATCGCACGATGGATTTGCTTGTGTTGACCGATGTGGACGACGAACATCTTCTCGGTGCAGTTGCCGTGCTCGAACGCTTGAACGTTCGGCAAGTGATTCAAGTTGATGCGACGAGCAAATCGGCGGCATACTACAAGTGGCGCGAGTTGATAACGCAGAAAAATATCCCTAGTATCGCTACGCAAGCCGGCTTGAACATCGAACTGGATCACGGGGTTACGTTGGAAATGCTTGCACCCTCGGTGGCGCGTTTGCGCGCGAACAATGTAACCGTGTTGTTTGGGGACAGCGTGAGTGTGGACGAACAAGGTTTCCTCGCATCGAATGAGTGGGCAAGCACCATTTGGGTTGCGCCGCACAAAGTTGAACCAGAATTTGTTCAAGCCGTGAATCCATCCATTGTGATCCTGTTCGTTGGCACAAGCGAACGCGCCCAACCCGCTCCCGAATTACTCGAGTTGTTCGCTGACACGACGGTCTTGCGTACCGATGAGCAGGGCACCATCGAATTAACGACCGATGGACGACTGCTTGAGGTGAAATCGTCCAAGTAGTTGCTCATCTACTTTGCGTGCATCCTCAAGTTGGTGTAAAATCAAAAATCATAAATCCCAAATCTCGAACACATGGGGGGATCGCGTGAAAGTTGTTACGTTTATCGCAGGTGGACAAACCCGCTGGGGTGCGCTCCGTGGTGAGACTGTTGTGGATTTGAACCTCGCCCGGGCGATGCACCTTGCCTCGCGTGGGATGGAAGCCAAATATCTGGCGACCGATGTGTTGGATTTCATTCGGCAGGGCGAGGAAGCGTGGGAGGCGGCGAATGAGACGCTAGAGTTTATCGGGCATCGCGTCATTGAGGGCATTTCGTTTCCGTTGAACGCTGTGAAATTGCTCGCGCCCTTGTCCAACCCCTCCAAGATCGTGGCGATTGGGTTGAACTATGGGGAGCATCGTCAGGAGCAAGGCATTGCCGCAGAGCAACCGATTCCCCCACTTTTGTTTCCCAAGTTTCCCAGTTCGATCATTGGACCGGGTGAGGCGATCACCTGGGATGCCACACTGACACACAAGGTGGATTATGAGGCGGAGCTGGGGGTTGTCATTGGTCAACGTGCCAAGCGGGTCTCGGAAGTTGAGGCGCTCGATTTTGTTTTTGGGTATCTGAACTTGAACGATGTCAGTGCGCGTGATTTGCAGGAAAAAGACAAGCAATGGGCGCGCGGCAAATCGCTCGATACGTTTTGCCCAATTGGTCCGTACATTGTAACCAAAGATGAAATTGCGGATCCCCAAAAATTAGCGATTCGCTGTTGGGTCAATGGCGAATTGCGTCAGAATTCCAACACGGAGTTCATGATCAACGGTGTGGCTCAACTCATTGCCTTTATCTCGCAAGGCATTACGCTGATGCCGGGCGATCTGATTGCCACCGGTACGCCTTCCGGCGTTGGGCATTTCGCCAACCCGCCGGTCTATCTCAAGCCGGGCGATGTCGTTGAGGTGGAGGTCGAAGGATTGGGGCGGTTGAGTAATCCTATTCGATCATCGTAGTTGAGGATAAAGTGAAACCACTCATTGGTATTCCCACGCGTACGATGCAAGAAGAAACCATCGTGCGCTATGCTGGGCTGGCAACGTACACGCGCGCCGTTGACGAGGCAGGCGGCATTCCAGTTTTCATTCCCTTGAATCTCAGCCACGATACGTTGCGCGCGCTGTTCGATAAACTGGATGGCTTGCTTTTGCAAGGTGGCGTGGATGTGCATCCGCGCGAGTACGGCGAACCGGTCGAACCGTTTTGCGGCGAAATTGATTTGGCGCGCGATGCCGTGGAACTCCAATTGTTACGGTGGGCATTTGCGGAAAATAAACCCATGCTGGGAATTTGTCGTGGCATTCAAATGATGAACGTCGCCGCCGGCGGCTCGTTGTATCAAGATATTCCGGCACAATTGGGTAGCCCCATTCAACATCAACACGTCAAAGGCAACCCGTACGATTTTCACGCGCATCCGATCGAGCTTGAGGCGAACTCGCAATTGGCAAACGCGCTGGGCACAACCCGTCTTGAGGTAAACAGTTTGCATCATCAAGCCCTCAAGCAAATCGCGCCCGGCTTTCGTGTGGTGGCACGTGCGCCAGATGGTGTAATTGAAGGGATCGAAGCAACGCAGGCACGTTTTGCGTTGGGCGTCCAGTTTCATCCTGAATGGATGTTGGACGACGATCCGCGCATGAGCGGTATCTTTGAGGCGTTTATCCAAGCCATCGCGCGCGGATAAGGAGCGATCAATGATTGTCCAGGATTTGGAAAGACAGTTTTTTGAACTCAAAGGCAAACTCGATGTCGGCGTGATTACCGAAGAAGAATTCAAAGCTGCCGTAAGTAAATTGCGTTTTCAGGATGAGTCGGGACATTGGTGGATGATCGGTGCGCAAAGCGGCAAATGGTACTCGTTCGATGGGGTGCGTTGGATTCCCGGCACACCGCCACGCGAGATCCCTGCCCCTGCACCTGAACCCAAAATCGAAACGCCCGCCAAAGTCGAGCCCCCAATCGAACCCCCCGCCAAGGTTGAGCCCAAAATCGAAGCCCCAGCCCCCAAAGTCGAACCGACACCGCCGCCGGTTGTTGCGCCACCTCCGCAACCCGAGCACGTCGCGCCCAAACGGATCGAACGGCGCCCACCGATGCCATCGCTCAAAACGCTATCGTTGCCGGTCAGCGGCCCCGTTCTCATTCTGGGTGCGGCAATCGTCGCGCTGATTGCCGTCATCGTTTTTTGGATTGTGCTGGATTTGGTGTTGCCCAACCGACCCATCAGCAAATTTCTGGGCGGCTTGATCGGCGGTCAACCCACGCCCACCTCGGTTGCCACTGTGTTGACTCCTACCATCGGCAAAGAAGTGCCGGCGTTGATCGCGGCAGGCGATCAGTTTGTGTTGCAGAGCCAGATGGATACGGCGATTGGGCAATATCAAAGTGCGGCGCAGATCGCCCCTCAAAACCCGTTGCCGTTGATCCGGCTGGCGCGGGCGTACGCCTTCAAAGGGTTGATGTCCGATGCGGTGAATCGTGCGCAACTCGCGGTGCAACGTGCGCCCAACGATGCCGAAGCCCACGCGCAATTCTGTCGCGCGCTAGCGTGGAATAGCCAAGTGAATGATGCGTTGAGCGTGTGCAAGAATGCGATCCAACTCGACGCGCAGAATACGAACGCGTACGCTTTTTCTGCCGAAGTGAATTTGCTTGCCCGCCAACCGGCGGACGCGGCGCAAAACGCCGCACGCGCCTTGCAACTCGCGCCGCAAAACGCGGAAGCGCATCGCGCGCAGGCATGGGTGCTGACGCTGCAAGGACAAAAGGATTTGGCGTTGAATGAATGGAAACAGACAATTGCGTTGGAACCGGATTTGTATTTCCGTCACTTTGAGTACGCCGAAGTGTTGCGCGTCTTTTTCAACGACCCTGTGAATGCGGTGCCCGAATATCAACGCGCGCTTGCCCTGTACGGTGGCTACACGCCGACGCTCGGCCGGCTGGGCGTGGCACTGATCGCCGCGGGCAAGCCACAAGACGCGATTGCACAACTTCGGCGCGCGCTCACGTTTGAACCGACGAGCGCAGAGCTGATGGCGTATCTCGGTGTGGCGTATGGACAAACGAATCAATGCAGTCAAGCGATTCCGTACTTTGAGCAGGCACTCAAGTACGAGGCCGGGAATACGTTAGCGCAGAATGGTTTGAACAATTGCAAAGCCAACAAAGCGCCCGCGCTCTTGCCCATCACGCCGCCGCAAGTTCCGCTCACACCGCCAACGGTTACGCCCAAGTAATGTCCATAGATTGTGCAAAGAAAAAACACACCCGCAGGAATCGTTCCTGCGGGTCTCTTATTTCACCAACACCATCATCACATCATTCACATTTGTGCCGGTGGGTCCGGTGATGAGCAAATCCCCCAGCGATGCGAAGAAATGGTACGCATCATTGTTCGATAAAAATAGGCGCGCCTCCATTCCACGTTCGTGGGCACGTGCCAACGTTGTCCCATCCGCGATTGCGCCTGCCGCGTCCGTTGGACCATCGGTGCCATCGGTGCCGCTGCTCAGCACAACGACGTTGTTCATCCCGGCGATCTCAATTGAGGCGGCAAGCGCGAATTCTTGATTGCGTCCACCCTTGCCATTCCCGCACACCGTTACCGTGGTCTCGCCGCCAGCGATCACGCACGCTGGGCGCGCCATCGGGCGATCCGTTACCACGATCTCTTGGGCGATGGCGGCAAACACCTTCGCCACCTCGCGCGCCTCGCCTTGAATGAACGTCGAAAGTAAGAGTGTGTTGTAACCCAGCCCACGCGCGTGATGCACTGCCGCGTTGCACGCCAACGCATTATCGGCGATGATCACGTTTTGTACGCGCGCAAAAATTTCGTCGCCGGGTTTGGGCGTATCGGCGATTTCTTTTCTGGCGCCGCGCTTCAAATGGTGCACGATGCTTGCCGGCATTGGCGCCTGCACTTTGTATCGCTCGATCACGGCGAGGGCGTCCGCAAATGTGGTCGAGTCCGGCGCGGTTGGCCCCGATGCAATCGTATCGAGCGGGGAGCCGATCACATCCGATAGAATCAGCGAAATGATTTGCGCGCCATTCGCGCGCCGCGCGAGTTGTCCCCCTTTCACTTGGGAAAGATGTTTGCGCACTGTGTTCAATTCATTGATGGTTGCGCCGGCGCGCAACAGGGCATCTGTCGCCGCACGGTAATCCTCCAGCAAAACGCCCGCCACCGGCAACTCGAGCAAAGCAGAACCGCCGCCGGAAATCAGGCATACGATCAAATCGTCTGGCGTGGCTTGACTGAGTAACGCCAGAATTTTTTGCGTCCCGCGCAAACTATTTTCGTCGAGCAAGGGATGCCCGGCTTCGCACAATTCGATTTTGGCGAGTGGCGCGCCGTAACCGTATTTGACAATGACCACGCCGCGTTCGATGCGCGACACGCCAAGCGTTTCTTCGACCGCTTGGGCCATTGTCGCGCTGGCTTTGCCAAAGCCAATGACAAACACACGCCGCGCTTGCGCCAAATCGTACACACGCGCTTGGATGCGCAAGCGATTGCCCTCACAGCGCATCGTACGCTGAACGGCGCCGCGTGGATCAGCGGCAACGAGGGCGGCGCGAAAAATCGTTATTGCATCATCACGCAGATTCATCGGCACACCTTGGCGTACACGCGCTCGATGGCGTGACCCGCGCGCTCCCACGAAAATTTTTCCATCGCGCGTTGGCGCAAGGCTTGCCCAATTTCACGCGCGCGCGCCGGATCGTTGAGCAGGGTTTGGATTTGATCGGCAAAGGCGTGCGCATCACCCAGCGGCGCGTACGCGCCCCATTCCCCCAGATACTCGCGCATCACCGGAATATCAAACGCGACCGTGGGCAAGCCGACCGCCATATAGTTCAGCACTTTGCCCGCCGCTTCGGTCGCGCTCATCTTGGGTTCCAGTGCCACATCGCCTAGTGCGAGCCACAGTGGAACGTCTTCGTACGGAATGCGTCCCACAAAACTGGTGCGCGGCGCAATGCCGAGTTGCTCCGCATACGCGCGATACCGTTCGATGTTGGGAAAACCGATGATGACGAAATGGGCGTCCACTCCGCGCGCGAGCAAATCTTTTGCCGCGTCCAACATCACGCGCGTGCCCCGATACTCGTCGAGCAAGCCGATGTACACGATGATGCGCCGTTCGCGTGGAATGCGCAAACGTTCGCGGAGTTGATCCACCTTCGTTGCGCGTTGGGCATCGGTAATCGGTCCAAAACTATCTGCGTCCACACAATCGGAAAGGACGGTAACGCGCTCCGCCGCGATGTGAAAATCGTTTATCAACACGTACGCGGCATTTTCGGAACTGGTCAAGATGTGATGCGGCAAATGATCAATGTGTCCTTCGAGCCAATGCACAATTTTGAAAACGATGCCGTCGGGTGAAATGAAACGATGATCTGCCATCTCGCTCGACATGCTGCCTTGAAAATCAAAGACGAGCGGGAGGCGTAGCAATTGGCTCAGGACGCCGCCGATGAGCGCACCTTCGTGCAAGTGAGCATGAATGATGTGCGGACGAAAGGTGAGGGCGGTCTGCAATGATTTGAGCGAAAGCAAAACATCGAGGATGAGTTTGGAGCGCGAGGGACCTACTTCGTGGCGCGATTTGAAAGGGATCGGAATGGTCCGCTCGATGTCAAGGTCGGGTAGATTACGTCCGAGCGGATACGTTACAATTTTGACGCGATGTCCAAACTTTTGAAGGATGCGCGCTTCTTCCAGAATGCGAACGTGGCATCCGTAATCGAGGAAGAAGGACGTGGGCGCGATCATCAAGACGCGGTATGGCATAGCATTGGTGCGCGCAGATTATTTGCGTTTGGGGGCGCCCCGTTCGGCAAGCCCGCCGACAAAAAAGTGTCCTAGCGTACTGCTGACCGATTCCGCCGGCGGCGTTGGTATCCCGGCTTCTTCGTACTTGCCGCTCAACCATTGATCGCGCTTTTCCACCATCGCTTTGATCGTTGCCTTCATCGCGGCGTTGTCTTGACGTTCAAGAATGCCGCGTTGCCGGCGTAACTCTTCGATGATGAGATCAATCCAGCGAATCAAATCGGTACGATGCGCCATAAATGCTTCGTTGGCTGATTGTTCGTTTTGCGGCGCGAGATCGGTTGCCACGCGAAAATCAATGCTGGCAAGCCGAGCCAGTTCGCGCCAACCTTGGCTGGCGGTGGTGGCAGAGGCAAGCGCGGTGGCGAGCAAAGCCGGGAGATGTTCGACGCCAGCAGCAAGCCCATCGTGTTCGGTGGCGTCCATAAAGTACGGTTGCGCGCCTAAAAGCCGGACAAAGTTGGCAACGGTGTCCACGGCATTTGAATCGGCCGTAACGGAGGGGGTCAAACAGTACGTCGCGCGATCAAAGAGTGTGGCATCGGCGGCGTCAATGCCGTGTCCGCCAGCGGCGCGATCAAAACGTAAAACCGGATGTCCCCCAACGAATTGTATGCCGCGTGGCAAAGCGTTTGCCCATTCAAGGACGGGGGCTTTGGTCGGCGCGGTATCGGTGATGACGACGCCGGGCTGGACGTACGACTTGAGCGCGGCAAGCGTATCTTTGACACCATCGAGCGGTAGTGCCAGGACGATCATTGCCGCGCCTTCGCACGCGCCGATCAAGTTCCAATCGGTCTTGTCCACTGCCCCACGTTTCTGGGCGCGTCCCGCTGTACCAAAATCCTTATCGTGCCCTACAATTTCCAAATCGAGTTTGGTGCGCTTGAGGGCGAGGCCAATCGAACCGCCAATGCGCCCCAAGCCGATAATCGCAATGCGAGTTTTTGTCATAGTGGTTAATCGCTAGGCGTTAGTCGTTCGTCAACAGTCAGCAGTCCATTGACTGCCGACTGTTGACTGTACGATATTACCGCCACGAACCTGGCAATTGTCCTTCGCCGCCGAATTTATCCGTCAGCATTTGGACATTACCACCGTTCTTGTCCATTACCCAAATTGCCAAACTGCCACCGCGCGTGGATGTGAACGCGATCCAGTTACCATCGGGCGACCAGGTGGGCGACCAGTTGTTGCCGGCGTTGGTGAGTTTCTTGACGTTGGTGCCATCCGCATTCGCAATCATAATCTGGTAACTACCGTCCACTTGCTTGGAATAGTAGGCGAACACTTTGCCGTCCGGACTCCACGCCGGTGAACCATTCTCGCGCTTGTCGTTGGTGAGTTGCAAAGGTCCGCTGCCATCTGCATTCAGCCGCCAGATTTCGTGCGCGCCGGTCAAGTTCGAGACAAAAAGAATCCATGTCTTGCCCCAAGCGAGGCCACGGAAACTTTCGCCGCTACGTGCCGCAAAAAAGCGTTGTTCTACTCCGCCCTCGGCAGGAATGGTGTAGATGAATTGTGTCCCGTAATTATTGTCCATCCCGATGTACGCGATGAGTCTGCCATCCGGCGTCCAGGTAGGGCTGGAGATGCCGCCCGCGGCATTAGCACCCCCATGGCTCACCAGGTCTTTGGGATTGCCGGCGCGATCGGTAACTTTGAGCACATCGGTCAAGCCGTTCGGTCCAAAGACAAACGCCACCCGCGAACCATCAGGTGACCACGCAAAGGGAGCCGCGTTGGTGGACAGCCGCAAATCCGCCGGACTAGGACCCAACAGATACGCGCCCGAGTAGGTACGTGGATTGATCACCAAATTATTCAACGAGTAGGATTTCTGCGCCTCGCTGAATGAAACGAATCCTAGGGTACCACGGGCTGGGGGGAATGCTTGCGTGGGCGTCGCTGCGGCGGCTTTAGTGGGCGCAGGGGCGCCACCCGTTGGCGTGGGTTGTGGTGCAACGGCAACCACCGGTAACGCATCAAGCGAACCGGTGACGGTTACAAACGATGTGGCAACCCAAGCGGGGTGTGCCGGATCCGGGAAAGCAATCTGTAACCATTTGCCATCTTCGTTCTTGCCCACAATGATCGCGCTGGTATTGGCAGGCATTTGACCGGCAATCGTAAAGTTGGTGCCGGGACCTTGCCGCAAGTTCACCAATTGTTTGGTCGTGGCTTTGGGTGGAACCGGTGTTGGCGTAGGCGGTACGGGTGTTGCTGTAGGCGGCACCGGCGTTGGTGTGGGTGGCGGGGGTAAGGTCGGCGCAACGGTCGGCGATGCCGGTACGGTGGGCTTGGCGGTGGGTGTCGCTGTAGGTGCGGCACCACACGCGCTCAACACCAGAACCGCCACGGCCAAGACGATCAGAATCAATAGTCTAGAGATACTCATGGTTTTCAACCTCCCAAAAGTGAAATTGTGCTGAACGATTTAGAAGCGAGCACCGATCAGCAAGCGCAAGACGGTCAACACGGGCTGATACAGGATGGATCCCAGAATGCTTCCGCCAGCGACGAGGAGTAGAATCAGAATCACGAATCCATATTGACGAACTATTTGCAGACGTTCGGCGAGTTCCAGCGGCAGAATGCCTTCCAGGATAGTAAAGCCATCGAGCGGAGGAATCGGAATCAAATTAAAGAAACTCAGGACAAGATTGTAATAAGCGATGCCGACGAGCAAATTGAACAGAATCCCTTCGGGTCCGGTCGAGATTGCCAACCCTGTTAAGGTGGTGCCCAAGAGCCAAGGCATCACGCGCACTACGATTCCGATGATCACGGCGAGAACCAAGTTGGACAGTGGACCCGCCACCGCAACGAGGGCGGGACCGATGCGTGGGCTAGCGCGTAACGCGTACGGATTATATTGCACGGGCTTGCCCCAACCAAATCCACCAACCAGAAACATCAACGAGCCAGCCAGATCAAGATGCGCCGCCGGTTGCAACGTCAAGCGACCTTGTTTTCCCGGCAAAGGATCACCCAGCCACGTTGCCGCCAAGGCATGCGCAAATTCGTGCACGCTGATGCCAAAGACCAACGCGATCAACAGCGCGACCAATTCCGCATAACTCATTTGCCCGGTGAGTATTTGATAAATCAAAAACCCTTCTCCTTTCTCGCGAACGGTTGCCATTATACCACAAAAATGAAATTACATCGGTCAAGTCATCGCATTGAATTTTTCCGGCGTGCGAATGCACCAGCGCGTCGAAATGACCGCTTGAAAACTTTAAGGTTGCATTCTTTTATTCCTAGTGTATAATCGCAGTGGAATATTTTTTGATTTTATCTTTTTTCAAAAACCTCTTTAGGAAAAATAGGGTGAAGATTCTGGTAGTATTCAACGTCATTGAGCAAGTCGAGCGCGGCGAAGAAGACGATCTTTTTGCCGAACAAGAAATTGTTTTGGTTGAACAACATATTGAGCAAGCCCTGCAAGCGCACGGACACACAACGGTCGCGGTTCCCATTCGCGATGATTTGTGGGGACCGTTGACGCGGTACGATCCAAACGAATGGCTGATCTTTAACCTGTGTGAAAGCATTCGGAACAAGACCTATCTTGAACCGTACATCATCTCTGTTTTTGAGCATCTGGGTTTTCGGTACACCGGGTCGAATCGGCGCACGCTTGCCCTGTGTCTCAACAAAGCACGCGCCAAAGAAATTTTGCAAGCTCATGGCATCCCCACCGCGCCGTATCAAGTGTTTACCCCCTATACCATTGATTGCCGGATCAAATTCCCATTGATTGTGAAGCCGGTGTCCGAAGATGCCAGCATTGGCATTACCCTCAACTCGGTCGTGCACGACGAACGCGGCTTGCGGCGCCAAGTGCGCTACCTCTGGGACAAGTACCACGAACCTGCGTTGTGTGAAGAATTCATTGAGGGGCGTGAGTTCAACGTCACCGTACTGGGCAACGAATCGCCACGCGTTTTGCCTCTCTCCGAAATCAATTTCCGGCACATTGACAATCCGTTCGCGCGCATCGTCTCTTTCCGTGCCAAATGGGTTCCCACTTCGGAAGAATATTTAAAGACGCCGCCCACGTGTCCGGCGCGCATCAGCGAAGCCTTGCGCATCAAGATCGAAGATGTGGCACGGCGTGCCTACACGGCGATGGGCTTGCGCGATTATGGGCGCGTGGATATTCGGGTCAAGAATGGTACGCCATATGTGCTCGAAGTGAATCCCAATGCCGATTTGTCGCCGGACGCCGGCATTGCGCGCGCTGCGCGTGTGGCAGGCATGTCCTACGCCGATCTTGCCGATGAAATTGTCCGGCTTGCCGCACGCCGTTATCGAATGAAAGGATTCGCGCGGCCACGCATTGTGGCGTACGAACTCAAGGCGCGCAGTGCGGGCAGTGATGGCGTGTATTCGATTCCGGTCAGCGCGCTGGCCTCCGGCAAGCCGCCCGCCGAAAAAATCAAGCGTCTGCCCGCTGTGCCAACCGTCACCGTTGCCGCCTAAATCGTCTATGTCTATCGAATCACCGCAGCCCCAAGATGTGGATGCCATAATACATGTCGCCGAGACGACCGGCGTTTTTACTCCAATCGAACTGTCCGTAGTCCGCGAACTCGTGGATGCTTTTTTCGATCCCGAGCCGCGCGACGATCACACGTTCATCGTCTATCGGAATGGCAATCCCAACTCGGTCGCCGGTTTTGCGTGCTTTGGACCCACCCCGCTCACCGACCGCGTTTGGGATTTGTATTGGATTTGCGTCGAACGCTCACAACAATCCAACGGGATTGGGAGCCAGTTGTTGCATCAAGTTGAAGCGTGTGTGCGGGCGCAAGGCGCGCGTGCGATTTATCTCGAAACCTCGGACTCGGCGGCGTACCGCCCCGCGCGCGAATTTTATGAACGACACGGTTATCAACGAGTTGCGCACCTTCCCAATTTTTACACCGAGGGAGAAGGCAAAATCATTTACTACAAATCGTTTGAAAAATAGAGCGAGAGTTCACCTCTCGCTCTTGTTTTTGATGTACCTTATTCTCATTGACGTTTTCCGCCGGGCAGTGTACTCTGGAAGCAAGGAGGGGTAACGATGGAAAAACAAAACGAGGGTGTTACGCGACGCCAATTGATTACCACAGCGGCGGTTGGGGGTGCGGCATTGATCGCTGGTGCCGTGGGTGGCACGGCGGCAACCACCGCCTCGCTCGCCGATAAGGAATTGGAAATCCTCAAATTGCGCGCGCTGGTGGGGCTGTACGAAAACTTGGAAAAAGTTGGCATTGATGCCATCATCGCGACCGGGATGAATGTTCTCCAGGTCGCCTTTGAAACCGTCAAGACCGGCGTACGGCTCGCGCGCGATGGCATTACAGCAGCGGAGACGGCGCTCAAGAATTTTCAAACGATGCTCGATAGTTTGCAAAGCGCGGCGGACCTTGCCACACGCGCGCTCACCGAACTGGCGCGCAAACTTCAAGCCGCCGAGTCTTTTGTGGTAGCCATGCTTGGCACCGCCTTGCCGCTTGCCGAAGCCATCGCAAATTTCTTCAACGAGTTGATCAAGAAAATCCCGTTTGGTGTGGGCGCCGAGATCAGCCGCGCGATCAGCGCACTCATCGAGTTAATTCGCGCGGTGCCGGCAACGCTGGATACCTTACTCACCCAACTCCTCAAACCCTTGCGCGATATGTTTTTCCCGGCGGCCGGTACCGCGACGGTCAAAACCAATTTGTTCGATCCCATCATCAACAATCTGCTCACGCCGCTGAAAAAATTCTTGACCGATGTAGAAACCTTGCTTGACAAATGGGAGAAAGATTTCACCGCACCGGTGCAAAAGGCATTGGACGAGCGCGCGCAGATTCGCAAGCAAATCGTCGCAATGCGCAACGATATTGGATTGGTGTAATCAGCGCAGACACGTTTGATGCCGCCCGCCATCAATCGAGTACGAGACGCCGGTAATCCAACCGGCTTTGGGCGAAGCGAGAAAGAAAATCAACTCGGCGACTTCTTCCGCCGTCCCGACGCGTCCTAACGGATGCGTCGTTTTGCTATGCTCCAGAAATTTGGCGTACGCCTCGTCATTCATCCCACCCGTACGATGCAACATCGTTACCGTAACCCCGGGATTCACTGCATTCACGCGCACGCCTTTGCTCGCCACTTCGAGCGCGACACAATGCGTGAGTTGATCGAGGGCGGCTTTGCTGGCGCAATAGGCAAGCACGTTCGGAAAAGCGCGAATGCCAGTTACACTCGACACGTTCACCACGTTGCCCTGGCGTGCGATCAAGTACGGCATAGCACGTTGGATGAGATAAAACGGACCGCGCACATTGACGTTGAACATATAATCCCAATCGCGCAATGTTGTGTTTTCGATGTTGCCGTTCGCAATGATGCCGGCGGCGTTGACCAAAATATCAATGCCGCCAAACGCCGCCACGGTTTCGCGCACCACGCGCTCAATCTCCGATTCCTGGGTTACGTCGGCGATGATGGGCTGGCATTCGCCGCCTTGCGCGCGAATCGCTTGGGCAACCTCGTTCAATTTATCGGCGCGGCGTGCGACGATGGCAACGCGCGCACCTTCGCTGGCAAACTTGAGTGCGGTCGCTCGACCAATGCCGCTACTTGCACCGGTGATAATGGCAACTTGATTTTGCAATTCATTCATCTATCCGTCTCCATCCAGAAAATATGTTTATCCAAAGATTACGTAACTGCTCAGCCCTTCTCAAATTACCGCAGAGACGCCGAGGGCGCGGAGAAAAAAACAAAATGAAACTCGGCGTTCTCTGCGCCTCTGCGGTGAGTAGTTACAAGATTACGAAGAAGCACGCAGAGAAAGCGCAACCGTTCAGCCCAATCTGTCATTGCGAGCCGCACAGTGGCGAAGCAATCTCTCCACTGGCGCAATGCAAGTCGTTGACATTTTGAAAACCACGTTGATCGAGGGGATGCTTAGACTGCTTTGTCGGCACAAAACGCCTCCTCGCACACCTGAACGGTTACGAGAAACCGTTCGTGAAACTTTGTGGATCATTTCATCCAAACCTTCACAAATCCCTTGATGCAAAAATTTTTCTCAACGCTTCCACTAACTTTTCGACATCCTCCAGCGTGTTGTACGCTTGAATCGAAATGCGAATGAATGGTCGGTTCTGCCACGTAACAATCGGCACTTCGATGCGAAATTCATCGTAGAGACGTGCTTTGAGTTGCGCAGGATCGCACGGGGACAAGGGGAGAGTAACCATTTGTGCGTACCATTCGATTGAATCGGGCGAGAGGGGAGGCAAGCCGGTCAACGCCGTGATTTGTTCGCGCGCGAATTGCGCCAGCACATGGCATTGGAATCGAACCTGATCCCACGCGTGTTCTTGGGCAAACTGAATTGCCGCTGGTACGCTAAGAAATGCCGCAATGTCGCGCGTGCCGGTCCATTCCTGTTCATCAATAAAGCGCGACGCGCTCGGCTTTTCCGATTCGTACCCCCAACTCACGATGAGCGGTTCGACAAGCGGTTGCATTTCACGGCGCGCGTAAAGAAATGCTGATCCTTTCGGCGCGCAGAGCCACTTGTGCGCGTTCGATGAATAAAAATCAGCGCCAAGGTCTGGCAAATCCAAATCGAGTTGTCCCAATGTGTGTGCGCCGTCAACGATGCTGAGGATGCCGGCATTCCGCGCACGTCGGCAAATTTCCTTGACCGGAAAGATAAGCGCGGTAGGCGAGGTGATATGGCTCAGAAACACGATGCGCGTGCGCCGCGTAACGCCAGACCAAAAGCGTTCTACAAAATCGTCGGGCGTCGTGACCGGCACCGGCATCGGTTGGGGTTTGTACACCGCGCCAGTTTTGCGCGCGATGAATCGCCACATGCGATCAAGCGCGCCATACTCGTGATCGGTGGTCAGGATTTCGTCGCCGGGATTGAGCCGCAGACTGCGCGCAACGATGTTCAAGCCGGTCGTAGCGTTGGGAACGTAAACGATGTCGTCGGGATCGGTGTGGATGAACGCGGCGAGACGCGTGCGCGCCTCGCGCATCAAATCGTTAAAGCGGCGTCCTAGAAATTCGACGGGCTGGCGTTCCAGTTCGCGTTGCCAACGTTGATAGGTTTCAAAGACCGGTTGGGGTGTTGCGCCAAATGAACCGTGATTCAAGAATGTGATGTGTGGATCGAGTAAGAATAGATCGCGCAGATGAGACGACACGGTTGCCTCGCGCTAAAGACAGTATTAAGGTCCGGTGCTGAGCGATTCCCAGCCCCAGAAATCGGGATGCGGCGCCACGTTGTTGATCAGCCGGCGCGGATTCGAGCCATCGAAATTCATGACAAAGATACCCCACGCGGTTCCGTTTTGATCGCTCCGCCAAAAAATCGAACCGCCATCGTGCGACCATGCGGGTTGGCCATCGTTGCTCTTGCCATTCGTCAATTGCTTTTTGCCCGAGCCATCGGGGTTGATGAAAAAGACTTGCTTGTGCCCGGCACTATCATTGGCTTGATAGACGATGCCGCGCGCGCCCCAATCGGCATTCCCGCCGTTATCGGCGGTAATTTGACGCGGAGTTCCGCCCCCCGCCGGCACGATCATCAAACCGCACGTGTTCGTGTTCGGCAAACAACCAGAGTACACGACTTGCTTGCCGTCCGGCGAAAACGAGGGTCCATTGCCCTCGGCGCCCAAGGCGACGAGGGTTTTATACACGCCATCCACCTTGAGCGTGTAAATAGGTCCGCCGGGTTGCTTGGGGCGCGGCGAGACGGTGTAAACCAGCCAGTTGCCGTCGCGCGACCAGTTGATGCAACACACGCCCACGCCCACGACGATCAATTCCGGATTCCCGCCATCGGCATTTGCCAGATAAAGTCCTTCCGATTTTCCTTCGGGCGTGCCGTAGTAGGCGATCCGTTTGCCGTCCGGCGAAAGGGAGGGCCATCGCGCGTGAGTTAGAATTTGACGCGCGCCTGATCCATCGGCGTTGGCGATCCAGATGGTGTGAAACTTGGGCTCGATGCCGGTAACGACGGTGTAAGCCATTCGCCCGGTGGGCGCCGAAGGTTTAGGAACTGGAGTCGCCGCCAACGTTGCGGTTGGCACTGCAATCGCAAACTTGGTGGCGGTGGCGGATGGTTGCGCCGGTGCTAACGTTGAGGTGGGCGATGCCAAGGGAAGGGTGGGTGGCGTGGTGGGTTGAACCGTAACTTGAGTTGGCTGAACCGAGGGAACTGTGAATGTTGGCGATGGAGGCAAGGTGGGCGTGGCACTGCCGCACGCCGCCACCACCATCGTGAGCAGAACAAACATTGCAAGACGGAACAAATTGGAAAACATTGTAACCTCCTAACTCGGACGAGCCGAAACAACACCGGAATTTATCCACGAAGGACACGAAGATTTCTCTGTTCTTCCTTCGTGACCTTGGTGCCCTTCGTGGATGAAAAAATCTTTGCTTTTTGTGCAACGATTTCATTGGATAGGTACTACAATGAAAAAATGGAAAAAGGCTCGCCGGGAATTTGCGAGCCTTTGATTTCCACCCTTACTTGCCGACGGCGATACGGTCGTAGGGCCAATCTCCCGGTGGCATATCGCCAATCAATCGAACCGGGTTGGTACCATTCGCGTTCATTCGCCAGATGCCCCATTGCCCGCCTTCGGGTGAGCGATAGAAAATAAAGTTGCCATCGAGCGACCAGTTCGCCGAGACGTGGATGGCAGAACCCGAAGTCAATTGTTTCTTACCCGAACCATCCGCGTTGATCAAGAACAATTGCTTTTGTCCGTCCACATCTTTTTGATACACAATCTTTTTGCCATCCGGCGAAAATGCGGCGAGTCCACCATCATCGGTAATGATCGGCACGGCTTCGCCACCGGCCGAAGGGGCGCGATAAATCCCACACCCAGAACCACGACAAGTTTGCAATACTAGTTGCGTGTCATCCGGCGACCAAAAGGGACTCCACCCCACAGTGATAGGGTGTCGCCCGGTGCCATCGGGGGCAATCGCATCGGTTGCAATATTGCCCGAACCGCCGGGGCGAACGGAGAAAGCGATCCAGCGTCCATCGTGCGACCATGACAAAAAGCCGGCATTCGACTCGCCCAAGATTTTCTTAGCCCCGGTGCCATCAGCATTTGCGACGTAGATGCCATCGGTCCATTGATAGTAAGCAATCTTGGTTCCGTCGGGTGAGAATGTTGGCTCGGAAGCGCGTTTCAAGATTTCTTTCGCCCCGGTGCCGTCAGCGTTCATAATCCAAATGAAATTATCTTCAGGGCGATCGCCGCGTCGAACGGTAAATGCCAGTTTGCCTTTCGGTGCGGCAGGCGGCTGAGAGGATACCGGCGATGAAGCCGCGGACGAAGCCGGCGAAGAGGCAACCGATGACGTTGCCGAAGATTGCACCGAAGACGAAGATGCCGATAGGGTACTCGCCGCCGATGAGGCGCTCGATGAGACAATGGGAGGTTGCGTTGGGAAAACCGGCGGCAAGGTGGGTTGCACAACGATGATGAGTGGGGTTGGAGTGGCGGAGGCGATTTGGGTTTGATTCAAGAGGAAGAACGCGCCCCCGGCTATAACAATGATCAAACAAATCACCAAACATCCTAGAACGCCTGCCAGGATCCACGGCAAGCGATTGGGTTGAGGGGAAACTGGTTGCTCGGACATACCTTTCTCCTTTGGGGAATTCAATCTGTTGGACTGTTCGGATTATAACACCCTCGGTTTGGAGATGCAATAGCACCGGAGAGTAGCGCTCAAGCCAACATTACTATCGAAACAAATCGTGTGTTTTGGCGCGCGCGATTTCACGCGCCGAGCCATCGTGGCGCGACATCGGCGCGCCGCGCACGTGAACGATTGGACGCCCTTCGTTCGCTTGACCTTGCAACAACGACGCCGCCGACGCGATCTGATCGGCAAATCCGACGGTGGTTACTTGCAAGGGATAGCCGAACAAATCCGGCCGCCCGCGCAAATCTTCGACGGCAGGGAGCCCCGCGACGCCAATCGCCACGCCGACCGCGCCGTTGCGCCACGCGCGTCCGTGCGAATCGTTGATGATGACGCCAACCGCGCGCGCGGTCTCGACGCGCAATCGTTCGCGCAGTTCACGCGCGGAACGATCCGCGTCTTCAGGTAGACGCAGCACCCACTCGTCTGTGTCGTGTGGCGCGACATTGGAGCGATCCACGCCCGCGTTCGCGCACACCCAGCCGTGCTTCGTCTCGACGATGATCAGTCCCGCGCGCACGCGGACGATTTCGCGCGTGTCCCACAAGACCACTTCGCAGAAGCGAGCATCCTTGTTCGCTTGCTTCGATAACTCGATGGCTTGCGGTGAGGGTGTCACATCGCGCAGGCGCACCATTCTGCCTTCCGCCTTGCTCACGATTTTTTGCGCGAGCACCAACACATCGTTATTTTGCAATTCGATGTTTGCGTCGCGCAAGCCGCGCAAAATAATCGCGGCGAGATCATCGCCGCGCTGAATGAGGGGAATATTGGGCAACGCTGTGAGCACAAGTTGCGTCGTCATCGAGGCACCCCCGTCAGGCGAATGCCCGCGCCGCGCACTTTGTATTTGATGTTCACCGCGATCAACACCGCCGTCAACGCTTCGACCGCGACCGCGTTTGCCAATCCGCCCCCATCAAACGCATCAATACCGATGCGTCGAATCAACGCGATGACTGTCTCGCGCGCGTCCTTGTCGTTGCCACAGACGATCACGTCCGTATCAATCTTTTCTTCGACTGCCTCCAATTTTTCCGGCGCAATGTTTTGGAACGCGCAGACGACGCGTGCGGTCTCGCCGAAAAATTGTTGCACCTCTGCGGTAACCGAGCCGGCGGCGGGTGGCTTGGCGCGGCTCTTGCGTTCCGGGTCGAGTGATGACGCAATGTTGATGACGATCTTGTTTTGCACCACGTCGCGCAAGTCTTCCAGAATCGGTTGCATACCGGTGTACGGTACGGAGAGCAGAACAATGTCCGCTTGCGCCGCCGCCGCGCGGTTCGACATGCCGGTTACATTCGTCGAGCCAAGCCGCGCATTCATCTCACGAGCGGCGTTTTCGCCTTTTGCCGCGTCGCGCGAGCCGATGATGACATTCACACCGGCTTTCGCAAATCGGAAGGCGAGGGCGTTGCCCTCTTTGCCGGTCCCACCAATGATCGCGATTGGGTGATTGGGGGATTGGGGGATTGGGTGATTCGGTGATTCGGTGATTGGGGGATTAGACATTAGCACGTTGTCCTTTCTTGCTGTTGATGTAGGCATTCAGTTTTGGCGCAAGGGTTTGCAAATCGTTCATCATCTCATTGAACTGTGCTTCGGTTACCAGTTTTCTTTTTCTGGCGCGGTGTGCGAAGAATTTAGCTTCGTACAACGAACCGCGCGCATAATACAAGAAATTGATCTTTTCACCAAAATGGTACCGTCCATAACTTTCGGCGATGTTCGCGCCAATCGAATCCACGGCGCGGATCAATTGCTTACCCACCGTGTCCTTGGCGAAGGGTGACCATTGGCTTACAATTTCCCACCACTTGTCCGCAATCTCTTCAGCCAGAACGTAAACCTCAATTTCCTCCAATGGTTGCACCGGCATTACCCACCTCCATTCACCCAATCACCTAATCACCTAATCACCCAATCACCCAATCACCTAATTACCCACTCACCCAATTTCCACCACACGCTTCCACA
>JBBITT010000034.1:29822-31149 GCA_037440625.1 Chloroflexota bacterium
AATCACCCAATCACCTAATTACCCACTCACCCAATTTCCACCACACGCTTCCACACCCTCTTCGCCGCCTCCCGCGCACGCGCCGCAATCGCTTGTTCATCCAGCGTGAGGAGTTGCCGATCCTTCATCAACAACTTGCCCGCGCAAATCGTGTGCGTGACGTGCGTGCCGTCCATACCAAAGATGAGATGCCACGGGAAATTGCCAGCGGTCAATGGCGTGAATGGAACATAATCGAGCAGGATAATGTCCGCAAACGCGCCCACCGATAACTCGCCGACCTTGGGTTTCCAAAACACTTGCGTGATCTTAGCATTGTTGGCGTACGCCATTTGCAAGACTTGGTCTGCGCCCATCACGCGCGGATCGCGCCGATGCGACTTGTGCAACAAGTACGCCGTTTTCATTTCGGCGAATTGATTGTTGGTGAACCCATCGTTGCCCAAGCCAACGTTGACGCCGCGCCGCATCATGCCCAGCACATCCGCAACGCCGACCGCGTTGTTCATATTCGAGCGCGGATTGTGCGCGACGTTGGTCTTTGTTCGCCGCAACCCTTCGATTTCGGTGGCATCCACGTGAACGCAGTGCGCCGCAATCGTCTTGGGTCCCAACACACCTTGCGCCGCCAAACGATCGCCGACCCGCATTCGATACTTGAGTAACGCATCATCTTCATCCGCAATGTCTTCGGCAACGTGGATGTGAAAGCCGGTGTTCAAGCCATCCATTGCATCGAGACATTGTTCCAACGTCTTATCCGAAACTGTGAACGACGCGTGGACGCCGAACGACGCCGCGATATTACTTTTGCCTTTTAACTTTTGACTTTTGACTTGCTTGATAAAGCGAACATTTTCTCGAATGCCTGCCTTTGCACCAGCAGAGCCGTTGCGGTCAGTGACCTCGTAACACAAACTCGCACGCAAGCCGGACTCCAGCACCGCTTCCGCGATCGCATCGAGCGAGCCGTCAATCGCGTTGGGCGAGGCGTGATGATCAATCAGCGTCGTCGTGCCGTTACGAATCGCGTCCACGAGGCAGACGAGCGCGGAGAGTTTGCAGTCTTGTAGCGTGAGCGCGCGATCGAGCTTCCACCAGAGTTTGGCGAGAATCTCCGGAAAGTTTCGCGCGGGTGTGCCGGGTACCGCCATTCCGCGCGCGAACGCGCCGTAAAAGTGTGTGTGCGCGACAATGCTGCCGGGCATCACCAGTTTGCCGTGTGCGTCGAGTTTCTCTTCATTTGGATATTGGGTGATTAGGTGATTGGTTTTGCCGATGTCCGCGATCTTGTCGCCGCGAATGTACACCGCGCCGTTTTCGATGA
>JBBITT010000035.1:0-31081 GCA_037440625.1 Chloroflexota bacterium
CAGTCTTCCCTGCTTTGACAGAATCTCTCGCTCAATTTATAATTGAAAATAACTGACCTTGGTACGCCCTTACGTATTTTAGAGGAAGATTATTCTCTCTTCTAAATGGATTGCGGAAATGGAAAATCACATTGTTTCCTACCATGACTTGGTGGACTATGTGTTGGGCGAACTGGGCACAGAGCCCCGGCGGAGAATCGAACAGCATTTGCCTACGTGTGCCACATGCACCCAGACTCTTCGCCGATTGAGTACGCTTCTTGCAGTTGTCCGCGCCGGCGAATGGGTTGAACCGCCGGCATCTACCGTTGCCCGTGCCCAAGCCATCTTTGCCCAGCAACGCCGCCCTTCCGCCCACAAGGCACGTTTTAATTTTTCCCCCCGCATCCCAGCGTTTGTCAGTGGATTCGCCGTTGCGCTTTTGCTGATGATCGCACTGGGCGCATGGATTGCCAATCAAGACATTCCCTCCAACAGCGCGCTGTATCCCATCAAGGTTACGGTTCAAGGATTGCAGGTGATACTGTCCAACACTGTACAGCGGCTGGGCACCCAAGCCACTCCAACGGCTACAGCCACTGTTCCACTAGGTGGTGAACCAGCGCCCCAGCCCGCCTTGCCCTCAGACATCGTCATCAGTCAGATCTATGGCGGCGGGGGCAATACCGGCGCGCTTTATACCCATGACTTTATCGAACTCTTCAATCGCGGCAAGACTACGGTACCTTTAACCGGGTGGTCCTTGCAGTATTCGAGCGCAACAGGGACCAGCAACTTGGGTGCGGGTGCAACACAACTCACCGAATTAGGCAATGTCTCGCTCGAGCCGGGACAATACCTGTTGATCCAAGAGGCACGCGGCAATGGCGGCACTCTGCCACTCCCGACGCCGGATGTGATTGACCCAACTCCCATCGCGCTGAGTGCCACCGGTGGCAAGGTCGCCCTAGTCAATCACGCCAAGCCACTCGGTTGCAATGGTGGGACCAACCTATGCGTGCCCATTGCGCTTGCCAGCATCATTGACTTGGTTGGTTATGGCAAAGCCGATTTTTTTGAGGGCTTGGGACCCACTCCCGAAGGGAGCAACACGACAGCGATTGTGCGCCTCAATCAGGGTTGTACCGACACGAACAACAATATGGACGATTTCGTGACCGGCGCGCCCAATCCCCGCAACCGTGCCACGCCGCGCGTTATGTGTCCGGCAAAATAGCGGAGCGAGATGATTAATCCCAACACAATCCACTGTGTTGGGATTTTTTGTCCTCGCTGGTTTGACCGGTTTGCCGTCTCGCAGTAGAATGTATTTAACATCCCTGATGAGGAGGCAACAATGAAGTTGGACATTGGCAAGACATTGCTACTCGGTTTTGGATTTTTCGGCGTGAGTATTCTCTGGGCAATCCACGATTCGTACGTCCCCGTTTTTCTAGGCAAGGATTTTGCGCTGGACGCTTCATTCGTCGGCACGATTTTGACGATCAACACGATTATCGTCTTTCTCATTCAGCCGGGAATCGGTTCCTTGAGTGATCGCATTCGCACGCCGATTGGACGGCGCATGCCCTTTATTCTGATCTTTGCCCCGCTCGCCGCCATCGGCTTTGCCCTTTTGCCTGTTCTGGTTCAACCCACGTTGCTTTGGGTCTTTATCGCCGTACTCGTCCTCACGATTATCGCACTCGCCATGTTCCGCACACCTGTGATTGCCTTGATGCCGGACATTACGCCCTCACAATTTCGCAGTCAGGCAAATGGGTTGATCAATTTGATGGGAGGGATTGGAGCGATCATCGCGTTTGCCGGCGGCGCAGCGTTGTTCAAAATGAACCCGGCGTATCCCTTCTGGGCAGCTTCGATTATGTTGGTGATCGCCGTGGGGATTGTGTTCTGGCAAATCCGCGAACCCCAGGACAGCACAGCGCAAGCCGTGGAAGCGCGCCCCAGTTTGATAGCCAGTCTAGCAAAAATCTTGGGCGAGCAAGAAAAGAGCGCACTCTTGTTATTGCTGGCGATCTTTGCGTGGTTTATTGGCTACAACGCCGTCTCGAAATTTTTTACCCTCTACGGCGTGATGGCGCTCAAGATGGAGGCGAACCAAGCCGCGTTCTTGCTCACCTTCCTCGCGCTAATGTTCGTTATCTTTGCCGTGCCCAGCGGTTACATTGCCGCCAAGTTTGGCCGGCGCCGGACGATTCTTGTGGGCATTGCATTGCTGGGAATCTTGATGGCGATCATTCGCCTTCTGCCGCCCTCGTTGCAAACCTCCGGCTTTTTGCTTCCCCTTTTGCTCGCGCTTGCTGGGATCGGCTGGGCGCTCATCAACATCAACTCGTTGCCGATGGTGGTGGACATTGCGCCGCAAACCGAACTCGCCACATACACGGGGCTCTATTATTTCGCTTCGACTTCGGCAGCGGTGTTGGGTCCCTTTATCGCCGGCCTGTTGATTGATGCGCTGGGCAAAGATTACGGCGTCATCTTTCTCATCGCACCGATTGCGCTGGCATTTGCGTTTCTCTTTATGTTGGGTGTGCGACGCGGTGAACGCGCGGAAAGCGTTTAATCACAATGCTTACGCGGACACAGTCCACTCTTGCACGATCTGCTCGACCCGCTTGACAAGTTGCGGCAACGTTTGCGCAACTTGAGAGGACAATTCGACGCCGACCTCCAAGTCAGCCGGCTGAATGCCGAGGACAACCAGATATTCGGGGAGACGACCGCGTACGTGCGCCAATGCCAGCACTTCTTGAAACAGCAATTGATGTTGCGACATTTTGATCGCGCTGAACAATGGCACCTCGTCGCGCGCCAACTCGATCAGCGTGCCGGGGGCTTGCCGCCGATCAACCGCATCCAGCACGATAAGATGCGATGCTTCCTCGACCAACGGTAAAAGATTCAAACCGAGCGTACCGCCGTCCACGATTTCAAAATCGCCGGCGGTATTTTTTTGTTGCAACGCGCGAACCGCGTGAATACCAACGCCTTCATCGCGATTGAGCCAGTTGCCGATACCGAGAATGATTTTGCGTTTCACTGTTTTAGCAACATCACCGCTGTCGTCAAATCGTCCACGCTGACGCCGGGCGATTGCACGCCGACGCTCGCGTACACTTCGACGATGCGCGCGCGTACGGCGTCTACCGCAAGCGCGGTGCCGCGCAGCGCGAGTTCAAGCGCACCCGGCGCGAATTTGGGGAGCATCGTGAAATCACCCGACAGCGTGAGATCGTCAATGCGCCCTTCGCGCACGCGCGCGGTCACGCGAATCAAACCACCCGCCGCTTTGTGCGCCACCTCGATCACGCGCACGTCCTCGTGAATCTTGACGCCGCTTTGGCGCAAGCCCCCTTTTTGATACAACCACTCGTCCGTCGCAAATTTTTGATCGAGTTCGGCGGCGAGCGCGAGTTCCGGCGCGGTGGGTTCGCCGCGCACGATTTCGCGTCCCAGCACCGCGCGCACACGCGCAAGATACAAGTTCACCACGGCGTCGCGCGGAGGCGGCTGCCCCAACTCTTTGGTCATCGTCGTCATATACTCGGTGAGCGATTGGAAAATCTTGTCGCGCATTTTTTCGGACGAGACCTTGAGCACCTTGGACATCAACTCGAAATTGAAATCGAACATCAGCGAGCCGACGACCACTTCCGCGCTGCCCATCTGTGCCGCGCCCGTGCCGCCAATCTTTTTGCCGTTGACGTGAATATCGTTGATGGGACGATAATTCGCCGAGATGCCAAGCGCGTGATACGTTTCGACGAGCGGTTGGATGTACAACGCAAAGCGTTGACCCAAATCAGTGGGCAAAGCGTTGCGATGAAACACCCATTGCGTAAACACTTGATTCTGGTCGAGGTACACCGCGCCGCCGCCTACCTCGCGCCGATAGATCGGCAAGTTGTGTGCGCGACAGTACTCCACATCCACTTCCTTTTCGAGTTCCTGATGAAAGCCGATGCAGACGTACGGTTCAGTCGGCGCGACGAGAATGATCGTGTCGGGTGTGTGGTCGTCGAGCGCGTACGCAACCGCGTGATAAATCGTTTGCGAACGAACAGGCGGGACGAGTCCCAGATCAAGAAGACGAATCGGGTTCATAATCCTTTGACCCAAGAAAGATGACCGACGATCATCAAGCGGTCGTCGGTCATTCGATTAACTGATGCACACATTCAAGCCGTGACCAATCGCTTGTTCGCCGACGAGATTGCCTTGCGCGTCGGTCAAGTGAATCGCGCACGCCATACACGGATCGAACGAGTGGATGGTGCGCAGAATTTCGAGGGGCCATTCGGGCTTGGCGAGTTTGTGTTTCAACAACGATGCTTCATACGCGCTGGGTTGACCTTTGTGATCGCGCGGCGAGGCGTTCCACGTCGTTGGCACGACCATTTGATAGTTGGCGATCTTGCCATTCTCGATGACGATCCAATGACCGAGCGCGCCGCGCGGCGCTTCCATAAAGCCGAATCCTTGCGCGCGCGAGGGCCATGTCGTTGGTTCCCATTTTTCGCCGTTGAACGTTTGCGTGTCGCCGGCTTTGATCGCGGCGATGAGATCGTTGTAGTAAACGCGCAGCGCATCGGCGAACACTTTGGTTTCGATGCCGCGCGCGGCGGTGCGACCGAGCGTGGAGAACACGGCGGTTACTGGCGCGTCGAGTGCCTTGAGGACGGCGTTCGTCAACTCTTGCGTTTGTTGGTGGCCCGTCGCGTACATCGCCAACACGCGCGCAAGCGGACCGACTTCCATCGGCATCTCGTTCCAGCGCGGCGACTTGAGCCACGAGTACTTTTGCTCGACCTCGAGCAGTTCGTACGGCGGTTTGGGTCCCGTGTAGTTGAACGTCGTTTCGCCTTGCCACGGATGCAAGCCCACACCATCGCCGCGGCTGTACTTGTACCACGCGTGCGTCACAAACTCTTGCATCTTGGCAAAATCGCGCGGGTCGGGTTGCTGAATATTTTTCAGATCGCGATTCAGGATAACGACGCGCGGCACGAGATATTTGCTGGTGTCGCTGTTGTCAGTGTCAGGGAATTCGCCCCACGTCAAAAAGTTGCCCAGCCCTTCGCCGATGGTCGCGTACTCTTTGTAGTACGGCGCAATCGCGAGCAAGTCGGGCAAGTACACTTGATCCACAAACTCGATCATGCGCGTGATCGAATCGGCGATGATCGAAAGACGTTCCGCGTTGAGCGCGGTGTCGCTGTTGGGGTCAATCGGCATGGGGACGCCGCCGACGACAAAGTTGGGATGCGGATTCTTGCCGCCAAAGATGGTGTGAATCTTGGTCGCGTCTTTTTGCCAATCGAGCGCTTCGAGATAGTGCGCGACCGCGAGCAGATTAATTTCGGGCGGAAGTTTGTACGCGGGATGGCCCCAGTACGCGTTCGCAAAGATCGAAAGTTGACCGCTCTCCGCAATCGCTTTGACCTTGGCTTGGATGTCCGCAAAGTACGCGGGCGATGAGTTGCGCCACGCCGAGATGCTTTGTTGAATCTCGGAGGTTTTCTTGGGATCGGCTTTGAGCGCGTTGACCACATCCACCCAATCGAGCGCGTGGAGGTGATAAAAGTGCATCACGTGATCGTGAACGTACTGTTGCGCGATCATCAAGTTGCGGATGAGATTCGCGGCTTTGGGGATTTTGATTTTGAGCGCGTCCTCGACGGAGCGAATGGACGCGAACGAGTGCACGGTGGTGCAAACGCCGCACGCACGTTGCGTGAACGCCCACGCGTCGCGCGGATCGCGCCCTTTCAAAATCGTTTCGATGCCGCGCACCATCGTGCCCGACGAGTATGCTTGCGTGATCGTGTTGCTTGCGTCCACTTCCGCTTCGATGCGGAGATGTCCTTCGATGCGTGTGATTGGGTCTACCACGATTCGTTGTGCCATGCGATCCTCCTATTGATTCCGCAGCCACGTCAGCGCTTCTTCTTCGGTCTTAAAGTAGCGCACCGGCCGAGTGTAATAACTTTCGGGAATTTCCAAGATGCTCGGATCAATGTCCGCGCCAAAGATCGCGGCGGTGGGCATCATCGGACGAAACTGCTTGATGTGTTTCGCACATTCTTCGCCGGTGGTGCCGGTCAAATCAATCAAGAGTTTGCCGCGATAATCGTACAGAAAACTTGCCAACGCGCGCACCTCTTCGTGCGTGAACGCGCCTGTGTGTCTGCAGCGCATAATTCCCTTTTCGACCGGGGTAAGGGTAAAGGATGCCATTTTGCCTCCTTCCTACTCGACCAGCGCGTCGGCGACCAATTGCGCCAAGCCCGCCACTTTGACATCAAGACCAAAGTGTTGGACGCAATCGGTGAATTGCAGACGACAGTTGGAACATGTCATCGCCACAGTTTTTGCGCCGACATTTTTCATTTGTTCGATTTTCAGTTCGAACGCCGCGTAGCGAATGGGGTCAGCCGCTTTGATCGCGATGACGCCGCCACCACCGCCGCAACAGATCGCCGCTTCGCGGTTCGGCGACATTTCTTTGAACGATTTGGGTGCGAGGATGTTGAGAATGTCACGCGGTTCTTGGATGTGACCGCCGCGCCGCTGAATTTTGCACGCATCGTGAAACGTGATGACGCCATCCCCATCGAGCGCGCCGGGTTTGAGTTTGATGCGCCCGCTTTTGACGTACTCACCCAGCAAGCCGGCGATGTGCGTTACTTCGATGTCCGGCACGTCCATCAGATTCGCCGCTGTCCAACGAAGCGCGTCGTATGCGTGACCACACTCGGTTACAACGATGCGCTTGACGCCAAGTTCCTTTGCCGCGTTGAACACGCGCTGCATAAACTCGACCGTCAACTTTGCGTTCCCTTCGTAGAAACCAAAGTTGACGACCTCGCGGCCTTTTTTGGAGAGCGTCCATTTTTCGCCGGCAGCGTTCAGAATTTTCGCGATGGCGGCAAGGTTGGTGGGGAACTTCATAATTTCGATGGAGGAAAAGACGACGAGCGTCTCCGCGCCCTTGACATCCATCGGCATTTCGATTTCCCACTCGTCGGCAACCCATTCGATTCGTTGTGCGAACACCGCATCGGTTACGCCGAGCGGACTGCCTTCGGTTGCTTGTTTGGTAACCGCTGCTTTCAAATCAGGCGGCACTGCTTGCGCGGCGGAGAGTCCTTCGCGCATGGTGTGAATCAACGGACCCAGGTTAATGCCCATCGGACAAACCATCGAGCATTTGTTGCACATCGTGCAAGCATAGTAATCAATCATACTCCAATGCGCGATGTCGTCATCGGTGATCGGCTTGTCCATTCCAAGCGCGGTTTTGAATTTGCCGCTGAACGTAAAACGTTGCTCGTACGCGCGGCGCAAGAGTTCGATCTTCCACACCGGCGCGAATTCGGGATTGCCGGTCGCTTGGTAAAAGTGGCACGCTTCGGCACACATTCCGCAACGCGTGCACGCTTCCAATTGCGCCGCGATATAGCCGCCCGTTTCAGCCACAAAAGTATTGATCGCAGTTTGTGCTTGCATCGTCATCCTCCTACGGGGTTACCGCGCGCTTGCCGAAATCGGCGCCGTGAATCGCTTTGGCGAAAAAGTAGAACACAAAGTGTGAAATGCGACTCAGCGGAATCCAAATCAGCAACACGTCCACCGCGAGCATATGCAGCGAAAAGAGCATATGATACTCGAACCAGAGATGATGCGTCATCATATAACCCGTCACCATCGGCACGAACACGACGAGCCAGTTCAGCCATTCGGCGGGACCGGTGAGCAAGCGCAACACCGGATTGACGATACGGTTGATCAAGAGAGCGATCATCGCCACAATCGCGCCCGCCGCGAGCCAGTCCACAATCGGCAGCGGTAGCGTGAGCCAGCCAAAGCCGAGGAGCGATTTCCACACGAGCATATGCGCCGTGCCGAGAATGAGTACGACGAACAAACCGAGGTGGAACAAACCGCCCGCGAGGTAGGTTACTGGATTACGATTAAAAGTGTTCTTGACCCAGGGGATAAAGGGCCAAATCAAAATTCCTTTGGCGAACGATTTGACGATGCCGCCGACCTTGCTTCCTTTGCTTTTCACCTTGTCCCTCTGCCAACCCAGCGCGAGCACGCGCACCAGCCGATACGCCATCCCCGCGAGAAAGACGAACAAGGCAACCTGGAAGAACGGTCCGCGTGCAAATTCAAGAACATTGACCCAGTTCATCGTCTCCTCCTATCCTTCTTTCTTCTCTTCGGCGTGCGCACTTTTTTGTTGCGCGCGATTTGCCAGCGCAACGCCCGCGCCTACAACTGCGCCCGCCGCCACCGCCGCGCCTGCAGTGAGAATCGTTGGACGATCCAGCGGCGCGGATTGGCCTTGATAGAATCCACCACCGTCCCAGAAATTTGGTTCGGAGCAGCCGAGACACGGATGGCCCGATTGAACAGGGAACGACAAACCCTGATCCCATTTGATTGACGCGCACGAGTTGTAGGTCGTCGGACCTTTGCAACCCAGTTTGTAGAGGCAATATCCTTTGCGCGCGCCTTCGTCATCAAACGATTCGGCGAATTTACCGGCTTCGTAGAAAGGACGACGCAAGCAACGATCGTGAATCGTTTGCGCGTAAAAAGTTTTGGGGCGATGCAGTGCGTCCCGTTCGGGGAGTGCGCCAAAGACGATAAAGTGAGCAATCGTGCCAGTCGTCGCTTCGGGAATCGCGGGACAACCTGGGATGTTGACGACCGGTTTATCGGTGACGAGTTCCCAGACACCTTTCGCGCCGGTGGGATTCGGTTTGGCTTTGGGGATGCCGCCAAACGACGCGCAGTTGCCGGTGGCGATGATCGCCGCCGCACCCTTTGCCGCCTCGCGCAACAAATCCACGGCGGTGCGTCCGCCGATGGTGCAATACACGCCGTCATTATCGGTGGGGATTGACCCTTCGACGACGAGGACATACTTGCCGGCGTACTTTTTCATCGCGTCCTCTTTGGCTTGTTCGACTTGATGACCGGCGGCGGCGGAAAGCGTTTCGTGGTATTCGATTGTGATGGTGTTCAGAACGAGGTCAACGAGCGTGGGGGCTTGCGAACGCGTGATCGCTTCGCTACAACCGGCGCAGTCCTGAAATTCGAGCCAGATGACCGGCACGCGTTGTTTGGCTTCGAGCGTGTTCGCAATCAGTTGAGCGGACGCAAAACCGCGCGCGGTGTCCAAATGCGCGGGCAGTCCGCTCTCTTCGAGAGGCGGCGCAAACCGCATGCCCATCGCGCCGACGAGTAAGCCGCACATCTTGACGAATTCGCGGCGCGAGATGCCGCGCTTTTTCGCATACTGCCCAATCGTTTCGTCAGGCATAGTTCCTCCTTCGAAAAATTGACGGATGACGAAGGACGCGTGACGAAAGAACCTTCGTCTTTCGTCCTTCGTCCTTCATCACGCACACGAGATATTTTCGGCTTCCATCTTTTTCTGATACACAGCGATGCCCTCTGCGCCGGTGACGAGCGCGCCTTTTTCCGCGTCCCACGCGCTCGCTTGAAGCTCGGCGATCCAACCTTCGCCGTACGGATCGCTGATGGCGAGGTTGGGATCGTTGGCGAGTTTTTCGTTCGCGCGCAAGAGTACGCCGGTGACCGGCGCGGGGACGGGACCAACAAACTTGCTGCTTTCGACCGTCGCCACACTTTTGCCTTGTTTGACTTCTTGCCCAATATTCTTCGCTTTGACCGTGATGGCGGCGAGTTTGCCGCCCGCCAATTTGCCGGCGACCGCCGTCATCCCCACACGAATCACGCCACCATCCATCGGTTTTGCCCACACGTGTTTTTCGATGAGATAGTACACGTCTTCGGGCAAGTTGCATCCGCGAATCGTTGCCATTGTTTTTTTCTCCATAGCACGAGTCAGGCAAGAGATCAGCAATCCATGTAACCGCCTACTGCCACCTGCCTCCTGCCCACTGAACTAGAACGTCAACACCGTCTTGCAATCTTCCGCTAATTGCCACATCGTTGCCCCTCCGACCATCTTGACCTGATCAATCAGATCCGCCGGTTGCAAGTCGTGCAGTTCGGTGGACGCAGTACAAGCGAGCAGTTTCACGCCGTTCTCGATCGCCTCGTTGAGGAACGCGCTGACCGGCTTGCCGCCGGCTTTGGGATAAACTTTTTCGGCGAGACCTTTCTTCAGCAACAACGTTCCATCAATTGTAAAGAACATGGTCACATCGTAATCCATCGCCGCCGCAAGACTGGCGAAGAAAAACGGCGTGGCGCAACGACGTGGCGTGTCAGGTCCGCTCGTCATGATGATCATTACTTTGTCATCTGCCATCTTGTCCTCCGATTAAAATGCCAATGCAATCGCGTCTTGCGAGGCAAATTGCAGGAACGTTGCCGCGCCGCCGATTTCGACGCCGTCAATCAAGTCTTCTTTCTTGATGCCCATCACATCCATCGTCATCTGGCATGCAATCAAACGCACGCCGGATTCTTTGGCAAGTTCGAGCAGTTCGCTCACCTTGGCGACGTTTGCTTTCTTCATCCAACTGTTCATCATCGCCGTGGCGACGGCGGTCATTCCCGGCAACATTCCCAGAATGTTGGGGACAGAAATTCCCGGCACCGGTTGGGGCATTGCGGGATTCGCAATCGGCGAGACTTGGAGTTTGTCGGCTTTGCCTTTTTTGAGGATTTCGAGTCCATAGAAGGTGAAAAAGATCGCCGCTTCCAGATCCATTGCCGCCGCCGCAGTGGAGAGAATCAACGGTGGATAAGCGGCATCGAGCGTGCCATGCCCGGCGATAATCGCGAGACGTTTTGCTTCAGCCATGAGAATCCTCCTTTGCCCTACTTGGCTTTCTTGATGAAAAAGATAAACTTGTCGCCTTCTTTTTCGTGTCCCAGGAGCGTGTGCCCGGTTTTTGCCGTCCACGCTTCCACGTCGCTCACCGAACCGGGATCGGTTGCGATCATCTTGAGCACCTGCCCGACTTGCAAAGTGTCCACGGCTTTTTTGGTTTTGAGGATGGGCATCGGGCAAGCCAGCCCACTGCAATCGAGGGTCGAATCAACTTTGACATCCATTTGAATTTCCTCCTTAAATAAAATTGCCTTGCGTACGACGAAATGAATCGTCTATCGCAAGGCAATCCTCACCTTGAGAAACGAGATGCTGATCAACTATCCGCCGAACATTGGCGGAAGATTAAACTTGAGCGAGTTGCGCCACTTGGCGGAGACGTTCAATTAAATCCATTTGGCGGCGGGCAATGTGCGAAAAAGTATCCGCCATTTTTTGCAACAGATTCAACAACCACCCAACACGGTGGGGCTCGACGAGGCGAATCGCGCGCGCGGCGTCCCGCAACGCTTTTTCGTCAATGCCGCATGCGCGCGCAATTTCAGTAACATTGAGTTTCCGGCGTGCGGCAGCGGCGGTAACAAATTGGCCGGCAAAAATCATGCCGATAAACTGATCGCCAATTTGTACGCGCCCACGCGTGTATGCCAAGCCCGCGTGACACCGTTCCAAACGCGGTGCGCCACCAATCGCCGCGAGCCGTGCCCACGAGGCTTCGCAGCGCTTGCGCCCTTCGGGTGACGCCAAGATCAAATCGCAGAACTTGCACGAATTGGCCACCGGCATAATCGCCTTGCCCTCAATCGTGGTCGTTACCGCGCCGACGTTCGCCGCCGTCGCAAAAATCTCCTGAATCGGCTGGAGACAATCGAGCGGCAAAACATCCAGTTCGGTCGTTGAGTCTGCCGTAGATCGCGCGGCGGCTTGGGGCGAAACCAAGCATTCTTCGAGCGATTCGCGCGGGAAACGCCATTGTCCGCCCACACGGATGCCGCGCAAGCGTCCATCGCTCAACATGCGGTAGATGGTGGTGCGGTCAATCTGGAGCAATTCTTGGAGTTGTTTGGTGGTCAGTAGATCATCCATTAATCATATTTTATCATATTTTGCTATATAATACAAGTCAAAATTAGGTCAAAATATTGCAATTTATGATAATTTATGCACAGCACCGTTACTCAGCGCCATTGACACAGAATCTATCCCCAATCGTGGGATTTTCCGCTCTGGCAACTGGTTGAGACGCTAGGCAACTGGCGTATTGCAACGGCGGACTGGCAAGCCGCCGGTGATCAATTCCGTAAATAGCCACCAAACCGTAATTAGGATATAATCCGCTTGGCCGAATGGATCTGGATTGGATAAAAAGAGCATTTCAACAGTATGCTCTTTTTGTCCTAGCAAAATTTGATGGAGTCTTTTTATGGGCTTGCTCAATTCGCTCAAATCGCTGTTCACGACACCCGCTGATCCCAACGCACTGTGGCTCTACGTCAAATGCCAACGCTGCGGCACACCGCTTGCCATCCGCGTAGATATGCGCAATGAACTCAGTGCCAATTACGAAAGCGGCGGCTATGTCCTTTACAAAGAAATGATGGACAGTAAATGTTTTACCCTCATGCGCGCCGAAATTCACTTTGATGCCAAGCACAACATTGTTGAGCAAAAGATCGAACAAGGTGAGTTCATCACCGACGCCGAATATGCGCAAATGACACATTCCAAATGATCAATGACGCCAAGTATTATCCCTTACGATTGCGCGCGATTGCCAAAGAAAAAGTTTGGGGCGGACGCAATTTGGGACGCTGGCTCGGCAAAACGTTCCCCGCCGAGCAATTGATTGGTGAAACCTGGGAAGCGTGGGATGGTTGCGTCATCGAAAATGGCGCGCATCGCGGCGCAACGTTGGGTCAACTCATCGAATCCGATGCCATGGCGATCCTTGGCTCTGCCGCGCCGCGTTTGCCTTTGCTGTTCAAGTTCATTGATGCCCAAGCCGATCTCTCGGTCCAAGTGCATCCCAACGATGCCCAAGCGCAACAAATCGAAAATTATCCATTCGGCAAAACCGAAGCGTGGTACATCCTCCACGCCGAGCCGGGCGCAACCTTGATCCACGGTTTTAAAGATAGGGTTGATCCAACCTACGTGCGCGCGGCTCTGGCGCAGAATCGTTTGCCAGAATTGCTTGCCTATGTCCCCGTTCGCGCGGGCGATGTGGTGTTTGTGCCGGCGGGCACCGTGCACGCTATTCAACGCGGCATCGTCCTCGCCGAGATTCAAGAAAATTCCGATATTACGTATCGCCTGTACGATTGGGGACGCGTGGACAAGACACGCCAACTTCACGTTGACCAATCACTCCAAGTATCGAATTTTGCGCCCAGTTTGTCACACACGATTCCAAGCCTGACCATTCACCATTCAGGATACGATCAGCATTTTCTCGTCGCGTGCGAATATTTTGTGTTCGAACGATTGGATGTGCATGCGGCGATTCGCCTCTCTTCCACTCAACCTCGTTTCCAAATCATTTCGGTTGTTCAAGGCACGGCGCGCATCAACGACGTTGATGCCCCACTCGGACAAACCTTGCTCATCCCGGCGCAACTCGAGACCTTCGAGATCGCGCCCATCGCCCCGTGCCAAATCTTGCGCGCGTATATCCCCGATCTGCGCCACGATCTTATCGAGCCACTTCAGCGTGCCGGCTATCGCCCCGGCGAGATCGCCCGGCTGGGCGGCGATCTTTCTCCCACGAACGCGCTTCTCCCTTGGCTCTAGAAAACTCGTTCTAATAGCCCGAACTTCCCCCTTTACTTGAAACCAGCATTGTGATATACTTGCATTCAAAAGAGCATCACAATGTATCAATTAGGCTTGCAGGAACAATTGGGGCAAGTTCAATTGTCAACCGTCCAAGTGGTCACTGACAGTCTCGCCGATATTCCCCCGGACGTTCTGCGCGAGTTGGGTATCACCATCGTCCCGTGCGTCGTCCGTTTTGGCAACGTCGAGTACCGCGACCGCGTGGACTTGGCGCCATCCGAGTTTTATCGCAAGTTGACGACGGCTTCGGTTCTGCCCACCACTGCGGCTCCCTCGTGCAGCGTCTTTGAAGAAACCTTTCGCCGCCTCGCCGAAAGGACGGATCAGATTCTGGCGATCCATACCATCGCTTCGCTCACCGGCATTTATAACGCCTCGCGCATCGCCGCGAGCGAGTTTCCCGGCATTCGCATTGAATTGATTGATTCCAAGCAAGTGAGCATGGCGCTGGGCTGGCTAGCGATCGTGGCGGCACGCGCCGCCAGAGAAGGCAAATCTATCACCGAGATCAAAGCGTTGGTGGAAGATGCGATGAAGCGTGTGCACATCGTTGCGATGCTGGACACGTTAGAGTATGCCCAACGCGGCGGACGCTTGGGTAAAGGCGCGGCACTTTTGGGCGCACTATTGAACGTCAAGCCACTCCTCTCTGCCTCACAAGGGGAGATCATTCCGGTGGGGAGTGCGCGGACACACAAGCGTGCGCTAGAACGTTTGGTTGAAATGGTCGTCGGCTCAGGCGTTGTGCAAGAACTGGCAGTCGTCCACGCCAACGCCATTGAGTCTGCCGAGCGACTGCGCCAAATGCTTGCAGAGATTTATCCTGCCAAGCGCATTCTTTTAAGCGAAACTGGACCGGTGCTAGGGACGCATACGGGTCCCGGCGCAGTAGGCATTGCTTGGCTCACAGGCTAACATCGAAATTAATCCAAAAATCCTTACAAACCTCCCCAAATCGGGAGGTTTTTTGTTTTTGATCAATAAATTAAAGTAAACTTAAAATTTTTAAATCTTACTTGACAAATTTTGTAAATTATGATAAATTATTGACAACAAAATTAAAGGATTTGAACAAAATGCACCCAGTTTTTGGAAAATGTCCTGTTTGCGGCAAAGAATTGATTGTTACCCGACTGGAATGCCGATCGTGTGGAACGGACATTGGCGGGCAATTCTCGATTGGGCGATTGGCCGGCCTGGACGTGGAGCAAATCGAATTCGTCGAAATCTTTATCAAGAATCGTGGTAATGCGTACAAGGTGGGCGAAGAATTGGGAATGCCCTACTCTACGGTACGCGCGCGCCTCACCGAAATCATCCGAAGTATGGGCTATGAACCCAGCGTCGAGAAAGAAGAAAGTTCCGCCAAAGTTACGCCCGAAATGCGCAAAGCCATCTTGGAAGACCTTGCCAAAGGCAAAATTACTGCCGACGATGCGGTGCGCTTGTTGCAAGGCGAATCCCTAACGGAGTGAAATATGGTTGCCCGCCTCCTCACTACAAAACCGGCGTTCCGTGGACTTCGCCCATTGAACGCCGCTCAAGATATGTATGGCGTTGCGCGTCTGCTCGAAGAAGCGTTCCGCCCCGATCACAATTTTCCATTTGCCAACATTCCGCTGTTGCGCGAAGCGGGTATTACCCTCTGGACGCTCAGTTACGCGCCCGGCTTTCCAGACGCCCCCGATGGTTTTGTTTGGATTGAAGAGGGCAAGATTGTAGGCAACGTTACCCTCACGCATGATCAGAAAGAACGCACTCGCTATTACATTAGCAACGTTGCGGTCAAGAATGAATATCGCCGGCAGGGCATTGCCCGGGCAATGATGCAAGCCACCATCGAACATGTGCGCCAATTGGGCGGGCACAAAATCTTGCTCAATGTTCGCCCGAATAACCCGGGTGCCATCCAACTGTATCGCGATCTAGGATTCCATCCGCTAGAGACTCGCGGCGAGTGGTCGCTCAGCACCATACCAACACATTTACCCTCGATAGAGACGACCGGGTTACGTCCATTGAAATCGAGCGATGCGAGCGCCGTCTCTGAATTGTTGCGCACAGCGATTCCGGAGCACATTCGATCATTTCGCACTGAACGGACGCCGTTCGAATTACCCTGGGACGAACAAGTGGGTGAGGCGATTGTAGATTTCTTGACGGGGCAATCATCGCAACGATGGGCATTCGAACGCGAGGGCAAATTAGCTGCCTTACTCTTTGTGCGCCGATGTCGCTGGGGCTCGCCCCACAAAATCGCTATCCAAGTCCAGCCGACTTGGCGCGGCACACTCGAAGACACTCTGATCGCCTTTGCGTTACAAAAATTGGGCGGATTCCCGCCACGCCCCGTTCGCGCCGAGGCATCGAGCACTCACCCTGAATTGGTGAATGCGTTGGAACATTTTGGTTTTCAATTCTTGAATGGACTGACGTTGATGGAATTAGTTTTGAATTGAGGAGAAGGATGATGGAATCGTCGGATAGGTTAGAGGTCTTGAAACAGTTGGAGCGCGGCGAGATCAACGCCGGCGAAGCCGAAGCGCGTCTCAATGCCCCCTCGCCGGTCGAGCGGGTGGATACACCGCCCTTTGATCGAACGCAACTGCCGGCGTGGGTGTGGCAGCTGGGGATTTGGACGTTATCGGCTGGAGTGCTCGTCGTTGTGTTCGGAGCGTGGATCATCGCGACAACCGTGCGCGCCAATATCTTGTGGCTCATCTTCGGCGTGCCGATTGTTTTACTCGGGTCGTTGATCATTGCAATCGGTGCAAGCACATTTGCCGGACATTGGCTCTACATCAATGTCGAAAATGCGCGCAACCGGCGCAAATCGGTTCGCTTTGGTATTCCTTTTCCAATGGGGTTACTCCGTTTAGGTTTGTGGTTTGCGCGATTTGCGCCGGCGCATTCCACCCGGGTCAACGTAGGCACCGCGAAGATGGATTTCAACGCCGTCTGGGAAAACTCTGACGAATTGTTCGACGCCATCGAACGCGAACTGCGCGAAGGGCGCGGCATCACAATTGATGTGGACGATAAAGACGAGCGCGTGCAAGTTTACATCGTCTAGGAGGGGCAGATGGTTCAACAACCCTTGACCGAATTTGAAATTCGCTGTGATATGGCACAACGCTATCCCGTCCTCACCGAGACTGAGGAGACACAACCTTGGTTCGCTTCGACGTGGACCCCACGACCTGATTGGCGTACACGAATCACCAATTTTGTGGGACCAATCTTGATTGGAATTGGACAACACTTGGTCAATTATTCGCTTCGCACGACGCCGACTTTAACGAAAACTGGCTGAGCGCGAACAAGCGGAGGCAACTATGGCAACACAAGACGAACGCATGCAAATTTTAAAAATGATCGAAAACAAACAAATCACAGCGGAGGAAGGCGCCAAACTACTCGCCGCGCTGGGCGAAGCGGAGCGGGCTGAGAAAAAAGGTCCGCAACCTTCGCCGGGAACGAGTGGCAAATGGTTCCGTGTGCGTGTAACGGATCTGCGCACCGGCAAACGCAAAGTGAATGTCAACATCCCGCTCGGTTTGGTGGATGTGGGGATGAAGATGGGCGCCAAGTTTGCACCCGCCGGGCTGGAAGGGCTGGATATGCAACAAATCATCGCCGCAATCAAGCAAGGCGGCGAAGGAAAAATTGTTGACGTGGAAGATGAAGACGGCGGCGAGCACGTCGAAGTGTTCATCGAGTAAATCTATTTGCAGATTCACGCTAATCCATACGAATCGAATCGCACGCTCGTTCGCACCGCTTAGCGGATACAAATCAATCAGGAGGATACTATGCCTCAGCAAACGTACGCGGTTTCCGAAAGGGCTCGGATCGAAATTCGCCATTGCCACAACCGGGTCATCGTCAATCGCAGTGAGGATGAACGCACCGTCATGGCAAATGGTTCGGCGCGTCAAGACGGTGAGATGCTCGTTTTCGAAAATATGAACAAGGTCCTGGTGCGTGTGCCCCGGACAGCATCCGTGTTCATTGCCGATTGTGATGCCGATGTGCGCGTAGATGATCTGGACGGGCGCGTTGAAATCACTCGCATTGATGGCGATATTGCGTTGCGCAACCTGCACGGTGAAACGCTGGTGGGCGAGGTGGACGGTGATCTGGCTGTCAAGAATGTTTCGCTGTTGCAAGGACAAGGGACATGGAATGGCGAGGTGGCAATCCGCGAAGCGAATTCTGTAAAACTGGAAGCGGTTGACGGCGATTTGAGCGTATGGAACGTTCGCGAGTTGCTGGTGGTGGACGAAATTGATGGCGATGCCAACTTGCGCGAGATGAACGGGCGAGTGTCTATCAATCACGTGAGCGGTGACTTGATTGCCTCGGAGATTGCCGGGACGTTAGAGTTGGCGGATGTGCGCGGCGATGCCATCGTTTCGTTAGCGCAAGCCGCCGATATGAAACTCATTGCCAAAGGTGACGTCGTTCTGCGCCTGCCGGAAAACCTTGACGCCGAGATCGAACTGGAGGCGCCGCACGGCGATCTCATTGCGCACCACGACATCAAGATCGCCGAAGAAGATGAACGGCATTTGCGCGGGACGCTTGGCAACGGCGGCGTCAAGATTCAGGTGGAATCTACCCACGGCGATTTGATTTTGGAGGGACAACGACCGATGCGTCATTCACATTTTGCACAAATGGGACAGGAAATCGCGGATCAAGTCCATGCTTCGGTGCATGCTTCATTGGGCGAGATGCCACGCGGGCATGCCATCGCCGAGCAAGTGCGCGAATCAGTCCGCGCATCTTTGGGTGATTGGAAGCGGCATGGTCGCCATCGCATCATCATCCGCAAACATCATCATCCCGACGAAGACGAGACCGCGTTTGAAGAACCGCTCGAAGAGACGCTCCCCAAACCCACACTCACCTCAGCAGAACGGCAAGCCATTCTCGATGCGATTGCACGCGGCGAGTTGAGCGTGGACGATGCCATCAAAAAATTGCGCGGTGAAATGTAGGTCTGGCGATGCGACACATTCTTTTGCGCTTGATCATCAACGCTATCGCCTTATACGTTGCAACACAGGTCGGCATTCCCGGGTTGGCTTTTACCGGCGATTGGACGACGATAGCGCTGGTCGCGTTCATCTTTGGTTTGGTGAACGCGCTGATTCGACCTTTGCTGACCATTCTCACTTGCCCTCTCATCGTGCTTACGCTTGGTTTGTTCACACTTGTGGTGAACGCCGTGATGCTGGCATTGACCGGCTGGATCGCTGAACAACTACATCTGGGATTCGTCGTGGATGGATTTTGGGCGGCATTTCTCGGCGCGCTCGTCGTCAGCATCGTGAGTTGGGCGTTGACTTTGCTCATCCATGGCGATGAGGGACGATAACAACCGCGGCGGGGCGATTGACCCCGCCGCAAACTATCCGAAAGAATGAACCAATGAATTACCCGATCAAACCATTCAACGTGAAAAATGCCAGCGAGGCAGAATATCGCGCGGCGAATATTTTTGGCAACCAAATGCGGGCAGAACAATTGCCGGATGATCCGCCGATCCCGCTCGAGGAGCAAACGCAAAGTTTTCAGAATATTCCCAGTTTTGTTGATGTGCATGCGTGGGGGGCGTGGAACGCGGCCGAGTCCGCGATCATCGCTAGCGGTTCAATCGCGATCTTGCGAATGGAAGAAAACAAACACGTGGCTGAACTCAACCTCGAAGTGTTGCCCGCCTATCGCCGGCAAGGCATGGCGCGGAAACTTTTGGCGCTCTGCGCGGAGGTCGCGCAGCGTGAGCAACGCACGTTGCTGATTGCCAGCACCAACGAACGTGTACCCGCCGGCGAAGCGTTTATGCAACGATTGGGCGCGCAACGCGGGCTCGAAAATCACACCAATCAACTTGATCTTGACGATTTGAATCGCGCGCTGATCAAAGATTGGCAAGCCCGCGCCCAAATCAACGCCGCCGATTTTGAGTTAGGACTTTGGGAGATGCCTTATCCCCAAGCACATTTGGAAGAGATCGTCGCTTTGTTCAAGGTGATGAACACAGCGCCGCGCGGCAATTTGCAGATCAACGATATGGAGTTCACCGTCGAACATTTACTCGAACAAGAACATGCCCGCGCCGCTCGTGGCACCCAGCGTTGGACGATGTACATCCGCGAAAAAGCAACCGGCAAACTTGCCGGCTATACCGAAGTTTTTTGGAGTCCTCATCGTCCGCAAATCATCAATCAAGGTGCTACCGGGGTTTTACCCCAGTATCGCAACAAGGGTCTGGGACGTTGGCTCAAAGCCGCCATGCTCGACAAAATCTTGCGCGAGCGCCCAATGGTGAAATTCATCCGTACCGATAACGCCGATTCGAACGCACCGATGCTGAAAATCAATTTGGAGTTGGGATTCAAACCCTATCTCTCTCGTTGTATGTGGCAAATCGAAACGGCGCGAGTGTGTGCTTATCTCAACGCATAGATCACAAGAGGAATCCAATCCAATGACGTATCAACCGCCTGCCAATGGGTGGCGCACGTTCCTCCTCGTTTGGGCAACTCAATCGGTTTCCGTGTTTGGCACAATGCTCACGTTTTTTGCGGTAACGATTTGGCTCACGCAAACCCTCTATCCGCGCCCAGAACAAAAACCGGAACTCGCTATGGCGCTTTCACTCGTCAGTCTTGCCGCCGCCATCCCAATGGTTTTTGGCGCACCGATCGCTGGCGCGTGGGCAGATCGCCATGATCGCAAGCGCACGATGATAGTTACCGATTTTCTCAGCGGCTGTCTCAGCTTGTGGCTGGTCGGTTTGATGATTGCACACGCGCTCAACCTGGGTTTGTTAGTGGGGCTTGTCATCCTGCACGCCTTGATCGCCGCATTCCACAATTCCTCCTTCGATACGTCGTACGCGATGCTCGTTTCGGAAAAGCAATTGCCCCGCGCCAATGGGATGATGCAAACGATTTGGGCGTTGTCCGGCATCCTCTCGCCATCCCTTGCGGCAAGCATCATCGCTTTACCGGCATTGGCGCGGCAAGGATTGGTGCCGGGCGGACTAGGCCCCGCGCTGGCATCGTTGAACGATGGAGCCCCCCTTGCTATCGCGATTGATGCGTTCACTTTTTTCTTTGCTTCTATCGCTCTGGTGCTTCTGACCATCCCTTCGCCCAAGCGCACCGATGTGCACGCCGACGGCAAGATCAAGAAAAGCATTTGGGCGGATGTACGTGAAGGCGCGCTTTACATCTGGCATCGCCGTCCAATGCTGTGGTTGTTGGGCACATTCACGGTGGTCAATTTCATCGCGGCGCCGCTCGGTGTGTTTATGCCTCTCATCGTCAAGTTCAATCTTGCGCCGGATTGGTTGGCGCGCGGAATGACGTTTGAAACTTCACTCGCGTTGATTTCAACCGTGGGCAGCATCGGCGGATTGTTGGGCGGCGTACTCATCAGCGCTTGGGGTGGACTCAAGCGGCGACGCATCTATGGCATTCTAGTACCGATGCTTTTGATGGGCGTTGCAATGTTGGTATTCGGACTATCGCCCGTCATCTACCTTGCCGCCGCCATGATCCTGATTGGGCAAGGAATGGGACCGATTGCGAACGCGCACTCGCAAGCGATTTGGCAAACACAGACCCCGCGTGAATTGCAGGGACGGGTGTTTGCCGTGCGCCGATTGATCGCACAATTTTCCAGTCCACTGGCGACCGCGATGGCTGGCGTATTTGGTGGCTTGTTCAACCCGGGAGCTGTCGTTGCCGTGTTGGGCGGTATGCTCATCGTGTTCTGTGTGATGCAGTTGTTCAATCCGTATCTCTTGCGTGTGGAGGACAAGGACTATCTCGATCAACTTGCCCTGCAATACGCCAGCAAATAAAACAGGGGCGACCCTGAACGGGTCGCCCCATTGATTTATTTTACAACATACCATTGTTCCGGCGCATACGTGATCCCTAGTTGGGTCGGCTCGTTCGGGACAATGCGTTGATTGATAAAAGCGTAATCGGTACGATACACCAAAAAGACGTACGGTACATCGTTGGCAAGGATTTGCTGAATTTGGGCAAACGTCCTTTTGCGTGCGTCCACCTCGCACGGCGGATGATTCGCTTGCGTGTACAACTTTTCCACCTCGCGATTGACGTACGCGCCGGTGTTCAAGGCCGGAATGCTGGCTTCACTCCACACCTGGTAGCCATAGTACGGATCGAGCAAGGTACGCCAGCCCAGAATGTATAAATCGTAATCGTACGGCTCTTTTTTGAGATAATCAAGGTATGGTTCAAAATCCATCCCAATCACTTCGGAATCAATGCCCAACTTTTTAAACTCGGTCTGCGCCATGGTCGCAATTTGCTTGCGCCGCTCATTCGTCAAATTGTAAAAAATTTTCAAACGCGGCACCGGTTTGCCATCTTTGCCTAGCAACCGATTATTCGCATCGAGTTTGTAGCCGGCATTGAGCAAGGTCGCCTTGGCGGTCTCGATGTTGTAATCGTACCGGGGCACATTGGGATTGAATGCCCAACTGCTTGGCGCGATGTTGGAGAAGAGCGGCTTGGCAAGTCCTTGAAAAACTTGATCGGCGATTGTTTGGCGCGGGATGGCGTACGCCAACGCACGACGCACTTCCACATCTTTGAGAAATGCGCGGCGCAAATTCAAGCCGATAAACTCCCATTCCGGCATCTCGGTTTCCCATTGATACAATTTGAGATTATCCAATTTTTTCGCCTCGGCGAAATCGGCGATGCTAACCGGCGCGGTATCCACTTCACCGGACTTGAGCCATTGGAGTTGTGTCGCCGGATTCGCGGCAATGCGGACGATGTACGAATCGAAATTGGGCGCGCCGCGATAATAAAGATCGTTGCGGACAAAAGTTACAGAATTCCCCGGCTTCCACTCTTTGAGTTTGTAAGGACCTGAAACGACGGTGGGATTTTGAATTTCCGGATTTTTTGCCGGGTCGCTCCAACTATACTTGCTCCACACGTGTTGTGGCAATGGCGTGATCGAATCTACGACTTGCAAGCCGGTGCAGATCGCTTCGCGCAAAACAATTTCCAGCGTGTAATCGTCTTTGGCGCGATAGGACGCAATATCGCGGAAGGTATCCAGATAGGGATAAAGATTTTCCGGATTGCTCGCCATACTGTACGTCCACTCGAAATCGTAGGCGGTGAGCGGCGTGCCATCGCTCCATTTCAAATCTTTGCGCAACGTAAAGCTGTACGTGCGTCCATCTTCAGAGATCTTCCACGATTCTGCCATGCCTGGAATCGGTTGCAAGGTTTTTGGATCGTGCAAGGTCAAGCCGCTGGCATAGACCAACTCTTGATACAGCCGCGAAGTAGCATCGGTCGTTTGATAGATGTGAAAACTTTTGGCATCTTGCGCCACGGCTTGTTTGAACTCGCCGCCCCGCCGCGACGAAGGAGTGGGCGTAATCGTTGGTTGGGCGGGCGTGGCAGTCGCTAAGATGACGATGGCGGTGTTGGTCGGTTCAGGTGTTAAATCCACTGGTGGAGTTGGACGCGAAGCGCACGCTCCCTGTAACGCCACGAGGAAAATCAATCCGATGAATACGAACCCGTGTTTCATTTGCACTCCAAAATAATAACTGCCCGACCAAGGGTCGGGCATAGTTTTTGTTGCTCCTAGCCCCGTAGGCCAAGTGCGTTAATCGTTGTGATCTTGCCGGCGCGATATGCCGTAAAGCACCACACCATACAATCCAATGAGCAAACCAAACAACGACGAAAAATAAGCGATAAAGTTGAGCAATAGGGTTGGCTCGATGAGACGCAAGACCATCACAAACGGCAAGATCACACCGATGAGTAACAAGACGAAACCGAAAAACATCAATTGACGCGGACTGAAACGGTTCATCGTTTCCTTCATGCCGGCTGAGCCGCTTTGGTTTTGGCGAGATGTTCCGGCGAATAGAGCCAACACAACGTATAATGGTTGGGCTCTGGTTCGAATTCGGGCGGCACTTGGGTATCGCACAAACCTTTGATCATCTGCGCACATCGCGGATGGAAGCGGCAGCCGGCGGGCGGGTTGACCAAACTCGGCGGTTCGCCCGGTGGCACTTCTTTGAAGGTTGTGGCGTTCTTGGCATCGGGATCAGGGATCGCCGTCAAGAGTGCCTGCGTGTACGGATGCATCGGATGCCGCAACAGATCATCTACCGGTGCCTTTTCGACGATTTTGGCAGCGTACATCACAAAGATGCGTTCCGAGAAATAGCGCACCGTCGAAAGATCGTGGGTAATGTAACTGACCGCGAGATGATGCTCTTGTTGCAAGGCGCGCAAGAGCATCAAGATTTCCACGCGCACGGAGGCGTCCAGCATCGAGACCGGCTCGTCCGCCACGATCATCTTGGGACGCAAAATCATTGCGCGCGCCACGACGACACGTTGTTGTTGTCCGCCGCTCAGCATATGCGGAAACTTGTTGAGAAAATCTTCGACCGGGGTCATCTTGACTTCGGTCAAGACATCGCGGATACGTTTCTCCCGTTCTGCCGGGTCTTTGACGCCATTGATGAGCAAGGGTTCTTCCAGAATCCGATGCACGTTCATAAAGGGGGGCAACGCGCCGTACGGGTCTTGCTGCACATAGCCCACCTGCGAACGATACCATTGCATATCTTGCGGATTGAAATCTTCGATGCGTCTGCCTTCAAAGATGACGGTGCCTTTGGTGGGTTTGTACAAGCCCAAAATCGTTTTGGCCAAGGTGGTCTTGCCACAGCCGCTTTCTCCTACAAATGCCACCGCTTCACCTTGCCCCAGATCGAAACTGACACCATCCACGGCGCGTACAAAGCCAGCGCGACCAAAACCCCAGCGTCGTAATTCAAACCACGTATGCAAGTCTTGCACAGAGAGCAATGCTCCGTTCTTCGATTGCGCCACAGCGGTCTCCATCCTTGAATCTCCCTACCTTATTTTCCGTACAACCAACATTTGACGAACCGTCCATCGTGCATAGCAAACAGCGGCGGTTCTTCCGTACACTTTTCAAATTTCACCGGACACCGTGGCGCAAAACGGCAACCGGTGGGCGGATTGATCAAACTGGGAGGTTGCCCGGGAATAAACTCTAGTTTTTTCGTCTGTCGCAGCGTGGGCACACTCGCCATCAATTTTTGCGAGTACGGGTGAAGCGGCGCGCTAAAGAATCGCTCGGCATCACTCAGTTCGACGATCTGACCGGCGTACATCCCGGCGACGCGGTTTGCCAATTCGCTCGACGTGGAAATATCGTGCGTAATGAGAATGAAACTGGTTTCGGTTTCTTGCTTGATGCGTTTGAGGACGTTCATAATGTTGGCTTGCGTTAGCACATCGAGCGCGGAGGTCGGTTCGTCCAAGATGACCACATCCGGACTTGTGACCAACGCCATCGCAATGGCAACGCGTTGGCGCATTCCGCCGCTCAGTTCAAACGCATAGCGGTTCATAAAATCGAGCGGCACCCCAACACGCTGAAGCACATCGCGCGCTTGATTCCACGCTTCTTTCTTGAGGCCAAAGTGTGCCACGGTCGGTTCCGCCACTTGTTCACCGATCCGGATCACCGGGTTGAGCGAATTCATCGCCGCCTGGGGCACCATGGACATCTTGATCCAACGCACTTGTTGTCGAAATTGTTCATCGTCCAATTGCATAATGTCGGTGCCATTGAGCAACACTTTACCGGAATATTCCTTGACATTGCGTGGGAGCATCCGCAAGATGGCTTTGGCAAGCGAGGTCTTGCCGCACCCTGATTCACCTAAAAAGACCATCGCTTCATTGCGTTTGAGTTCGAAACTTACATCATCAACCGCTTGGACAACGCCTTTGGAGGAACGGAAATGAAGACGCAGTTTCTCGACGGTTAAGAGACCATTCCCCATACTTACATCTCCCGCAATCGTGGATTAAAGATCCGATCCAGCGCAAAGCCGATGGTCGCAAACCCCAGCCCTGCCAACATCAACAAGACCGCCGGCTCGATCACCCAGTAATAGTACCCTTTGTAGAGTGCGCCATTGACGTACGCATCGTTCAACACCTTGCCCCAGGTTGGCAAAAGCGGATCGCCCAAGCCCAACACGGCGAGCGAGGCTTCGAGAAACACAAACGTTGGAATGAGCGTGACGAAGGACGGAATGAGCACTGGTGCGATTTTCGGCATCATATATTGAAAGACAATGCGCAAGTTGCTGGCACCGTAGGCGTGTGCGGCTTCGATATAGGGCATCTCTTTGACTTGCAAAAACATAGAGCGGTACGATTTGATTGAGAGACTAAAGATACCCAGCAAAATCACAACGCCCAGAATCGCCCAAATATTCCGCGTGTAAAAAGTCCCCACCAGAATCAGGATGGGCAAGGTGGGCAACACCGAGTTGATTTCGGTGAGCCGTTGGATGAGGGCATCCACCCAGCCGCCAAACCACGAGCCGATTGCAGCGATGATAAAGGTCGTTAATGTGGAACCCACCGCGGCGAGAAAACCAAAGGCGAGCGCAATCGGCGTGCCCCACAAGAGGGCGATCATAATATCGCGGCGTTTGTGGTCGGTGCCCGCCCAACCATACGCTTGACCATAGATGACCAATTTAGCATCCAGCGTGGAATCTTTTTCAAAGGTGAGCCCTTCGACAACCAATTCGTACTTGCCTTTAAGGACTTCGGGTTGCTTGTCTTTGTCGAGCGTTTCTGGCTTGGCAAGGAGCGCGATTTGGGGCGCCACGTCGTTGAGTTTCATGCGCAATCGTTGATCAATCGAAATAGCAAAACGTTCGTTGGTGCCTATGGTGGCGTCACCCAACCGAATCTCTCTGCCATCGGGCGTTTTCCACGTCATGGTGGCTTGGGGCTTTTTTTGTTGGAACTTGGCGCTCAGGAACAGATTGATTTCATCGGGAAAACCGTCCGAGGTGTACTCAAAAGGCATCACCAAGTCAGCCGTGCGCATATCCTCAGAGACTTGTTGCGATTGCTTTTTAACGTTAACATTGCTACGGCTGTCAATCACGATGGTTGGAGCGAGCGTGTTGTTGGCAAAGAGGTTCATCCATTCCGGGACAGCGTTCCGCGGATAATCGCCCCACACCTCTTCCCCGGCACGCCAGAGTTGGATGGCTTGATCGTAGGGCAGTGTGATCACGGCATACGCCGCAACAGCGAGTAAAAAGCCAATGATGAGCAAGCCCAAAATCGCTGAACGATAATGTGCCAATTCCCGGAAAAAGTTTAGCGTCCCTTTCATGATCGTCGCTCCCCGCCCCCAACCTTGACCCGGGGGTCAAGCAGGGCATAGATAATATCGAGCAAAAAGACGGAGGCGACCAAGAGGTAGGCAATCAGCACCACGTTGCCCACAATCACCGGCACATCGAATAGACTGATGGCTTGGTAGAGCAAGCGTCCCAAGCCGGGCCAGGAAAAGACGGTTTCCAAAATAATCGCGCCTTGCCAGAGATAGATGAGGGTAAAAGCAAATTGCGTAACAATCGGTGGCAACGTGGGGCGCAGAATATAGCGGCGTTCGATGGTGCGTGAAGTCAGTCCTTTGGCTTTTGCCATCTCCACATAGTCTTCGCTCGAGTAGATGAGGAAGAAGGTGCGCCAGTTATAGATGCCGATAAAGATCGAGTGGAGCACCAGCGCGCTCACCGGCAGAATCATATGTTTGAGCAAACTAGTGACGTATGCCGACAATGTCTCCGGTACCGGCGCATCTACCATTCCCCCAAACGGTAATACGTGCAGGATCGAAGCAAAGATGAGAATGAGAAAGATGCCGTAGAACCACGCCGGGACCGCCGAGGTGGGCGCCATAGCAATCACAATCCGATCCAGCCAACTGCCATAGTGCCGGGAGAGAAACAGGGCAACGAAAACTGCCGTGAAGAAGAGAAACAAGTTCGAGGTGGCAGAGAGGAGCAAGGTCGAGGGCATCCGTTCGACGAGAATCAGGCGCACTTGGCGTGAGCCGCTATCGCTGGAGATGAATTCCGCACGACCAAGGTTGAGTGTCAGGGCATCGGTGAGATAGTCAATACTACGCACGAAAAAGGGTTGATCCAGCCGCAGCCGCTTCATCTCGACTGCCACTTGCTCATCAATCCGCTCGCGCAATTGACTGGCAGGTAATTGTTGCAACGTTGGGTCGCCCAGGATACTCGCGCCAACTTGCTCGCGGATTTGCGCAAGGCGAATCGTATCGAGATAGCCGCCCATATTGGCGATCAGCACGGTTAGATATACACCGATCACCACGGTGGCAAACAACGCCGCCCCACGAAAGAGTACGTATTTGAGAACGCGGGTCAGCGTCTCTGGAATATGAATACCGGCTTTAGGTCGTGTGACCTCTTGGACTGTTCCGGTTGCCATAGGATACTCCCTCAGTTATTGACCGACTGTTAGCACGCCATCGGTCAGCGAAAATAGGGTTGCGGCAGGGTCAAATTGTCCTACCTTCAAACGCTAGAGAATAATCGGATGAATAATGGCGAATACCCCATCGAACGGATTATACAAAAAGGGTCGTAGGGAAGCAGGAAAAAATCAACTCTTCACTACGACCCCCTCAATCGAACTGGGAGACCCTAAGGGTTCTGACAACCCTTAGGGTCTAAACTTATTTGACCGTTACAAACGAGAATCCTTCAGAGACCGGCATAGCCACCAACTTGGAGACAACGACGACTTCCAAGCGGTTAGAACCAGTAGCAAGTTTGCTGGTCTGGTCTGCAGTCAACGCGGCTGTCCATTCACCGTCTTTGACCGCTTTGGCATCCGCCGTCACCGCAATGTTGTTGGTTGCATCCACGACGAGGAACTTGACCGTCTGAATGTCCTTGGCAGCATACGGTTGGTTCTTGAAGGTTACTTTGATCGAGAACTCGGCGGCTTGACCAACGGTCACGCGGCTGGGTCCGGAGACTGCCACTGCTGGGATTGGCGCGGCGGAGAAGCGTGCCCACTTGTTCGCCGGATCCGGGAACTCCGCCCATTTGCGGAGGGTGACGATTTTTTCGGTCGGGCGAACTTGGTAGAGATAGAACGCGCCGTTGCCAACCCAAAAGTGATTGCGCTCCTTGTAGAAGGCTGCCAGGTTCTTGTAGCGATCTGCCACTTCGGTTGCGCCGACAAAGTTCTTGAGCGTGTTGGCATAGGGAATGGTGCCCTTGCTTGTTGATTCGGTCAGATATTTCTCAAGAATCTTGAGACTGGGACCGGCGATAAAGTTCATCCACTCGACCTTGAGTTTGGTCGCCTTGGCGGTTGTGAAGGTCAGTTCCTTGGCGGCTTCGGCTTGAATACCGAGCGAGAGGGTGTGCCAGGCGCCAATGCCTTGCGCATAGTACGGATAGACATCACGCGCGCTCACGATGTACTCGGCATCCGGGAAGAATTGTTCGCTGTACGCTTCGACGACGAGTGGATCCTTGGAGACGATCTTCCACCCGCGGAAGTTGGTCTGGAAGGTCTTGAACGCCGAGACGTACGCTTCGTCATGGATCGAACTCTTGGCATTCGCGCGGTCGAACGTGAGAATCATGCCCATGACGAAATCGGCGGGCGACATGGTGCTGCCGTCATGCCATTTCATCTTGAACATGTTCTTGTCGTAATAGATCACGGTCTTGGTCTTGGCAGTCAGAGTTTGCGTGTACTTTTCGCCGACGGTGATGAACTGTTGTTTTTCGGCATCCCAGTCAATCCATGCATCCTTGGGCACTTCGATGGTGGGCGCAAAGGTGAGCGTGAGCCAATCGAGGGTCTTGTTCACCGGCAAGCCGGTCTGAACGGTTACATCGGCTTTTTCGATACGTTGGGGCCAATAGAGGCCGGTGTATGGATCGGAGTACGTTCCGATTTCACCGGTGCCACGGTAGATCATCGTGTCGTAAATCCAGTTGCTGCCACCGATGGGGTTCCACGGTTGGGTCAGCATGCTGGGGGCACCAAATCGAACCGTACCGCCGGTCTTGCCGGCAAAGCCGATGGTATAGGGCCAGAGCCAGGAACCGGAGATACCACCTGCCAAGTCAGAAGCAACTTGGAGTTCTTGACGGCGTGCATTGACGCTGGAACGATTGGCAATCCAAATGCGCACTGAATCTTTAAGCGACATGGCAAGCGCGTCCGCAAACATTTGGCGGCGTTCTGCCACGTCTTTGTAATCGCGGCGGGTCAAGCGTTCCGATAGTTTGTCAAAGTCGGATGCCGGTTTGTAAGCCTGCCACAAAGCAACGGCCAGACCGCGCGGCGTGTAATAGTAGGTAAAGTTGTTCGCAAGATCGCGGTTGACCACGGTGCTGATCCAACCACCGGTGTACATATGCATCTTGCCATCCGTGGGGTCAGCGGAAAGCCACAGTGGCGATGCTTCAGCCGCAGTCTTGTATTGGCGATCTACCGTAAAGCCAATGTCTTCAAATTGTTTGGCAATGTAATCCCCCATTGCACGGCGTTCGTCTTCGGTGCGGATGAGGAAGATCAGTGTGACCGGTTTCCCTTGGTAATTCCATTTGCCGCCTACCAGTTCCGCGCCGAGTTTTTTCATTTCAGCGTCAATGATCTCTTTGGCTTTCTTGGGATCGTACGCGTACTTGATCTCAAGCGCTTTGGCAACGTCCGCCACCATAGCGTAATCCGGAAAGACCGGGTTGAGCACGGTGTACATTGGGATCGCCAAGCCGCCATAGATCTCTTTGACGACATAGTTGCGGTCAACCAGCATGTTCACGGCTTCGCGGATCGCGGGCACGGAGAAGGGATTGAGGCGGCCATCTTTGAAGGTGGGACCGGCGGGGTTGAAGGTCAATTCGGTCGTCGAGCCGTAGGATGGATCGCCCGTAGCGGTCTTGGAATCTTTCAACTTGGCAGCAATCTTGGGATCCGAAATCGAAAAACCGTACACGTGCATATCGCCAGATTCAATCATACTGACGGCTTTGGCACTATCGGGTTCTTCGAAGAATACCACTTCGTCCACATTGGCACCCTTGAGCGGCACCGGCGTAGCGGTTGGGGGAACCGGGGTGTTGGTGGGTTGCGGTTTGGTTGGTTCAGGTGCCTTGGTCGGCACCGCCGTTGGGGCTGGCGGCTTGGTCGGTTCAGGTGTCGGTGTGGCACACGCCACCACGAACACCAGCACTGTCATCAATGCCAGTGCAAGCAAAACTTTTTTCATCTTCTCCTCCTTGGGATGTTTGAACTTGTGGCGTCAAACCGAAATTGGGTTCAGGGCTCCATCAAGACAATGGAACATCCTGCTTTACTCACACCACCTCCTTCACCGCTCACCTCGGCAGGTCGTGAATTGGGGCGATTATACTTGGACTGAAAGCGTCTGTCAAAACTCTCGGCGCCC
>JBBITT010000036.1:0-30622 GCA_037440625.1 Chloroflexota bacterium
GTGCCGTTAGCCCGCGCAACTGTCCACAAGAAAAATCGCGCGCAGGGCAACGCACATGTGCGCGCGAGGCATCCAGTCCATCATTCCCGGTAGTTACCAAGTTCAATCTGCCATAGCGCACAGAGAAAACTCTATGGCAAGATATCGGTGAACCCAGCATTCCCCCCTTTGCAATCCTCATCAAAACGTGTAGAATGTCTCACGACCTCATTGTCGTGGAGAAGCACATTCATGCAAAACACAACTTTGGAATTCAAGCACCTGCTCGCTGGCTCGCCGTTGCGCCGTCCGATCAACGCCATCCTCTTTGGCATTGTGCTGGGCGCACTACTTGTCCTTGGGGCATACAATCTGGTTTGGCCTCTCTATGGCGGCGCGCCGCGCTTTATCCAAGCCTTCCTCATCGGCAGTGTCATTGCCGTACTCGTGAGTATCCCCGCTGTCTTGCTCGTCTGGTATCTGGATCGCCGCGAGCACGAATCCCCCCTCTTGCTCGGCGGGGCTGCCATTTGGGGCGCCGTCGTCAGCGCGAGCATGTCTTTGGTATTCAGCAACACCTTGTACGGATACTTGTTGCGAATCGCCAAACAGTCCGGCGGCACCATCCTAGGAATGTCTGCCGATACCTTCACCTCGGTCTTGACTTCACCCCTCGTCGAAGAGATTGTCAAGGGTATAGCGATTCTAATTTTGTTTTGGCTCTTGCGTTCCGATTTTGACGATTTGCGTGATGGCTTGCTCTACGGGGCGATGGTGGGCTTGGGATTCAACGCCGCCCAATACACGATCTTTCTGTTGAACGAATTGGCGATCAGCGGAACTCCGCCGTACCTTTCACTCGCCGCGTTGCAATTTGTGTTCCTGGGTGTCAATGGGCATTTCATCTATAGCGCACTCCTGGGTGCCGGTTTTGGGCTAGCCCGCCAAACTCACGATCCATTGGTCAAACGAATTGCACCGCTGGGCGGCATCGTCCTTGCCATCTACGCCAACATCTTGGCAAACTCGCTGGGCACCAAAGTCATCAACGATTTGGTCCGCGCTCTGACCGGCGAACGCTTATTCTTTGCCACAACACCACCTCACATCGTTTGGCTCGCTTCGGCGATAGGTACACTCGCCTCGCAATTCTGGGCATACGTTCTTCTGGCCATGGCCATCTATCGCAGTGAACAATGGGAAATCGAAACGATTCGCCAACAATTGTTTGATGAAATCAATCTCTCCGTTACGCCGGAAGAGTACACTCTCATCGAACAAGAGACGCCGTTCAAAATTCGAAACGTGCCAGGCTATCCACCCAAAATCGCTCACGCGATTATGCACGCGCAAAACGAACTGGCTTTTCGCAAATGGCATCTTGAAGCCGAGGGCTATGCCCTCGAAGAGGATGAACTGGTGCAAGCGTGGCGCGAACGGATTGCACAATTACGCGCGAGTACATCGTCTTGATGACACACAACGTCGGGCAATGCCCGGCGTTTTTTCTTCTGGTTGTTTGCTTTATCCGATATTTTGAGTATACTGCCTCGCGGGTAACGACGGCGCATTCACTCCACCTCTCGCGCTGAATCCCAGTCCATTCTCGGGAGGAAACAATGAAAGTGTTGGTCACCGGCGGTGCCGGGTTTATCGGTTCACACGTGGTAGATGTGTTGTTGGAAGCGGGACACGAGGTTGCCATCGTAGATAATTTGTGGGAACACGGCGGCGGCAGAATCGAAAATGTCAATCCCCAAGCGCGCTTTTACAAACTCGATGTCCGCGATGCCGCGTTGGCGGAGGTCTTTGAGCGAGAACGTCCCGAAGGCATTTGTCACCTTGCCGCCCAACACAGCGTCAAGATTTCAACCGATGATCCAGCGTATGATGCGCAGGTCAACATCCTGGGATTGATCAACTTGCTGCAATGCGCCACCCGCTTTGGATCGCGCAAAGTGGTCTTTTCTTCATCGGGCGCCACGTACGGTACTGCGGAGAAAATGCCGGTGGATGAGAATACACCACAAAAACCGGAATCGCCGTACGGTATCACCAAACTCGCCAGCGAATTTTATCTGCGTTTTTGGAGAGAAACGTACGGCTTGGATTTTACTTCCTTGCGTTACGGCAATGTGTATGGCCCACGGCAAGACCCCACCGGCGAAGCCGGCGTGATTGCCATCTTTGCGCGCCAACTTTTGCTCAAGTTGCCGGTGCGGATTGATTGGGATGGCGAACAACAAAAAGATTATGTGTACGCGCGCGATGTGGCGCGCGCCAACTTGCTGGCGTTAACCCGCGGAGGCGGCGAGGCGTACTGCATTGCCACCGGCAAAGGGACTTCGGTGAATGCCTTGTATCGCGGGCTGGCAAACCTGATCGGCTACGAGGCAGAGATTATTCACGCGCCCAAACGCCCGGGCGATATTTATCTCACCTACTTTGATTGTCGCAAGGCGGAGCGCGAATTGGGATGGAAGCCCGAAGTAGATTTGGATACCGGTTTGCGTTTGACGGTTGAGTTTTTCAAAGCGAATGTCAGGGCTTGATCACAAGACCGCGCAAGTTTTCTTGCGCGGTCTTGTATTTTTCACGGCAATTGTAAATTCAGCACACTCAAGACCACAACGATCAACGGCGCAATAAAAATCGCCGGCAAGAGATTGCCCAAGCGCACTGGTTTGAGTTCGAGCAAGACCAGACTGATCCCCATAATCAAGACACCGCCGGTCGCCGTCATTTCAATCACCCACGGCGTCTCGCGCGTAACCGAACCGAGCGCACTTCCCACCAAAATCGCCGTGAGACTGATGCCGCCTTGAAAGACCAACACGGTCAGCGCGGCAAACGCAACGCCGATACCCAACGTAGACGCAAATGCCAAGCCGGCAAACCCATCGAGAATAGATTTGATTGCCAGCAAGTTGTAATCACCAATCAGTCCATCCTGAATCGAACCCAAAATCGTCATCGGTCCGATGCAAAAGATGAGACTGGCTGTTACAAAGCCGCGCGTGAATTTGCCGGCTTCGCCGCCACGCGCGAACCGTGCTTCCAATCGTTGCCCAATCGAATCGAGCCACGCCTGCACGCCGAACATTTCGCCCAACACGCCGCCAAACAAAATACTTGCCAAGACGATGAGAAGATGGCGCGTGGTCATTGCCATCTGCACACCAATGACCAGCGTCATCAAACCCAGCCCATGCATCACGGTCTCACGCATCTTGGTGGGCAAGCGTGCGCCCAACACCGTACCAAGTGTTCCCCCAATAATCACCGTGATTACGTTAAGAATCGTCCCCGTCATAACATCCTCGGTCAAAAATGATGGACGAATGACCGACACGTACGTCATTCGTCGGTTTTCAAAATTCCCACCACTGGAAACTTGGAAAACACACGCTCACCATGCGGCGAGTCCGGCAATTCGTGCGTGAGGTCTTGCCCAGCAAAATGTAAATTGCGATGATCGCCACCGCGCCAATGCGGGCTGGAGGTTACGTCGTACACCAAACCGTTGTATGCGATATACACCGGCATCTTGCGCGAGCCATCGTACTTTTTCAACTCTTGTTCGGCAAACATTCGCTCCATTGGTTTCACACCGCCGCGCGCGCACGATCTAGCGCGCGATTGATTTCTGGCGCCACATTCGGATTCAGCATCGCGTACGCGCGCACCAAACCAAAACAGCCGGCAAGCATCATATCCCCGTACGGCGTCGCAAAATATGGACGCAAAGCCGAGTTCAACAGCATGGCACGGCGCGGACCAACGACAACGAGATGATCCAACGTCTGCGCGCCCGCATCGAACAATAACGCGCCATGTCCTTGCGAATTAAAGACTGCCTCGTGCGTGAGTGTGCCGGCGGCAAGTTGGGTAATCAAGTTTTCTAGTTTCACCGGCTCAAGTTCGCCGGTGTGATGTTCAAAGACGCCGGTAATCGCACCGTCGCTGAAACGAAACGCCAGCGTATGAAAGTTGCCAACATTCGCAATGATCATTTGGCGATGCACGCGCACGCGTTCATCCTCCAACGCCCCCAGCACGGCCGCCGGCGCGGTATCCATTAGCAACAACGGCACACTCGCGTTGACCGAATCGGCAACGGCGCGCATTCGCGTAAGACGCGCTGGAATTTGATCGCGCATAAACGCGAACGCCGCTGGACTGTTGAACGCGCGCAAACGTTCCGCCAAAAAATCGAACCGAAAGAGACGATCACTGTAACCCGGCGGCGCATTGCCATGATCGAACACAGCGACTGCCAACGCATCGTATTCAAGTCTGACCCCAAACGCCGCAAAGGCGCGACGAATTGCTTCCAGGTCAACGTCGCGCATTTCGATGCGTTGAACCTTGCTCAAACGAGTTGCTTCGTCTTCGCTGACGACACGAATGCCGGTGCATTCAACTTCGGTGAGATCATCGTTGAAACTTTGGGCGGCGCTGGGTGTCGCCAAGACGCGATGCCCTGCCCGCAAATGATCGTTTGCCGCCCAGTTGCTGGGACCGCCACCCATAATCGTACCGGTCAGCAAGACGTCCTCGCCGCGTTGGGTGGCGGCACGAATTTGTTGCGCGACCAGCACGGTGGGCGAAGGCATAATCATCTGCAAACAGTTTTCAACTTCGGTTTGCGAATCAAAAAGCAAAATGTCTTGCGTGCCCGTGCCAATGTCAATCGCTAGAATTTTCATCGTCGTAGATCATTCTTCAACAAAAAGTCATTCGCCTTTTCGAGAATCACACGTCCGCCTTCATAATTCAAACGCGCCAACGCCCCCTCAAACGGCAACCAAATCATTTCGGTATGTTCGCGCGAAAGACGCACCAAACGATTCTGGGCTTGACCGAGAAAATATACCGCTTGCTTTTCCACACGTTCACCTTGGCGCAGAAACGACCACGTATCCACTTCGCGAAAGCCATCCAACAAGGTAACCTCGAGGCCCGCTTCTTCGCGCACTTCACGCAACGCCGCCGTACGCTCATCTTCGCCGGGTTCGATGTGTCCTTTGGGAAAACCCCAATAGGTCGAACGCAAAAGGAGATATTCGATTGTGGTATCGCGATAGAAAATCACCGCACCCGCAGAAACGGAAGGCATGGCAATACTCCGATATAACAGCACCGACACGATTATACCGAAAAGAACACGCGTTGCAAGTGCGGCGCCGTGCTGAATTTATATAAAAATTTTTATATTTATTGACAACGCCGCGCATTCGGAATATAATAAGAGCAATGTCAACGATTCGTCAGGCGATTCTAGAAATTCTCAGTCAGCGTGGACCGCTCCCCATTGATGACATTGCACGCCTCACTCACCGTTCTGTGATGGCAACCCGTTACCACCTGGGTGTGCTCATCAACGATGGCGCAGTTCTCACTCATCCGCTGAGCCGCCCCACCACCGTGGGACGTCCGCAAATGCTGTACGCCCTCGCCGACCGCGCGCACAATCAACTGCCCAAACAGTACGATATGCTCGCGCTCAACTTGCTCGATGAAGTGATGCGCGTGCTGGGCGAAAAAGAAGAACGCGCCCTCTTGCGGCGTGTGGGCAGGCGCTTGGCGAACACCGCGCCTCCGTTACGCCAAGCCGCACGCTGGGAGACTCGCTTGGAGCGCGCCACCGATTTTCTCAACCAACGCGGTTATTTGGCAGATTGGCAAAGAACGAATGGCGAGTACACTTTGAACATCTGCAACTGTCCCTATCGTCAAGTCGCACTGACCCATCGCCACGTCTGTGACATGGACATGGCCTTGGTGGGTGAGTTGCTGAACGCGCCAATGAAAATGTTGCATTGCATTGCCCGCCAAGATAGCAAATGTGTATTCGTTGTCAAACCAACGGCAAATAAAAAATGAATGACTCTCACGGACGGAACATTCATTATTTGCGCATCTCGCTCACCGATCGGTGCAACTTGCGGTGTGTCTATTGTATGCCGGCGGAGATGAAATTTGCACCGTTACCACACTTGCTTCAAGACGATGAACTCATCCGCGTGGTACGCCTTGCAACGCAGGTGGGCTTTGATCGTGTGCGCTTGACCGGCGGCGAACCGACCGTGCATCCCAACTTGATCGAGATCGTCAGCAACATTGCCAAGATTCCCGGCATTCAAGAAATCGCCATGACGACGAACGCACTCAAGTTGGAGAAACTAGCGATGCCACTCGCGCAAGCCGGCTTGAAGCGCGTCAACATCAGCATTGATACCCTCGACGCAGAACGGTTTCACAAAATCACGCGGCTCGGCAAGATCGAACAGGTGTGGCGTGGCATTTGGGCAGCGGAACGCGCCGGTCTCACACCGATCAAATTGAATGCGGTGATTGTGCGTGGTTATAACGAAGAGGATTTGGTGGACCTTGCACGGCTCACGCTCGATCATGCGTGGGATATGCGATTCATCGAATTGATGCCGTTGGGGAGTATTGCCGAGTTTCAAATGAATGCGGTGGTGCCGGTGACAGAAATGCAAGCGCGCATCGAAAAGGCATTGGGCGCGTTGGAGCCGATGGATTGGGACGGGCACAATCCGGCGCGACCGTACCGCTTGCGCGGCGGACGGGGCACCATCGGTTTCATCAGTTCAGTTACGGCACCGTTCTGCGCGGGTTGTGATCGAATGCGTTTGAGTGCAGACGGCAAATTGCGCTTGTGCTTGTTGCGCGATGACGAAGTAGATTTGCTCACGCCCTTGCGCGCCGGTGCAACGGATGACGAGTTGCGCGCGATGATCGCACGGGGCGTGTGGAACAAACCATGGGGGCACGGGCTAGCGCAAAACGTGATCGCTGAATCGCGCGTGATGTCGCAAATTGGCGGTTGATATTTTTCCGGAATATCGGTATAATCAGGCACGTTATTCTCAAATCTCTGCTGGAGGAGAAACAGCCATGGATACCCAGGTGAACGTGGAAACAACGGAAACGACCATCAAGCCGCTCGTGAATCTCACGCCGCTTGCCGCGCAAAAAGTGAGCGCGCTACTCGCGGAGAAAAAACTCAACGGGTACGGCTTGCGCGTGTTTGTGTCCGGCGGTGGTTGTTCCGGCTTTCAATACGGGATGGCGTTCGAGAACACGACCGAAGACGGTGATTTCGTTTTCGATTCAAATGGCGTACGCGTCTATCTCGATAGCACGAGCGCGATGTATCTCGAAGGCGCGACGGTAGATTACGTGGACAGTTTGATGGGCGGCGGATTCAAGATCGAGAATCCGAACGCGGTCACCACCTGTTCGTGTGGTCAATCGTTTGGCACGGAAGAAGGCGGGCAGGCCCAAAGTGGTGGCTGCGGTTGCGGTCATCATTAGATCGGTCAACTAAAAAAGACGAAGGATGAACAAACCTCCTTCGTCTTTTTTTATTTCAAAGCCCATCGAACGAACGGGGTGCGGTGACGCGGTCAATCATTAGGTTCGTCACCCGGTGTTCACCCAGATTCCTAGGGTTTCCCTAGGTGCTCTGCGTTAAAAGCGCGCAAGGTGACTAGTTTACTTGGGGGTGTGATAACCCTTGGCGCGCGCTTTCAATTCCGCATCGGTCTTGGGTGTCGCTTTGCCGGCGCCGTGACAACTCCTGCACGCCCAATCGAGGGTGATTTGCGAGATTGCAAATTTGCCATCGGCGGTGAATTGGGCGGTCGCATCGGGGTCAATCGCGAACATATGCACCCGAACATCCCCGGTGAACTTGGCGGCATCCACCGACGCGCTCGACGCGATCATGCGCGGCATATGGCAATCAATGCATGCCACTTTGACTGCCAAGTGCGTGGCGGATTGATTGCGCGCTTCTTGGAAGTGACAACTCTCGCAGGTGATGCGCGTCGTTTGTGTGTTGGCTTGCCGCAACTGCACAACACCCACGTGCGGATCGTGGCAATCCACACATTTTAGTGAGAGGTGCTTGCTCTGGTACAACTCTTCGTACTGTTCATGGTGATCAATGAACGGACCGGCTTTGGCATCAATCTTAGTTACATCACTGCGGCGATGGCACTTGCCGCACAACTCGGAATCGCGTTCCACCTTGAGTTCGGCGCCGTACGGATTAGCAACGTGCAAACTGGCGGGCCCGTGACACGCCTCGCACTTGATGCCATCTTCTGCCCACGTGCCGACAATGCCGGGCATATTGTTTTGATTGCCGGTGGGTTTATAGCCAGTCGTGTGACACGAACCACAATTGTACTTGAGTTGCTTGGCGCCCGAGCTGTATTTGCTCCACCCTGCCTCTTTGCCGGCGGCTGGGTTGGCAAAATTCCACTGGTTCAAGTAGTTCGTATCGCTGATGACTGCGCCGGGTTTATCGGTGATGATGTATCCTTGCTTGTCTATGAAACGATACTTCCAGTTGTATCCACCAATGACGTACGAAATATCGTTCCAGGTGTACCCTTCCGGCAATTTCTCGATTTTGGTGAACGGCATGGTCGGGGGCTTACCATCCACCACTTTGTTGAGTTTGTAGGCATGCCCGGTCTTGGCAAACTTGTCGGCGATTTCCTTGTGACACGCCGTGCACTTGTCCGAACCCACGTAGGTGGCGGCGGTGGCATCTTTGCCGGCGGGGCCCGCTGGACCTTGAGGACCGGCGGGACCTTGAGGACCGGCGGGGCCCGCTGGACCTTGAGGACCGGCGGGACCTTGAGGACCGGCGGGACCTTGGGGACCGGCAGAACCTGGCGCACCAGCACAACCAATCAAGAGTGCCAGCACCAAGAGACTGGTCACAATGACGAGGATTGACTTGTAGTTCATCTTGATCTTCTCCTGAATAGATTTACTCCAAAAATAATTTTGCCTCTCGCAAATTGGGTTTGGCTGTCACCTCCTTATCCTGCCTACCTGACTTGAGCTCCCTCGTCAGAGCAAAAGTCATAGAGAGTGGCAAATTTCATCAAGGGCATCTTCGCCCCAACAATTTCCGAATTTCAAATGCACGCAAAACAAAAAGCGTCCGAGTGATGCTTACCGCCTCAATCTAGACGCTTGGCTGCTTCCCTTGCCGGGAAGTCAGAAAGACCCTCATCAGTCTTTCTAAGAGAGCATTGGAAAATTCAAAAATGCTTTAAGAATATTCTAATCTGACAATTGCCTCTACGGAAGGGACATTTATCACCATTGATTGACCATTTTGTCCCGACTCATATGCCATTTGCCTGTTTTCTACTCGTGCAGTACAATATAACTTGTCCATCGAGGGCATTTGAGAATTCAAAAATGCCTTGACTTCTCGTTGGGCAAATTTGCAAATTTGCCCTACAATAACCCAATATTCAAATGCGCTCATAGGAATGGGGATGGCTGATTTCTTTCAAACCAATCGCGAAATTGTTTTCTTTATCTATGGTCAGACATTCTTTGTGCTAGGCTTGGCAGTGGCTCTGCAATCCCGCCATCGTAGTCAGATTGCGCTCGCCAAGTATCTTGGGTTCCTCGCCGCATTTGGCATTCTGCACGGTATCTATGATTGGGGCGTCCTCTTTATTCCGACTCAGCAAACCTATTTGACTCGGGATGTCGTGAATCTGCTATGGCTGGTACAACTTGGGCTGGAAGCGGCATCGTTCTTTGTGCTCTTTCAATTTGGCATGGTGTTGATCACGACAGACTGGCGATTGCGTCTCCTCCCCACGATTCTGGGGCTAGGTTGGCTCGTGACGCTAGTGGCATGGCAAATGGTTGCCAAGGTTGAATTCACCGAATTTCGATACGTGGCAGATGCGTGGGTGCGTTATCTCCTCGGAACGCCGGGCGCCGCTGTCGCTGCCTAGGGCTTGTGGCGCCAAGCCCGGCACGTCAAACAGATGAACCTACCGCACATCGCTCGCCATTTTCAAGTTGCCGGATTGGCATTTGCAGCTTATGCCATCGTCGCATCCGTGGCGCCGCGCAGCAATTTTCTTCTGGCAACTCTGTGGAACTATGATTTCTTTCTCAACACCCTGGGCATCCCTGCCGCGATTTTTCGTACGCTATGCGGCATCACCATTGCCTACGCCATCATTCGCGGCTTGGAAATTTTCGATATTGAGACGGATCGTTTGCTGGAAGAGGCAGCACAGGCGCGCGCCATCCACGCTGACCGCGAACGCATTGGGCGCGAATTGCACGACGGCATCATCCAATCGTTATATGCCGCTGGGCTGACCTTAGAGGACGCCGCTTTGACCATTGATGAAAATGCCATCCGCGCCAAACAAAAAATCGGTGATGTGATTGAAACGCTCAACCGGACCATTCGCGATATTCGCGCCTACATTCTCGATCTGCGCAGTTCTGCAAGCCCGCAAATGTGGATCACTCGTTTGGAAGATTTGGTACGCCTGTTTCGTTTGCAAACCTTGATTCACACGGAATTACATATCGAAGGCGAACCGCGCGATGATTTGAATAGCACGACGTGCAGTGAAATGCTGGCGATTGCGCGTGAAGCGCTGATTAACGCACGCAAACACGCTCATGCCTCGCGTATCGAGGTCAGGTTAATTTATCGCCCCGACGAAATCGAACTGGCGATCGCCGATAACGGGAACGGCTTTGCGTTGGATACCCCTCCAAGCATAACGGGTGAACATCAAGGTATTCGGAATATGCAAGAACGCGCCCGACTGATTGGGGGAACACTCACGATTCGTTCCGCGCCAGGCCGTGGTACAACACTCAGTTTGAACGTGCCGTGCCTCAGGGATAACCGATGACGCTGAAAATCATTCTGGTGGACGATCACGAAGTTGTACGCCTGGGTTTGCGCGCATTGCTCGCGCGCTATGCTCAGTTTGAAATTCTCGACGAAGCGGCAAACGCCAACGAAGCCATCGAAAAAACCTTGCGGCTCAAGCCCGATGTGGTGGTGATGGACATTCGCTTGCCGGGACATAGCGGCATCGAAGCGTGCCGTGTGATTACGGCACAACAGCCAACGACCAAGGTCATTATGCTCACCTCGTTCGCCGAAGACGAGATGCTGTTCGAGGCGATTGCGGCTGGGGCATCTGGTTATGTGCTCAAACAAATCGGGAGTGGCGAACTGGTGCGGGCGTTGGAAATCGTTGGGCGCGGCGAATCGCTGATTGACCCGGTGCTTATGCAAAAAGTTTTGACGCGCGTTCGTGAATCCGCACGCCGGGTTGAGCAATCCGTGTTCAGCAAATTGAATGAACAGGAATTGAAAATTCTCGCGCTGGTTGCCGAAGGCAAAACCAATCGGGAGATCGCCGCACAAATTTTTTTGAGTGAAAAAACGGTGCGTAATTACGTGAGTTCGATTCTCGCCAAGTTGAATCTGGCAACCCGCGCGCAAGCGGCGGCGTTTGCGGTGCAACATCGCCTCCGCGATTTTCTAGCCGAGACATAGACAAGGGCGACCGGAGAGGGTCGCCCTTGTTGCAAGTCCATTGAAAACTTTATTTCTTGGTCGCCTTTACGGCTTCCACTTGGGCTTGTCGTGCAGCATCCAACGCATTCGCCAAAACCCGTGCGGCTTCTTGGGGACTGTGAAAACCGGTGCTGTTTTCTGCGGCAACAAAATCCCAGTAGAACGTCGCTTTGCGTTGGAGATTCCGCGCTTTGGTCAGATCGGCATCGGTTGCGCCAGACTTTTGCGCCGCCACGATCACGTCAATCGCATCCACGATAGCGGCTTCGGTGGACCGGAGTAAGGCGGCCGTCTTGGTTTGAATATTGACCACCCGCGTTTTCATTTCCTCTTCGCTCGCGCGATGGCAGGGCAAGCAGGCATTGCTGATGTTCGTCAACGGACTTCGGACCCAATGATCGGACACTTTGATCGCGCCTTCGCGAACATAGGGCATATGACAATCGGCGCAGGCAACGCCGGCGCGCGCGTGAATGCCCGTACTCCACATTTCAAATTCCGGATGCTGCACTTTGAGCATTGGCGCATTCGTTTCTTTGTGCGTCCAATCTTTGAACGCATACTTGTCATAGTGCGCTTGCATATTTTCGACTTGAACGCCCTCTTGTAATGTTGCGCCCTGACTCCACGGGAAAGTGAGAATCTTGTCATCGCCTTTGAAATAATACTCCACGTGACATTGTGCGCAAACGTACGACCGCATCTCTTGGCGCGTGGCTTGCGTCCAATCAATGCCATGCTCTTTCAAGGCGTTGATGAACGCCGGGCGCGTGATACGCAAATCCATTGTTTGCGGATCATGGCAATCGGCGCAGGAACTGCCCAGATGGAGTTGATCGGCAATCTCTTTGTAAGGGGTTCGGTTGAAATTCTCCCAGCCCATCTTGGCAATCAATTGCGGTGCCTCAGCCGCGTGACAGTTGGCACACGCGCCGGGCTGCACAGCGGCTTGCTGACGTTTGGTTTCTTTTTGATCAATCAACGCGTAATAGTGTCCACGTTCTTCTTTGTAATCCACGCTGAACGGCATGGCGGACCAAATGCGTTTGAGGGCGGGAAATTTTTCCAACTTGTCGCACGGCACCGAACCGCCAAAAGGTGTTTGGGTCTTGTCTTCCTTGGTCTTGATGTACGAACTGTACTCGCGTGGAAAATTCTTGCCCCAGACAGCGGGATCCAACTCGTTCTCTGCAATTTGAACGATCTTGAGCGGATATTGGGCAGCTTCGGTCTTGCGCCCTTGAATGCTGGTGAGTAAAAATGCCAAGCCCGTCATCACGAGCAAGCCCAAGATAAAGGCGAGAGCGAGCCAGAGCCAACTACGATTTGTTTTGGTTTGCGACATTGCTTCCCCCTCACTGATTTTAGTTTTCAGATTGCGGATATTGGTTTTCAATCTGCAATCTGCAATTTGAAATTGGCAATTTACTTGCCGTGCCCTACGCCGGCATGACAGGTCAAACAATCGGTAGGGTCTTTTTTGTCTTCGTGCGCGATGAGTGAAACCATTTCGCTGTGGCAATAGAGACAGTTCTCGTACGCAATCGCTCGATTCAACGGCGTGATGCGAATGGTTTCTGGAAAATCGTTGAGCGTGAATGCTTTGCTATGATTGAAACCATTGAGCGCCTTGATCGCATACTTGGCAACGAACGATGTGTGCGGCGTGTGGCAATCGTTGCAGACCGCAACGGCATGATGACTCCCACGCGCCCAGCCATCGTACATTGGACGCATCACGTGACAATTGTTGCATGCTTGCGGGTCATCGGAAAAGTACGAAAAACCCTCCGCATAGTTGAACGTAAAACCCCCCAAGCCCACAATGCCGCCGCCCAACGCGAACAAAGCGAGCCATGCCACAAACGGAATAGCGGAAAAGAATGCAAGTTTTCCGGCGAACGAATTGACCATCCATTTCTCCCTGGATTCTGATTTCACCAACGAAAAAGCACCCTCAAAGCCAGCCCCACTTGGCTCGCCTCAACGGTGCCGCTTCACACCTAGCGCGTACAGACGAGTCGGCGACTCGTCTCTATCAGCCGACCCTTCGTTCCTCTGGGTAAACGCCGGTCGGCTTCGGGTGGTGGTCGCAAGCGTTCACGCCTTTTCGATTTCGATGAAGGGTCGAATTTTTTCTGTGTGAACGCTTGCGATTGCAGTGGTTTTAACCGCTTGTCAATAGACTTGGACAAAACCCTACACATTAGTTGACGCGCGTACGGCTTTGCGCTACAATGTTGTTTACCAACACAAGAAGAGTACGCGCAAGAAATTCTTTTCTGAGAACCAGATCAAGATGATAAATAGAAAATACCGCAATGCCGCCCGCCAAGCATGAGGCGACCCATGCGCACGATCACGCCGAGTCGCCAATTTCGGTCTGGGCGCATTTGCACTGGCTTGCCATCGCTGACCGCAAAACACTTTTGGCGCACGGTCTAGCCATTCCCTCGGCAGATCACCTGCGGTCACGCGTCAATCGAGTCACGGTGATCCTATCCATCGTGATGATCGCCGGGACGAGTTGGCTTGGCAATGGACAATGGGATGGGCCAATCGCCATCGCGGTTGGAGTTGTTTACCTGAGTAACGGCTACAATCGGCATCAATTTGGGCTGGGGAACGCTGTCCCCATCCTGATCCTCGCCTTGTTCCCTTTGGTGGTTGGATTGTCCAGCCTATTGAACGCGGGGCTCCCGGTTTCGGGCACGCTGTCGGCAACGGCGATTGTTCTGATTCACGTGATCGCGATGGTGATTGCCTCCCGTTTCAAATCTCGCGCACAGTCGGGTAACGAACATCCGACGTGAGGTCTGATCGCGCCCGACTGTGCGCCGATGGGTCATCCGCCGATGCTCCAGGGCCACGGTTGGGGGATTGCCAAGAACATGAGCGCAGCACCCAGCAGCGCCATGTTCTTGGTAAAGTTCACCATCTGCGTCATTTTTGCCATCTGATCTTTTTCTGCCCAAAAGTCATGCATCTTGAAAGTTACCGGCACCAAAAAGAGCACCAAGGACAATACGCCGATGGTCGGTTGAAAACCGGTCAGAATGCTGAACCCGCCAATCAGCAATAGCACGCCAGAACCGGCGACGAGTACTTTGGGCGCGGGCACCCCTTTGGACGCGGCATACCCACTCATCATCTCCAACCGCATAAAGTGGTTGCTCGCGTTAAAGAGATAGTACACGCCTAGAATAATTCGCCCGAGCAAGAAAACGACTTCCATTTAGACCTCCTTTTGGTATTCTCTTCCAATTTCTTTCGCGATATAGATTTCTCCAATCGGTTCTTGGCTGTGCCTCACCTCCTTTAAGCCGCCGGGTTGTTCTGTAACCAAATCTGTTACAATTGGCGGTTTAAAAAAGTGGGGCACCGTGCCCGATGCCCCACCCTTGGACCATCGCTAGCGCGTACGGGGCGCGCGCCCCTGACGCCGCCGCTGTACATCTTCTGTCCGCGCCATACCCTTCACACCTTGGGCATGCGCTCGGACATCGCTCACCACATCCGCGAGCGTTACCTTTGCCAGCCGTCCTTCCAACGCTTGCTCGGCTTCTTTGAAATAGCTATCCAAAATCAATTGCATATGCTTGCCGACCGGACAGTGGGGATTGGCTGCCCGCTGCGGGAGCGCAAAGACGACCCCCTGTTCAACCGCGCGATAGATTTCACACAAGGTGATCTTGTTGGGTGGGCGTGTCAATGCCCAGCCGCCACCGCTACCGGCGCGTGAGGAGACCAAGCGTGCCTTGTGCAGATTGCCGAGAATGCGGCGGATCACGACGGAATTCGTGTTCACACTCTTGGCGAACATGGCGGATGTGACCGCGTCACGGTCTTGGCGCATGGCGAGATAGACAAGGGTATGAACCGCAACAGCAAAACGAGAATTGGTGTACATGGGCTTTCCTAACTGTAACTATTATAGTTACAGTTCAAGCTTTTGTCAAATCGCGGTTCGGAAGGGGCACAGGGTTGTTTGACTCTACTACCGCTCTGCGCTACAATGCGCCTGAAAAACTAAAAGGAGTCATCGCCTATGGGCTTGAAAGAACAACTCACCGAAGATCTGAAAACAGCAATGAAAGCCAAGGACGAACGACGCGTTTCAGCCATTCGGATGTTGCGCGATGCGATCGCCAAGTTTGAACTCACACGTCCCGCCAATCAGCCCGTTACCGAAGCCGATTTGCTCAGCATCGTCGAAAAGCAAGTCAAGCAGCGCCGCGAATCTATCGAATTGTTCAAGCAAGGTAATCGGCTCGATTTGGTGGAAAATGAATCCGCCGAGTTGGCGGTGCTGGAAGCGTATCTGCCCAAACAACTCTCGCGCGACGAAATCAAAACCGAAGTGCAAGCGATCATCGCTGCACTGGGCACCAAAGAGTTTCCCCAGGTGATGAAGCAAGCCGCCGCCAAGTTGAAAGGCCGCGCGGAGGGCAAGTTGGTGAATGAGGTCGTGCGTGAATTGACATCTTTATAAACCAAGACCCGAAGCGGCGCTCACCCGCTGCTTCGGGTCTCGCGTATTGACAACCCGGGACGCTTGGCGTCCCGGCGTGATCGAACGATTGCCTATCTTGCCCAGTACGGCTCGGTAACGAGCCAAAGGTACTCGTCGAGCAACTGGATGGCATATTTGCCCAGCAAGCAGAGCACGACCGTGGTCATTGCCCCCAGACTCCCCACCAACACCCCGCTGAAAGATGCCATTGCTAAATCGGATAGCATTTTTACCTCCACTTGCTATCAAGGTTGCTCTCATTCTAAACCCGGTGGGGCGGGCTCTCAATAGGACATCAAGGTTAGTACCTTTGGGTGATAAAAAATGCGCCCCGGCTACTTGAGCCGGGGCGCATGACGATATTGCGCTTGCCACAAAAATCGGACGATGGCCAGTTTCACAATCTCTTCATACGCGCGCTGGCGATTGGACAGCCCGCGCGTCAGCACCCCGATGGCGCCCATCTTGCGTTTCACATCCACGATATTGGCGAACTCGTCCATTGCCTCGCCCAACTCGGCGCCGCGCTTTAAGCGTTTGACCACTTGATCGGGCAACATCATATTTGTTGAACCGCCGATGCCCACGCGCCCCGCGCGATCCACGATTGCCACCCACGCGCACGTCATCACGCCGTACTCGGTCTCAATAATCCCGGCTTCCAATCCAATGCCTAGATCGGCGCGTGTAGCTTGACGGACTGCGCGCGCACGATTCACCGCCCCTCGCCGGGTTTGCTCGTCGCCGCGCGGCTGGCCCGGGACGCCGGACTTGGCTTCGATAGCAACAAATTCCGCGCGCGGATAGATTTTGCGCAAAATCTTTTTTGCCGCCCGCACTTTGGTCGGATTGGTTGAGCCAATCGCGATTTTCATACCTTGAGCGTCTTCCATTTCCCGGCGCGAAAGCGCAACCACACCAAGGTCGCCCGTGCGATGAAATCGCTCATCCACGCCAGCCACATTCCAAAGAACCCAATGCCCAGCACAATTCCCAATAAATAACCACACACCACACGGACGATCCACACCCCGATGAATGTGTACACCATGGTCGCGCGCGTATCGCCGGCGCCGCGTAGGGCTTGACCCAACACAATCGAAATAGACTGGAAAGGTTGCGCCAACGCGACAAAGATGAGACACATCTCACCCAAGCGTTGCACTTCGGGATCGTTGGTATAAAGGTCCACTAGAAAACTTCTCCCGACAAAAAAGCCAACGCCCATTAACACCATCCAGAGCGTTCCGCTTTTCAGCGCTTGGATCGCGCTCTGTTCCGCACGCGTCGGATTTTTGGCGCCCAAGTTTTGTCCCACGAGTGTCAACGCCGCTACGCCAAACGCAAAGGCAGGCAGAAATGAAAAACCGGAAATGTTGAACGCAATTTGCATCGCCGCATAATCGTTTGTGCCAAGTGAGACTGCCAGCACGCCAAAGACCAGCAAGCCCAACTGCATGATGAACTGTTCTATCGCCGAGGGCCCGCCAATGTTGATGATGCGTCCAATCACGTCGCGGTGAAAGCCCCAGCCGCCGCGCCACGGCAATTTCAAAATCGAACCGCGTTTGAAGAGGACGTACAAAATCAAACTCGCACCAATCGCACGCGCGGAGGTGGTGGCAACCGCGGAACCCACCGCACCCAGACGCGGAAACCCCAAGTTGCCAAAAATGAGCAGATAATCGAGCAGGATGTTGATGAGGTTGATAAACCCGGTAATCATCATCGGTGTGCGCGTATCGCCGGAGCCGCGCAAGGTTCCGCCGCCAATAAACATCACGCCCAGCACAATCGAAAACGTTGAAACGATGCGCAAGAACCCGCCGCCGATCACAGTTACGCTGTCCGTCGCGCCTGCCAATCGAATGATAGAATCGGACAAGAAGAATCCAATTGAGCCAACGCCCACCGACAACAACACGGCGAGCACCAACGATTGTTTGGCAATGCGTTCGGCTTCGACGTTGTCTTTGGCACCGACGGCGCGTGCGACCAGCGCGGTATTCCCGATCGCCAAGCCCATAAAGAGGACTTGGAGCAAAAACATCATTTGGGTGCCCAAACCAATGCCGGCAATCGCATCCGGACCCAGTTGCCCCACGAAAACCAGATCAACAAAACCGAGCATGGTTTGCAAAAGGTTTTCGACGAGCGAGGGCCACGCCAAGCGGAACAATTGCCGATTCAAACTAAGCGGCGCGCTGACCATCGGCGGCACCACTACTTCTTCGATAGGTTCGACCACATCTGCCATAGGCACTCCAGAAATTCGAAGAAAAAATGCTTGGCGATTATCGCACCGAGAGGATGGGCTGTCAAATACGTTAGACATTCTCAGCACGGCTTCTGAAAAGTCAAGACGCCTCATGCACTGACATTCTCAGAAATAATTTTTTGACTCACCCAAGTCGATAGCAAAAAAAGGCACGGCGACCATTCGCCGTGCTTGAACAATGCGATCGTGGGGTGGGACAAGGCGGGCTAGCCCACTCAACCATTCCATTTTGGCGAGTACACAAAAAATGTGATCGCATTCATCGCGACCACCCAAGGGCGGCTGACTCGTCTAGACAATCATAAAGAGCCGGAACAAACTCGTCCACGTTGGGTTGGGGGATGCGTTTGTCCGATGTTGCTGAAAGATCGCATACGCTCTTTCAATCGCAGATTGGGGTGGCTCTTGAATGTGCTCACTACAGACTAGTTTGCGAATTCTCTTGAATGAAACGATAAATGCATTACATTCCGGGCAAACTACCAAATGATCACGGACGGGTTTCGCTTCTCCTTCGCTCAATTCTTGAGCGGCGTACGCAATCAGATGTTCGACGGTGATATGTTTAGTTTCCATTGGCTACTCTCTGACCATAAGAGGTAATTTAGGAAAGAAAAATACTTGTTGACCCTCCTACTTTGGTACTATTTAGCAAAAACGATCCCCTCGGCTTGTAGAGAGTCAGATTAGGAGATGTCTGATTTCCAATGGACGGCACCGAATATTTTTCGAAAAGTTAGCTGAGGTCTATGCCCATCTCATCCAAGATGGCTTGGAGTTTCTTGAAACAGCGAGCACGAGTCGGTCCAATACTACCGGTGGGAATGCCTAGACGACTGGCAATTTGCTCGTAACTTTGCGCGGGCGATGACAAAAAGAGCGCGGTCAGCAATTCACGACAACGGGGATCAAGTTGCTCCATTGCCTGATGAACTAGATGCCGCCGCTCAAGCAACTCGACTTCTTCTTGGGCAGGCGATTGGGGATCTGCCAAAGTCTCTGGAATTTCGCCGGTAGCGGGCATCCGTTTGCGGAGATGCTGACATTCGTTGTAGGTAATCCGAATGAGCCACGCTGCAAGTAATTTCTGATTACGCAAAGTTTCCAGCCGACGAAAGACGATGGTGAACACATTCTGAAACACATCGTCTGCATCAGCCATTGAAAGGCCCTGCCGGAGCGGAATCGAATAGATCAGCCGCTTGTAGCGGTCAATCAATTCATACCATGCCGATTCATTACCGTCGAGGCACGCTTGGATTAATTCAGAATCAGTGCGATACATATTAAGAATCGGGAAAAGTGAAAAACACCCTGTTAACCGTATGCCTGCGTGCTATCGCGTGAATTAAAAAGCACCTGCCACCGACATCGTCGTCCTCCCCTAACGGCAGGTACCTAACACTCCGTTTATTCGCCCCGCCAATTAAAACCAGCCATTGATTCCCCCCTTGGTTATCGGCAGGCAAAGGTCAGAACTCTAAATCAAGTATACCACAATTTGCTTTGTCAAGCAATAACCTTGACGCTCTAAAATGGATGTGTTACAATCCCGTACGCAGAGAAATCATTTCCCCGTTATTATGGAGGTATCGTGGAACTACAAGTTCAATCCGGCAATTTAATTGCGTGGCAAGGAGACGGCATCCTGGTTAATTTGTTTGAAGGTGTAACAACGCCTAGTGGCGCGACAGGTGCAGTGGATCAAGCCCTGAATGGATTGATTAGCCAACTGATTGCAAAAGGTGAAATCAAAGGCAAACTAGGACACACAACCATTTTGCACACCCTGGGACAGCCGGGCGTGAAAGCCGATCGCGTGTGCGTGGTGGGGCTAGGCAAACAAGAACAGTTTACTCTTGATCGGGCGCGTCAAGCCGCCGCGCAAGGTGTGAAGGCCTTGCGCGATGCAGGCGCAAAAAATATTGCGACAATTTTGCACGGCGCAGGACAGGCAGGACTGGATGTGTCATCCGCCGCGCAAGCCAACGCCGAAGGCATCCTCCTAGGTTTGTGGCGTTTTCGCAAATACCACACCACGCCCGATGAAGTTGGCGAACTGAATTCGGTTACGATTCTTGAGAACGATGTAACAAAACTGGCGGCGATTCAAGCCGGGGTTGAGCGTGGCAAGATCATCGCCGAGGCAACCAACTTGGCGCGCGATATGGTGAACGAACCTGGCAATGCCATGACTCCCACCCGCATGGCGGAGATTGCACGTGACATTGCCCAAAAGCATGCTTTGGAATTTTATGTGATTGATCGCGCGCAGGCTAAGGAATTGGGGATGGGGGCATTCCTGGGTGTGGCGCAAGGATCGGATGAGCCGCCGGCGATGATCGTCATGCGATACTGGGGTGCGGGCAAAGATGCGGCTCCCGGCTTGGGTATCGTTGGCAAAGCTATCACGTTCGATTCGGGTGGCATCTCGCTCAAACCATCGGATGGAATGCAAGATATGAAAGGTGATATGGCAGGCGGCGCGGCAACCATCGCGGCCATGCAAGCCATCGCCCAACTCAAACCCAAGATCAATGTAACCGGCATTGTCCCGGCAACGGAAAACCTGCCCAGCGGCAAAGCCTTCAAACCCGGCGATATTTTGAAAGCGATGAACGGCAAAACCATCGAGGTGATCAGCACCGATGCCGAGGGACGCTTGGTGCTTGCCGATGCGTTGGCTTATGCAACCCAAACGCTCAAGTTGTCGCCGGTGGTGGATGCCGCCACGCTCACCGGCGCGATGGTGGTCGCGTTGGGTAATCATCGCACCGGCGTATTCAGCAACGATAAAGCACTCACCGAGACCTTGTTCCAAATCGGCGAAACGACCGGCGAGAAAAACTGGGCGATGCCGATGGACGACGAATACGCGGAACAGATCAAGAGCGATTGGGCAGACATTAAAAATTCTGGTGGACGCCCTGCCGGGGCGATTATCGGCGCAATGTTTCTCAAGAACTTTGTGGGGGAAACCCCGTGGGCGCATTTGGATATTGCCGGGAGCGTAGGCTTGCTTGGCAACGCCAAGGAAAACGGCTACAAGAACAAATGGGGGAATGGTACACCCACGCGAACGTTTGTGAATCTGGCACTCACATTGGCAGAAAAATAACCTGACCTAAATCCATAAATGCGGTGGAGCAGAGGTGCAGAGAAAAACGCCGGCGCACCTCTGCTTAAAATAGGACGCAGATGAACGTGGACGAACGCAGATAAAAACATCAAGGTCTGCGTTTGTTTGTGCTCGTCGGCGTCCCATCAATTTTTATCCGACGACCGGCGCACCGACGGCAAATGAACAACTCTTCTGTTGGTTAAAGGAAAACATGCCAATTTCCAACCCGCTCCTCAATCGTCTCGCCCGCGCTCCCCTCCTCGCCGATGGCGCAATGGGGACGATGTTGTACGCACGCGGTATCTCGTTTGAACGATGTTTTGATGAACTGAATCTCTCGAATCCCACGCTCGTTCAAGAAGTTCATCGCGATTATTTGCGCGCCGGCGCCGAAGCCATCGAGACGAACACGTTTGGCGCAAATCGTTTCAAACTTGCCAACCACGGTTTGGAACACAAGGTGCGCGAGATCAATTTGCGCGGCGTCAAAATCGCCCGCGAGGCGCGCGAAGTGGCTGGGCGCGATGCGTTTGTCTTTGGTGCGGTGGGACCCTTGGGACAATTCATCGCGCCGCTCGGTGCAATCACCGAAGCGCAGGCACGCGCCGCATTCAAAGAACAAATCGAAGCGTTACTGGAAGGCGGTGCGGATGCGATTATCCTTGAAACGATGTCGGATTTGAACGAACTCCAAATCGCGATTGCCGCCGCACGCGAGGTTACACGCGATTTGCCGCTCATCGCACAAATGTCGTTTATCGAAGATGAGGTAACGCTGGTGGGCAACACGCCGGAAGAAATTGCCGCCACCTTGCGCACCTTGCCGGTAGATGTCATCGGCGCGAATTGTTCGGTCGGGCCTGCCGGCACGTTTGATGCCGTGAAACGCATGGTGGCAACGCTCGATGCTCAACCGGCGCCGCTCATTTCCGTGATGCCCAACGCCGGTTTTCCTACGCGCATCGGCGAGCGCTACCTTTACATCTCATCGCCGCAATACTTTGCCGAGTACGTTCCCAAGTTTGTCAATGAACTGGGTGCCAAGATTATCGGCGGCTGTTGCGGGACTACACCAGAACACATTGCGGCCATGCGCCACGCCCTCAACGCTTTGCATCCCACCGAGACCCCGCGCGTGGTCGTCATCGAAAAACCCAAACCCCCAACGCCGGAAGAACCGGCGGAAGGGATGACGCGTGTACCGCGCACCTTGCGCGAAAAGTTGAACGCTGGCAAATGGGTTACCAGCGTGGAGATTGATCCGCCGCGTGGATTGAATCCCACCAAAGCCTTACAAGGCGCGCGGATGCTCAAAACGATTGGCGTGGATTGCATCAACATTGCCGATTCACCGCTTGCCAAAGTGCGCATGGATTGTATCTCGCTCGCGGTGATGATTCAACATCAGGTCGGATTAGAAACGATCATTCACCTGACCACGCGCGACCGGAACTTGATGGCATTGCAAGCGCAACTCATCGGCGCGCACGCGTTGGGTATTCGCAATGTGCTGGCGCTCACCGGCGATCCGCCGCGCATGGGCGATTATCCCAACGCCACGGCTGTGTACGACATTGATTCGATTGGTTTGATTCAGATCATCAAACGCTTGAATGAGGGCTGCGATTGGGCAGGCACCAGCATCGGCGCAAATGCCGATTTTTTGGTTGCGTGTGCGCTAGATATGCAGTGGGCAAACTCCGATCCGAACGAACTCGATCGTTTTCATCGCAAGTTGCAAGCCGGCGCCGACCTGGTAATGACGCAACCGATTTATGATGCGGCGATTGTGCGCGAGTTTCTGCAAAAGTACGGCGACAAGTACGGCAAAGTTGAAAAACCCATTTTGCTGGGGGTGCTCCCGTTGATGAGTAGCAAGCACGCCGAATTTTTGCACAACGAAGTTCCCGGCATCACGCTCACTGACGACGCGCGGCGCAGAATGAAAGCCGCTGGCGAACACGGCATCGAAGAGGGAATCAAACTGGCGCAAGAGTTGCTGATCGAAGCGAAAGATTACGTGGCGGGGACATACTTGATGCCTTCGTTTGGTCGCTATGAAGTGTGCGGCGAGTTGGTTCAAGTACTGCAAGATAAAATGAGCTAACCACAAAAGACCAAGGACGAAAGTTTGCATATTCGTCGTCCGTCATTTTTGACTTTTTCGCGATTCGTGCTAATATGGCGCGCGCTAAATTTCCCAGAACCTTTGGAGGTACCCTAAATGCGTAAATTGATTTTCGTTGCTCTCGCCGCAACGATGGTGGGGGCAATCGTCGGCTGCAACACCAGCGCTCCGCCACCCCCTGGTCCCAAACCACCCATTCAGCGCACGCCAACGCCGGTACCGGCAAACGATGAGGAAGCCATTCGGCAATTGATCGTGGCAGAAGGCGAAGCGGTGGTGCAACAAGACATTGATCGGTTGCAATCTATGTGGGCAAGCGATGGTGTTGTTACGGACGCGAATCGAACGCCGGACAATGTGAGTGATGACAAGACCTGGAAGGGCTGGGCGGCGATCCGCGATCGCTACGTCAACATCGTCTTTCCCTCTAATCCGGCTTTTGCCGAACATCCCAACATTCGCGTGACGATTACCGGGGACACGGCGTCGGCTGTGGCAGACACCAAAATCGGCACAACGAATGTCAAGGATAACGACAAGTGGACCTTCCGCAAGATAGATGGTCAATGGCGAATTACTAGTTTGACTTTTAGCGCGGCGCCTAAATGACCTTTGCCGCACCTGACTCGCCGATTCAAATGGATCGGCGAGTTTTTGTTTGCCTTGATGGTTGCCCGGTGACCAGCTATCATCCTATTGCGCGAACTGCCCGTGCGTGTTATAATTGTGGTGAACATAAACTTGCGCGTGTTGTCAATCGCGATCGGATGATGGATTGAGAGCCGCGAGAGGAAAAAATGTCCGACCTAGTCTTGATCGTAGATGCGGACGTGCAGACCGTTGCTTGGCTCAAAGCCCGTCTTGAGAATGAAGGGTTGCATACGGATAGCGCGATTCGCGGTGAGCAAGCCTGGCAAAAGATCGAAGCCGCCGTGCCGGCGGTAGTCGTCCTCGACCCGCGCCTGCCCGATATAAATGGGTTGGATCTCATCTATCGCGTCCGTCAGGATCCGCGCTTTATCAACACCGCCGTGTTCGTCCTCAGCGCGCGGGTTCACCCCACCGAAATCAATCAAAGCATCAACGCCGGTGCAAACGATTACCTCATCAAACGGCCCGGCGCCGATGTCGAATTGATCGCCAAGATCCAAGCCCAACTGGCGCAACCCAAAAAGACCATTCTAGATGCGGCATTAGCCAAGCGTGGACGCATCTTTTCGTTCTGTAGCGCCAAGGGAGGCACCGGCACTACCTCCGTGTGTGTCAACACCGCGTGCGCGCTCGCCAAATTCGCGCCCGCCGGCACCGAAATCGTCGTCGTGGATATGGTCTTGCCGATTGGCACCATTGGTTTTTCGTTAGGTTTTGAATCCCCCAACACGCTCGCCCAGTTATCGAACGAGGTCAAAGACAAAATAGATCACGCGCTCATTGCCAAGTACGTTTCCCAACCCTTGCGCTGGGATTTTCGGGTGATGACTGCCGCTCGAACGCCTCACGAAGCTGGCACCCTCAACGTTGCCCAAGTGCCGGCATTGTTTTTCAATCTTCAATCTATGTACGATTACATCTTGGTAGATTTTGGACGGACACTTTCGCGCATCTCGCTCCCGATTCTCGAAATGTCCTCCGGCATTGTCGTGATTGTTACGCCGGATATTAGCACGGTTCGTGCAACTCGCATCATTGTTGATCATTTGCAATCACAAAACATTGCCCCCGACCGGCTGATTCTGGTCAATAATCGGACTGTCGGGCGCGTCTGGACAACCACCGAAGATATTGAGCAAGAAGTGCGCTTGCCCTTGGCGGTCACGGTACCGTACGAAGTGGAATATATGACGATGGCGATCAACGCCTCCATACCGTTTATGGAAAAATTTCCCAACAATGCCGCCACCATGAGTTTCATTGATCTTGCCAAACTCCTGATTGACCGCTATAAACGCAAATCATGATGGCGCGTGTGATGACAGACTGGACCGCCGCTCGTTCAATCGGCGTGTCCAGTTTTTTATTGCGTTGACAAATCATTGGCGCGGTGCTAATCTTGAATTATGATGAGCACGCAAGTCCTTGCTCAGGAACCAACTCGGGTGAGTGAAGGCGTGAGTACGGCGATCCTTCTGTCCTTGCTCATCCTCAGCGTCACCGGCTCTATCGCCGCGGCTGAGTGGACAGAGAACCTTGGCGTTGTTTCGTTGGCGGCGATCGGCGGTTTGGCGCTGGGTATCCTCTTTGCCAAGTTCCAGCGCCTCCGCGGCGGACTGGCACATTTAGGAATGCTGATCTTGGATGTGCCCGTAACCGCCTGGCTGGGCGCTTCCACTTTGCCCGGCCTCCTCACCTGGCACGAGCGGTTGAACAGCTTGGGCGACCGGGTCAAGGCATGGGTCATCCAAGTTGCACGCGGCGATACGGCAACCGATAATCTGATCTTTATCCTTCAACTGTGCGGCTTGATGTGGATCATCGCTTATAGCGCGGGCTGGTTTGTATATCGGCGGCATCAAGTTTGGGGCGCAATCATTCCAACTGGCATTGCGATCACCCTCAATCTTTTCTATGCCCAGCCGCAAGCCGGCACGTATCTCGGGGTATATCTCTTTAGCGCGCTCTTGCTCCTCGTTCGCCTGAATCTCCAAACGATGGAACAAGGGTGGCGTAACAGAGCCACTGGTTATTCGTCGGACATTCGTTTCGATTTTTTGTGGTACGGTACGCTGTTGACGATCATTTTCTTAATCTTGATTTCCCTCGTCCCCACCTCCCTTCCCCCCACTGGCTGGCTCAACCTGCTGGAACCTCTGCAAACACCGTGGCAGAAAATCGAGGAGCAATTCACCCGCATGTTTGGTGGTTTGAATCCGGTCGCACGCCCAGCCGCCAGCATCTTTTCTAGCACCTCCCTGACGATGGGGGGACCCGTTCACCTCACCCAAAAGCCCATTATGGACGTTCAAACGACGCGAGGGGACTATTGGCGCAACATCGTCTATGACAAGTATGTGGGGAACGGTTGGCTCAACACGCAAACCACTGCTCTCAATCTGGAATCCAACGATCCGCGTCTGGATACGCACGATAACGCCCGCGTGCCTATCACCCAAACCATCACCGTGTTTGCCAGCGATCAGAACATCTTGTCCGCCCTTTCCCAACCCATTCGATTCGACGTACCCATCGAAATTCGTTACAAACCAACCGCTCGCGATCCACGCGATCAAATCTTTGACCCTGCGATGATCCGCGCGCGCCGTTCGCTTGCCTCTGGCACAACGTACGTTGCGGTGTCCGCCGTCAGCATCGCCGACGAAGAATCCTTGCGTCATGCCTCAACCAATTATCCCGATTGGATCGTTTCAATGTACTTGCAATTGCCGACGGAATTGCCTGCTCGTGTGCGCGCGTTGGCCCAAGAGATCACCGCCCAAGATACCAATCCCTATGATCGAGCGGTATCGCTGGAAAAGTTCGTGCGCACCCACATCAAATATAACGATGCGCTTAGCGCGCCGCCCCCCAATCGTGATGGTGTGGATTACGCCTTGTTCGATCGCCCGGAAGGTTACTGCAACTATTTTGCCTCGGCGATGGCAGTGCTGGCGCGCGCCATTGGTATCCCGGCGCGTGTCGTCTCCGGTTATTCGAGTGGTACATCCGAAAACGGCGTTTACCACATCGTCGAAGCGGATGCGCACGCCTGGGTGGAAATTTATTTTCCCGGCTATGGTTGGATTGAGTTTGAACCAACCGCCAGCAAGCCGGAAATCGCACGCCCAACAAAACAGACCGAGTCGGCACCCGCCGAGACCAACGCCGAAGACGCTGCCAGCGAAGCGCGTCGGCTACGCCGCGAAAGAAATTTCGACGAGGAGGTAGAGACATCGCGCGGGGCACGTCCCATCAATATGTGGAGCGACCTACGCATTCTGGTGGCAACGGGAATCGGTGTCATCGGATTGATGATGTTAGCCATCATTGCGGCGCGTTGTGTCCAAACCGAACGTCGCTTGGCAAACCTGGCGCCCGCCGCACGCCTCTATGAACGAATGGTGAGCCGCGCACATTGGCTTGGTATTCCGGAGCAGAAATTTGCGACGCCCTTGGAGCGCGCGCAAACGATCAACCAAATCCTCAGTGGCGCACAAAGCGAAACGACGCGCATCGCCGAATGGTACACGCGCGAACGTTTTGGTGCACACCCGTTGGACGAGACCGAACGCGCCAAACTTGGTGAGACTTGGATCAAGTGGCGCAGTGAATGGTGGCGCGGCTGGTGGACTCGCTGGGTCAGGCGTGCCACCGCGCCCGTGCGCGCACTGATGGAACAGGCACAACGATTCAGGCAACGCATCGAGCGCATCCAATAAATTGCTTTGCACGCATATCCAAGTATAATGCAATCCATACCGCGTCAATCCCAAATCCTAAATGATAAATGAGGCACAATGGCAGACCACGTTTACATTCAAGACATCGCCAAGCACGTTGGTGAAACGATTACGCTAAAGGGCTGGCTTGCTGACAAGACCGATAAAGGCAAGTTGCAGTTTCTTAAATTCCGCGACGGCACTGGTTTTATCCAAGCCGTCGTCTTTCAAAAAGACGTCTCGCCCGAAGCGTTCGAAGCGACGAAAAAGTTGACGCAAGAGTCGTCCATCATTCTGACGGGCGTGCCGCGCGCCGAGCCGCGCGCACCGGGCGGATACGAGTTGTCGGTAAAAGATGTGCAGGTCGTGCAAATCGCTGCTGATTATCCGATCACGCCGAAAGAACACGGCGTCGAATTTTTGATGGCGCATCGGCATCTGTGGTTGCGTTCGCCGCGTCAACACGCGATTCTGCGCGTGCGCGCGCGCATCGTCAAAGCGATTCGCGATTGGTTCGACAACAACGGTTTCTTGCTCGTGGACACGCCGATTCTCACGCCCGCTGCGTGCGAAGGGACGACGACGCTCTTCGCCACCGATTATTTTGGCGTGCCGGCGTACCTCACGCAGAGCGGGCAACTCTACAACGAAGCGGACGCGATGGCGTTCGGCAAAGTGTATTGCTTTGGTCCGACGTTTCGCGCGGAAAAATCGAAGACGCGTCGTCACCTCACCGAATTTTGGATGGTCGAGCCGGAATGGGCGTACGGCACACTCGACGATTATATGCGCGTCGGCGAAGAGTTCATCTCGTACATCGTGCAGACGATTTTGCGCGAGCGCGCCGACGAATTGAAAACGCTCGAACGCGATACGAGCAAACTCGAAAAGGTGACGCCGCCGTTTCCAAAAATTTCGTACACCGAAGCGGTCGAACTGATCCAGAAAAACGGTTTCCCCGATTTCAAGTGGGGCGATGATTTTGGCGCGCCGCACGAAACGATCATCAGCGAGCAATTCGACAAGCCGGTTTTCGTGCATCGTTATCCAACCGAGATCAAGGCATTCTATATGGCGCCCGATCCGAACGATCCCAAGGTTGTGCTGGGAGCCGATTTGCTCGCGCCGGAAGGGTATGGCGAAATCATCGGTGGTGGTGAGCGCTCCGCCGATTTGGCATATCTCGAAGCGCAAATCGTCAAACACAAATTGCCGCGCGAAGCGTACGAATGGTATCTCGATTTGCGCAAGTATGGCACGGTGCCGCATTGCGGCTTTGGGCTCGGCATCGAACGCACGGTGGCGTGGATTTGCAAACTCGATCACGTGCGCGAGACGATTCCGTTTCCGAGGATGTTGGAGAAGATTTATCCGTAAACGCAGACCCTTTGGGTTTTCAGAAACCCGAAGGGTTTTGCACACACCGAGTACTCGAATTTGAGCGAGGATGAATGCCCAAGACCAAACGCACCGGTACCAAAAAATCGAATGGCGCAACGCTGGAATTTGAAGCGCAACTGTGGGCGGCGGCGGACAAACTGCGCGGGCATATGGACGCGGCGGAGTACAAGCATGTCGTCCTCGGTTTGATTTTTCTCAAGTACATCTCGGACTCGTTCGAGGAGTTGCACGCGCGGTTATCACAGGACAAGGACGCCGATCCCGAAGATCGCGACGAGTATCTGGCGCAAAATGTCTTCTGGGTGCCGCAGGAAGCGCGCTGGGCGTTCTTGCGCAGTAAGGCAAAGCAACCGGAAATCGGCAAAGTCATTGACGACGCGATGGTCGCCATCGAGCGCGACAATCCCACGCTGAAAAACATTTTGCCCAAAGATTACGCGCGCCCCACACTCGACAAGCAGCGGCTCGGCGAGTTGATTGATCTGATCAGTGGCATCGGCTTGGGCAGCCAAGCGCAACGCGCCCAAGATATTTTGGGGCGCGTGTACGAATATTTCTTGGCACAGTTCGCCAGCGCGGAAGGAAAAAAGGGCGGCGAGTTTTACACGCCGCAATCGGTTGTGCGCGTGTTGGTGGAGATGATCGAACCGTACAAGGGGCGCGTGTTCGATCCGTGCTGCGGTTCGGGCGGAATGTTCGTGCAATCGGAAAAGTTTGTGCAAGCGCACGGCGGCAAAGTGGACGACATTGCGATCTATGGACAGGAAAGTAATCCGACGACGTGGCGGCTGGCAAAGATGAATTTGGCGATTCGCGGAATTCCGTGCAATCTGGGCAAGGAGAACGCCGATTCGTTTCACCACGATTTGCATCCCGATTTGAAAGCGGATTACATTCTGGCGAATCCGCCGTTCAATATGAGCGATTGGGGCGGCGAGCGTTTGCGCGATGACAAGCGCTGGAAGTACGGCGTGCCGCCGGTGGGCAACGCAAACTTTGCGTGGGTGCAACATTTCATCCATCACCTCGCGCCGAATGGAACGGCGGGATTTGTGCTGGCGAATGGCAGTATGTCGTCCAACACATCAGGCGAAGGCGAGATTCGCAAAGCGATCATCGAAGCCGATCTGGTGGATTGTATGGTGGCACTGCCCGGGCAATTGTTTTTCTCGACGCAGATTCCCGTGTGCTTGTGGTTTCTGACGAGGAACAAAGACCCTAAAGGTCTTCAGAGACCTTTAGGGTCTCGCGCGAGACATGGCGAAACACTGTTCATTGACGCGCGCAAACTGGGTTATCTGGTTGACCGCGTGCATCGCGATTTGAGCGACGCGGATGTGGCGAAAATTGCGAGCACGTATCACGCGTGGCGCGACGGCAAGAAATACAAAGATGTGCCTGGCTTTTGCAAATCCG
>JBBITT010000037.1:0-28906 GCA_037440625.1 Chloroflexota bacterium
CCCGGCTTCACCGCGCAGTTGCAAAACTACTTCTAACGCACGTGCCAATCCGTTCGCATCGAGCAATGAGCCCAAACCCAGACAACCGCCGCCTGGATTCACCGGGAATTCACCCTTCCGTTCGGTGGCACCCTCTGCCGTCAGAATGCCGGCTTCGCCGGGTTTTGCCAAATGCAACGCTTCCAAATGTTGCAACTCCTTGAACGCGAAGGTATCGTCCACTTCGGCAAAATCAATTTCACTGCGCGGATGCTGAATCCCGGCAACCCGGTACGCCATCTCCGCCGATTTGCGCGCGTACTTGGCATCCATCCAATCGCGCGAATCGAGCGCGGGCGTATCGTTTGCCCACCCCACGCCACGAATGCGCACCGCTTTACCTTTCAATCGTTTCGCGGTATCCGAATCGGCGAGGACGAAAACGATGCAACCATCCGCGTGCGACGCCGCCATCAAGCGGGTCAATGGCGAGGCGACCATGTGGGATTCCAAAACCGCCTTGCGTCCAATCGCCGCACCATACGCTGCCGCTGGATTCGCCAGCGCATTGTTCTTGTTTTTCACAACAACCTGCGCGCACTGCTCCAGCGTGAATCGTCCCGCGCTCATCAGCATTTGCATTTCCAGCCCGGCGAGCGCGACCGGATTGAGCGCGAGCGGTCGCTCGAACGTGGGGTCTTGTGCAAACGCGGTAATGTGATCGAGCGTGAGAATGTTGGACGCTTTGCTGTGCGCTTCGACAACGACGACATCCATCAAACCGGACGCGACTTGCATATAACCCGCCGCCAAAGCGTGCAAGCCATCGCCGCTGATCGTGTGCATCGGTCGCAATGCCGCCCCAAGTTGATCCGGCGTGTACTCGTCAAAGATGCTCGTCCCTTCGTGATAGTCTTCCGCCGCCGTTACAAAACCCTGCACCTCATTGCGCGGGTCAATGCCGGCATCGGCGTACGCGCGCGTGGCGGCTTCAAACGTCATTTCTTTGTACGATCGGTCAGGTGAAATTGAGCGAAAACCACTCCACCCGACGCCCACAATGTCCACCGTGCGATTCATTGGCTCTCCTCTCTGTTAGAATTTGGATGCTGGAAGTTGGAGGAAAAGAATCGAACGTGCAACAAACTTCCAACGCCCAGACACAAACAAAAAGCCGGATGCGCAACTAAAACTCATCCGGGCCTTCCTTCGCTGATCTTGATTCCCCTTCCCTCCTTGGATTCGAGAATATTTTTGATCGCATCGCTGCGATTGTCTTCAGTATATCCTGAACAGTGAGATATTTCAAGTAGAGACGAGTCGCCGACTCGTCTCTTGCTCGCCGGAGGACGGTTACCCAATCGCACACGTGTGCATGGCAGGAAGCCGATTTTGCATTTCGGTACGGTTTGATATACAATAGCAGTTAATCCACGTGGACGCCACTCTACTCAAGGAGAAATACAATGGGACTGTTTGATTTTTTTCGTTCGCGCGAAAGTGATTTTCTCAAAGCGCTGGGCGATCAAGCATTCAAGACCCGGGAAGGGTTGGAAGCCCTCGAAGCGTATATGAAAGACGGCGACGAAACTCAAGCCAAACGACTGCAATCGTTGGAAAAAGAAGCCGATGAATTGCGGCGCATTCTCATTGATGACTTGAACAAGACCTTTGTCACACCGATTGACCGGGAAGATTTATTCGCGCTCTCGCGAACGATTGATGATGTGTTGGATTATGGGTACACCACTGTTGATGAGATGGTCTTGTTTGGCGTCAAGCCCAATCCTTATCTCCAACGCCTCGCCTCGATTCTGCGCGAAGCGGCTGAGGAATTGTATTTGGGCGTGATTCAACTCAAGAACCATCCCCAAGTTGCCCTGGAACACGCTAGCCGTGCCAAAGCGTTAGAGAATCGCGCGGAGAGTGTGTACCGCTCCGCCCTGGCTGACTTGTTCAAAGAGACCCAGACGGTTGAAGACATTGTCCAGATCCTCAAGATTCGCGAAATCTATCGCCATCTGTCCAACGCGGCAGATCGGGGCGATGAAGCCGCTAACATCATCGGTGATATTGTGGTCAAAATGACTTAGTGCAAAACCCGTTTGACGCAATTCAAACGGGTTTTTAATTGCTCGCACGATGAGGAAATGTTCCAAACACATCTAGCCCTTCAACAAAAAATTCTAACATTTTTCTAACCTCTTCAAGCCACACCCCCTCTTGTCAACCCTATCGAATTCGATATAATACCCCCGCTAATCAGGCAACGTTGCCCACGTTGCCTGATGTCTCGTGATGTCGCGAACAAGACTGGTAACGATTCGCCAAGTCAGATGGTGTTCGTCTGCATTTATTCGCTTCTTTCTCCGTCTGCTTTTCCTCTTGGGATCGTGAATCGTTCGCGTCTTGCGTGATCATCCGAATCCATGATCCCAAAATGATCTACGAAATTCATCTTTCACGCGTCAACCGCGCCGTCAACGCAACCGCTTCTATTGCGCTTGGCGGCATTGTTCGTACTCTGTGTTTACTCTTGGAGAACTGAATGCTCGCTTCACAAGCCAAAGCCGTCTCGAACAGTATTACATTGATCGTTTCAAACTATGTCGCGCTGATGAAACCGTGGATTGTCTTGCTCTTGTTGACCACCACGCTTGCCGCCATGCTGGTTGCCGCGCGCGGATTGCCTCCCTTTACGTTGCTCTGCCTGACCTTGCTGGGCGGCGCGCTCAGTTCAGGCGGTGCCAGCGCGCTCAACTCGTACCTTGATCGCGACATTGATCCACAAATGGGACGAACCGCGCGCCGCCCGATTCCGAGTGGACACATTGCCCCACGGAACGCGCTATTCTTTGGCATTGCGACAATTGGGCTGGGGGTTGGCATCTTGTTCATCGGGGTCAATCCGTTGAGCGCGTTTCTCTCACTTGCCGGCGCATTCTACTATGTCGTCATTTACACCATCATCCTGAAACGTCGAACGCCGCACAATGTTGTGATTGGTGGCGCGGCGGGTGCTATTCCACCCCTCGTGGGGTGGGCGGCCGTCACCGGCGAAATCAATCTACTTGCCGCGTTGATGTTCTTGATCATCTTTAGTTGGACACCACCCCACACGTGGGCGTTGATGCTGATGGTCACCAAAGATTATGAACGCGTCAAGGTGCCAATGATGCCTATTGCGCGCGGCGAGTCCTCTACACGCCGGCAAATCGTAATCTATGCGCTCGTACTCGTTGCGATTACCTTGGTGCCAGCCATCGTGCAAAGTCTGGGGCTGTTTTATTTCATCGTTGCGCTGGCTCTTGGCGGACGGTTGCTCCATCTCGCCTTCAAGTTGATGCACGATGGATCAAAAAGCACCGCGCGCAGGTTGTATATCTATTCCAATATGTACCTCGCGTTCTTGTTCCTTGCGATGGTTGTGGATCACAGCACATTACCTTTTCTCTTCTCATAGACTTTACCAAAAAGGTGTCGTATGAAGCACATTATTACCGCTGCCATTCTGGTCGTCGTGGTTACGCTCTTGATGACCGTCTTTCTCGAAAACATCGGTTTGTTGCCCATTCAAGCCAGCACGCAAGCCATTACGATTGATCGTCTCTTTGATCTGCATTTCAAACTGATCGCCTTTTTATTCTCGCTCATCATGGTGCTGATGCTGTACAGCGTCATTGTCTTTCGCCGCAAGCCCGGCGACACCAGCGATGGCAAACACATCGAGGGGAGTACGCGGCTGGAATTGTTCTGGACAGCGATTCCACTTGCCATTGTGTTGTACATTGCCTATCTGGGTGCAGAAAATTTGGCGGAGACGCGCCGCGTGGATCCGCAAGCGATGGTTGTCAAAGTGACCGCGCGCCAGTGGTCGTGGACTTTTGAATATCCGGATTATGAGATTACCTCGACTTCGCTCAATCTGCCGGTGGATAAACAAGTGGTGTTGCAGGTTACTTCGGCGGATGTGATTCACAGTCTTTGGGTACCAGAATTTCGCGTCAAGCAAGATGTTTTACCCGGCACGGTCAAGGAATTGCGCGTAACGCCTAATCGCCCGGGCGCGTACACGGTACGATGCGCAGAAATCTGCGGCACGCTACATGCCAAGATGGAGCAACCGGTCATCGTCCAAACTGCCGCTGATTTCCAGGCGTGGGTGGCTCAGGAGCAAGCTGCCGCCAGTGCTGACCCAACCGTGCGCGGCAAGAAATGGGCGGCGCAGTTTGGTTGCGCGGCGTGTCATTCGATTGATGGCTCCAAGTTGGTCGGTCCCACGTGGAAAGGGCTCTATGGTCATGAGGTTTCGCTCGCCGATGGTTCGACGATCCAAGCGGACGATGCGTACATCATCGAATCCATCACCAATCCCAATGCCAAGATCGTCAAAGATTTTCAACCGAACTTGATGCCACCAACATACGGTACGCAGTTGACCCAACAGCAGATCAACGATCTGTTGGAATACATCAAGAGTCTAAAGTAGGGCAAGTTGACTTTTGCACCACATCTTTGGGAGAAAACTTATGGCGTTCGATGAAACTCGATTTGTCCAAGTGTTTTTCAAACTAGGAATCGTTCGTGGACTCGTTGCCCAAGCCCTGGGCACAGCGTTTGGCATTCTGCTCGTTGCCGGCATTCAAGCGCTAATGGGAGTTCCGTTTGCCGCTGAACCTGCTGCCGTGGTGGGCGCGGTTATTGGCGCACTGGCATTTTTGGTCGGCGTGGGCGTAATGACCGATTGGTTCAAATGGGCAATGGGTGAAGAAACACCGGAACATCCAGCGTGGGACCCGACGATGCCCACCTGGACCAAGTATCTCGGCGTCTCACTCGATCACAAAGTGATCGGCGTGCAGTACGGTGTAACCGCCATCCTCTTGTTAGCGGTTGCCGGCACCTTGGCGTTGATCTTTCGTGTGCAGTTGGCACAAGCCGGGATGACCTTGCTCTCGCCCGATATGTACAACACGATGATGGGCTTGCACGGGATGGTGATGATTGTGGCGACTTTGCTGGGTGGCGCAGCGATGTCGAACTATCTGGTACCCTTGCTCATCGGCGCGCGCGATATGGCGTTTCCGCGCTTGAACGCGTTTGCGTTTTGGATTGCCGTGCCGGCTGGTCTCATCCTCGTGAGTGCGCTATTCGTCGGCGGGTTTGATACCGGCTGGGTCGCGTATCCACCCTTGAGCGCACGCGCCCCCCTTGGAATGCAAATGTTTTTTGTTGGCGTATTTCTCGCTGGCTGGTCATCCATCTTGGGTGCTATCAACATCATCGTTACCGCCGTCAAGATGCGTCCGCCCAGTATGCCGGCATTTCGGATGCCGATCTTTGTCTGGGCAAGTTTGGCAACTTCATTGATTGCGGCAACGGCAACGCAATTCATCGGCTTGTCGTTCCAAATGGTTTCCTTCCAACGACTCTTTGGAATGGGCTTTTTCGATCCTGCCAAAGGGGGCAATCCGATTTTGTTCCAGCATCTCTTTTGGTTCTATTCGCACCCGGCAGTGTACGTGTTCGTGTTGCCCGGCTTGGGCATCATTAGCGAACTTTTGCCGGTCTTTGCGCGCAAGCCACTTTTTGGGTACAAGTTCGTGGCGATGTCATCTATGGGCATTGCGCTGATTGGCTATTTTGTGTGGGCACATCACATGTTCACGTCTGGGATGGAAGAATATTTGCGCGTGCCGTTTATGTACAGCACGCTCCTCGTCGCGGTACCGACGGGCGTTAAATTCTTTAGTTGGGTCGCCACGTTGTGGGAAGGCAAAATCCGATTGAGTGTGCCAATGTTATTCTCGCTGGGCGCGATCTCGGTATTTCTGCTCGGCGGGTTGAGCGGGCCGCCCAACGGGACTGTCTCCACCGACTTGCATTTGCACGATACGTACTGGATCGTGGGACACTTTCACGCCACGATGTTTGGCGGCTTTGTCTTTCCCTTTATCGCCGCCGTCTATTACTGGTTTCCCAAAATCACCGGGCGCAAGATGAATGAAACACTGGGCACGGTTCAATTTTGGCTCCTGACAATCGGCTTTTGGTTGCAATCGCTGGGGATGATGCGCGTTGGGCTACTGGGAATGCGTCGCCGCATCTACACGTACGATCCCGCTCTTGGTTTGGATTCGACGCATCTGGTCATTAGCATCGCTGGGTTTATGGTGGGGCTTTCGATGTTGATCTTTATCATCAACATCGTTCGCAGTGTGCGCCGCGGTGAAATTGCGGTGGGTAACGTATGGCAATCGCGTTCGCCGGAATGGACCTTGTTACCCAATCCCGCCCCAGAACACAACTATGCCAAACCCTTCGTCGTGGTTGGCGAGCCGTACGATTATGGTCTGCCCAACTCAACGTACGTGAATCAACCCACGGGCGCTGCCGCCCCGGCTGAATGAAATGGGAGATGATGGGATGAAAGAAAATGAGGCATTGAAAAACGATTTGCGCTTTGGCGCAGCCCTGATGGCAATTCTTGTGGCCGTCAACGTCGTCGAGTTTTGGTTTGCCATCGCGATCAAATCTCAACTGGTCTTGTTCTTTGCGGTTGCCTTTCTCGCGTTGGTAGATGCCGGCTTGATCATTTACTATTACATGCATGTGATGCGTCTGTTCGAATCAGACGACAAGGGAGGACACTAATGAGCACACACCCTTTTGACGCGGCACTGTATCGCCGCAAAGTGGGAAACAACCGGCTCGGCTTGTGGCTCTTTATCGTGTCCGATGGCTTTATGTTTGCGGGTCTGCTGGTGGCACGCTTTTACTTGCTGGGAGATACCCGCCCGGAACTCAATCAAACCCTGGGCTTGGCAGTGAGCGCGATTTTGCTCGTCAGTAGTTTCTTTATGAATCGCGCGGAGATTTACGCCTCGCACGGGGATCGGCGCGGCTTTCTCTTTAGCACCTTTATGACGATTGCATTGGGAACGCTCTTCCTGGCTGGTGTGGTCGGCGTGGAATGGCGCACCGCACCGTTCGGTCCCGCCGATGGTGTGCACGGCGCAATCTTTTATATGATGACCGGGATGCACGCGTTTCACGTCCTCACCGGCGTGATCTTTTTGCTCATCATTTTTCGCAATGGCTGGCGCGGGCTGTACACCAAAGAGAAACATTGGCCCGTGGAAGCCGCCGCCAACTATTGGCACTTTGTAGATATCGTTTGGCAATTCTTTTATCCTGCGCTATACTTGTTTGGCACAGTGATCCAATAGGGGTACAACGTAAAGCGTAAGAGCGGGCTGGGCGTTTTACGCTTTGCGAGGGATCCATGAAGTTGAATCGTTGGATGATTGGGCTGGGGCTTGCCGCCGCGCTGATTCTTGTTGCAGGGCTGTGGATTGCCACGCAGCCCTATTCTTTTCACGGCGCGGTGATTGAACCGGCAACCCGCGCCCCGGATTTTACCTTGACCACGCAAACGGGCACCTCCTTTCGATTGAGCGAGCAGACCGGCAACATACTCGTGCTCTTTTTTGGCTACGCGTCTTGTCCCGATGTGTGTCCGACCACGTTGATGGAGTTTAAGAAAATTCGCGCGCGGTTGCCCCGCGACGCGGATCGCACCAAATTCGTTTTTATCACGGTTGATCCGGAACGCGATACGCCAGCCAAGTTGCGGGATTATCTCGCCGCGTTCGACCCGGCATTCATTGGATTGACGGGAACGATGGCTGAACTCGAACCAGTATGGCGCGCGTACGGGGTTTATCGCGCCAAGGTCCCGGGCAGCAACGAACTTGCTTACACGATTGATCACAGTTCGCGCACGTACGTTGTTGACGCCAATGGCAACTTGCGCACGACGTACTCGTATGGCGAAGAGGCCGACAATATCGCCCAAGACCTTACTCATCTGTTGGGTGAGCGTTATTCGGTTAGCCCAAGTTCAACCAGTCCCATCACGGAAGGCGTGGTAATGCTGGGCGATTTGAAAATCGAGAATGCGTGGGCGCGTGCCGTGCCGGCAGGGATGACCAGCGGCGTTTTCCTCACTATCACCAATCATGGCGCGCAAGCCGATGCGTTGATCGCGGCGCAATCGCCGGTCGCACCAATGATCGAGGTACATCAAACCAAAATGGAAAGCGACGTGATGAAAATGTCGCCGGTGGATCGCATTGTGATTCCCGCCGGTCAAACGGTGGAACTCAAGCCGGGCGGATACCACATTATGCTGATGAACCTCACCAAAACATTGACCGCCGGTGATCGCATACCGTTGACGCTCAAATTTGAGCGGGCGGGCGAACTCAAACTCGAAGCGATTGTGATGGCGCCATGAATTTTCTAAAATACACTTTGGGTGGACGGATTCTCATCTCGCTGATTTTAGGTGTGTTGCTTGCTTTGCTCTTGAGCGAAGGCGCGTTTCTCATCGTGCGCAACAACACCGACCGCGATCCACAACGCATCGAATTGGTGATTCCGGCAGGCACAGCAGAACGCCTCGCTGCGGGTCAGCCCATCCCCGCCATCCCCAAAGAGATGACGTTCGTCGTGGGCGATGTGTTGGTCGTGGTCAATCAGGATTCAACGAGTCATCAACTGGGACCGGTGTGGGTGCCGCCGGGTTCATCCGCCAATCTCACCATGAGCGAAGAAAACAGTTATTCGTATGCGTGCAGTTTTCAACCGACACGCAATCTGGGAATTGACGTGCGCGGACGGGTGACGTGGAACACCCGCTTGCAAGCCCTGTTCCTGGCGGGGCCACCGATGGCGGCACTCATCGCGTTGTACAGTCTCATCTTGTTCCCGCTCCGCAAACGTCCCGCAACGAGTTGAGAATGCTCAAACTTTTTTTTAATCGCCAACGTTGGTGGACAACCTTGCTCGTCGTTGTTGCCGTGTGTGTAATGATCGGCTTGGGTGTTTGGCAACTCGATCGTTTGCAGCAACGGCGTGCATTTAACGCACGCGTTGCCGCACAGATCGCCGAGCCCGCGATTGAAATTACGGGCGAGGCGTTGCAAGCCGGCTTGGCGCAAACCCTTACGACGATGGAATATCGCGCTGTCAGCGTCACAGGACAGTACGATCATTCGCACGAGATCGCATTACGCAATCAATCATTCCAAGATCAGATCGGTGTGAATCTGCTCACGCCGCTCGTCATCAGCGGCACGCATCAAGCCGTGCTGATTAATCGAGGGTGGATTCCGTATCAAGACGCTGCGCCGGATCAATGGAATAAATTTGCCGAGCCGGGAATCGTTCACGTGCGCGGCGTGATTCGCTACTCCCAAGCGCGCGCTGATTTTGGCGGCATCACTGATCCGCCGGGTACGCTCCAAGTATGGAATCTCATCAACTTGGCGCGCATTCAAGAACAAATGCCCTACCCGCTTTTGCCGGTGTACATTCAGCAAACACCCGAGGGCAACGCGACCATCGGGGAAGGCAAGCCGTTCACCCTCATCACGGTACCCACCTCTGCCAAGCCAATGCCAATTAGTTTGCCGGCGCGCTCACCCCTCCAAGTGGACTTGAGCGAAGGATCGCATCTGGTTTATGCAATTCAATGGTTCACGTTTGCCGCGATGGTCGGAATTGGTTATCCGTACTTGGTCGTCTCGCGCGCCAAGCCATCGCAAGAAAGGCAAGCATGAATATTCGCCCCGTTGCCCGAGTTATTGCGCCGCAATATGTGATGGAAGGTGCTGGCGTGAAACTGAAACGGAGTATCGCCACGCCTACGCTCAATTACCTCGATCCCTTTTTGCTCTTTGATCACTTTGGCTCGGATCAGCCCGATGATTATCTTGCTGGCTTTCCCATGCATCCGCATCGCGGGATTGAGACGGTAACGTATATGCTCGCTGGGATGGTCAATCATCGCGATAGTTTAGGGAATGCCGGGAGCATTCGCGCAGGCGATGTGCAATGGATGACCGCGGGGCGCGGAATCATGCACGAGGAAATGCCCAAGCCGGTGGATAGCAAAATGGAGGGTTTTCAACTCTGGGTCAACTTGCCGGCAAAACTCAAAATGACCAAGCCGCGCTATCAAGAAATTATTTCCCAAAATATTCCGGAATTTACTCGTGCCGATGGGATCCGAATTCGTGTGATTGCCGGGCGCGTGGACAAGGTGAGCGGCGCGGTAACGGAGATTTATGCCGATCCCACTTATCTCGATGTAACGATGCCCGCCCACACCGCCTTCCTGCATCCGATTGTCCAAGGTCACACGGCATTTGCCTACGTGTTCGAAGGCGAAGGCAAGTTTGCGGAGAAAAACGAGGCGACGGGTGCGCCCCACTTGGTTGTTTTTGGTGATGGCGATGCCATCAAGGTCATCACCACAACCAAGCCGGTTCGATTCTTGCTGGTTTCTGGCAAGCCGTTGTATGAACCGATTGTGCGATATGGTCCGTTCGTGATGAATACCCGGGAAGAAATTTTGCAAGCGTTACAGGATTTGCAAGACGGGACATTTGTGAGAGATTAAATGTGGAGGGGCGCGGTAACCACGCCCCTCCAGTTTATTCAAAATTGAAAGCCCGGTTGAAATGGGACAATGCGACAGGTGTAATCGGTGATAAACGTTTTGAGTCGCGCCTCCAGTTGGCGCCACTCTTCACTCGCAAGCGCGGCTTGCATATCTTGTTGTTCAGCCACAAAAACCAGCAAGCGCATTGGATAATTGCCGTATGCCGTGTGCCACACCCCTTGATTCTCCAACCCAAGATGCTGGAGGGTTGGCACAAACGTATTCATCATAAAGTCCATATACTCTTGCTGAAATTGTGGCAAGATATTGTAGGACAAGAGCATTTTCTGGCGCACGGCTACTCGCTCCTCGTCAAGTCTGGGCTTATTATATCGTGGGCGTGTGATTCACGCAAGAGTCAGAGAAGCAAAATTCTCCGAAGGACACCCAGTATTTTTTTGTGGCACGTTATCTCCTTCGAAAATAGGTTTGTTGTCAGGCACGGAGCAGAGTGCCGTCAGTCCTCGTCCACGCGCGATTCCGCTTCGCTGCGTCGCGCGTCACGAGCACGCCTTTTCATCAGTGGTGCGCTGGCGCGCATGAGCGATTTCTGTGCGGACAGGGGTGGTTGGTCCGTTAAGGCGTTGAACAACAAGGCACTCTCGGTTTGAGAGTGCCTTGGTTATTTGCTATTTGTTTTTGGTTTCGAGCAGCGCGCGTTCGCGTTGCACGGCTTGCCAACGCTGGCGCAAACTCAACAGATAGCCCATTACGACCACCGCAATCAGTAGGTAGGCAATCGCTAGATATTCCATCGTTACCCCACCCTCTCGCGTAACACATTCACTTGATCGCGCGCTTGCTCCAAACGCAAACGTTGAATCAGCAGATACGCAAACAACCAGGTGAACGAGAGCAAGCATACCATCAACGTCTGCGTCATTTGCGGTGCCAACCCGCCTTCCGTCCCAAGCAACAATTCCGGATGCATCGTGCGCCAGATTTGCACCGAAATAAAAATGATCGGCACATCAATAAAGCCCACAATCGCCAGTACTGCCGCAAAGCGCGCCCGCCGTTCGCTCTCCGCCGTACTGCGCAACATCAAGTAGCCGATATAGATCATCCACAAGATCAACGAAGTGGTCAAGCGGGCATCCCACACCCAGAACACTCCCCACGCTTTTTTCGCCCACATCGGTCCCGTGAGCAACACGAGCGTGATAAACACCACGCCAATTTCTGCCGCCGAAAGTGCCAGCGCATCCCAGCGGCGTTCGCGCTTCCACAAAAACATGAGGCTTGCCACAAAGACGACAAAGAACGCAAGAAAGCCGACCCACGCACTCGGGACGTGAAAATAGAAAATCCGTTGCACATCGCCCATCGTGCGTTCGGTGGGTGCGTAAAAGAGCGCCATATACAATCCAATGGCGATGTTGAGAATGGCAATGATGCCGATGACTCGCACAATCGGCGTGATTTTCTGATCGGCGAGCCAGCGCCAGTACAGATTGTTCGCCGTCGTTGTTTTAGAAACGATTGCTTGCGACATTCGAACCATCTCCTAAATCGGACTGCCACACTTGCTACAAAACTTGTCGCCGAGCGCGGCGCGTTTGCCACACGCGGGGCAACGCACGCCACGTAAAGACGCGCCGCACTTGGCGCAAAAGACATCTTCGGGGGCGTGCGGGGTACCACACTTGGGGCACTGAGTGGAGCTGGCTACCGAAGCGCGACGCAAACGCCCCACTTCGCGTTCAATCACCTCATCGGTAACCGCCACACGACTTGCACGCGCGCCATTCAGACTATCGAGTTCTTGCAAAATCGCCACCGCTTTGGTTTCGTACTTGGCGCGTAACGTTCGATAATCAGCGTCCGATAACTTGCCCATCGCGTGATCGTTTTCCAAATCCTTGATTGCCAAGTAGGTCGCATCGCGTTGGGCAATCAAGTTCTCGTACACCGGATCGGTCAAGCCCACAAACGCCACGTCCAACTCTTCCGAACGCTGGAACAAGGGATACGCCACAAACGCAAACGCCACAATAATCATCAACGCAATTGCCAAGGTAATCATCTTATACCTGCGCCAATGCTTCTTTCACACGCGCGCGTGCCATCGCGCGCGCCTCGCGTGGATCCGGCAACGCGGCAATCACCGTGCCTGCCACAAGCAACGCAAAGCCAATCCACAACCACACCACCAGCGGATTGATGATCGCTTTGATGGTGGCAGTCCCGGCTTTGGCGTCAAAGCCCGCCAAAATCAAATACAAATCTTCGGTTGCCGTTGTGCGGATTGCCACTTCGGTCGTCCACTGCGACATTTCCGGGTTCAGGCTGGGATAATAATTTTTTTCCGGCGAAAGCACACCCAGCCGACTACCATCTTGCAAGACCACCATTCGCGCCGCCACCACTTGGCGATTCTCGGTTGGATAGATTTGCAAACCATCAAATTGCAACGTCAAGTTTTTCACCTGCATTGTCTCGCCAGATTTCAAATTGGCTTGCGTTTCAAATTGATAGAACGTTGACCCTGCAATGCCCACCACCCCCAAAATTACACCGATATGCACGATGTAACCGCCGTACCGCCGCCGATTGTTCGCAATCAACTTGATCAAGGCGACAACCGGGTTTTCGTTTTGCTGCCGAATCCGGGTCAGCACCCCGCGATAAAATTCCAAACCGATCGTCGCCAACACAAATGCTACCGCGCTCATGGAGAGCAGACCGTACCAATCGCGCACGCCGATTACAAACAACCCAATCGCCGTAACGATGGAGGCGACCAAGGGGCGCAAAAAGTTGCGTGCCAAATTTTCCGCCGTCGCACGCCGCCAACCGATGAGCGGACAAATTCCAATCAAGACGATGAGCGCGAAGAAAATGGGACCGTTCACTTGATTGAAGAATGGTGCGCCGACCGTAACCTTTTTGCCGGTCACAGCTTCGCTCACCATTGGAAAGATCGTGCCCCAAAGTGTTGCAAACGCTGCGCCCACCAAAATTAAATTGTTGAGCAAGAACGAGGACTCACGCGAGAGCAAGGAATCGAGTTCGTTTTCCTCTCTGAGATCGTTCATTCGGTCAAATAGCAGATAGAGGAACGACAACAAGGTGAGGCCCAGGAACGCCAAGAACCAAGGACCCAAACTCGAGACCCCAAACGCATGCACCGATTGAATGATACCACTGCGCGTGATAAATGTCCCCAGAATCGAAAGACAGAACGTGAGCATCACCAGAACTAAATTCCATACCTTGAGCATTCCGCGTCGTTCTTGGATCATTACACTATGCAGATACGCGGTGCCGGTGAGCCACGGCATCAAACTAGCATTTTCGACTGGGTCCCAACCCCAATAGCCACCCCAGCCCAGTTCGGTGTACGCCCATTGCATCCCAAACAATAAACCGAGTGAGAGGAACAACCACGAGACCAACGTCCATCGGCGCGTGGTACGAATCCAGACATCGCTCAAGCGTTTGGTGAACAATGCCGCCATCGCAAAGGCAAAGGGAATGGTAAAGCCAACGTAGCCCAGGTATTGCGTAACCGGGTGAATGAACATCCCGGGATTTTGCAAAAGTGGATTCAAACCATTACCATCCGGCGGCGTAAAATCGAGCAATCGAAACGGATTGCCCACCACCGCGTTCGCACCTTCGGGGGCAAAGGGTGTGAGAATAAAGAGACCGGATTTCGCCGGATCGGTTGCCAGCGTCATCAGCGCGAGGAAAAACGCGATTGCGAACGCTAATCCAGACACAGCATACGGCATCAATTCTTGATTCTTGTTGTTGTTTTGCAGAATGACGATGGCAGTGAAAATCGAGAGAATCCACGCCCAAAAGAGCAGCGATCCTTCTTGCCCTCCCCACAACGCCGACACGTTGTAGAGCAATGGTTGAGCGATGCTCGTCTGCAACGCCACATACTCGAATCGAAATTGATGTGTGATGAGCGCCCACTCGAGTACGCCAACTGCCAACGTGGTCAATGCCGCAACCGCAAACGCGGCATTGCGCGCGCTGGCAAAGAGGGGAAGATGATTGCGACGCGCGGCAACAAAAGCCGCGCCCGCCGCATACAGCGAGAGGAAAAAACTGAGAAGCAGGGACGCGTAGCCAAGATCAGCCATTGCGAAGTCTGCCATAGCTTCGTCTCCTTCATCAGCCGTTGTAGGGGCAAGCCTTGGTCATCCTTGGCTTGCCCACACGAACAGCACTAATCGAATCAACGGGTTTCCCAGTCCCGGCTTATTTTGAGGACGCGCCGGGAGTCTGGGATTCGTACTTGGACGGACACTTGACCAAAATGGTGGACGCGATGAAGGTGCCATCTGCGCCAAGTTTACCTTCGGCGACCACGCTTTCGCCTTGCTCAAACGTATCGGGTTTGACCCCTTTGTACACGACCGGCAAAACCAGATCATCTTCTTTCAAGTTAAATCGCAAGGTCAGCGTTTTGTCGTCAAATTGAATGGAGGATTTGTCAAGCGGCGCATTGATGCGGACAGGTTGATTGATCAGCGAGCCACCTTGCGCGTACATTTCTTTGAGGGTCAAATAATAAATCGCGTTCGTCTGGAAAGAAGAAATGGTGACGTACGCGATTGCGCCTAGAATAAGCAAGCCGCCGATCAAAAACTTCCATTTGCCGCCTGTCTTGACGGAGGCACTCCGCTCCACCGCGGGTGCAACAATGCTATTCATGACTTTCTCCTTGAAAAGACATTTATCCGTAAAGACGCCTTTGTCTTTACTCTGTTCAGATTATCACCATCAAGTCAAAATCGGGTCTAAGGGTAGTCAAAGCCGAGTCGTTATTTAGCGAATCTAGCCAATTGTGTCAAGCAATGTTATAATGCAGTCCGCAAACAATCGAGACAGGTATGCCATTGCTCAACGTGGTACGCCGTCTCGCTCGTTTTAGCCAGCACGCCAAGGACGCCGAGTGAAAAAATGTTTTTCTCCGCCGTGCAACATCGCGGAGCAGAGTTGCATTTTTCTCGCCCTTCTCTGCGATTGCACGAGGCGCTACCCAATTGGACTAAACTGCTTCTAATCTTTGCTTAATCTAGTTGCAACATAATAACCAAGAGTGATTCATATCATCATCGAAACCATAGGGGGGAACAATGCAACGCAATCGTATTATCTTGGGTGCTATTGCCCTTGGGGTCATTATCGTCGGCGCGATCATCTTTTGGATGACGCGGCAAACCAGCACGCCAACCACACGACCGCAGACCGCCACCGTTCAACGGGGCAACATCCTCGCGACGGTCAGCGCCGCCGGCAATGTCTTTAGCCCCGAAGATGCCTCGCTGGCGTTTCAAACGAGCGGCCGCGTAACCAAGGTTAATGTCCAGGTAGGCGATGCGGTGAAAAAGGGCCAAGTGTTGATGGAATTGGACAGTACCGATCAAGAGCTTGCCCTGCGGACGGCCAAAGCCAACCTCACCAACCAACAAGCCAACTTTGAAGCAACCAAATCGAATTTACAACTTGCTTTACGTACTGCGCAAGCGAATCTGGCAAGCTCGCAAGCGAACCTCGAAGCGGCAAAAGCCAAAGCGGCGCAACTGCCCAATCAATTGGTCGGTGCCAAGGTTGCGTTGGACAAGGCAACCATCGCCTTGCAAAAAGCCCAAGCCGATTACAACGCCATCGCGTGGCGCGGCGATGTGGGGATGACCTCACAGGCGCAAGCATTGCAAACCGCCACGCTCGATTACAACTCGGCGCTTGCCAACTATAACATCACCGCCGCGAACATTGCGAACGATACCACGCTCAAGCAAGCGCAAACGCAGTTGGAACGCGATCAGGGGGCATTGGAGCAAGCCCAACGCAACTTGGATACCAGTCTGCGCACCGCCCAAGCCCAACTCGATTCGTCGCAAGCCGCGTATGATCAAGCGGTGCGCAATTTGGAGAAAACCAAACTTGTTTCGCCGATTGATGGCGTGGTGGCTCAAGTCAACTTTAGCATCGGTGATTCGGCGGGGACGGGCGCGGCGGTTGTCGTCGTTGATCTCTCTCAATTGCAAGTTCGTCTCACCGTTGCCGAAGTAGATGTTGCCAAAATCAAAGTGGGCCAAACCGCGCAAATGACGCTGGATGCTTTGCCGGGCAAAACCTACGCCGCCAAAGTCTTGTCGGTGGCACCCATCGCCACGGTAACGCAAGGCGTGGTCAACTATCCGGTCATCGTCGCCTTGACGAACAACGATGGACAGGTCAAGCCAGGGATGACCACCAACGTGACGATTACCGTTGAGGAACGCGACAATGTACTCTTGGTGCCGTTGCGCGCCGTGCGTACGCAAGGCAATCAAAAAATCGTTACGGTAGTGTACCAAGGACAAAACATTCCTGTCCCGGTAACGACCGGTTTGTCGAACGATACATCGGTTGAGATTACAAGTACCGGCTTGCAAGAAGGTGATCAAGTGTTGCTCACCACGACCACCACAACCACACGCCCCACCGGGGGCGGTGGCATTCCGGGCGGCGCATTCTTTATCGGCGGGCCGGGCGGAGGACGGTAAGATGGCTCCTGTCATTGAAATTCAAAATGTCAAAAAGATTTATCAAATGGGTGATGTCCAAGTGCCCGCGTTGAATGGCGTTTCCCTAAACGTTGAAAAGGGCGAAATGGTTGCAATCATCGGTCCCTCCGGATCGGGCAAGTCAACGTTGATGAACATCATCGGTTGTCTCGATACGCCAACGAGTGGTGCGTACATTTTGGATGGCGTGGACGTGTCCAAGATGACCGACGACGAACAAGCCCTGATTCGCAACAAGAAAATCGGTTTTGTTTTTCAGCAATTCAATTTGCTGCCGCGTACTCCCGCGCTCGATCAAGTGGAATTGCCGATGGTGTATGCTGGCGCATCCGATCGTAAAGCGCGGGCGCGCGAAGCCTTGGAAGCCGTGGGGTTAGGCGATCGGCTCCATCATCGCCCCACCGAACTTTCGGGAGGCCAGCAACAACGCGTGGCGATTGCGCGCGCCCTCGTGAACAATCCCAGCATCCTGCTCGCCGATGAACCGACCGGGAACTTGGATTCCAAAGCGGGCCGCGAAGTGATGGCGATTTTTCAGCGACTCAATCGGGAACGCGGCATTACGGTCATTTTGGTCACCCACGAACCCGCCATCGCCGCGCATACCCATCGCATCGTTCGAATTCGAGACGGGATGATTGTGGGCGATGAACACGTTGTTAAACCCAGAGACGCCACTGTCGAAGAATCAGTGTATGATGCAAACAATGGAGGACGCGTATGAACCTTCTCCAAAGTGTGCACATTGCACTGCGGAGCATCGGCGCAAATAAATTGCGCTCCGGCTTGACCATGCTTGGGATCATCATCGGTGTGATGGCAGTCATTACCATGCTCTCCATCGGGCGAGGGATGCAGAACACCGTAACCCAACAGATCAGCAGCATTGGCACGAACTTGTTGTTCGTGCGCCCCGGCAACACGCAACAAGGGGGTGTGCGTCAACAAGAGACTCAAGGCACGCTCACGCTAGGGGATGCGGATGCGCTCATGTCCGTGCCTAACGTGGTCGCCGTAGCGCCCCAAGTGGATGGCTTTGGCCAAGTGGCATATATGGCAAACAATGCGGTGGGGCGGATCATTGGGGTAACCCCAGAATACCAAAACACTTTGAATGCCAATGTTGCCACCGGCGAGTTTATCTCCTCATCCCATGTGCAAGGACGCGCCGCTGTGGTCGTGTTAGGCGCAGGGATTGCCACCAGTTTGTTTGATACGGCAGACCCCATCGGACAATTTGTGCGCATCAATGGACAAAACTTTCGGGTGATCGGCGTGATGGAGCCCAAGGGGGGCACCGGGTTCAACAATACGGACATGCAACTCTATGTCCCCATTACCACCGCCGCCAGCCGGTTGATTGGGAATCAACGTTTTCGCGGCGGCGATGTGGTCTCGACCATCAACGTCAAGATCACCGATACTAGCGTCCAAGATGCTGTCGTGCAAGACATTAGCAACGTTCTGCGTGAACGGCATCGGCTTCTCTTCCAAGACGATTTCACGATTCAAAGTCAGCAAGATATTCTAAACACGTTGAATCAGATCACGGACGCCTTCACGATCTTTTTAGGAGGCATCGCCGGGATTTCCTTGATTGTGGGCGGTATTGGCATTATGAACATTATGCTTGTGTCGGTTACCGAACGCACCCGCGAGATTGGCATTCGCAAAGCGGTGGGCGCGCGCAAACGGGATATTCTGGTGCAGTTCCTCACCGAGGCAATGGTACTCAGTTTGTTTGGCGGCTTGATCGGTTTGTTGTTGGGGATGGGGATTGCGCGACTTATTTCGGGAATCAATATTGGCACAACGACTTTGCAAACCACCGTCGATCTGGATGCGATTCTCTTGGCAATCAGTTTTTCGCTGGGCGTGGGATTGTTCTTTGGAATCTATCCGGCCAATCGCGCCGCTAGTTTACATCCGATTGATGCGCTCCGTTACGAATAAGTGATCCACCGATTGCGCAGAGTGCAGAGTAGCACCGCATTCAATCATCAAGACAATCACTTGGATTGAGTGTGGTGCTATGCTGTGTTCTTCATGTTCAACTCAGAGGTTACTATGAAACAAAAAATCGGATTCTTGATGTTAGTGTTGACGATTGGTTTGGTTGCGCCTGCTGTGTTCGCCGCCGCACCGGGTTCAGGACCGGTTGATGCATTGCGCATCACCAACACATGGCAAACCCTTGCACCCAATTCTAGTTTGTGGTTCTATTTCGATTACACCGGTGACAAATCGCCCATCGAAGTAACGTTAGAAGACTATCGCGTGCCGAACGTGCGGCTATCCATCTTTACACCCGACCAAGCCCGGAATTGGATGCAAGACCCTGCCACACCGCCCATCGGCATCGGCACACCCCCCAGCGATGCCAGCGCAATGCGGCAGTACGATCTCACATGGCGCGGCGCGTTCAATTTTCCCGGCAGATTTTTCGTCGTCGTTGCGAACGACAATCCGTATGCCATTCAATTTCGATTGAATGCCAAAGGCGATGCAGTTCAACTTGCGCCGCCGCCCACGGCTACGCCGGTGCCTACTCCATTCTTCGCCACGCCGGTACCGACGGGCAATCTCCAAGGTCGCTTGGTGTTGCAAGAATCGAGCGGCGGAAACATTTACACTGTGAACGGCGATGGCACTAACCTTAAAAGAATCACGTGGGGCATTGATCCCAGTTGGTCGCCGGATGGCAAACAAATTGCGTTCGCGCGTTGGGGCGCGCAAGCCGGGGTCTATGTCGCCAATGCGGATGGATCAAATGAACGCGCCTTGGTCGGCGGCATGCGCCAGCCACTGGCACCGCGTTGGAATCCAAACGGCACCAAGATTGCGTATACTCGACAGTGGGGCGGCTCGGACACCGATTCCATTTTCTGTCTGGGACGATTTTGTTTCACTCTCCCCGCCGATCCGCATTGGCGTTTGAGCACGGTGGATGTCAACACCCAAATCGTTTTCGACCCACGTTCCTCTGAGCACGCTTTTGCGCCGGCGTGGAAAAACGATAATGTTACGTTGGTGTATGCCGATGCCGGCTACGGCTTGATGATTACCAACATCAGTGGCGATCCCGAATGGAATATTTACAAACAAAATCCAGTTGTGCAGACACCAATGTACAGCCCGGACGGCAAAATGATCGCATTCACCGTTCGCGCGCACGACCACTGGGACATCAACGTACTCGATCTAACGAATGGCAATGTCATTCCGGTCACGCGCCCAGACCCCATGGCGTTTCGCCCCACCAACAATGTTTCCCCAGTGTGGTCGCCCGATGGCAAACAAATTCTCTTCTTGTCCGACCGCAACGGCAAATGGGAATTCTTTGTTGCCAACGTTGATGGGACAAACTTGACTCAGGTTCTCAAGCGTGTTTCCGACACACTGGCTCTCAATTATAATTTTTCGAATGAGCGCATGATAGACTGGCTCAAATAAATCCAACTCAGGAGGAGCAATGCAACGCACGTTAACCGTATTGATGTTTGTCGTGTTGGCTCTGAGCATCGTGGCCTGCGCGACAAGCCCGACCCCCACGCCGCAACCAACTGCGGCACCGACGAAGGCAACGGCGCCGACCCCGATTTCCCCGACCACCGCGCCGACCCCAGCCGCAAGTGCGTCGGGAGATACGGTGAAACTGGTGATGGTGCCAGGCAAAAACGAAGCGCGCTATCGCGTGCGGGAACAGTTAGCGAATGTTAGTCTTCCCAGCGACGCGGTGGGCGCAACCAAAGAAATCACCGGTACCATCGTGGGCAAACTCGATGGCACGATTGTGTCCGCGCAATCCAAGTTCCGCGTAGATTTGCGTACCCTCAAAAGCGACCGCGATCAACGCGATAACTTTTTGCGCCGCAACGTGCTAGAAACCGATAAATACCCGTTCGCCGAATTCGTACCGCTCGAAGCACCGGGCTTGCCGCTGAAATTGCCGGCGGATGGCAAAGTGGAATTCAAACTGGTTGGCGATCTCACAATTCGGGACGTGACCAAACGGGTAACCTGGGACGCCAAAGGGACCGTGACCGGCGATGAAGCCGCCGGCACAGCAACCACGCGCTTTAACTTTGCCTACTTTAACCTCACCCGTCCCAGCGTGCCAGTCGTCTTGAGCATCGAAGACAATATCATTCTTGAACTCGACGTATTCTTGAGACGCGAAAAATAATACCGCGCGTGGCGATAGAACAATTCTAGCGCCACGCGCTCCACTTGGAGTTCTTGTGCGTCAACGTTTGCAAACCCTCGTCGTACGGAGCGTGCTGGCGTCACTCATCGCTTGGATTCTGACGAGTGTCCCTCTCGCCGAGATCGCGCCAAGGACCTGGTTTGCATTCGTCCAAGTTCCAATCGTCATTTTTCTGTTAATCTGTTACATCGGCAAATTGTTGATTGATACGTTTTTTTATAATCATTATCAACCCTAAAGGAGTGTGAACGATGAAAACAGCTTTGCTTGGCGTCGCCGTAGTGATTTTGATGGCAATTGCCGGGGGTGCGGGATACTACTGGGGCGATCAGAACGGCTTTACTCGCGCCCAAAATATCCGTACCGAATTTATCAATCAACGTTTTGGGGCACAAGTCCAAAGCGCCGGCATTGATTCCAGCCAACTCGCCGCGGGGCAACAACGTGGTGGCGGTCAAGGTGCCGCGCAATTCGCCGGGCGACCCACCGCGAGCGGTACCGTCAAGAGTATCGAAGGTAACAAGATTACCGTTACCCAGCCAGACGGCTCGACGGTCAGCGTGACGGTGGATGACAAAACGGTCATTCAGAAACAAGTTGCCGGCGCAATCGCTGATGTCCAAGTAGGTATGCGCATCACGGTAACCGAACAAGGCAATACCAAACGCATACAACTTTTACCATCCCAATAACACCATCAAGCAACCGCCTCGATGTAGAGGCGGTTTTGCATTCCAACCCATCTTGCGGTAGAATCGGACGCAAGGTTATCCATGGCAAACCAAAATCCGCGTTTTGATTTCTCCGGCGATTTAGCGTGGCTTCCTTGGCTCGGCGTTGCCATTGCCACGCTTGTTCTGGCGGTCTGGGGCATTGTGTCGTTGGCGCAACAAAATCCTGCGCTCGTTGAAGGACCCACCACCTTTGCCAGCGCACCCACCCAATCACCTCAAGCCACTATCACACTGACCGCGTTTCAATCATCGTCCGCTAGCCCCACCCTCAAAACCTTGCCCAATCTCAGAGGACGCGCGCTCAAGGTTGGCACCGATCCCACGTTTCCCCCTTTTGAATCGCTCAACGAAAAACAAGAAATCGTTGGCTTTGATATAGACCTGGTAACCGAAATTTGCAAGCGCATCAATTGCAAGGCAACCTTTGTGGCAAGTGATTTGGATCGTTTGCTAGAGGCGGTGCAAAATCGAACCTTTGATTTATCGGTCTCGGCGTGGATTATTTCCGATGAACGCGCCAAGATCGTTGATTGGGGTTTGCCGTATATGCCCAATCCGCAAATCCTGCTCGTGCGCGCCGAAGAAAATCGGATCAAAGAACCAGAGGATTTCAAGAACGCCAACTGGTCCATTGCCGTTCAATCGAACACGACGAGCGCGACAATTGCTCGGAAACTTGTGAACGATCCCGCCAAACAAATCAAAGAATTTCCAGAACTCGCGCTCGCCGTGCAAGCGTTAATCAGCAAACAAGCCGATGCAGTCGTCATAGACATTTACAGTGCGCTTGATCCGCTGGACGAGAATCGCGGCAAACTCAAAGTCACTGGCAAATCGTTTGGCGATTCGTTTCTTGGCTTTGCGTTTCGCAAAGGGGATCAGGAACTCCGCGAGGCGTTCAATGCCGGTTTGAAAGCGGTCTATGAAGATGGGACGTGGAGCAAACTGTGCACCAAAGCCTGGCAAGATTTGGCACTCAAGCCGGATTGTAGCGGCAAAACGTTGCCGTTCAGCCAATAAGACCTTGCATATCCATTGCATTTCGTTGTATAATGACCTTGAATCGTATGGATGACCCACGTGAACTTGCCATTCTAATCGCTGAACCGGACAAGGCGTACTGTGCGTCCCTCAAACAAGCGTTTGACGAGTATGGTCATAACGTAACGATTGCCGTAGACGGCACCGATTTGCTCGCGCGTTTCAACCCCGCCGAGTTTGATGCCGTGATTGCGAGTGTGAACTTGCGCCGACCCAACGGGCTAGATATTCTGCGCCATTTCAAAAAACACAACCCCGAAATCCCGGTATTTCTCTTGTGCGACGAAACGACGATTGAATTTGCGAAACTGGGGATCAAAGAAGGGGCGCCCGCCTACTTTCTAACCTCGTCCCAAGATTGGGATCACGTGGTCAACACCGTCGAGCAATATTTTGATTACGAAGGCACACCCGTCACCGAAATCGAAACTGAACCCGCTGCTGAAGCAACCTCCGCCACCTCGCTATCCTCGCTCGATACTCTAGCCATGAGTCTGATGCGTGAGATTGTCCAAGCCGCTAGCACGCGCCCCCTGATCGAAACGATGCGCTTGCTGGCGTTCACCTGCGCCCAGATTATGCAAGCCAAAAACGGCGTCGTCCTGCTCACGCAACCCGCCGGTTTGCAAATCGTTACCCCGCTTGACGACATTCCGCTTGCCATCAAAGATTTCCTCGCCCGCCAAAACGATGGCTTTGCGTACCGGGTGGGCAGCGCGCGCAAAACTCTGATTGACGCCATGCCCGGGGATGCGGAGAATCCTCCCATCCAATTCATCGGCACCCCGATGATGCTCCAAGATCAGTGGACGGGGGTTGTCATTGTGTATCCCTTACCCGCGCAACCTTCCAATCTCCCGCGCGTCAAATGGTTTGAAATGTTCGCCTTGCTGGGCGCCTTGGCTTTTGATATTGATCGCATTAAAGAAGAAAATATCCAACTCTCGCCCCATGATCCGGTCAGCGGTGTTCTCAAACGGGAAGCTTTCCTCGAAATGGCGGATCGCGAATTTCGGCGGAGTTGGCGTTATAACCATTCCATCAGCGTCATCATCCTCGATGTGGATGGAATGAGTGTCATCAACGCCAAGAATGGACGCGAGTTCGGCAACGTGTTGTTGCGCGAAGTCGCCAATGTCTGCCGCGATACCGTCCGCGCGATTGATCTCGTAGGGCGTTACGAAGAAGATTCGATTGCCTTGCTGCTGTTGATGACCGGGCGCGAGGGAGCGCAAATCGTTGCCGAACGTTTACGCGCGAACGTCAATCGCATTCGCTTGGCGGGCTCGCAAGGGACCGTCCAGGTCTCTGCCACCCTGGGCGTCTGCACGTATCCGCGGAAAAACTGCGCTTCGGTTTTCGATCTGTTAGCCCTCGCGCAAGAAGCCCAACGCACCGCGCGGCGCATTGGACCCAACCAAGTGGTGTACGGCTAGGCCAGCCCCATCACCCACCTAGAAACGGAACGGAATCCGATTGTCCAATCCCCACCATCCTCCTTCCCAACCAGGTCTGCCCGAACCCTTGACCGCCCCCGAACCTTTCTCGAGTCAAGACGCAGAACTTGTACTTCGTCAACGCATTGCTGACCTCGAAGCCCTCTACGCCGCCAATGTCACCTTGAGCGCCACGCTGACCTGGGACGATTTGCTCGACAAGATTATCACGCTTGCTGTGCAACTGGTTCACGCTGATCATGCTTCCCTCTTCCAAATGGACGAATATTCGGATACGCTCTTTATTGTCCGCGCCCACAATCTATCCAACGATCTTGTGGGACGCACCCGGCTTCAGATGGGCGAAGGAATTGTGGGCTGGGTGGCACAACATCGTGAGCCGTTGTTGCTCGTGGGTCCGATTGCAGACGATCAGTATCCCAAATCGTTTCCCAAACCCCACCTGATTGGATCGTCCATCTGCGCACCTCTGCTCACCCCTGCCCTTCACAATGTGCCGGCGAAACTCGTGGGTGTCCTCACGATCAGTCGGCAAGTGGACGCGCCATTGTTGACCCAAGACAACTTGCAACTCGTCGCCGCGTTTTGCACGCACGCGGGTGCGGTGTTGCAAAACGCCCAAACCTACAAACGGGCGCAACGCACCGCCCTCCAATCCCAGCACCTCATCGAAGTCAGCCATCGTCTTGCTGAAAGTTTGGACACCGATGTGGTCTTGCAATCTATTCTGAGTAAAGCCGTGGAACTCTTGCAATGTCAAGCCGGCTCGCTACTGCTCGTGGATGAGGTCACGAACGAATTGATTTTCAAAGTGGTCTCGGGTCCCGCCAGCGAACAACTCCTGAACAAACGCCTGCCGCCGGGGGTGGGCATTGTCGGCACGGTGGCGCAGACCGGCAAGCCACTCATCATCAACGATGCCAAAGGTGATCCGCGCCACTATGCCGCGATTGATCAAAAGACCTCGCTCGTAACTCAATCCCTGTTGTGCGTTCCGCTCATCAACCAAGAGCGCATCATTGGCGTCCTCGAAGTGATGAACAAGTTGGATGGCACCTTGTTCGATTCCAGCGATTGCGATCTCCTCACCGCGTTTGCCATCCAAAGCGCCATTGCACTTGGCAACGCCAAATTATATTCCGATCTGAAACGTTCCTTCGCCGAAACCGTCCGCATCATCGCCAACGCGGTCGAAGCGCGCGATGCGTACACGGCGGGGCATACCAACCGGGTTACCGCGGTGGCAATTGAAATCGCACGGGAGTTGGGCTGGTCACGCAAACAGATCGAAATTTTGGAAATTGGGGCATTGGTTCACGACATCGGCAAGATCGGAATGCCGGATCGCATTTTGCACAAACCGGAAGACCTGACTCAAGAAGAATACACGCAAATGAAACAGCATCCAATTGTGGGCGCACAGATGCTCAAGGGGGTCGAAGGATTAAAAGAAGTGTTGCCATACATCCTGTATCATCAAGAACGGTACGACGGCAAGGGCTATCCCTTTGGACTCGCCGGCAAAGCCATTCCGATCGAAGGACGCTTGCTCGCGGTGGCTGACACGTTTGATGCCATGACCTCCAATCGGCCGTACCGTGATGGACTTGCCATTGAGCATGCCATCGCCGAAATTCAAAACTATCGTGGCACGCAATTTGATCCGGAGATTGTGGATGCGTTGCTAAGCGTTTATCGCAAAGGTATTCTGCACAAGTTGGTCGAAAACCACGAACCCACGTGAACCCAGTAAGGCAAGGCAATGTCTCCGCCATCCTCCGCCCCCATTGTCGGCAAACCAAAGATTGATCAACCCTGGCAAGACTTGGAGACCGTCTTGCGCACTGCCGAACGTGCGCAACGCGCCGGCGATCTCCCGCGCGCGCACACCTTGTTTGAACGCGCCGTTGAACTTGCTCCTCACGATGCACGCGGTTGGCAGGGGCTGGCGGAAACCGCGCCGACCTTGGATGAAAAAATTGCACGCTGGGGTTATACGCTAGCAATTACACCAAACAACGTGGAGGCGCGGACTCGATTAGATGGATGTGTGGAGGAACAACTCGCCCAAGCGACCCTTCAGGATGTGCCAGTCCTGGTGAACTTGGGATGTCGTCTTGCTGAACTGGGACACCGCGCCCCCGCGCGCCGTCTGCTTGTCCACGCCACACAACTCGATCCCAAGCATGTCACTGGCTGGTTGTGGCGCGCGGCGGTCACCGATGATCCCGACCAAGCCCTCGCGTGTTTGCATCGCGTTCTCGCGCTCGATCCCCAGAACGCCCAAGCCCAAGCCGGCATCGCCTGGATTCTGCGTGAACGCAAAAAGCCGCGCTCCCCTTCCTCCAACACCGCAAGCGAGATGGAACGAGGATACGCGGCTTTCCAAGCCGGCAATCTTGAGCAAGCGCACGCCTGTTTCAAACGTGCCACCGATCACGATCCGGAAAATCCGGAGGCATGGTATTGGCGTGGCAGTACCGCCCCGAATACGGAACAGGCCTTGGCATGTATGGAGCGCGCTTTGACCATTGATCCCGACTATCAAGCCGCCCGCGAAGCCCGCTGGTGGCTACGCATCAAAAAATTTCGGGAGGATTTGGCAACGCGACCTAGCCCACCGGCGCCCCTGCTCATCCCTGAAATGCCTGCCGAGCCGGAAACACGTCGCGTTCCAATCGCGCTGAGTTTGATTTTGATCGTGTTTGCCATCATTGCACTCGCGCTCATTCTGTGGTTGATCACCACTCAGTTCTTGCTTCGCTAGTACACGCCCGGAATCAGTTTGCGCACTTGACGTTGATAGTCGGCATAGCCGGGATATTTTTGTGTCAGCCACACTTCTTCACGCCGCGATTTCAAATCGAAAAAGATAAAGAGAACGATGGCAAATGCAACGCCAAGTAGCGTTGCCATCAACAAGCCCCAACCCAGCGTGCCAAGAATGAGGCCGGCGTAAATCGGATGACGCACCACGCGATACGCGCCATCTGTTACCAAGCGTCCATTTTCGATGGGCTTGGGAAACGGCGAAAGGTTGCGTCCCAAACTGAACAAACCCGCCGTCCCCAATCCTCCGCCGATGAGCAAGATCACTCCGCCTAACACGCGCAATTCGATGGGGAATCCAAACGGCGCGATTGCCGGCGTAAAGAAAATGATCGCGAACAAGACCATTTGAAGCAGAAACCATCCTTCGCCGCGTTTCCCCATCACGCCTCCAATTGTTTTGCCAAATCTGCCGGCTCGGTTACTGGCCACTGGCACGTGAAATTGCGACACACATATGCGGTCGGCTTGCCATTCAAGCGAGTTCGTCCACGCAGCAACGGCACCGGCGATGTCTCATCGCCCAACGCCACCACTTGATTGGGACGATACGCGCTAAACACGACATCGAGCAATGCGCGCGCGCTATCCTGCTCACCGATCATCGCGATCTCTTTCGGCGCGGCAAGCGCAAAATCGAACGCGCACAACCATTGCGCGAATCCCAGCGGCGCAACGGAGAGTGCCCGTTGCACTGAACGTAACGCGCGATCCGCCGCATCGGCATAACGCGATTCGCCGGTGAAGGCGGCAAGTTTGAGCAGAACGGTGGTTGCCATGGCATTGCCGGACGGCACGGCGTTATCCTCAAGACGTTTGGGACGCGTGAGCAACGCTTCGTGATCATCACTGGTATCGAAGAAACCGCCGCGCGGATCGCTCAAGTGCGCGAGCATGGTATCGGCTAGTTCGCGCGCGGCGACAAACCATCGCGCGTCAAACGTTGTTTCGTAGAGCGCAAGCAAGCCCTCACTCAGGTTAGCGTAATCTTCCAAGTACGCATTCAAGCGCGCCGTCCCGTCCCTCCACGAACGATACAAGCGTCCATCGGCGCGGCGTAGTTCGCGCAAAAGAAAATCGGCGTTGCGTTCGGCGATGAGGCGATAATCATCGCGCGACAACACGCGCGTAGCTTCGGCAAAGGAGGCGAGCATCAAACCATTCCACGCGGTCAACACTTTATCGTCGCGCGCTGGCTTGACACGCGCGTTACGCTGCGCAAATAATTTTTCGCGCGCGCGCGCCAAACGTGTCTCGGTCTCCGCTACCGAAAGATGATGCATCATCGCGACGACATCTATGTCTCGCGCGATGAAAAGAATGTTTGCGTCCTCAAAGTTCCCGCGTTCCGTCACACCATAGCGATCCAAGAACAAGGGCGCATTCTCGCCAAGGATTTGCCGGATTTCCTCCGCGCGCCACACATAGTACGCCCCCTCGCGTCCTTCGGAATCGGCGTCTTGGCTGGAAAAGAATCCACCCTGCGGATGCATCATCTCGCGCGCGATGTAATCAAGCGTTTGCTCCGTGATGCGGCGATAAAAATCGTCTTGGGTAACCTGCCAAGCGTGCAAATACACGCGCGCGAGTTGTGCGTTATCGTACAACATTTTTTC
>JBBITT010000038.1:0-9372 GCA_037440625.1 Chloroflexota bacterium
CGGTCGTGTCTTGTACTTGACGCACATCGCCAATGGTGCTATAAGGCATTTGACATTCGAGTCGCGCAAAATTTTTTCTCAATGCGCGATTAAAGCCCCGCCATCGTTCCATGTTCATCACGATTTGCGGGGCATTTTCCTATCTCGCTACGCTCGCAAGGAGGTGATCTATGGCATACCTCAGCGAACTCCTCGGACGAGAAGTGCGCGATGTAAAGGGCACCCTGCTTGGAACATTGACTGATGTTCTGGTTGCGTCGCAAGGCAACGGGAATCCCTATCCCCGCATCGTCGCCCTTGCGGTCAAGCGCAATGGGGGTAAGCCAACCCTTGTGCCGTGGGGCGGCACCGAAGACCTTGCTGGGAACAAGATCATTTTGCAACTTCCGCCAACGACACCCTATCCTCCTACCGGGAATGAAATTTATTTGCACCGCGATGTGATGGACAAGCAAGTGATTGATATGCACGGCTTTCGGGTGGTGCGCGTTAATGATTTGGAACTCGCCAAAATCGGCGATGATTATCGTTTGGTGAATGTGGACATTGGCGGACGCGGTCTCTTGCGGCGGTTGGGTTGGGAAGATTTCTTTGAACGGCTGGCGGAACTATTCCATCGTGAATTGCCGGCGCGTTCGATTGCCTATACCGATCTGGAATTCATTCCCCGCGGCGATCTCCAAGTCCGCGTCGCGCGTCAACGACTCCAAGATCTGCATCCCGCCGACATCGCCCAGATTTTGGAAGATATGCGCCCGCGCCAAGCCGGCGAACTGCTCCGGCAACTTCCCGATGAGCAAGCGGCGGACGTGATGGAGGAGTTGGAACCAGAATTCCAAGCCGATGTGTTGGAAACTTTGCCCAGCGAACAAGCCGCGGACATTGTGGAAGAGATGGAGCCGGACGAAGCGGCAGATGTGTTGCAAGAAATGGATGAGGACAAGCGCGCCCAGGTGTTCAACTTGATGGAGCCAGAAGAAAGCGCCGAGGTTGCCGAACTCATCAAACATCCGGAGGACACCGCCGGCGGTTTGATGACGACCAAGTATCTCACCGTTCCCCCGGATATTACCGTAGGCGAAGCGTTGCAACGCGTGCGCGCCGAAGCGCCGCTCAAAGAAGCCGAAACAATTTACTACGTTTACGTGGTAGACGCGGAAGAGCATCTCAAGGGTGTTTTTTCGCTGAGCGATTTGGTGCTTGCCGATCCGAACGCGACGGTAGATTCGATTATGCATCACAAACCCATCCGTGTGCCGCTGGATGCCACGCACGAAGAGGTCTTGGAATTGCTTGCCAAGTACAACTTGCTGGCGGTGCCGGTGGTGGACACGGAAAATCATTTGGTGGGTATCGTTACTGCGGACGATGCCTTGGACTTGATTTTGCCAGAAGAATGGAAAATCAAATTGCCGCGTTTGTTCTAAAGGAGCGGGGCTATGGTTACACTGCGAAAAATCCGCCCTCTGCGCGCGCGCTTGGCTTTGTTACTCGCTGTGGTGGGACCGGGGATCATCACCGCCAACGTAGATAACGACGCTGGCGGCATCACCACCTATTCGGTGGCCGGTGCGCACTATGGCTATTCGCTCTTGTGGATGCTCAGCTTGGTGGCGGTGGCACTCATTATCGTTCAAGAAATGAGCGCACGGCTAGGTGTGGTTACGGGTAAAGGGCTTGCCGATTTGATTCGCGAGAGTTTGGGCGTGCGCGCCACGGCCGTCATTATTGGCATTATGGTCTTGGCCAACTTGGCAAACACGGTCAGTGAATTTGCCGGCGTCGCCGCGAGTATGGAAATCTTTGGCGTCAACAAGTACATTTCGGTGCCGATTGCAGCGGTAGTGGTGTGGCTGCTCATTGTCAAAGGCAATTACAAATCGGTGGAGCGAATTTTCTTGGTGGCAAGCGCGATCTATCTTTCGTACGTCTTGTCCGGCATTTTGGCAAATCCACCGTGGCGGCAAGTGGCGCAAGCCTTTGTAACGCCCAGTTTTCATTTGGACGCCGGCTATCTGACGATTTTTGTTACGATCATCGGCACAACGATTGCGCCGTGGATGCAATTTTATCAACAAGCCTCGATTGTGGACAAGGGCTTGACGGTCAAAGATTACGTGTATGAACGAATTGATGTTGTCGTTGGCTCAATCTTGGCGGTCCTTGTTGCCGCGTTTATCACGATTGCATGCGCCGCAACAATTTATGCAGCGGGTCAGCGCATCGAAACCGCCAAGGATGCCGCGCTGGCGTTGGGTCCCCTGGCAGGTCAACACGCCGCCACCTTGTTCGCGTTGGGCTTATTGAACGCCTCGGTATTCTCTGCGGCGATTCTGCCGCTCTCAACCGCCTACGTCGTTTGTGAAGCCTTTGGTTGGGAAATGGGCGTGAGCCGCGATTGGAAAGATGCGCCGGTATTTTTCTGGGTGTACACACTACTCATCGTGCTGGGTGCCGCGATCATTCTTTTGCCCTTTGAATCGTTGATTGAGGTGATGCTGGCAAGTCAAACCTTGAACGGCATTTTATTGCCGGTCATTTTGATCACTATGTTACGACTCATCAACGATAAACGCTTGATGGACAAGTACGTCAATGGACGCCTTTTCAATTGGCTCGCGTGGGGCACCGTGATCATTTTGATTGGGCTTACAGCCATTCTCGTGCTCACCAGTTTCTTTCCCCACATTTTTGGAGGTTAACCATTCTGGATTATCTACATACCATCACTATTCCGACACCCTTCCCGGTCGGTCCCATCAATTGCTATCTTGCTCAAGGGGACGAACTCACCCTCATTGATACCGGTGCCAAAACGGACGAGGCAGTCATGGCGTTGCGTGATCAACTCCAGGCGCGCGGCTGGACGTTCCGCGATATTCGCCGCCTCATCATCACCCATGCGCACGTGGATCATTTTGGACTTGCCGCGCAGATCGTTGCCGAGTCGGGTGCGTCCGTGCTCGCCTACAAAAACAATCGCTGGTGGCTCACCGATTTTGAACGCGAATGGGAACGTCGCTATGATTTTTATCACGGGATGTTTCTAGCGAATGGTGCACCGCCCGAATACGCCGATCGCGTGATCGCCGGGATGCACCGGTTATCCAGTTTCGCGGCATCCGTGCCGGCGGATCGTTTTGTCGCGCTGGAGGATCATGAAACGATTTGTTTGGGCGATGACGAATGGCGCGTGGTCTTTGCGCCGGGGCACGCCAGCGGCTTGATCTGCCTCTACGAGCCGCACTCGCAAACCTTGATTTCCAGCGATCACCTCTTGCGCGATGTAACTTCGAATCCGGTGCTCGAACCGCCCCTGTACGGCGAAACTGAACGTCCGCGCGCCCTCGTGAACTATATCGCTTCGATGAACAGAACGGCGCAGATGGAGATTCGGCTCGCCTGGCCGGCGCACGGCGAGCCGATGGACGATGTCCGTGCCCTCATCGAGGCGCGCTTGGCGTTTCATCGTGCCCGGCTCGATCACATTGAACAACAATTGGATTGTTGCGCTGCCACGGCGTACGAATTGTGCGGCATTTTGTTTCCTCACTTGAAGTCGTACGATCTTTTTCTGGGCTTGTCCGAAGTGATTGGACATCTGGATGTTTTGGAAATCGAAGGGCGTGTGCGCCAGGTTCAAGAGAATGGTATTGTGCGGTACGTGCCGGTACGTTAATCGAAAAAATACGCCCCGCTTTCGCAATGAAAGCGGGGCGTTCGCTTTTAGAACGAGGCACCCATCATCTTGGGACCTGTGGGACCGGAACTGCCGCCGGCTGGCTCAATCGTGATGCCAATCCCTTGATACTGATCGAGGGGTTTGGGTGAGCGAATGTACACCCAACCGCGACCACGCTCATCTACGGTGAACGTACCGCCGCTCGTCCGACCACCAGCGGGATCAATGAACCAAATCTGATAAGCGTGCGCTGAATCGAGGACGGGCAAATCGTAAACGATGAGCGCTAGGGCGTTTAATTCCGACGCCGTAAATAATCGCCCCACCGCTTGGGGTGCCATATCGGTGGCTTGGAGTCGTTTGGGTTGCGTGTCCGCATAAGCGAGGGTGCTCACCAGAGCACGTTGCCGATTCAATTCGGAAACGATTTGTTGATTGAACGCCGCTTGTTGCGCGAGTTGATTCTGGAGCGAAAAATTCCAGACGCCCAAAGCAACGACCAATCCCAAAGCGACCGCCGAAAACGCGGGTGCGCGAAACAGATTGCCGAACCATGCCGACCAGTTTGCGAACCACGTGGGCGATGGTGCCTTGGGCAAGGCGGCGGCAAGCACACGATATTTCAAATCGCGAGGCGGTTCGACGATTGGCGCAGCAAATGCCAACGCATCGGCAACCGGACGATACTCGGCAACGATTGACGCACACGCCGAACATTCCGCGATATGTTGTTCGATCTTGGCGCGCTCTGCCGGGGCCACCGCATCTAAAACAAACGCCGGATATAATTCCTCGAGTGATTTACAAATCCTCGTGTCCACCTCGACACACCTTTCCAATCGTATTACGCAAAGGATTAGACCTTGGATTCACAGCGCCACATCATTCGTGCTCCAGCAATCCCCGCAGTTTCTGCATCCCCAAACGCATCCGCGTCTTGACCGTGCCGAGCGGTTCGCGCAAGCGTTCTGAAATTTCTTGTTGCGTATACCCTTCAAAATACGCCATCTCGATACAGCGCCGTTGTTCTGGGGGAATGGCCGCCAATGCATCCACGATGCGGCGGCGTTCCAAACTTTGCAATGCTTGATCGAAAGGCGCGGGATTGTCTGCTACAACCTCCGCCATCGCGTTTTCATCCTCCGATGCCGCCGGGCGCACGCGGCGGCGACGCAGTTCGTCAATCGCCTGATGGTGAGCAATGCCGCTCAACCACGAAGAAAATTTACCGCGCGCGGCATCGTAATCGCGCGCGCGTTTCCACACTTTGACAAAGACTTCTTGCACCGTCTCTTCGGCGGCGCCACGATCGTTGAGAATCTTTAACGCGAGCGAATAGACCAGCCGCGCATACCGATCATAGAGCGCGGTCATTGCCCACGCTTCACCGCGCGTTAATGCCCGCACCAGTTGTTCATCCGTGTACGCCGCCATCGTTTATTCGCTTTGTCATTGGCTCATTGTTCATTGATCACGGGTCATTGCCAGCGCGGCTTCCCACGCCTTGTACGAACTACGCACCAACGGACCCGACGCCACATACTTGAATCCCAGTTTCATTCCTTCATCTCGATAGCGATTGAAAATTTCTGGCGCGACGTACTCGACGAGGGGCAAGTTGCGTTTTTGTTTGGTGGGTTGCAAGTACTGACCAATCGCCAGCAAGTCAACCTGCACCGCGCGCAAGTCGCGCATCGTTTCGATCACTTCGTCAAACGTCTCGCCCATTCCGACCAAAATCGAACTCTTGGTGCGCATCGTGGGATCGAATTCTTTGATGGTGCGTAGCACGTTGAGCGTTTGAGCGTACCCGGCACGGCGATCCCGGACGATAGGCGTCAAGCGGCGCACGGTTTCGATGTTTTGACCAAACACATCGGGCTGGGCGTCCACCACTTGGCGCACACACTCGCGCGCGCCGCGAAAATCGCCGGTCAGCACCTCCACGCGCGTGCGCGGCGATTTCGTTTTGATCTGGCGAATCGTTTCGGCAAAGATACTTGCGCCGCTGTCCGGCAAATCATCGCGATCCACCGAGGTGACCACGACGTAATTCAACTGCAACTCGGCAATGGCTTGGGCGACCCGGCGCGGTTCGTCGGCATCAACGATACCACGCGGATTGCCGGTCTCCACGGCGCAAAAGCGACACGCGCGCGTACAGACATCACCCAGAATCATAATCGTGGCGGTGCCGGCGCCCCAGCATTCACCGATGTTGGGGCAAAGCGCTGCTTCGCAAACGGTGTGCAGTTGCAAACCGCGCACCAGTCCTTTGAGGTGCGTATATTTTTCGCCGATGGGCGCGCGCACACGAATCCAATCCGGATGGCGCGGGCGGGGTGTACTAGTTATTGGTTCATTCATATCGCTAATAAAATACAGGTTGCGAGATTCATTTTGAAACCTTGAACCGGCAACCTGCTGAAACTCCTTCTATCGCATATACTTGCCCATAATCTCTTGGATGCCATAGTTGGGTTTGGTGGCGGCGGCACGCTTGGCGGCATACGCTTCATCGTAGGTGGTTCGCTCTTCTTGATAATACAATCCCAGGTACAACGTTTGCTCGTCCATGGCGTACTTCATCGCACTCATCAAGTCGCGTGGATTGTGTTCCGTGGGAAGTGGCTTGGTAATGTTTTTGAAATGGTCGTAGGTGTCGTAAAAGGTTACGCACGGCGAGTACACTTGCAAGAACGAAAAACCTTTGTGTACTATCGCTTGCTTGATCAACTCGGTCAACTCTTTGGGTTTGCTGGAAAAGCCGCGCCCCACCCACGAGGCACCGGTCGCAAGCGCAAGCATCAATGGATTGAGCGGCTTTTCAACCGTGCCGTACGGCGAGGCTTTGCGTTCCATGCCCAGCGGGCTGGTGGGCGAGGCTTGCCCTTTGGTCAAGCCATAAATTTCATTGTCCATCACGATGTACGTAATATCCACGTTGCGACGAATGGCATGGGGAATGTGTCCCATCCCGATACTGAACGCATCGCCGTCGCCGCCCACCGTAACCACGACGAGTTCGGGGTGCGCCATCTTGACCCCGGTCGCCAAGGGGAGGGCGCGTCCGTGGGTGCCGTGAAAACCGTACGCGTTGACGAATGCCGGAAACCGACTGGAACAACCAATCCCGGAAACGACGACGAGTTGTTCGTTAGGAACGTGCAACTCGGCGACAGCTTTGTAGAAACTTGCCAGCACGCCAAAATCGCCGCAGCCCGGACACCAGATTGGATGCAGATCACTCTTATAGTCGTTGGGGGCGAGATTGACCGGTTCAAATTTATATCTTGTGGGGTCAAGGGTCGTAACCATCGTTTATTTCCTCCGCGCGGTTTTGCGCGCGACGCGTTTGATGGGGACGGATGTTTTTTTCTGCGTCGCCGATTTTTTCACCGGCTTTAACCCGGCGTACACGCGTTTGATCTCTTCGTAAATCTCGCGCGTGGTGAATGGGATACCGCCATACTTGCGCAGACTATCTACCTCGCGCCAATATTCGGCTTGGATCATCCGGGCGAATTGACCGGTGTAATTCATTTCGGGTACAATGATTACTTCGCGATCTTGAATGAAATCGCCGATCTCCTTGCGCGGCAAGGGATAAATCATCTTGGTATACAACACGGCGACGGGCATCCCTTCGGCTTCGGCGCGTTCAACGGCTTCTTTCACGGGACCGATGGTTGAACCCCAGCCCACGATGGCAACGCGCGCCTTGGGATCGCCAAATTGTTCCAACATTCCCCACTTGGCGGCATCGCCGGCGGCTTGGCGAATCTTTTTGCCGCGCTTGAACATATTCTTGCTGTGCATCTCAGGCGTGTAATCCGGCTCACCGCTGGGCAAGTGTTCCAATCCTTCGGCGACATATTGTCCACCCTTCATGCCGGGCAATGACATGGGCGAAATCCCGGTGGGGGTATCCTGGTATCGCTCGAAGGTTGCCGGATCGCGGCCATCCCACAACAATCGTTTTTCAAAATGCACGCGCGAAGTATCGAACGGCGGAATCGTTTGCACACGCACCGACATATCTTGATCGCTCAAGAAAATGACCGGCGTCTGATATTTCTCGGCAAGGTTAAAGGCGTTGATCATCTGATAGAAATTGTCTTCGACGGAAACCGGCGCGATGACGATGCGCGGGGCATCATCGTTCGAGCCAAAGACCGAGATGCGCAGATCGCCTTGCGAAACTTTGGTCGGCATCCCGGTCGAAGGCCCTGCTCGTTGCACATCTACGATGACCACCGGAATCTCTGCCATCGTCGCGTGTCCGATCAGTTCGACCATCAAGGCCAAGCCGGGACCGGAGGTGGCGGTCATGGCGCGTACACCGGTGTACGATGCGCCGAGCGCCATGCCTAATGCCGCCATTTCGTCTTCGGCTTGGATCACCGTGCCGCCCAGGCGCGGGAATTCGCCGGCGAGAAATTCCATAATGTCGGTCGCAGGGGTGATGGGATAGCCGGCATAGAAACGACAGCCCGCTGCAATCGCGCCCATTGCTAATGCCTGATTGCCACTGACCACCAGGCGCTCTTGCTCTTTGGCGCCCGGCTTGGGCGTCAAATGATAGGGCGCGGTCTGGGTAACATTCTGTTCGATGTAATCGTACCCGGCTTTGAGTGCGAGCAGGTTTTGCTCGAGCATCTCTTTTTTGCGCCCCAATTGTTTTTCGACGACGATGCGCGCCGTCTCGAATGGCAAATCGAATAATTTGACCATTGCGCCAATCGTAATGATATTGCGCCCACGTTGAAAGTTGATCGCTTTGGCAAGATCGTTGAGGGCTAGCGGATACTGGGTAAGGCCATCGGCGGCGGGCGGTGTACTCTCGTTCGAGTTGTAGATCAGAATGCCGCCCGGGCGAATTAGTTTGTAATACCGATCAATGGACTCTTGATCGAACGCGATGAGCATGTCCAAATCATCGCCTTGCGACCACACTTCTTCCGGCGCGATGCGGGCTTGGAACATGACGTGCCCGCCTTTGATTTCGGCGGGGATGGTGCGGGTGGTATAGACTTCCAAGCCGGCGTACGCAGCGATGCGGGCAAAAACTTCGCCGGTGGTAACGATCCCGCCGGTGGCGGAATCGCCGCCCACGCGGACGGTCAACGAATGGTTGGACATTCAAAAACCTCTCCAAGGTAATTAAGACAAGAGTTCACGGAATTTGTCTGGATCAATATCTGCATCACGCAGAATCGCTTTCAGGGTGCCAATGGGAACGGTTCGTCCTTTGTGCATAGGCACAGTGACACGCCGATTGTCGGAATAGCGTTTGAGATGCACGTGGCTTCCGCGTTGTCGCACAGAGACAAAACCAGCGCGTCTGAGCGCGCGAATCAAATCATCGCAATCAACGCGGGGCAATTTTTCGCTCATACTGCAACTGGCACCGACAAGCGTGTGATAAACACGGGTTCGCGTTCCAGTGGAACGCTCTCGCCATCAGCTTGCATACTTTCAACATGCAGTTCGATGGCTTCAAGAATATTCGCGCGTACTTCTTCGACCGTAGAGCCAAAGGTATGGCAACCAGGCAACACGGGCACATAGGCGTGAAACCCGCCTTCATCGGGTTCAATCACCACTGTGAATTGGTAGGTGCTCATTCTTTCTCCCTTCCTAGCAGTACATCACCTTGGGAAGCGCGCATGCTTTGCACATTGCAAATA
>JBBITT010000038.1:9472-27909 GCA_037440625.1 Chloroflexota bacterium
CGCCTAGTTCCGGCTACCACAACTGCTGCACGCTCCGCCAGCGCACGAACTACAACCCCCGCCGCCCAGCGCGGAGACACTCCCACTCTCGCCGTGGGCAAACGCAAAGATTTTGGAAATCTGGCGCGTTACATGTTCGCCGTGACATTCGGGACAGGTTGCCGGATCATCAATCTCTTTCATCGAACGTTTCAATTCAAAGAGGGTGTGGCAATCAGCGCACACATATTCATAGTACGGCATATGTTTCTCCTTAGCCAATATTATATTTCCATTTTACCTGTTTTTGAGAGGTTAGGCAAATGGACTAGCCTACACACCACACGTACAACGCTTTGGGTCCGTGCACGCCGATCGTCAACACCTTTTCGATGTCGGTGGTGCGGCTGGGACCGGTGACGAGCACGGTGCGTTGGTCGTGTTTGACCTCGGCGAAGACCTCGTGCAAATCGCCGCGTAACGCGCTAGGCGGCAGAATGGCGAGGTGCACACGTGGCAAAAGCGAAACGAGACGCGATTGTGCCGGCGTGGTACGCAAAACGAGCGTGCCGGTTTCCGGCAACGCGAAATCAACGCCGGTGATGCCCACATCGCACGCGGCGATGGCACGCTTGTCTGCATCTTGCGGCATGATTTCAACGCCAAGCGCGGTTAGCATTTCTGCGATGCCGAGCTCTCTTAGTTCCTTTGTTTCCCACGTTGTTGCCTTGCGAATTTTTTCTTGCTCAACCAACTCTCGCAACGCCACTCTTAATTCATCTTGGCTTGCAAGCTGTCGTGTGGCGCCGCCCAGTTTTTCGATTTCTGCCAGCAAGCGGTCAATCTCGGCGTTCACAGCGCCCAATGTGCGTGGCATCATCCACGCCGTTGTGTTTAACGGTGCACGTGTGGCAGACGCAAGTGTGGTGCGGATGGAGTTGAGGATTTGATCACGAGAATTCATAATCTTTACCGTATCTGCTTAGCCCCACTCAATTTTAACCACAGAGCCCACCGAGGTCACAGAGTTGTCCATTTGTTTTCTCTGTGTTCCCGGTGCCCTCTGTGGTATCCCTGAGCAGTAATTCTTTACCCACAGATTATGCAGACGTATCACGCATCACGTTTTACGTCTCTTCCACCATTCCCTAAAATCATTCTGCACCGCCGGGAATGGTCGCACGTTTGTCCAGCGATTGAGCGGCGGTGGCAGTGTTGGAATCCAATCGCCGCGCCGCAACGGCGTTTGCAGAATGCGCAACATTCGCGCGCCAAAACGGTAAAGCCATGACGAACCCAGCGTTGCCGCGCCGATGCTTGCACTTGAACGCAACGTTCCCGGCGTAACCGCGTTTTCAAACGGGTCGCCTTCGGCAACACGATGGCGCAGGTGCAATAAAATTTTCGGAATCGGAATTTTCACCGGGCACACCTCCGCGCACGCGCCGCACAACGACGACGCAAACGGTAAATCGCCGGCAATTTTTGTGCCAAGCAACTGTGGCGACAGAATCGAGCCAATCGGACCCAGATGCACCCAATCGTACGCAAACCCGCCGACGTTGTTATAGACCGGGCAGATATTCGCGCACGCGCCGCAACGGATACACATCAGCGTCTCGCGCGCCACATCGTCTTGCAAAATTTTCGTGCGTCCGTTGTCGAGCAAGACCAGATGAAACTCGCGCGGGTTGGAATCCCTAGCGCCGTGAATCAGACTGATATAGGCGGTTAGTTTTTGACCGGTCGTACTGCGCGGCAGAACGTTGAGCAACACCGGCAAACTCTCCCAATCTGGAATCACTTTTTCGATGCCGACGACCGCAACGTGCACCGGCGGAAGGGTGGTGCACATTCGCCCATTACCTTCATTCGTTACGATGACGAGCGTGCCAGTCTCGGCGATCATAAAGTTCGCGCCGGAGATTGCCATATCCGCCGACAAAAATTCCTCGCGCAATTTTTCGCGCGCAATGTTCGTGAGGCGGGACGGATCGGGTGGTGCAGCGATGCCAAGTTTAGCGTGGAAAAGTTGGGCGATGTCTTCTTTGGTGAGATGCAATGCCGGTGCGGTTACGTGCGACGGGCGTTGCCCAGCCAGTTGCACGATGTACTCGCCCAGATCGGTTTCCAATACGGTGATGCCGGCATTTTGCAATGCATGATTCAATCCGATTTCTTCGGTCGCGTTGCTCTTGACCTTGACAATGCGTTTAGCATTGTGTTGCGCGGCAATCGCCCGCACGATTTGGCGCGCCTCGACATCGTCGCGCGCCCAATGCACAACGCCGCCGGCTTGCGTGATTTGTTCTTCGAGCATCGGCAAGTACTGGTCGAGATGCGTGATCGAATGCCGGCGAATTTGGTGGGCGGCATCGCGCAACGCTTGCCAGCGATCTTCGCCCATCGCTTGAATCGCTTCCGCGCGTTTGGTGAGCGCAGTGCGCGTGGATTTCTGCGTTGCCGCGACGAGATGCGGCGAAATATTCTTTGTGTTGGCGCGAAAATCAATGTGTGGAATGGGGGTAGGCATATTTTTCAAAAGATGGTAAAATCAAAAACGATGATTCCGATTACGCGCACCATTTCGCTCGCCGAAGCAGAACTCGTCGAAGAATTTATTCGCGCGGCGGGACCGGGCGGTCAGAATGTGAACAAAGTTGCGACGGCGGTGCAGTTGCGCTTTGATGTACGTCACTCGCCCTCTTTGCCCGACGATGTGCGCAAACGATTATTGCGGCTTGCCGGTCGGCGTGTGAATGCGGATGGCGTATTGATCATTCACGCCGCGCGGTTCCGCACGCAAGAACAGAATCGTGCGGATGCGCGGGCGCGTTTGATCGCGTTGATTCGCCAAGCGGCGGTGCCGCCCAAGCCACGTCGCGCAACCCAACCCACGCGTGCCGCTAAAGAGAAACGTATCGCCGCGAAGAAACAACGTGCCCGGCTAAAGGCGTTGCGCCGTGTCGTTGGCGAAGAATGATTCTAGTAGTGCACCAACATGAAAGGGCGTAGTGGAAACTTGATACTTGGCCGTCTCGGTAACCATTTTTCCATCGGTCTGGTAGGCAACTATTTCATGTTGTTGCACTAGGATAACGCCAGAATCCGTTCGACCTTTGCCGGTAACGTTGTAAACCACTCCTCGCTCGCCGCCCCGCCGCCTTGCGCCACGCGCGCATCGCCGCCGCCGCGCCCGTGAATGTCCGCCAAGATCGCGCGCAACAAATCGTTGGCGTTCATTTGGGTGTCTGCCGCGCACGCCAGCACGATGCTCACCTTCGCGCCATCGTACGACGCCAGCATCGCCACGATCCCCGGTTCGTTTTGCAACTGCATTCCCAGCACACGCAATTCTTGGGCGAGCCGATTCCGAAACGCTGTGGTGATCAATCGAAAAGATTTGAACGCGTGCGCGTGCGTCACCAGTTGCTTCGCCTCGATACTCAACTTGAGTTCGCGCAGTTCTCGCAATTCCTTTTGCATCGCGTCAAGGGCTTGCTGTTGCTTGGTCAGTGCGTCGAGAATATGATCGGGATGCGTATCCATTTGCCGTGCGACGCGGGTAACGATGGAGTGAGTGTTCTGAAAAGATTGGAGCGCGCGTTCGCCGCAAACAAAATGCACGCGCAATTTCTTGTTGACGTGTTCGGTCTTGATGATCTTGATGATGCCGATCATCCCGGTCCGCGTGCAATGCGTACCGCCGCACGCGCAATAATCCAACCCCTCAATCTCGACGATGCGAATACTTTCACTCACCTGTGGCGGTCGGCGGAGCGGAATGGTTGGAAGGCGCGTCTCGTCCACGACGTACGTTTTGATCGGACGATCTTGCCAAATGATGGCATTGGCTAAATTTTCGCTGGGGGTCAAATCCAGGTCGGTATTCGTATCAAGATCAATCGTGGAGGGTGTATCAATGTTAATGTTCGCAGAAATGCTTTCGCTGTGTTGGGCTTGGAGAATTGCCGCGCTCAACAAATGTTGGCCGGAGTGATGTTGCATAAACGCGAATCGGCGCTTGCCATCAATCGTGGCGTGAACCACACCGGCAACCTGGCGATCAACGATGTGAATTACATCGCCGGCATCATCCATCATCACATCGGTGACGCGCGCCTCGCCGAGTGTCCCAACATCGTGTTCCTGCCCGCCGCCGGTGGGATAGAAAAACGTTTTGAGCAAGATCACGCCGATACGTCCGTCCGGTAAAATCGTTTGGCGGATAATCTCGGCATCAAATTCCCAACAAAAGGGATTGGTGTGATAAGCGAGTTCGGTGGGCATAGGATTTTACGCAATGGGAGAAATTTCTAGCGCAATCACGCCGAGCGATTCCTTTTCGGCAGGATAAATTGTGCGCAAAGTTTGCATCAATTCTTTGCGCGACAAGCCGGGTGCAATGGCTTGCGGATTTTCGTGCGCCAGCAAGTCGGCAAAGTTGGCATAACGGCCGATGCGTCGAATGACGAACAAGTATTGATCATTGAATCGCAATTGATCGCCCACACCCAGCCGCGCGATATTACTATATGCCACGCGCACCTCAACCGTTTTGCGTCCTTGTAAAATCTGTTGCAGGTACGCGTCTTTGATCCACAAGGTCTTGATCATTGCCATGTTATTATAGCATGAAACAGCGCCGCGGTGGACGGATGACAGAATTCCGATTGTGAGTAGAATGCAAGTCAACACAATCTCCGAGTGGAGGTGAGGCAGATGGAAGCAAATCGTCCCCAAGTGATTGGCTCGAGTGTGAACTTGCCGCCGGTCGTGATCATTATCGGTGCAATTGCAGGCGCGAGTCTTGCCGGCATCCTGGGAATTTTTCTCGCCGCACCGGTGCTGGCAACCGCGCGCGTCGTAGGCGACTTTCGTGCGCAAGTTGTTAGAACCGATCGAATAACCAAACCGCCGCCGGGTTTTCCGACGGCGATTATTTTTCTAGATCGGTTCGATGGTGGGGCGCAATCCGCGCGCACCCGATTTACCAAGCGCGGCTTGGATCATCAGAAACTCACCAACGTTCTCTTTGGTGACAATACCAACGAGTTGTCCGTTACGCGTCACACACAACGTCTGACAGCCGCACGCTTCCATCTTCATCAAGGCGGTTTCCAACATCTCCGAGTACTCCACCGATGCAAAGTCGCGTTGCATCACCTCGCTGACGAGCGCGTTGTATCCCCGTTGCGAGAGCGCGGTGATGAGTTGATCGCGCGTGAGAATGCCAACGACGGTGCTGTTCTCCGTCACCGGAAAATCGTGCTGGGAACCTGCCAGAATCAACTCCACGGCGCGTCCCAACGTATCCTGCGGTGCAAGCGTGCGATAATCGGTGAGCATTGTGCGCACGACCGGAATGCCGCCGAGCGCGGATTTCATCTGCACCATACTGGCTTCTTGGGCCGCGCCAATCCACACGAATAACGCGATGAAAACCAAGAATGGGTTGGCGAACATCCCGATGAATCCAAACAAGAACGCCATCGCTTGCCCGAGCGTCGCGGCGATTTGTGTGGCGCGCGTGTACTCCATTCGCATGGCAAGGAGGGCACGCAGAACGCGTCCCCCGTCCATTGGAAACGCCGGCAACAAGTTAAAGCCCACCAATGCCAAGTTGGTCAACATCAATCGTTCGATAAAGGGACCGGTGGCAACACCGAGTTGTTCCAAGGGTATGATCTCGGTTGTAATTGTCATCCACACGAACAACACGGCGGCAATGACCACGTTCACCGCTGGGCCTGCCAAGGCGACCCAGAATTCTTGAATCGGTTGATCCGGCATTCGTTCAAGTCGCGCGACGCCGCCAATCGGGTACAACGTAATATCGCGTGTTTTGATGCCGTATCGTTTTGCCGTCAACGCGTGCCCAAACTCGTGCAGGACGACGGAGGCAAACAACGCCAGAATAAATACAACGCCTGCGATGGTTTGACTGATCGGATCACCTTGTAGAACGTGGCTCAAGACTACAAAGCCGATCAACAGAAAAAATGTTGCATGCAAATAGATTCCAATCCCAGAATACTCGCCAATTTTCCATTGCCATTTCATAGGATACTCCTTCTCCGAGGTAGCACCGTATTAAATCATGGGTGGTTTGTAGTTCGCGACAGATTCACTCCGCTCCATGTCTTGTTACAAACCCTCTACACTCTGATGTGGGACTACCATCGTACGTCCACTAGGCAATTTCATGTCGGTGCACTTTTACTCTCCAACCGCATCCATCATAATCAGGTAGCTCAAGCGCGTCAATAGGTTTGCGTTCAGGATTTGTTAAAACGGTGCCCCTTGAGCAGAAAATTACTGCGCCATGTGTTCGATGAGATTAGATGATTCTCATCTGGGTTTTCGCTGATTTTAATCTTGGATGCCAGGTAAGTCGCTTGACAAGGAGAAACTTGGCATTGATGCCATTGCGAGGCGCGTTTTTTGCGCCGAAGCAATCTTTCAAAGCGGCCTGAGATTGCTTCGCCGCTTCGCGGCTCGCAATGACATGAGGCATCTGATTTTTGAGAAGCCCTGCTTGGATGCCATATTGCATTTGCGGGCATTTTGTTATATCCTATCATTGCAACGCCAACCTTGCTTTTACATCGTCCAAAAGCCTGCTAGACCAAAGGAGGTCAAGATGCTGCGCTCAAGTTTGATCCTATTGATCTTGGTTGGGATGCTCATTGCCGCACCAGCTGCCCAAGCGCGTCCGCCGTTCGATGGCTATCTCCCCAGTTGCTCCGGTGAATATTTCAACAACACTACGGCGACCGGCACACCGGTCATGGTACGCACCGATGCCGCCATCAATTTCAACTGGCTCGAAGGGACATCGCCGGGACCCGGCGTCAACGTGGACAATTATTCGGTGCGCTGGACGTGTTCGGTCAATGTAACGACGGCGGGCACGTACACTTTCAACCTCTTGACCGACGATGGAATGAATCTCTTGCTCGACGACAATCTCTTGATCTGGGCATGGTACGATCAGGGACCCACGGCGTATTCAACCACGGCATCGGTCAGCGCCGGATGGCACACGATCAAGGTTGAGTATTACAATCGGGTGCGCGGCGGCACCGCGCAGGTTTGGACCAATTTGCCGTTGACTAGTCTGCCGCCGCCTCCTCCGATTACCGCATGGCAAGGCGAGTACTTTAACAATCCTTCGCTCAGCGGCACGCCTGCCCTCATCCGCGACGATGCGAGCATCAATTTCAATTGGACAACTGGCTCGCCTAGCCCGGTGATCCCGATAGACAATTTCTCTGTACGTTGGACACGTACGATTAACTTTGCCGCCGGCACCTATCGCTTTACGACGACCACGGATGATGGCGTGCGATTGTGGATTGATGGCACACTCGTGATTGATAAATGGATTCCCCAGCCACCCACATCGTACACGGTGGATGTGGTGGTCCCCGCCGGCGCGCACACGATCAAAATGGAATACTTTGAACAGACCGGCGGCGCCCAAGCCAAGTTGACGTACGCGCCGGTGAGCGCACCGCCTCCGCCACCCACCGGCGTGTGGCAAGGACAGTACTTTAGCAACGTTTCGCTTTCGGGTGCGCCCACCATTGTGCGCAACGATGCGGCAATCAATTTCAATTGGGGCGAAGGCATCCCGATTCCCGGCTTGCCCGCCGATAACTTTGCCGTGCGTTGGGATTCCACGCAAAACATTGCCGCGACCGGCGATTACGTGATCACGGCGATCTCAGATGACGGCGTGCGTGTGTGGATTGATGGCGTGTTGGTGATTGATGGCTGGTATGATCATCCGCCGACGACGTTTAGTACAACGCGCACGTTGACGGCAGGTGCGCACACCTTTCGCGTGGAGTACTATGACAGCGGGTACGGTGCGATGATCAGTTTCCAAATCGGTGGGAGTGCGCCACCACCACCTCCCAGCGAAGTGATCGTGGATGATCGCGGACCGGGATGGCAAGCCGGTGGCACCGGCACGTGGCGCGGTTCAACGCTGGGGGTGGGCGGGCATTCATTCTGGACGCTCAACAACACGTACACCGCGTACGGCTACAATTGGGCGCGGTGGTATCCCCCCTTGCCCGCGCCGGGCTATTACGAAGTGTTTGCGTTCTTGCCAGATAACCTAGGCACCACGCTCAACGCGCGGTACTGGATTTATCACAACAGTCGTTATGATCTGGCGGCGCGCGCCCAAGGATTCTTCCCCAATCAATGGATCTCGCTTGGGACGTACTATTTTAGTGCGGCGGGCGGCGAGTACGTTTCGCTTGCCGATGTTACGTACGAATGTTATCTCTGTCGTTCGCTCGTGTTCGATGCAATCAAGTTTGTGCCGCGATAGAAAAACAAGGATAACAAAAAACCTGCGCGGTCTAGGAACCTCGCAGGTTTTTTCTATCGTTCGCTCACCACCGTTCGCTGGCGCTGAATGATCGCGATCAAGCGGGGTGCGATGAGCAATGCAATGCCCGCACCTATCATCGCGATTCCATCAATCGTCAATGGCACGGCGAGTGTCTCGACATAGTTGATCCCCTCACTGATGTGCTCCGGCGATGCCCACCACGGCGCGCTGAGCATCGTTGCCCCGGCAACGATCAATGCCAAGCCGGTCGGCGTGCTCAGGTTGCCTTGTGAGTTAGACCCCGCTCCTAGTTTGTTCCAGATGCCAGGCAATCGAACAAGCGCAAACACGATCAGCGTGGCGAGGGTGATGTAAAGACGCACGTTGGTTGGCGCGGCAGCCAAGAACGAAATTCCACGAACCGAGGACGAATAATACATTTGCACTGCCGCCGCGCCGCCGCCAATCAACAGCGTGATCAGCGCGCCGAGGTAAAACCATTGGCTCGCGCGCGCTGTCCAGTAGGTGACCACGATCATTGCTATCGCCGTGAGCACGCTAAGGTAGACCAGGATTTGCAAGATGGATTTGTAGGGCGCCAGCAACTTGAAGCCCGGATACTGCTCGGCGTTGAAAGCGACGCAAGTGCTTCCCACGCCACCAAGCAGAGTGATGATGGCGGTCAGCGCCATCAGAACAACCAGCAATGTGCGTAGGTTCAGTAAACGTTTCATCTGTGTCTCCTTGCAAAGGGGGAGCTTAACCTAGTTCTGCAACTCCCAGCATAATCAAAATCATCGAGCCGAACATGTACAGCGACGCAAACTTGTACAACGCAAAATTGAGTTTAGGCGATTGACGTAGCACGCTCACCAGGGCAATGCCCAGCAATGCGCCGCCGAGCCACAGGGTTAGGTGAAAATAATTCCACGGCAGACGAATGTGCCATGCGGCAAGGAGCATCGCCACCACGGCCGCCACCGTGGATAGCCCAAGCGTGATCCGCGTGATCCACTCACCGTACGTGTTGGGAAAAATGGGTACACCCGCCACCCGATATTGCTCCGCATACTTGGCACCAAAGGTGAGCATATGGGTGGGAATCCAAAAGAGCACTGCCAATGCCAGCAGGATGCCAATCGCATCAATTTCCCCGGTTCCTAACGTGCGCCCAGCCAGCACCGGCATTGCCCCGGCAATCCCGCCCACGATGATTGACCAAGCCGTGCGGCGTTTGAGCCACAGCGTATAGATCACCACATCAAAGAACCAACCGGCAAAGACGACGGCTCCGTAGAGTGGTTGCATCAGCCACGCGCCGCCCACACCCAGAAGCGACATTCCCAGCCCCAGGATCAGCGCTTCGGTTACAGACATTTTGCCGGCTGGGAGCGGACGCCGGCACGCGCGCAACATTTTCGCATCAATGTCGCGATCCCACACCATATTGAGCACCGTGCTCCCGCCAATCGCCAAGAACAACGTTGCCGCCAACGACGCGACAAGTTCGGTACTGTGAGTGGGACAGCGCGCGCTAAAATAGCCGGCAAAGCCAGTCACCAGCAACAGACCGGTTTGTAAACTTTTGGTCATCGTCCAATACATTCGCGCGTGTGTGAGGATGCCGCTCAGCGGCGATGCCTTCGTCGGCATAGTGCCCTCCCTAGCAAAATCGTTATATTCCGATTATACCTCATTGAAGCGTGTTCAGCCAAATTTTTCAACCGTGCTATTTCTTTCTCACGCATCGAAAGCCCGTACTCGGTCCATAGTAATCCGGCTCGGCGCTGTTGCGCGACCACACGCGCAGATTGTATTCGTAATTTCCCTTACTTCCGCCGCGCATATAACGATAATGCAGTCCCGCGTACACATCCGCTGTCCACTGCCAGACATTGCCCGCCATATCATACACGCCGTAGGGACTGGACGCATCCAACGTTTGATAGCCGTTGTATGCTTTGCCATTGTAGAACCCGACCGGCGTTGTATTGCCTTGCGCACCGAGCCCGGCTTCAAACGGATCGCGGCTGGCATAAAAATTGGCTTGATTCAACGCGATTTCATTGCCCCACGGATACGCGCGCCCATCGGTGCCGCGCGCCGCTTTCTCCCATTCGACTTCGGTGGGCAACTGCCAGCCAAAGTACTCACAGTATGCCTTTGCGCCGAACCACGTGATCGCTACAACCGGATGATTTTCATAACCCGGTTTCACCCCAAACGATTTTCCGTCGTACACCAAACGTAAATCTTTGTCGCCGATGGGAACGTGCAAATAATCGCCCGCTTTGATTTCTTTTTCGTGGCGTTTGCCGGTGAATTGATCGCCGGGATAATAACCAACGATTTGATTGTTCACGATCTTTACTTTGCCATCGGTCAATGCCTGATTGAGATAGGCGGCATATTGCGTGTTCGTTACGAGCGTAACCATAATTTCGTACGCGTACGGAATGTTCACGCTTTTATTGTGTTGCCCAAACAGAAATTCGCCGGCGGGAACGGTTGCCCACGCTTCAGAACTAATCCCAGGATCGAATTGCAGCAGCGTCGCCGGGGCTGGTCCAGACGCGCATCCCACTGCCAGCCAAGCAACGATGCTCACTAAAAGCACGCGGCTCATTCCAACACCTCCTCGCGCAATTCTTTCGACCATTTGCCATGCTGGGTGAACAGATCCACCAAACGCCACACCATTAGAATTGCAAGTGTGGTGAGAACGGTGGCTAATCCGATGTCGGTAACCAGCATGATTGCATCCACCAGTGGCTGTTGCGCCGATTCGGAAACGTACAAACGTTTGGTGGAAAACAATGCTGCTGCACCAAACGCAATATCTGCCGGAATGATGATGAACCAGCCAAAGAGTTTACGCGCACGCCCCGTGAGTCCGATCAGATCGGCATAGTAGAGCAAGATGATGGTGGCGATGATGCCAGCGAGAATGTGCCAGTGCCCGGTCAGCGTGACGCGCTCTTCGCGTTGGGGCCACACGCGGATCACCTTATCCAAACGAATCGCCATAAACAAGCCGATGAACGTTACGACGAAATTCATATACACCATTTGCCACAACGCGCCGAATTTGAGTGGATCGTGAATCAGTGCCGCCATTTTTTGCGCGATACTCGCCTTGACGATTTTTTGTTCTGCAAGTCGCTCGCGAATCAACGTGTCAAAACCAAAAATCACGAGGAAGAGCGCGGCGAGGAGAATCAAGACCGAGCCCACGTAAATGATGTAATGTGCGATCTCTTCAAAAGGCACAACCAGCCAGACCCCTAGTGTGATCACAATCGTGCCGAGAATCATCAATGGCATTGCCAGTTTGTGCAGGCGCCCTTTGAAATCGAGCCAGCGTCCCACGATGAGCGCGAGCGCAACCGCAATGAGCGTGAGCATAATGTGCAAATGTCCGATGACCGCAAGTTGCAACGCATCCTTGTGTACCTCGCGCACCACGTCTTCGGCGAGAAAAGTCTCAAAGCCGTTGCCGGAGAACGACCCGGGAATCGCACCGAACAACGCCGAACCGAGCGTCGCCACTGCCATTGTAAAGAACGCCGCGCGTTCCAAATCAATTCCGCGCCACGAGGCGTACTCGGCACCACGCGCCGGATAATTCTTGCTCCACGGATTCAACGCAATCGCAAGCAGAATCCCGGCAAAGTAAATGAGCGATTGGCCGGCGATAAAGATGCCGTGAAAAATCCAATTGTGTCCAAAGTACGCAAACACCAAACCGCCAATCATCGCCGCAAGGTAACCGACGGTGATCGTCGCGTTGATATTTGTGCGGCGATGGTCTGCCATCGGAACGATCTTGGTGATGATGTATGTTTCGATTGCCACAACTGCCATCGCAATCGAATGGTAGAGCATCACAATACGCCCTTCACGTTCAATTGGTTCAAGGGCGATGCCGAACAGACGCACCCACACATCGCGGATGCCGAGTTCCGCCATTGGTCCAGAGAGCATGCCAAAGAAGGCGGTTACCAAGCCAATCGCCGCCATCGCGACGAGAATCAACCCTTTGGTCGAGCGAAACAAAAAGTTGTAACGATCCATCAAACCTTGCATAGTCAACCCCTGTCTCAAGATGCGTTTCGTTGGAGGACACAGCGGCATGTCTTTCTGTGTCCTCCTCCCTCACTGGTTCACGTTGCGTGTTGCATCTTAGTCACAAAGCCCCACGCAAAGGCGAGCGTCATAAGCAACAAGAGTGGCGCAAGAATTGCAAACACCACCGCCGTGTTGAAAAAGAGCAGTTGCGAGCCGGTTTTCAAGAATGCCAGCGCGATTCCCCCGATGCCTATCAATGCCCCGCCGATGCCAACGCCCACAAAGCCGGGCGGCGCAAGTTTCTGATTCACTGCCCAGAATGGCAAGAGGAAGATCGTTAGCCCCGCGACGGTATGCACGATGATCAGTACAAGCGTGGCGGGCAAACCGGGCATTGCCAAGCGCGTGATCGCTAAGGCAAGAAAACCGATCACGGCAAAGATGAGGTACGACTTTTCGTATTGGGGCACGAATTGCCGCACCAACCCATACGACAGTGCCAGCGGAATCAACGCTGCGACAATGATGACGAGGGAATTTTCGAGCACCGCATAGGTTAAAAAGATCAGTAACAGCCCGGCAACGAGCAGGACCGTAAAGGCGATCATATACGGGATGTCGAACTCAGCGCGATACGAACGATAGTGATTGTAAAATCGCCAGAGCAGGTAGAGGGCAATCAGCCCGGTGACGAGCAGGATGATTTGATCCAAGAGATTCATCATTCTTTCTCCTTCGAAAAGGTAGGACAAATTTGGAAATTTGTCCTACGTCATCCACATTTTCATCTGACCGCTGGTGCGCCAACAGCGAATGAATAACACCCTCGGATTAGAGTTCGGATGGCTGAGATTGGGTAACTTGTTCACCTCCCTTCGACTCACTGGTTAGAAAACAAAAACGCCTTTCAAATGCCGAGGGCATCAGAAAGGCACACCTCACCCAACTCTATTTTCCGGGGGCACGCAACATTGCGTGCCAAACAGACTTTGTGATTTCCGGAACCAAGGATATCACAAAGTGGTGTGTATGTCATTGACTTTAGTCAATTGAAAAAAGAAATGGGTGAGATTGTCCTCACCCATTTCCAGACAGTCCCGCCTTTCCGCTTCGCTTCGCTACGCTTGTTTGTGGCGATGGTAAATCACACCGACAAGGAGCATCAACGCAACACCCAATTCCCAGCCATTCTGGAGAGAATTCATGGGTACATCTGCCGATGTGGTGGCGGAGAAGGATGAGAGTTTAACGGCAGTAGGAGCGTTTATCGTGATGGGATAATCTTCGACCTCGCCGTTAGCGGCGTAGCCGGTCGCAAGGAAATCGCCGTCGTTGCTGGTGCCCCAGTTACTCGTTGTAGTGGTGGCGGTGGAGAGACGCAAACGCAAATAACTTTGCCCAGCAACCAAACCGCTCAAACTGTTCCACGTGATCGTAATACTTTGCGTGCTTGCGCTAGATGGGACGGTAACAGTTGCGCGTTCGCTTTGCTGAAACTGACCATCCCGATTGAAATCAATCCAGGCGTAGAGGGTTGCGTTACTGCCGGTGTTGTTATACACCGTAATGTTCGGAATGGAATACGAGGTTGCGTTGGTGCGCAGGGTGGGCAAGGATGCGACTGCGTCTTCGTCGTCGGTGCCGCCGGAAAGATCATCACCATCGGCATTTACTGAAGACATCCCGCGCAAGTCACGGATGATTGACGTTCCGCTTGTATTGCCCAATCGCAGGTTGTTCGTGAGGCCATGCCGCGCCGCGCGCGGACCCGCATCCCACCCGTACGAGGTGGGTGCATCGCCAAAGTCCATGGGTAAAACCGGACATTCAGAGGCATCGGTTACCGGATTGCCGCTACTGACTCCACTAATGGTTCCGACTAATGTGGTACTGACTGCGCCGGTAGCAGGGTCAACGGTATAGACGCCGCCCGTGTCTTGGCGAACGGCGTAAAGCGTGCCATTCCCATCACGCGCTAATTGGTATGCCCACACTCCACCCCTGGTACTGGATGAACTAGTCCAAGCACTCAATCGCCGTAGACTATTGATATCGAATATATCCAAGTGCTGTGTTTGTGTTCTTCCGCTTTGACTCCAGTATGACACGTACATTCGATTTCCAACGACCATGAGATCACCATAATTCTGGCAGTACGTTTGACCACAACCCGAATTAGGTGCGAATAGAGCCCGCGCACTCACGGGAGCAGTGCCGGCAGCGTCAAAAGTGATCTCATAGATGGTTCCCACATCTCCGCCATCAATGCCGGCATAGTATCTGTCATTGGCAAATGCCCCAGAGGCTGTCGTCCAGCCATTGGAGAGCGGCGTGATGTTCAAAGGTGCGGTTGCTGCATCTGTAGTCACGGTGAAATTTGTGTTGGCAACAATATTAAAGCCAAAGATTCCATCGGGATTCGCTGTGTTTTCTGCTTCTTGGAAATAGAGTATTCCACGTGTCTGATCCACGCCCAAGCCATTGATCCCTGTGATGCCTGATGCCGGTGTGGGCGGATCGTTCACAAGGGTGCTTGTACCGGTGTCAAGATTAAATAACTGAATGACACTGTTCGTAGCACCTTGACTATAATAAAATGATCTTCCCGGCGTGCACACAATACTCTGCACCGTCTGAACTTGATAGTCTTCCACTTCGCCATTGCTCGTTGCGTTGGGGAAATTGCCGGTGGGTTGCCAGTCACTAGCCGTCGTCGTTGGCATAATGCGCAAGCGCGCATAGGTGGTAATGTTCGGTACGGCCGTGTAGGGAATTGTCCAAGAGAGTGTAACATTTTGCGTGGACGTGCTGGAGGGGACATTGGCAGTCGCACGTTCGTTAGAATCGAACGTCCCATTCCCATCGAAATCAATCCACCCCACCAGCGTGGCAGCTGCTCCTGTATTATTCAGAACAGGAACCGTCCAAACGTACGTGGGATAAGCCAGGTCAATCGGCGTAAGTGGATTGAGGAAATTCTCGTCGTTAGTACCGTTGGTGCTGTCGCCGGTTGCACCGGCCCCTTGAAAGCCCGGAAAGTTTTCTTCGTCCGGTCGCGTTCTGCCGATATAAAGATTGGCATTGCTATTAGCGCACGCAACCCCATACGAAGAAGGCGCATCGCCATAGTCGAGGGTGCCGGAGCAAGAAGCCGCATACGCCGGTTGGGGAGTGACCACCAGGAACATAATGGGGAGGGCGAGCAGAACGAATTCCGCGATCAGATGCATTGGCGTGAGCCACCGGGGCAGTCTGATTTGAAACATCTTACAACTCCTGAAATAAAGAAAATTACCCGACCTAGAAAACGTCCTCAACAGAACTTGGCGTCAATCGTTGGAGGATGGATCGCGTTATAGATTGGTGATACGAATCTAAATGGGAGAACCAACCGGAGGAAACAGATTTGGAAAATCGAAAGAGGCTTGACATATTGCATCCACGAGAACGATGTTTAGTAGATTTGTTCTTTCATCAAGACCAGAGCCACTCGCATTTTAATACAACTTTTGTATCAATTGCATAAATTAGAATAACAATTGCGTAACGGTTGCATAACAAACTCACCGACCGGTATACCGCTCGGACAAGGGAGATTTCTAGGCGAGTCTGATCAGGGGAATTAGTACAGCGTGCGTTCGATCTGGGCAAACTTTTCCAACGTCTGGGGTTGGTTGACGATGATCATTGTCCGCGTGCAAACGATGTCGCCGTTCTTGCGGAGGATTTGGAGCGATCGGCTGAGCGCTTCGGGGACGGTGGCGATGCGTGCCGCCATATCAGCGTTGGTGTATTCTTTGCGATGAATGGGACGCGTGCCGTGTTCGCTCAAAGCGAGGAGGAGTTTGGCAGTGCGCGCCACGACCGAGCGAAACGAAAGGTCTTCGTACTGCGAGAGGAGATTGCGCGTGCGTTGCGCCAGCACACGGAGCAAACCCAAGCCCACCATCGGATAACGCTTGAGCAGGGCTTGAAAGTTTTCAAACGAGATGTTCCACGTGATACAGTCTTGGACAGCGATAGCCGTGGCGAGGTTGGGGCCCCCATCGAGGACGGTTACTTCGTTGAACATGATGACCGGCGCAATCTCTGCCACAATCGTTTGCTGACCTTGGGGTCCTACTTTGCACAGATGGACGTGTCCCTCAAAGAGGACAAACATCCCGGCGGCCGGTTCACCTTCGCGAAAGATGATGCTCCCGGCAGGATGCGTGCGTACTTGACCGGCGTTGACGATTTCAGCGCGGTCGGCTTCGGGGAGTCGCTTGAAATGTTCAACGCGACCCAGGGATTCAACGAGGTTGAGGGGAAGAGGCGTCATTGTCTCAACGGAGGCTTACGCAGTAGGTTTGTGAATTGTGGGGGTAGCGGTTTGAGCCGGCTTGACCATGAACCGGGATGCCCACAGCGCAAGTTCGAACAACAAGATCATTGGCAACATGACCACGGTGGGCGCCACGATCGGATCGGCGACCGGCGTGATGAGTTCGGCAAAGACAAAGATGATAAACCAGGCGACCTTGCGTTGTTTGCGCAACCAAGTGGGAGAAACGATCCCCAGTTTGATGAGAATGAGCAAAATAATCGGCATTTCAAAAGCGATGCCGGTCGAAATCAAAAAATAGATGACAAAAGAAATGTATTGATCCGCACTCGGAAAATATTCGAGCGGGCTTTGGTTGGGTGCGCCAAACATCCCAATCAAGACGCTGAACATGTTCCGCAACATCAAGTAACCAAAGATATTGCCGATGAAAAACAAGATCACCATCGCCGCGATGCCGGGAATGATGTAACGTTTCTCATTAGGTAAGAGGGCGGGTTCGATGTAGCGAACTAGTTGATAAATCCAAATGGGCGCGGCAAGAAAGATGCCCCCGTACAACGCCACGCGAAAGCGAATCATAAAACCATCGAGCGGACTGAACGCTTTGAGGGTAATGTTGCCGGCGGGGGCGCGCAGAATATCCAAGATCGCATCGGAGAAAATGTAGGCGAGGGTGGTGGTAACTAGAATTGCAACGATGGCGATGATCAAACGGCTACGCAGTTCTTCCAAATGTTCGATCACGCCCATCCGTTTTTCATTTGCCATGAGCAGAATAATCCATTACCTAAAGTGAAACAGAAAGAGATGCCAATCCTTGGCATCGGCATCCCTTCTGCCAACCGTTCGCAAATCATTTATTGTGCCGCGCCGCATTCGGGGCAAAACTTGGCACCGGCGATAATCGGCTTGCCACACGACTTGCATGTGGGTTTGGGTTCTTCCGGCTTGGGTTCCGGTTTGCTCACTTCTTCCGTAAATCCTTGGGTGGCTTCACGAGTAGCGGCTTGAAATTCTTTGAGCGTCTTGCCCAAGGAACGGCCAATTTCCGGCAAGCGCGAAGGTCCAAAGATGATCAGCGCAACGATGGCGATCACAAGCAAATGAAGGGGTTGTAAACCAAAGGGCATTTCACGAACTCCTTTCAGACTGATGGCATCCTGGCGCGCCATCTTCAAAAGAAATTCTATCACAGAATAGGGGGGCGCGCAAATTTTCAGCGACTATGGTTGCCCCACATCGTTTATTGCGCCGCGCCACATTCTGGGCAAAACTTGGCACCAGCGATAATCGGTTTGCCGCAAGATTTGCAGGTGGGCTTGACTTCGGCTTTGGGTTCTTCAGGTTTTGAAACTTCTTGACTAAATCCTTGCGTGGCTTCTCTTGTTGCGGCTTGGAATTCCTTGAGGGTTCGACCAATGGCACGACCAATTTCCGGCAGACGTGAAGGTCCAAAGATCAACAGTGCGACAATCGCGATGATCAACAAATCGGTGGGTTGGATACTAAACGGCATTTCAAACGCTCCTTTCAGAGGGACGATTGCAGACCATCCTCGACGCCGATTGTAGCACATCTTGTTGCCATCCGCAAAATAATTCATGGTCGCCAAGCTGTTTCTTGCGGCGAACAAATCTATGTTATACTTGGGATAGTCTAGCGAGGGAGGCAAACCGATGCAAGAATTGAAAGAACGCATTCTCAAAGAAGGAC
>JBBITT010000039.1:0-27662 GCA_037440625.1 Chloroflexota bacterium
ATCGGTTTGCCAGATTTGACGTTTGGTGCTAAACTTTGCAAGATGCGCGGAATGTTGCTTATTCCCTCTAAACTCTACACTCTAACCGATGCCTTCCTTACGTTGGTTAAAACGACACGGCGCACCCGACGCGCCGACGCAAATTAAATTGATTGTCGGGCTGGGCAATCCCGGCGCGCGGTACGCACGCAATCGCCACAATGTGGGCTTTATGATTGTGGAACAATTCGCGCACGCCCATCATTGGCGTTTTGCGCGCAAACGCTTTAACGCCGAAATCGCCGAGGGCGCGCTTGGTGGGGTTCGCGTGATGCTTGCCAAGCCGCAGACGTTTATGAATTTGTCGGGTGAAGCCGTGAGCAAGTTGGTGGCGTTCTACAAAATTGCGCCGCACGATTTGTTGGTGGTGTACGACGATCTTGACCTGCCCTTAGGCAAGTTGCGTTTGCGACCCCAAGGGAGTGCCGGTGGACATCACGGGATGGAATCCATCATCGCACGCATTGGCACTACCGATTTTCCGCGTTTGCGCGTTGGCATCGGCCGCCCGAATCCGGACGCAGACATTGATCATGTGCTGGGCAACTTTCAGGACGATGAACGCGCGGTAATGGAAGAAACTTTTGCGCGTGCGGTTCAAGCGATTGAGGCGTGGGTGCGCGAAGGAATCCATGCGGCAATGAACAAATTCAACTGACAAGGCAAAAAGTAGAGGCAACGACTTTTGTCTTTTTACTTGGCAATGAATCTAGCCGGTCTGCTTCCCCTAATTGAATCGCTTGATGCTTTCCACCATCTGACCACGCGCCTACGTGACCAGACGACCGTCACCGCCGACGTGATCGAATCGGCGCGCGCGCCGGTGTTGGCGGCATTATCGCGGACGATGTACGTGCCACTCATCGTACTCACCGCGCGCCGTGATCGCGCCAAGCAGATTGCCAGCGAACTCGACGTTTGGTTACCCAGCAACGCGAACGTCTTTGAATTTCCGGAACCCGAACCACTTTTCTACGAACGCATTCCTTGGAGTGCAGAAACAATTGCGGCGCGTCTGTCTGCGTTGGCGGCCCTGGCGCAAAATCCTGCACCCATCATCGTAACCTCGGTGCGCGCGTTGATGCAGAAAACTGTTCCGTCCGCTGATTTCATCGCGGGGATGCGCGTCTTGCATCGCGGCGACACCGTGAACCTCACCGAACTCTTGTCTGCGCTTGTCGCGCTCGGTTACCACTATGAACCCGTCGTCGAAATGCCGGGAACATTCAGCCGACGTGGTGGCATTGTGGATGTGTGGTGCCCGGCAATGCCGCAACCCATCCGCATCGAACTCGTGGGAGACGAAGTGGATTCGTTGCGCGAGTTTGATCCGGCGACGCAACGCTCCGCCAAACAAATCAAAGCATTGATGATTGTGCCAGCCAGCGAAGCATTGCCCGGGCGCGGCCGTGATGTGGCGCCCCGGCTTGCCAACTGGGATTTGTCGGCGTGTCATCCGATTGCCGAAGCTGGGTTCAAGCGCGACCGCGAAGCGTTAGAAGAAGGCCGCCGATTTCCCGGCATCGAATTCTATTTGCAATACTTTTATCCCCAGCCCGCATCATTGATTGATCATCTCTCCACGCAAGGTTTGCTTGTCATCGAAGATTGGAGTGAGGTCGAGGCGACGGCGCAATCGTTGGAATTTCAAGCCGAGGATGTGCGCGGCGATTTAGAAGCCCGGCGCGAACTGCCGCCGAACGTGGCGTTGCCGTACTTGGCGTGGCACACCCTCCGCGATCAAATCTTGCAACGCAAACGTTTGCTCCTCGATTATGCGACGCCGGGCGAAGCAGTGCCCTTGTCCTTTGCGCCCGGACCACGCTATGGTGGACAGTTACGCAAAATTATTGACGAATTGTTCAAGTTACGCGAACAACACGCGCGCATCGTTGTGGTTACGCGCCAGGCGGAACGCTTAGCCGAACTCTTGCGTGAGCGCGAATTCTTCATCAAGCCCACGGATCACATTGACAAGGTGCCAGAGCCAAAGCACATTGTGTTGGTGCAAGGCGCGTTGAGCGAAGGTTTCAAGTTACAGGTTCCAAGCTCAACGTTAAACCGCGAACCCCAAACCGCGAACCTTGAACCGGAAACTTTGAACCTAGAACTCTTGACCGATGCTGAACTCTTTGGTTGGTCGCGGCCCAAGCCACGGCGCGTTGCCAAAGCACGTGCGGTTTCCCCAGAAGCCTTTTTTTCCGATCTGGCAATTGGCGATTACATCGTGCATATTGATTACGGTATCGGAATATTTCGCGGCTTGACCCGGCTTGCACTCAACGGACCCGAACGCGAATTTTTGCAAATCGAATATCAGCGCGGCGATATGCTCTATGTGCCGGTGCATCAGATTGATCGTCTGAGCCGTTACGTTGCGCCGGGCGGGCATCCTCCTACCTTGAGCCGTTTGGGGACGGCGGAATGGGCGCAAGTCAAAGAGCGTACGCAAAAAGCGGTGGCTGACATTGCCGATGAATTGTTGGAACTCTACGCCGCGCGTGAGGTCGTTACGGGGCATGCCTTTTCGCCGGATACACAATGGCAACGCGAACTTGAAGCCTCGTTCGCGTACGTCGAGACCGAAGATCAATTGCAGGTGATCGAACAAGTCAAAGCCGATATGGAAAAGCCGCGCCCCATGGATCGGTTAGTGGTGGGCGATGTGGGATACGGTAAAACCGAGGTCGCGTTGCGCGCGGCGTTCAAAGCCGCCACCGATGGCAAACAGGTCGCTATTCTGGTGCCGACCACGGTACTGGCGCAACAACATTACAACACGTTCAGCGAACGTTTGGCGGCGTTTCCAATTAACATCGAAATGCTGTCACGTTTTCGCTCCGAAAAGGAACAACGCGAGATCGTCGAAAAAATCAAAACCGGCGCGGTGGATATTGTGATCGGTACGCATCGCTTGTTATCGGATGACGTGCAATTCAAAGACCTGGGTTTGCTCATCATTGATGAAGAACAACGTTTTGGTGTGGTGCATAAGGAACGACTCAAGCAACTCAAAACTCAGGTGGATGTGTTGACGCTCACCGCCACGCCGATTCCGCGCACGCTGTATCTTTCGTTGAGCGGCGCGCGCGATATGTCCACGATCGAAACGCCACCCGAAGATCGTTTACCCATTCGTTCCTATGTTGCCGAGTACGACGAGCGTTTGGTGCGCGAAGCGATTCTGCGTGAACTCGATCGTGGGGGCCAAGTGTTCTTTGTGCATAATCGTGTGCGCGGCATTCACATTGTTGCCGATCAATTGCGCAAACTGGTGCCAGAAGCCAACATCGCTGTGGCGCATGGGCAGATGGACGAAGAGCAATTAGAGCAAGTGATGGCAGAGTTTGCGACCGGCAAATACGACGTGTTGGTTTGCACGACGATCATCGAAAGCGGGATTGACATTCCGAATGCCAACACGCTCATTATCAATCACGCGGACCAGTTTGGCTTGGCGCAGTTGTATCAATTGCGCGGGCGCGTGGGGCGCAGTGCGGCGCGCGCCTACGCATACTTTTTGTACGAAAAAAATCATCCGCTCAGCGCGGAGGCACACGAGCGTTTGCAATCTATTGCTGAAGCGAGCGAACTGGGCGCGGGTTTTCAAATTGCGATGCGCGATTTAGAGATTCGCGGTGCGGGCGATATTTTGGGCGCGCGTCAATCGGGCCATATCGCGGCAGTGGGTTTCGATTTGTACTGTCGCTTGCTGGCGAGCGCCATCGAAAATGCCAAGTCAAAAGTGAAAAGCGAAAAATCGAGTACGCAACTTGGCTTTGCGCCCATTATTGATCTGCCCATTCAAGCCCAAATTCCAGAAGACTATGTGCCGGACTCGGCTTTGCGACTCAAGTTGTACCGCCGCCTTGCCGATATTCAGACGGACACCCAGATCGACGAAATCGCGCAAGAGTTGGCGGATCGGTTTGGCAAACCGCCGGAGCCAGTCACCAACTTGCTCTACCTATTGCGGCTCAAGGTGGCGGCAATGCAAGCGAAGCTGGCGGCGATTTCGATGGAGGAAGGGCGCATCGTCATTCAGTACGGGCGCGAGGATGAAGCATTGAGCGCGCGCCTAACTCAACGCTTCAAGATTCGCGCGGGACGCGACCGGGCGTGGGTGGGGGGGATGGGCACACAGATGAATTGGCGGGAGCGTTTGTTGCAAATCGTTTCTGCGGCTGGACCAGAGCCCAAGAGTTGAAACCGCAAGTCGCTTGACAGGCGGTTGAAACCACTGCGACCCGAAGCCGACCGGCATCGGCTGGTGGAGAGACGAGTCGGCGACTCGTCTTGCCGTAGGGTGACTTGTTGCCCGATCGTTGTTTTTCAATGAACATCGTGCTATACTTTGCCAAATCAAAAATCGAAGCGTGTGCGAGGGTACGATGGAGTTGATCGAAGCGGTCATTCAACGGACGGTTGAAAAACTGTACGAAGACGAACAACTGCGCTCGAACTTGAACGATGAGGAAGCGAAAGTCGTGCTGGGGTGGGCAGAGGATTGGCTCACTGCCCAGATCAGCGCGGCGGACGATGAAAATCGTGCGCGCCAAATTGCGCAGAATGAATGGACGCGCGTGCGCCACGCCGTCAGCACCATAAACGCGCTGGCGGCGCAACCCGGCGCGCTCCGCCTTTCGGAGGCGGTGGCGGCATTTGAGCCACAAATGCAAGTCGCGTCCATCTTGCCGCGCGAACGAGTCTTTAAACTTCTCACGCAATTCATCGCGACGTTGTGGCAGACCCAAACCGAACGCGCCACGACGGTGAATCGGAGTCCACAATGAGTTTCACGACCAAGATGCTTTTGATTAGCGCGATCGTTGTGCTGTGTATTTGCCTGACCGCTGGCGCGGTTTTCTGGTTTGCCCTGAGACCATCGCCGTCACAGGTGGTGCCGGCGCCACAGCAACCCGGGAACAGTTCCAGCTCCCAAGCCAGTAGTGTTATGCCAGGATCATGGTATCAAGTTTATTTCACGGCGCCCCAATATCCGGACAAGCCGGAAAATCGGCGGGGCGGGTTGGACGAAAAGTTGACGGCATTCATCAACACCGCCAAGGTCAGCGTGGATATGGCAATCTATCAACTCGATTTGCCCAATGTTACTCAAGCGATGGTAGATGCCAAGCGCCGGGGCGCAACCGTGCGCGTCGTTACCGATAGTGACATTCTCGCCGATCCCAAAGAGAACCCCGCGTTCAAGCAATTGGAGCAAGCCGGCATTCCGGTTGTGGGGGGCAATGCGAATGCGATTATGCACAACAAGTTTGTGGTCGTGGACAGGCAAGCCGTCTGGACGGGCTCGTGGAATTTTACCACCAACGATACGTATCGTTACAACAATAATGCGATTCTGATCCAGTCGCCGGAACTGGCACGCAACTATACCGCCACGTTCGAAAAAATGTTTATCGAAAGAAAATTTGGCGGAATCCGCAAAGCCGGCGGCACGACCCCTAGACTAACAATCGCTGGCATCGCCGTCGAAAACTATTTTGCGCCGGAGGACAAGGTGGCGGACAAGATCGTGGTGCGACTCAAAGCGGCGACCAAGACCATAGATTTTATGGCGTACTCGTTCACGGATGACGCCATGGGCGACGCGATTCTCGGGCGCGCCAAAGCCGGTGTGGTCGTGCGCGGCGTATTTGAAACGACCGGCTCGGAAACTCGATTTAGCGAGTATGGCAAATTCAAAGACGCCAAACTCGATGTGTGGCAAGATGGCAACCCGTACTTGATGCATCACAAAGTTTTCATCCTTGATAATCAAACCGTCATCTTTGGCTCGTTCAATTTCTCGGCAAACGCCAACGAAGACAACGACGAAAACTTGCTCATCATTGATGATCCATCGCTCGCGGCGCAATTCCAAGCCGAGTTTGCGCGCGTGTACGATCAAGCCAAAAATCCACCCAAGAAGTGAAAAAAGAGGGCTGGGGCTAGGAGACCGTGATCTGTTCGATGGATTCATGCGCTCTGTCCCTTGTGCTCTGATTCCTGTCTTCTATGTTGACGCGACGCGACTTTTTCAAACTCATCGCGACCTTTTTGGGGAGTGCTTTGGCAACGGCATGCGCGCGTACGATTGGCATCCCAACTGCCTCTGACCCAGCCGCCATTCCCACGGCGACCGTTACCGCATCGTCCACTGCAACCGTAACCGCAACCGCAACGAGTACAACCACGGCTACGCCCACCTTCACGCGCACGCTCACACCCTCACCCACGCCAACGCGCACCGCGACCGCCACGCCTCGCCCCGCCGATTTTGTAACCGTGCGCGGCGATCAGTTTTTTTATCGTGGCGCGCGTTTTCCGATTAACGGATTCAACTATTATCCTCGGATGCACCCCTGGAAAACTTTTAACCTGGGTGAATGGGAGCCCGACGTCACCGAAAAAGAACTGAAAATCGCGGCATCGCTTGGCGCGAACACGGTGCGGATGTTTGTAGATTTCAACTATTCGCTGGTCGGTTCGATCATTCAAGCCCCGTTCGATGTCAACGCGCTTGTCCCCAATCAAAACTATTTGGCAAACGTGCGCGAGTTCCTCGAGATTGCCGCGCGGCTCAACCTCAAAGTTCAGTTCACCCTATTCGATAGTATGAGTTGGAATCTCTACCAGCCGGAAAATTTTTGGATCGTTGAAACCTATTTACGAACATTGATCCCGATGTTTGCCAACGATCCCCGGTTGATGTGTTGGGATTTGCAAAACGAACCCGATCGCGCGATTCGCACGCTGGGGGCAAACATCGTCATCCCTTTTTTCCAGCGCGTCTCCAAGTTGATTCGCCAACTCGATCCGCGCCAATTGCAAACGATCGGTTGGATTGATCGGGCGCGCGCGCAATATTTTTCCGATCTCGATCCGTATCTCGACTTTTGGTGTTTTCACTTCTATGATCAAGCCGCCAACTTGCCTGACCTTGTCAAATTCTACAAGACGAGAACGACCAAGCCGGTCTTGCTCCAGGAATTTGGCTTGCCTACCGGTCCCGGCTCGGATAACTCAAATACCGAAGCCGATCAGGCGGCGCATTATGCCAGCGTGTTGACGACGCTTGACGAAAACAAAATGTGCGGCTCGGTCTTTTGGTGTTTGAATGATTATCCCATCGGTCTGGCGGGCAACCCGCCGATTCAAACCGATCATCCGGAAAATCACTTTGGCGTCTTGCGGCTCGATTATTCGGAAAAGCCGGTAACGCGCGTATTGCGTTCGTTTTGGTTGCGCTAATGTTCGATCGCCCATTATTCTAGCATTGCGACTCGAGGGATAATCGGAATCTTGGGCTATGGACAAGCCCGGTTGAATCCGATAGAATAAGGGCAAGGTATTTTGGGTGCCGTCTGCTCAATCTTTTTGAATGAAATGGGGCAATCTTTTTCAATGCGCCAGATTTTCAACACATTGCGTTGGGGCAATCCGGCGAGTTTGTCGGAGTTGAACCAAGAACGCCTCAAACAAAACGCAATCCGCTTTGGCATCGTCAAATTGGCACTGACATTGCTGGGGCTGGTGATCTATGTTCCTCTCCTCAGTCGTCGCGGTAGCGCGCTGGGGGTGTTGCTGGGGGTCAGTGCGGTAGATTGGCTCTTTTTGCTTCCGTATTATCGTTGGGCAACCCGCCACCTGCGCCTCGCCGTGCCATTGACCCAAATGAGCATTGGGTTGACAACCATAGGGATGACCATCGGACTCTATTTAGCAGGCGGGTTTACCCATCCTCTCGTTCTCACGTACTTTGGTCTCTTGCCCTTGGCACTCACGGCGATTGCATCGCCGGTCATCCTTTGGTCTTCGGCGGGGATGGCAACGCTGGCATATCTGGTGCTTGTAACGATGCAACTGACCCGGGTAATCCCTTCACCGAGCGAAGTGGATCAGTGGGCCGTGCCTTATGCGGCAATCGTCATCCTGAGCTTGTGGTTCGAGGCGATGGCCTTGGCGATCTACATTGTGCATTACGAGGAGCGGCGTCAAGAAGCCGAGCGCCGCATCCGTGCCGAAACGATTTGGAGTACCGTGGGCAAGACGGTGATCTCGACCCAAGATTTGGATCAAGTGTTGACCACGGTCATTCAAACCATCAACGAAAAAATGCACGTCGAAACCGGCTCGATTCTATTGCGAGAACCCGGCACCGACCAAATTTCATTTGCCAAGATATTGCGTGGGAATATTGAACATTTGGCATCGGTGCGTTTGCGGGTTGGCGAAGGGATTGTGGGGTGGGTGGTTGCCAATGGCAAGCCGGCACTCGTGTTGGATGTAACGCGTGATCCTCGTTGGAATGCCAAGGTGGATCAAGAAACCGGTTTTGTAACGCGTTCGATTTTGTGTGTGCCGTTGATCGCGCGGGATGAGATCATTGGCGCCATCGAACTGTTGAACAAACTGGACGGCGAGTTCAACGAAGCGGACCTGCAACTCCTCGAATCCATCGCCGCGCCGGTCGCCATCGCGATTCAAAATGCGCGCTTGCATCGCCAAATCATCAATCAGTTAGAAAATCAGCGCCGCTTGTTTCTTCGGGTGGAGCACGCCAAAAAAGAATGGGAAACCACCGTGGATGCAATTGACGCGGGCATCGTCTTGACGGATGAACGAGGATACATTTTGCGCGCGAACCAAACGCTTGCCAAATGGGTCAAATCCACCTCGCGTGAATTGGTGGGGCAACTGTGCTGGCGAGCTGTCCACAATTGTGCCGAACCGCCGGTGTATTGTCCCCACGCCCAGATTGCGGTCGGCGAAAGGCAATATCGTGAAGCGGAAATAGAGGATGCCTACTTGGGTGGCATTTTTCGTGCCACGGCCTATCCGCTGTATGACGCCGCCGGCAAATTTGTGGGGGCAGTGAGCGTGCTCAAGAATATCAATGAAGAAAAACGTTTGCAGGCGCAATTGATTCATTCCGAGAAACTGGCGGCGATGGGGCGCTTGGCGGCATCGTTGGCGCACGAAATTAATAATCCTTTACAAGGCGTGCAGGGCTGTCTTGACTTGGTTCAAGGGGACTCGCTTGATCCGCAACAACAAGAGTTTTTGGCGATGGCGCGCAAAGAAATCGGGCGGCTTACAGCCATGGCGCGCGATATGCTCAACTATTACCGTCCATCGAAAGGTGTGCCGAGCCATGTCAACGTACCGAATCTGATTCAAGATGTCTTGGTGCTCAGCCGGGGATCTTTTGAGCGAGCGGGGATTCGGGTGGAGGTGAAATGGGAACCCGATTTGCCGGTGATTATGGGGGTTGAAGATCAACTACGTCAAGTGATGCTCAATCTGGTGCTCAATGCTATCGAGGCAATGCCGAATGGGGGCACGCTTCTGATTCATGGGCGGGTTCAAGACCATTGGCTCCGGGTCCAATTTACCGATTCAGGGCCCGGCATTGCGGCACCCGATTTACCTCACGTATTCGAACCTTTTTTTACAACGAAGGATCGCGGCACCGGGCTGGGCTTGGCGGTTAGTCACAGCATCGTCACCAATCATGGCGGTCGCTTGACTGTTGATAGCGATTCTGGCAAAGGGAGTGTCTTTAGCGTATGGTTACCTCTCTCTTCGATGAGGGGACAAGATACCCCCGTTGAATTGAACGATAGAATGTGAGTGTTGTCCTATGACATCATCCGGATGTGTGTTGATTGTTGATGATGAGGAAACGATCCGAGTTACTGTATCGGCGGCGTTGCGCCGCGCCGGGTTTGAGACGCAGACCGCCGCCGATGCAGGGCAAGCGATGGAGTTGATAGAACGCCACTTGTTCGACCTCGCGTTTTTGGATCTACGACTTCCGGGGGCGATGGATGGCGTTGCGCTGCTCAGCGAAATTCGGAGCCATTCACCCGAAACCCAGGTGATCATGATCTCGGCGCACGCCACGCTGGAATCGGCGATTGCGGCGTTGCGTTTAGGTGCGTTCGATTACCTACTCAAACCTTTCACCATGCTTCAACTGGTCGAAATTGCTGAACGGGCGATGGCAAAACGGCATGAAGCCAAACGGGTCGCGTCGGGCGAAGCGACCGAAGGCACTGAAAGGCCACGCCTCCGCGTGGATCGGTTGCAACGTACGGTTTTTCAGGAAGGCAAAGCGATCCCCTTGAGTGCAACCGAATTTGATCTTTTAGTTTTCCTGATTGACCATTCGGATCGCGTTGTGTCGGCAAGCGAATTGATGCGCGCGGTGCAAGGGTACGAAATTGACGAGCGTGATGCGCGAACGATTGTCCGCGTGCATATCCAACGGATTCGTCAGAAATTGAACGATGATCCGGACAATCCACGATACATTCAGAATGTTCGGGGCAAGGGGTATCGCTTCAACGGCTGATTTCGGCAAAATGTTTTCTTACCCATTCTTTACTCGCGTAGCGTAAATTCGTTACGCGAGTAAATTTTCTTTAACCGTTTTGTTATTCAACGTTTATCAAATTGTTATTCTAATTTACGCACCTGTCCACCATCTTGTGATATAGTGATGCCAAGTTGAGGTGACAAGAGCAAACCCATCGTAAGGTGGGGACGCAAAGCCACGGGTCCTCTCGGGTAATGTGTAGGATAGCCGGGTTGCCGAACTCTGTTCAAGCAACAGTTTGTTGCCAGGCAAACAGGAGGATCGAATGCTAGCCAAAAAACATTGCTCGCTCAACTGGGGCAAGAGCGCCTCGCTTGTTTTGCTCGTCACGCTAGTGGTATTGATGGTGGTTGCTGTGTTGGTGTTGAATCAAACGGCCCCCGATGTTGTTGCGATTGATTGGGGTGAAAGTTTTGCACCGCTCCGGATCAAAGAGCCAGTGCTGCCACCTATGGAGCCCGTTGCGATTGATTGGGGCGAAAGTTTCGCGCCGCTCCGGATCAAGGAACCGGTGGTATTGTTCTGAGCCGCGGTGCCAAGCTCTTTTCCAGCCCGGCAGGATTGGGGTGCGTAGGGGTACATTGTGTCCAACTGTCGTCTGTGTACCATTCTCTCCAAAGCGGGTTTCAAAATCACAAGCGTGTCAAGAGGGCGGGTGGTTTCCACCTGCCCTTTTTGAATTATTGACTGATGTTACGCGGTCAACGATTTATTCACCACAGAGATCACAGAGTTCACTGAGGTTTCTATAGTTTTTCTCTGTGTTCTCCGTGTGCTCTGGTAAAATCGCGTAAGGTGAGTTATTGATGCACAGTATTGTGGACGTTCGTCCCGTTCAACGAAGGTGGACGTAATTGGTGTTGTGAACCCATATTTAGGAGAAGCGAATGTCTCGACGTGCTTGGGCATACGTGTGGTGGATTCTCAGCCTGGGGATCGGTTTCACTCTTTTGGCGTGGGTTAATGTTGATCTCACGACGATGCCAATCCCTGCGTTGGTATGTTTGACCTTGCTGGCAACCTTTGCCCAGTGGTTCAAAGTTCAAGGGTCAACGGTCGAACTCTATCATCCCACCTTGGCTTTTCTCTTTGCCGGTTTACTGCTGTTACAGCCGGCTGGTTTTACTGTGCTGGTCATCTTGCCCTATGTGATTGAGTGGATCAAGGAGCGCGTTGCCGGCAGCAAGCATCTGAGCAAGTGGTATTTGCAGCCGGTCAACATCTCGACCCATATCATCGCTGGGACAATGGCGGGTGCTGTGTTTGCCTTGGCGGGGCCCAATCGTTTGCATTTCACTTTGGACATCATCCACTTTGCAATCGCGGCAGTTCTGATCTACTTGATTCTTAATCACCTGATCATCGGGATTGCCATTTCGCTTGCCCGCCATATTTCCATCCAAGAATCCCAAGTTCTCACCGTCGGCAATTTGTTGCCCGATCTTGCCCTCTTGTTCTTGGGTTTGGTAATTGCCGTGTTGTGGACGGTGAATCCCTGGCTCATCTTACCGGCTCTATCTCCGCTGGTACTGATGTATCAAGCGTTAGAAATTCCGCGTCTGCGTCAGCAAGCCCGCTTTGATGACAAGACCGGCTTGTTGAACGCGCGCTATTTTGCCGATTTATTCAATGCTGAATTGCAACGTGCCAAGCGTTTTGATCGCCCGCTCGCCGTCATTATGGCAGACCTCGATTTGTTGCGAAATGTCAACAACACGTACGGTCATCTCGCCGGCGATATGGTCTTGGCAACGATTGGCAAGATTATCCGCTCGATTGTGCGCGAATATGATATTGCCGGCAGATTTGGTGGCGAAGAATTTGTGATCGCTTTACCGGAGACAGACCTGGCGGTTGCCCAAGACATCGCCGAACGGATTCGACAGACTATCGAATCCACCGGCATTCAAGTCCAAGCCAGTGCCATTCCAATTTATGTGACAATGAGTCTAGGCATCGCGATCTTTCCCCACGACGCCTTGACCGCGACCGATCTGATTCATCAAGCCGATCTAGCGGTCTATCAGGCAAAACTCCGTGGGCGCAATCGTATTGTGCGGGCTTCTGATGTGCCTCATTCTGCCAGGTTGGAAGGCTTGACTCAGGAGGGTCGTCTTTCATTCCCTAGCCAGTCTGTTCACGCGCAGGAGACTCAAACGATGCCAACCTTCCCAGCCAAGCCCCCCGTGCAAATGAACCAACTTCCCATTACGTCGTCCAGAGTATATGGTTATCTATTTGTCATGGCGGTTATTCTTGCTGGGTCAGGCATTGTATTGGTCGGGAGTATGAATCAGAGTATTCCCAACGGATTCACCGCTCTCCTCTTGGTGGGACTGGGAATTTTGGCAGAACTATTCCAAGTTCGTTTGTATGGTGATAGTACGATCTCGGTCTCGGCGGCGATCAGCTTTGCCACGGCGTTGATTCTTGGCATACCCGGGGTCGCCCTGGTCAGTCTGGGGATCGTGCTAACCCATCTGGCTCGCAATCGGCGGATTCCACTCTACAAGACAGCGTTCAATTGGGCTACGCACGTCCTTGCCGCTTCCGTCCCGGCAATCGCGGTGCGTACGCTGGGACTCACCTTGGCGGTAGACAACCTGGGGATGTTGGTGGTGATGACCGCTCTGACCGCTGCAATTTATTATCTGGTTGAATCTGGCTTGATCACTACGGCGATTAGTCTGTTTGAAAGTCGAGCCATTTTTGTCACCTGGCGCCACGAATTCCGATGGATGCTTGTCTATTACCAAGCCATGGGTTTTATGGGCCTTTTTATGGCGATCATCTATCAGGATTCTCACATTAGCCTATTAGGAGTACTCTCGTTTGTTCTGCCCATGGGAATTCTGTATTATGCCCAAAAGCAATACGTCGAACACACCAAAGATAGTATGAGTGAACTTCAGCGGATGAATCAAGAACTCATCATCGCCAATCGCCAGATTGTGGCTGCCAACCAAGCCATTCATCAACTCAACGATGAATTATTCCTTGCTCTTGCCAAAGTCATTGATGCACGCGACCCCTTTGTCTCCGGGCATGCGCACCAAGTCGCAGAATATGCGGTTGCCATCGCCAAGGAAATGCACTTACCACCCGAACGGATCAACCATGTTCGTCAAGCGGCGTTGCTCCACGATATTGGCAAGATGGGCATTCCAGAAAAAGTGTTGCACAAACCCGCCAAGTTGAGCGAAGACGAATACGAATATGTCAAACAGCATGCGACACTCGGCGCAGAATTTCTGGAAACAGCGCAGAGTCTCCGTCATCTGGCACCCTTTATTCGACATCATCACGAATGGTGGAACGGGAAGGGTTATCCCAGTGGACTGGCGCGCGAGCAAATCCCGCTGGAAGCGCGCATCCTCGCTGTGTGCGATGCGGTCGAAGCGATGGCGTCCGACCGCGCCTATCATCGTGCCTTGTCGCTGGAACAAATTGTGGCGGAGTTGAGAAAATGGGCGGGAATTCAGTTTGACCCCACCGTCGTTGAGGCGTTTGTCCGTGTTACACAACGTCAAGGCACATCCTTGGTGATCAACTCGGCGCGCCAAGTGGCGGAGAAACATAGTGGGATGGATTCTGCCGCTACACAAGCAAGGTTGTTGCACTATCAATCCTGGGATCCGCAAACCGGTTTGACTTTTCTCTAAATGACTCACGCGATTTTACCACAGAGCACACGGAGAACGCAGGGAAAAACATAGAAACCTCGGTGAACTCTGTGATCTCTGTGGTGAACAAATCATTGACCGCGTAACATCAGTAAATGACTCATTATTCTCGCTTGCGCTTTGCCCTGTGTCCGCTTGAACACAGGGCTTGTTGTTTTTATTCTCCCTCGTTCGATGCTATAATAATCGGCGTGAACCGCCCACAGTTTGATCACCTGCTTGAACAAGCCATCGCCGAGTTGCCACTCTCCATCCGTCGGCACATTGTGAATGTGGCTATCATTGTCGAAGACTTGCCGGATGAGCGCACGATGGAATTGGCAGACGTGGATAACCCATTCGACTTGTTGGGCTTTTATGATGGGGTTCCACTCACCGCGCGCACTCACGATTATGGTTTGGTCCCGCCGGATAAAATCAGCATCTATCGCCAATCTATTCTGGCTCACTGCCGCACGGAGGATGAGGTGCGCAAGGCGATCCGCACCACCTTGCGGCATGAACTGGCGCATTATTTTGGGATTGACGATGATCGTTTGGAAGAATTGGGCGCATATTAAGGAGTTGTTCATTCGCCGTTGGCGCACCAGCGGTCGGATGAAAATGGACTACGTGTAGGACAAATTTCAAATTTGTCCTACATTTTCAAGGGAGTTGTCTATGGATTCATTCACCGAGTACGTCAATGCGAATCGCGAGCGTTTTATCGCTGAACTGCAAGATTTTTGTCGCCAACCGAGCGTTGCCGCACAAAACTGGGGCATGCGCGAAATGGCAGACAAGGTGGTGGCGCGCTTTAAGCAATTGGGGGCAGAGGTGCGTTTGATTCCGGTGGGCGATGGCGCGCCGGTGGTGTATGCTGAAATCGGCAGTGGCAAGCGGACGTTGCTGATCTATGATCATTACGATGTGCAGCCGCCCGAACCGCTCAATCAATGGGAAACCGGACCCTGGGACGCGGTGGTGCGCGATGGTAAACTCTTTGCGCGCGGTGTGGCGGACAACAAGGGAAATTTGTTGTGCCGCATCCAAGCCATTGAAGCCTATCTGAGGGCGGTGGGTGACTTGCCGCTCAAAATTAAATTTGTGGTGGAAGGCGAGGAAGAGATTGGCAGTGTCCACTTGCCCCAGTTTGCGCGCGAAAACCGGGCGTTGTTGCAAGATGCTGACGGCTGTCTGTGGGAAGCTGGCTACAAGGATATTAACGAACGGCCGGTGTTATCATGTGGCGTCAAAGGAATTGTGTGCGTGGAATTACACGCGCACGGTGCCAAACGTGATTTGCACTCCGCCGCCGCTACGATTGTCCCCAACCCGGCATGGCGTTTGACATGGGCACTCGCCACGCTCAAAGATGCAGACGATCATATCTTGATTGATGATTATCAGCAACACGTGCGCCCGCCCACGCCCGAAGAAATGGCGGCACTGGAAACGATTCCGCGCGATGACGAAAAACTCAAAGCCGATTATGGCATCCCGGCGTTCATCCGCAATTTGAGTGGAATCGAGTTGCTCAAAAAACATCTCTACGAGCCAACCGTAACGATTTGTGGTCTGTACTCCGGCTACATCGGCGAAGGATCGAAAACGGTGCTACCCAACCACGCTTTCGCCAAACTCGATTTCCGGCTCGTGCCCAATCTCACGCCGGCTCTCGTCGTCGAGTTGTTGCGCAAGCATCTGGATCGGCGCGGCTTCAACGATATCGAAATTGTATTGACCGAAGCCGGCGAAGAGGTGGCGCGCTCTCCACTCGATTCGGCGATGGTGCGCGCGGCGGTGGCGGCGGCAAAAGAGGTGTACGCCACCGACCCGATCATCTATCCGACGATGGCGGGCAGTGGTCCAATGTATCCCTTGTGTCAGGCATTCGGCATCCCGGCGGTGAGTGCCGGCTGCGGCTGGCACGATTCACGCGCCCATGCGCCCAACGAGAGCATTCGCTTGGCGGATTACTTTGAAGGGATGGCGTTTGTTCGAAGTTTGATTAATCGTTTTGCGGCGATGTGAGTGAATCAAAAACCCTGTCCGCACTCGGCAGGGTTTTTCATTGTGCGCAAACAATTTGATCTTTGCCGCGCTGCTTGGCACGATAAAGGGCGCGGTCGGCTTGCTCGATCAAATCGTCCAGCGTCTTGGCGGTCTGTCCCAGCACCGCAATGCCTTGGCTCACGGTAGGCGGCGGAATTGGCATACCGTGCCGATCCTGAATTTTGGTGGTGGCAAGCGTTTTGCGAATTCGTTCCGCGACGAGCATCGCTTGCGCTGAATTTGCATTGGGCAAGGCAATCCCAAACTCTTCGCCGCCCCAGCGTCCCACCAAATCCGTTTGCTTGATGTGTGCGCGAATCGCTTGCACGGTAGTGCGCAAGACCTCATCGCCCACCACGTGACCGTAGGTATCGTTGTATTGCTTGAAATCATCCAAGTCAATCATAATCAGCGCCAACCCTTGGTGGTGCGTCACCGCATGCTCACTCGCCAAGCGAAGGTCGTTGACAAAAGCACCGTGATTGAGCACCTGGGTCAAACTATCGTGCCGCGCTTGTTCGTGGAGTTCGGCACGCAAACGCGCGTTGGCAATGGCGATGGCGGCATGATTGGCAAATGCCCAAATCAGGTCGCTGTGTTTTTGTGTAAAGGCATGGGGTGCGCGGTGATAAAGACTCAATTGTCCCAACACTTGATCCCGCGCGATAAATGGCACGCCCAGCCACGATTGCACATCTTCCAAGCCGGGGGTCGGAAGCCACTCTTTCGAATTACGGACATTCGGCAGTATCACCGGGCGGCGCTTGTTCCAGATGCGATGAAATCCCGGATGCACGGAGATATCGAAAACCAAGTGCCGCCAATGATCGGCGCGGATCCCATGAGCCGCCACCGCTCGCAACCGATTCCCCTCCAAGATGAAAATGGCGGCGTAATCGTATGGCACCAGTTGGGCAACGGCATCCAAGATAGTATCCAGCATCGGCTCCAGTTCCAGCATCGAGTTGAGCGTACGATCAATTTCGCGCAAGGTCATAATCTGCTTGAGTTGCTGTTCGACGGATTCGAACAGTTGCGCATTCTGCAATGCGACCGCAATGTGTGGGGCAAGTGTCTGGGCGTGTTGCACGTCATCGGTTTTAAAGAAATTTACGTGGACGCTGTCTGCCATCAGTGCACCGATCATCTTGTCTCGGCTAATGATCGGCACGGCGAGGAATGAACGCACGTGTTCCGCGCCGGGGACCCAAATCCAACCGGGGTGTTCACGCACATCGGCAATGATGACGGGCTGGAGATCGCGTGCCATTTGAGCCAGAATGGGACTGGTTCTGAGCAAATGACTTGCCAGTTGGCTCGTGATCGTCTCATTCGCGTACCCAATGCCAGAAACAAGCAAGGGTTGATCCGGTTCTCGCAGCAAGAGAATAGAGGCCGTGTCATAGGTCAGGACACTTTTGAGTTGTTCCAGCAATAGGCGCAAAACTTGATCGAGTTTCAGACTACTACTGATGGCGTAGGCGGCTTTACGCAAAACCTCGGCTTTTTCGCGCGCGCGTTTTTCCGATTCAAACAATTGGGCGTTCTGCATGGCTACGGCGACCGTGTTCCCCACACTGTCTAACCAGCGTAATTCGGTCTCGCCAAAACGATTCTTTTGTCGGCTGAACAGACTCAACACGCCGATGGTTTGGTTATGCGCGACCAGTGTCACCACGCAAATGGATTGAATGCCGGCGGTGAGCAATCGTTCACGGGCGAGGGGTTCAAGTTGTTCGATGTCCACGAGGCGTCCATGGCTTTCTAGTGCCACTTGCCCAATCGCTCCCTCGCCTAACCGAAGCAGAGGAGGTTGATCGAAAATCACGGCGGGCACGCCACGCTGGGCAAGCATCTGCAAGGTACCTTGTTCGCGATGAATTTGGAAAATCCAGCCGCCCTCCACTTGAAGTGCACGGATCAATTCAACGAGCGTGGCGTCGAGGATCACGGCAAGGTCAAGGGATTGGTTGGAGACGGCGGCAATGCGGTTGAGGGTGGCAAGTTCAGCGGTGCGCTGTGCCACACGTTGCTCCAGTGTTTCAAACAAGCGTGCGCGATCAATCGCAACGGCGAGGGTCGCGGCAATCGTACGCAACAAAGCGAGGTCAGTAGGGGGGAGCGTTTGTGCTTGACGGCTATTGATATTCAGGACGCCCATCACTCGATCTTGATAGATCAACGGCACGCTGATCTGGGTGCGCAGGGAGCCCCCATCGGCGAGTGGCGTGGTCTGTTCGCAGGCGGGGAGGATGTTTTCCACGAGGATTTCACGTTGGGCGGCGGCGCGCCCGGTGATGCCATGACCAAAGGTATGGGTCAAAAACTGCCGGGTGAATTCGTCCGACAAATTCTGCGCAATGGCTAACGTCAGCGTCGTTTGCGCTTCATCTGCCAAATAGATCGCTCCCGCATCATACTGGAGTGTCTCTAGTACCTTTGCCAGTGCAACCCGCAAGACCTCCTCCAACGTAAGCGTTTGACTGATGGCGGTCGCCACAGCGCGTTCGGCGTCCAGTTCACGATGACGGTGTTCGTGTTCTTGCTGTTGTTTTTCTTGGGCGGTAATGTCACGGGCAAAGATCGCAAAACGATTGCGTTTGAGGTCAAAAGGCGCGGTGGTGATTGCCAGCGTGCGTGGCGCGCCGGTTTTAGTCAGAATCTGCACGACAAAGGTTTCATCGGGGATCACACCGGCAAGTAAATTTTTCCAAGCGTGAAAGGCTTTTGTTCGTTCGGCGGGTACGATCAAATCGAAAAAGGGGCGTCCCCAGAGTTCCTCCGGCGGATAGCCACAGAGATTGAGCGCGGCAGGGTTCAAGTATTCGATCTGTCCTGCGTGGTTGAGGATCACAATGGCATCGCGACTGTAATGCACGATATTTTTGTACTCGATGGTGCGTTGTTCGAGCGTGGTTGCCAAAGAACCTGCCAAGAGGGCGTGCATCCCAAAGAAAACGGTGAAAACTAGCCAATCGTTCCACAAGAGTGTTTGGGCGCCGAGTATTTGCAAAACGACCCAATAACTGACCGAAGCCAGGAAGGCGTTCAAAAGGGCGAACCGCCTACCGCGCCGAATGGCTCCACTGATGATGGGCAGCACGTAAATGATGGCAATCACGGGGATCACGTCGAATAAAAGATAGGTTACAAAACCATAAAAGAGTGCGTTCAGCAGAGCGATCCCGATGGGGTACACATCAATCAGCGTTCGCCGGCCTGGCAGATACGGCATCCAAGCGATCAAAGTGTACCCTAGCCCGGCGATGACGGCGATAATCATTTTGAGGTAGGCGGGACCAGAGAGAGGCATCAGCAACGCTAAACCCAAGGCAAATATAAAGATTGCCAATGTGATGAATCGCAAAATCGTCGTGGGACGCGAGAGAAAAGTTGGATCGGAGCGAAAAAATTCTTTCCAGCGTTGCATGGGTTATTCCTGTGCCCCTAGGATCAAACGCAAAAAGAGTTGAACAATGTGCGGATCGAATTGTGTGCCGGCACAACGCTTGAGTTCGTGAATCGCATAGTCTACGGATTGCCCTTCTTTGTAAACCCGCTTGTCAATGATCGCTCCAAAGGCGTCCACTACCGCCAGGATGCGTGCGCCAACCGGAATGGCATTGCCGGCTAAACCATCCGGATAACCGGTGCCATCGTAACGTTCGTGATGATGCCGCACAATTTCTGCGGCACCCGCCAAACGGCTCAGCGGTTCGATGATTTGTGCACCGATGACGGGATGTTGATACATCCGCATCCACTCCGCCGGGGTCAGCGGTCCCGGTTTTTTCAGCACGGCGTCTGGTACGCCGATCTTGCCAATATCGTGGAGAATGGCACCATAGTGTAAATCTTCGAGTGCTTGTGGATCAAGCCCCAATGCTTTACCGATGGTGAGGGCCTGTTCCGCTAATCGTTGCGAGTGAACGTTCGTGTCAGAGTCTTTGGCATCCACGGCGTTTGCCAACGCAAGCACCGTTTGCAAGTAAGCGTTTTCCAACTCGCTGAACAACTGGGCGCGATGGAGCGCACTGGACGCTTGGTCACCAATGCTGTGCGCCAATCGAATTTTGTCTGCGGTAAAGGGTTCGCGGTCGTTGCCGCGTTCTTCACCGAGTACGAGTAATCCTAAACTCACCTTGCCTGTGCGCAGGGGGACGAGACAAACCGTTTCGGCGAGATTTAGGAATAGCTCGGCACATTCGGTTGGGGTGAGACGCGGATCGCTGTGCGCAATGACGACGGGTTCATTCTGGGTGAGGACATGTTGGCAAAAGGGAGATTCTGTTCGTGAGATGCGGTGCCCAATCGAAAGGTTCTGATCGAGATCGCGGATGAGGTGTGCGGCGCGTACCACAAAATCGTCGTCTTCCAGCAGAAGGAGGCGGGCAAAAGTTACGTGAATGGTTTGGACCGCATAACGTAACACAATAGCGGCGATGGTATCCACGTTGGTGGTGTCTGCCAATTGCCGCGATAATTCGTACAAGGCAGTGAGTTCCTGACGCCGGGTCAATTCGGTCTGGAACAGTTGCATATTTACCCACGCAATCGCAAGGGCGTTGGCGATTTGGCGCAGAGCCGGGAGTTGGTTGGGTGTATAGGCATTCAACCGGGTGCTGAGCAAGTTGAGCGAGCCGATGGTCCGTTCTCCCACGGTGAGTGGCAGACAAACACGCGAACGATAGCCGGCGCGGTACAAAATTTCTTCGGCTGAATGATCGGCTTCGGTAGCGAGATCCGCTGTCAGATGCACACGCCCGGCAAGCACAGCTTCTGCCGCCGCGGTGGTGGACATGGACATCCGAGTCCCAACCGGTAACTCTTCGTGATAGGCATCCTGTAATTGCAAGGTGAAATAGTGTTGCTCATCGAGGAGCGCCAGACTGATGCGTTCACAATCCACCAAGGCGCGCAAGCCTTTGACCACGGTGGGAAACGCTTGCGACACATCCAGGGTCGAATTGAGCGTGCGGGTGATCTCGCTGATGATGCGTTGTTCCAACGCGCTGCGGCGAGTTTCTTCAAACAAGCGGGCGTTCATGATAGCGGCAGATGCTTGCGCCGCCATTCCCACCAACAGATCGAGTTCGTTGGGGGTAAAGCCCGTGGCGGGGATCCGGTTGAGCAGAATGACGCCCACGAGTTGTTCGCTGTGAATGAGCGGGACGGAGAGAATGCTTTCATCTTCTTCTGGCGTCCCGGGCACATGCTTGACGCGGCGATCGTGCAGGGTGTGGGGAATGTTGGCAGGTTGGCGATGTTGCGCAACCCAGCCCACCACGCCTTCCCCGGGATGCAGACTGAGGGCGAGGCGTTCAGCCGTATACTCTCCCAAGGCAACAATCGGGCGTAATAGGTTGGCTGCCTCGTCGAACAAGAACAAGGTGGCTTCCGTGGCTTGAAGTAGATCGCGCGCTTGCTCAGCGATGGTGGTCAGGACTGTCTCCAGGTCGAGATGCGCGGAAATGCTATTCGAGGTTTGCAGCAATCCTTCCAATTCCTCGCTGCGTCGTTCAAGGGCTTGTTCGGCTTGGGCGCGTGCCAGCGATTCCATCTTTTGGGCAGTGATGTCAATGGCCGTGCAATCGAAATAGGCCGGCTGTTGGTCTTGATAGACAACCCGGGCATTGACCAACGCCCAAATGGGGGAACCGTCTTTACGTTTCAAGCACAGTTCCAAGTTGGTCACCGCGCCGTCCCGGAGGACGCGCTCTGAAAATTCGTTCCGTTCTTCTGTGTGGACGTACAGATCGGAAACACGAATCTGCTGGAGTTCTTGGAGCGAATCGTAGCCGAACATTTTGAGATGCGCGGGATTCGCCATCAAAAATTCCCCGTGGGGTCCGGGCGTTACGCGATAGACTCCAATGGGAATGTTCTCGACCAAAGAACGATAACGTTGTTCCGATTCTTGAACCGCTTGATGCAAACGCGAGTTGACAATCGCCGTGGCGGCTTGATCGCCGAGGAGTTGCAAAACGCTCAATTCATCATCGGTGAATGATCGTGGGTGAGCATAAGCGATGTTCATTACTCCCACCACACGAGTGCCCATTTTGAGCGGCAATCCAACAATGGCACCTGCAAAGGGACGTTGTGCGGTAACGAACAAGGGATGGGTGCGCATATCGGGCACAACGATGATTTTACCTTCGCGCGCAACCGTATAAGTGAGTCCGTCTTCGCGCGGGGGTGCCCATTCTTCATTCAAGCGTCCATCTGCCCAGCGGGAGGCACCAAAGGTCAACCGTTCATTGTCGTACAGGTAGATGTGGGTATCGTGTGCATCCGGGTTGAGCCGCAGAACGTTGGTAGCAATTGTTTGCAACACGATGGCGGGATCAAGACTGGAAGTTAAACTCAGCGTGGCTTGCCGAACGGCTTCCAGTTCGGCGGCGCGTTGGCGGGCGGCTTCATACAATCGTGCGCTATGAACGATCCCGGCGGCTTGCGCGGCAAAGAGGGACAAGAGCCGCATATCATCTTCGGTATACTTGTGCGTCTCGTTTTCGTATTCCTCTACTGCCAAGACTCCAATCAACTCGCCACGATAAAGCATTGGGACTTGGACAATGGCGGAGATGAATGCTCCCTCGAATTTTGGTGAACGTCCACTCCAGGTTTTGTAATCGTCCACGATGAGGGGTTGACGGGTTTGTGCTACACGTCCCGCCATCCCTTCACCCAGAGCCAGCCGGGTGCCTACCGGTGTGGAAGGGTGTGTGCTAACGACGGCGTACAAATCTTGGCGCGTCGCATCGTAGAGATACATCCCACCGCCCGCGCTGTGGAGAAACGCTCTGGCTCGTGCAACGATGGTCTCGAGCAATGTTTGTACATCATGCACTTGAGTCAGATCGCGCGTGGTCTCGTACAGCAAAGCAAACTCGTCGGCACGACGCTGGGCTTGCGCAAACAGGCGTGCGTTTTCAATGGCGATGGCGGCTTGGTCGGCAAATGCCTGCACCGTTTGCGCTGTCTTTTCCGTGTACGCGTTGGGTTGACGATTGTCCACATTCAACAGCCCCATCAATTTGCCCTTGACAATCAAGGGCGCGCCAATCCATGAGCGAATGTATTCACTCCCAGCGGCAGGAATCCAACGTGGATCGTTGTGGGTATCCGGGATGACGACCGTTCGCCAAGTTTGGTATTTTCGGCTAATGGTGTACGGGCTTAATTCGCGGGCAATTTGCTTGGCTCTTTCTATATCTTCAAACCCACGTCCGGCAATCAGGTTGAGTGTGCCATCGGCTTCCAAGAGTTGAATCGAAACGCTGTCATACTGCACCACACGCTTGAGCAGATCAAAGATGTTTTCCAGAACTTGATCAAGTCCCATCTCGGCGGTGAGTAGTTTGCCAATTTCTTGCAACGTCTGTGCCAGTACCAATTGGGCGCGTTCGGCTTCAAGCAAGCGAGCGTTTTCGATGGCAATGGCGGCTTGCTGAGCAATACCCGTTACCAAAGTTAGGTAATGGTCATCATAGGCGTTGAGCTGATAACTTTGCACCGACAAGACGCCAATGATACCTGTCTTGCTCTGAAGGGGGGTATAAATGAGCGAGGCGGAAGGGTGACTTGTATCGCCGGTGCGATAGACGACGGGCGAGGTGGCAATTTCAGTAGGGGTGCGATTAATGAGACGCGGGATGCCAGTGGTTAGCGTTTGTCCGAGGGGACTCTCGCTTGGAACGGTATCTTGGTTCTGAGAGTAGCGTTTGCCTCCGTCATACAAAATAGGAAATGAAACCTTGCCACTTTCATCTTTGAGACAAATGAAAAAGACATCCAAGGGCACCGCTTGACGGATCTGCTCATAGATGAGTTCAAACACATTTTCCAACGTTTGCAAATTTGAAACAGCGTGTCCAATTTGATTGAGTGTCGCCATCTCCACCGCGTGATGTTTGTTCTCCTCAATCAATTGCTGTTGCATCGCCGTGAGGGTTTGTAATGCCTCAATTTTTTCACGCAAGGTCTGTTCTTGACGACGCACCACGCTGCCGAGCATTCCACCGAAGAGTGCAAAGGTGACCAAGACGCTGGCTACCATCAGATGTGCGCCGAGGTTTTCGTTCAATCCACCCTTGGCATAGACCACACTCAAGTAGCCAAGAGCGCAGAGCACTCCATCGGAATAAGCCCAACCGGCGCTCACCGCGAGTGCCGCACTCAAAGGGATGAGGAAATAAAAAGTCCAGACCAGATTCACATCATCGTAGAGAATGGCAAAGCCCAAACTTACAATGAGGACATTGATCGGTTGTATAATCGGCGCCAGCCGCAACCATCCCCAGCGTGCGGCGGCACGATTGGAGAGAAAAGCGTAAACGATACTGACGATCACCAATAATGTCAGTTCAGTTTGATCAGTCGGCGAAAGATGTAACAAGGGCAGGGTCAGCAAAAAGGCGATGAGCATTAAAACCACGCCTATCAATAAAACGGTATTGATGGAAGAGAATAACTGGCGCATACTACTTTTTCTGCAAATGAGCGTATCGGGCGACCAGACGTTTCACGCCGATCGCGGGAAAGGCAACTTGAACTTCTTCGTCGGTGCCGATGATTTTGCTGGCAATCACGACCCCATCGCCAAAGGTTGGATGCGTAACCTGATCGCCCGCCTTAAACTGATGTGATTGAGTGCGAGGCGCGTGAGACAATGATGAACGTGGCTTGTGCCTGCGGCGCGACGATGTTTCATCCGTGTCAAAATCGTCATCGTCTATATCGTCTTCCTGAGCACGCGCGTAATGCGATGTTTTGTGTCCTTTGTCCAAACGATGTGCCGTGGTTGTCCCGGCGACCAGATGGCGTGGAATGTCCGCTAAATAACGCGATGGCTCGCTCGGTTCGGTATTGCCGTAGAATGAACGGCGAAAAGTGTGTACCAAGTAGAGGCGTTCTTTGGCGCGCGTGATACCGACGTAACATAAACGACGTTCTTCTTCCATTTGCGCCGGTTCATCAAAAGAACGCGAATGCGGAAACAAACCCTCTTCCAGCCCCACCATAAACACCACCCGAAATTCCAAGCCCTTTGCCATATGCAAGGTCATCAACGTGGGCGCGTCCACATCATCGCGCATTGTATCAATATCGGCGATGAGGGCGGCTTCTTCCAGAAACTGCGGCAACGTAACCTCTGCCGCCTCGCTAGCGTATTTTTTTGTAGCGTTCAACAACTCGCGCACGTTTTGCCAACGATCTTCACCCTCCGGTGTACCATCTACGATGTAATCTTCGTACGCGGTTTTCTGCAAAACCAGTTTGACCAGTTCAGTCAATTTTGTTTCGTGGCGCGCCGCGCGGAGTTCATCCAACAAATCAACGAACGCCAAAAGCGATTTGCGGGCGCGCGCATCAAAGGCATCGCGGCTCAGTGCCGAGGGGTGCGTCGGCGATGTGGACGCGCTTTTTTCATCCATCGCTTTGAGCATCTGCAAAATGGCGTATGGCGACACGTTCAACTTTTCTGCCCAGCGTGCTAAATTATCCATTGTATTCTTGCCGATGCCACGCGGTGGCACGTTTAGTACGCGATTGAAAGCCACGCTATCGTCTGGATTGGCGATGAGGCGGAGGTATGCCAGAATATCTTTGACTTCGCGGCGTTGATAAAAACGCAACGCGCCGATTAGTTGGTACGGCATCCCGCGTCGCGTAAATGCCGCTTCCAGCGCGCGTGATTGGAAATTGGTACGATAGAACACGGCGCAGTCGCGCAGACGATACCCTTGCTTGGCTAAACGCGCGATCTCATCCACCACCAGACTGGCTTCTTCGTCTTGGTCGTAGGCTTCCCAAACGGTGATGGGAATGCCTTGAGGATTTTCAGTCCACAATTCTTTTTTGTGGCGCGATTTGTTTTTGCGAATGATCGCTTGCGCCACATCCAAGATGGTTTGCGTGGAGCGATAGTTCTGTTCCAGCAACTGGACTTGGGCATTGGGAAAATCTTGGCTAAAGCGCAGCACATTACGATAATCTGCACCACGCCAGCCGTAAATGCTTTGATCCTCGTCCCCCACGCAAAACAAATTTTGATATTTGCCGGCGAGCAATTTCATCAACTCGTATTGCGCCATGTTCGTATCTTGAAACTCGTCCACGTGCAGATACACGTACCGATTCTGGTACCGTTCGAGCACATCGGGATTTTCACGGAACAAACGCACCGTCGCCATCAACAAATCATCAAAGTCGGCGGCGTTGTTGGCGGCAAGGAGTTGCTGATAGCGTTGATACACGCGCCCCACCACTTCGTGCCAGTACGATGCCGGCACATAGTTTGCCGGTTCGATCAACTCATTCTTGGCTTTGCTAATCGTCCCTAGCACGGCACCCGGTTTGTATTTTTTATCGTCCAGATTCATCTCTCGGAGAATTTGCTTGATGAGTGCCGTTTGATCGTCTTCATCATAAATCCCAAAGCCGCGTCCCAAGCCCACACGTTCACCATCGCGGCGCAGAAAACGCGCGCAGGTGGCGTGAAAAGTGCCAATCGTTAAATCCTGCGCGCGGGCTTCGCCAATCAGTTTGATCAAGCGTTCACGCATTTCGCGTGCGGCTTTGTTCGTGAACGTTACGGCGAGGATGTTGTACGGGGCAATGTGTCTTTCGCCAATGAGGTAGGCAACCCGATGGGTGAGGACGCGGGTCTTGCCACTGCCTGGACCTGCCAGCACTAGGACGGGTCCATGAACTATTTTCACGGCTTGTTGTTGCGCTGGATTGAGTGAAGAAAGAATGTCCATCTTGAGCGAATCATCTAATCCGAGGTTAAAACCCGTTCCGCTTCAAAGCACACGATATTCAAATGATCTTGGCACGCGCGGTCGGGTGTGCCCAGTGGCACGCCAAACTTGTTGAGCGCACGATACAAATGACACAGTGGCAACCCCATCACGTTCGCAAAACAACCCTCGAGGTATGCCACCGGTTTGAAGGCGGTGTTCTGAATCGCATACGCCGCCGCTTTGTCCAGCGGTTCCCCGGTGGCGACGAATGCCGCAATTTCCTCGTCCGTATAGTTGCGCATCTGCACCATCGTGGTCGCGATTTCGGTGATGGCTTGAGCGCCGCGCATCACCGTAACGCCGGAATAAACCGTGTGGGGACGATTGCGGAGCATCTTTAACATTCGCGCTGCATCATTTGCATCGGTGGGTTTGCCGATGATGGTATGATCGAGCCAAACAATCGTATCCGCACCCACCACAATCGAATTGGGAAATGCTTGCGCGCCGATCTCGGCTTTGGCGCGCGACAATCGGCGCACCAGATCGGCGGGAGCTTCATGGGGACGCAGTGATTCGTCCACATCGGCAGAGATCAATTGAAAGTTCAATCCAAACAGCGAAACCAACTCTCGGCGGCGCGGTGAGGTTGAAGCAAGGATGATTGAATTCATAACTTGCATAATAGAAGAAGCAGAATCTTTTGTCAATTAAGACGTTTGTCATGGATTTGCAAGGCGTGCTATAATGACGACGGAGGAACGTCGGCAA
>JBBITT010000040.1:0-1995 GCA_037440625.1 Chloroflexota bacterium
CCGCCCACCCAAGTGCCGCTACCCACTCGCGTGGCGATTGCGGTGCCAACTCCCACCCTCGCGAATCTTGTTCCACCGGACAGTTCCAGCGAGGCAGCCACGATGCTTCACGAGTTTATCCGCGCGGTTTCCATCGGCGATTTGGAAGAGGCCTTGTCCTATTGGGCAACGAATCTGCCGGGACAATCCAGCGGCTATGCGGCGAATGTACGCAAGATGGTACAAGAGTGGATCACTCTGAAACGACAATTCATTGTGGGCGAGATTACCTATTCGGGGATGGATGCCACCGGCAAATATGTGACGCTGCCGATGGACGATCCGCGCGTGGAAAAAGCCACCGCCCGCGTGCGCGTAGATGGCATTGAATATCGCTTTTTTCTTACGCAACTCAAAGGGGGCTGGTTCATCGAAGGGGTGAATACGACTGGAAATTGATGCCAACTATCAAAATATCGCAATAATTCGATTGCCGCGAGCAAACTCGCGGCAATTTGTATTATTCAAGGCAACCTATCTCTCTTGTACATAGAACAAGTTTGCTCAGCGGATAAAAACCGGCAAGCGTTCTGGAACGTATCAACAGTAGGTCAAGATGATGTCCGCCTTGTCTGCGTGGTATCTTCACCACATTCAACAAGCCAAGGAGAGTCGAGCAAAGCGTTCCCTCTTTTGGCTCAAGCCATTCTTTGCGCGCGCGATGATCGCCACGATTAGCACGCTCATCGTGGCAACCTGGTGGCTGGCTTTGACGCGCTCGATTTATCTGATGCTGGCATTCGGTGCGATTCTGGTCATCGGGATTCTGGTCCCCTATGTTCTCGCCATGCCGATGCTGTATCCGCGCCGGTCTCGGCTCACCCTAACGCTCACCGACCTAGGATTGACGCGCTGGCATGAAGCACATTTTTTCTCAACCGATGGGGTCCCGCTCAACGGTTGGTTTGTCCCGCCCGATCCGCAATCCAACGGCGCAACGCTGGTGCTCGTTCACGGCTTGGGGGCGAATCGCGAACAATTGTTGGGACAAGCGCTGACCATGATCGCCAAGGGATACGGCGTGCTGTTGTTCGATTTGCGCAATCACGGCACGAGCGGTAGCGCGATCACGACCCTGGGGTACACCGAAGCCGAAGATGTCATTGGCGCAGTCCGCTATGTGCTATCACGTCCCGAAGTCAATCCGATGCTCATCGGCTTGGTTGGTTATTCGATGGGTGGGGCAGCCGTTCTGCGTGCCGCCACTCGCTTGCCCGACCTCAAGGCGATTATCGTCGAAAGTACTTATACCAGTTTGGAAGACAATATCGCGCAAGGGATGGTTGCCAAAACGGGCTTGCCGCCGTTCCCCTTTGCACCAATTATGATTTGGTTCGGTGAACACATCACTGGTTTGCGTATCCATCAAATCCGTCCCATTGACGATGTGGCGCGTCTTAAACAACCCATTCTTTTCATTCATGGGGCGCAAGACAAAACGGTGAATGTGAGCAATAGCCAACGTTTGTATGCCGCCGCCAACAATCCTCAAGGGTTGTACATCGTCAAGAATGCGGGGCACGCCGAATTACAGCGCGCGGATCCGTTGGGATTTGAACGTTACGTTTTGGGATTCTTGGATCGCACGTTGCGTGCAGAGGTTCCGCTTTTGTCGCTGGCGCGCCCGCTCACACGTTCACGAGTTGATCTGTCTTTGCTGCCATAATAAAATCGTTGCGATGCAAGCCCTTGATCTTGTGCGTCCACCACGTTACCGTAACCTTCCCCCACTCGGTGAGAATCGCTGGGTGATGTCCCTCTGCTTCAGCAATTTCGGCGACCTTGTTGGTGAACGCGACGGCTTGGACAAAATTCCTGAACTTGAAGACGCGTTCCAATCGCTTGATGCCCTCCCGTTCGATGATTTGCCACTCGGGCACTTGGGGATGCCACACCGCTATCTCCGCGTCCGTTGCCGTGGGCTCGCCGCCACGACACGCCACGCATTTTTGTCCG
>JBBITT010000040.1:2095-26875 GCA_037440625.1 Chloroflexota bacterium
CGCAACGCATCGTTGGCAATCCAGCGCGCCGCTCTTGAATCAAGACGTTGAATTTCGCGTGCGGTTTGGATCGCGGCACGATTCAACGCACGATTGCGTTTGCCGATATTACGTAGTGCCCAGTTCACCGCTTTGCGTACATAATTCCGTTCATCTGTGGCACAACGTTTGATGGCGGGGATAAATTTCAGGAACGCGGCGTCCTTTGCTTCTTTATCGTGCCATGCCAGACACGCCATCAACGCAAACCCGGCGCGTCGCACAAACTCTTCTTCGCGTTTGCTCCATTCGATGGCTTGGCGGTACGCCAACGGCGTTCGTTCGAACAAATTCATACACACTTGATCGCACACATCCCACGAATCGAAATCTTTGACCCAGCGTTCGATCTGGGCTTGAGTTACGCGCGCCGGATCGTCAATCATCGAAGCGAGGATGCGCGCTTCGTGGAGGCCGGACCGCCACAAGTCCAATGCGAGGTCATGATCGGTACCGATTTCTTTCGCCATCTTGCGCAAGGTGGGAATTGAAATCCCCAACGTGTTTTTAGGATTGATGCCAAAGCGCGCCATCCCGGCAACGTTCGCGGGATTTTTTAATCGTTTAAGTTGGGCAAGCACTGGTCTGACATTCATGGCTTGCTTCGCGTGTCTTTGACGGCAAAAGCAATGCCGGCACCCAGCACAAAGCACACCGCCGCCAAAATGTACAACGCCGTGTAACCCGACCCGGGCACTTGATTGTTGAAGAAATCCAACACGGCACCGCCCGCCCCGGCGATCACACCGGCACCCGCCGTGGCGATATTAGAAATTCCCAGAAAGCGACCGCTCTCTGCGCCCGGAATCAAATCGGTTGCCCACGCCCAGTTCGCGCTCAAAAAGATGCCAATACTCAAGCCGATGACGCCCCCGGCGATCAGGACAGTTGTCATCGTTGTTGCCGGCAAAAGCATCACGGCGCCGATGGCGCCCAACACACCTGACGCAATGACCATCCCTTTGCGCCCCACGCGATCGCTCAATGCGCCGGCGGGATACGCCACCACCGCCACCGCCACGCCGATAATCGCGAGCAAACTCCCGGCTTCTGCCGCTGGGTTGGGCAGTTTCAAGACATCTTTCAAAAAGAGCAAAACATAGTTGCGCACCAAGTTCGCGCCGAGCAGGATGAGCAAGCGTGAGATCAACCACAAGAAGAAATCGCGGCTGTAAAATATAGTGTGCCAGATGGAGGCATGCCGCGCCGCCGGTTTTGGCATCGGCACAGCACCTTCGTACGGCTGTTCGGTGACGAACACCGCAGTGAGCACCATCGTGAACAACAAAAAGAAAATGATCGCGGCGAAGGCCAGACCCATTTGACCCGCGCCAACCCAGTTGCCTACGACGAGCGAGGTGATGATCAAGCCAACCATTTCGAACAATTGCTTGACACCGGTTACTTTGCCGCGTTTGTGTTCCGGCACCAATTCCGGGATGTAACTCTGATAGGGTCCGTGCGCCACGTTGGAAAAAAATTGAAGCAGAACGTACGCCACCAAGAGAGTAACGTAATCCTGCGCGAATAACATGACGAGAAGAAACACGCAGGCAAACGAAATACCGCCCACGATGTATGGTCGGCGTTTACCCCAGCGTGTGGTGCGTGCATCGCTCCATGCGCCGGCGGCGGGTTGCACAATCGTCGCGATGATCAAGCCAATCGCGCTAAGCGTGCCTAATGCCGTCCCTTTTTGTGATTCCGGTACCAGCAAGGGGACCATCGTGGGCAACAGAATCGGCCCCATCGAGTTCCATAAAAACGAAAGCGCGAACCAGTACGCGTTCAGCGTAAAATAATTCCACGCGCGCAACGGATTGGTTTTGACCGCAGTCATCGTCGTCATGTGCCTCGCTCCTCTTTGAGATAGGTGATTGCTTGGGCTGTATGATACCACGCGTCGAATAGGGGCGCAAGGGGATGGCGGTCAGAGGGGTTTAGTACCTATCAAATGAAATCGCTGTACAAAAAGGAGAGTGTAGCACGTCTACCGATTCCTAACCGCAGAGGCGCAGAGAGCGCGGAGTTTATGATTTTTGCTCTACGTCTCTGCGGTCAAATTGAGCTCATTCGCGGTCACTATGCTACACTGTCACAAAAAGCCAAGATTTTTTTATCCAGAGCACCAAGGTCACGAAGGAAGAACAGAGAAATCTTCGTGTACCTTCGGGGATCAATTCCGGTGTTGTTTCGGCTCGTCCGAGTGAGGTATATGTTTGCACCAGAAAGATGGCTGTGCTAAAATGCGCCCCGATGTTTTCACGTCAACGATTTCATTCACTCACATTTGTCTTGAGTACGCTGATCGTCTTGCTTGCTGCGTGTGCCGTTGAATCCACGCCCATCCCCACCTCCGCGCCATCGCCACGTCCGATTATTACGCCCCAAGTGGTCATCACTGCGGCACCGCTTCCTTCGCCCACGCCTAGTCCAACGCCTGAGCCAAGACAAACCGATTGGGCTACGCCCGTCGTGTCGCCGACTCCGACGCCAACTCCAACCCCGTACGTCTCCACCTTTGAACAGTACGTGAACGATCTCCACGACCTTGCGCGCTTGCCGATAATGGAGCAGACGATTACGACACAGTACACCAGTCGCAACTGGGTCGCATTGGAACACTATTTTGATTGGTTCGTGGACGATGGCAATTTTATCGGTCCTAACTATGGCTACATCGCCGAAGATGGCAAACGCTATCCGTATCGCATCGTTCAAGGGTATGATGGCGCGCGCGAGTACGAAATTGTTCCCCGGGTAGAGGGACCCGGGATCGTGACGCGCATTTGGTTTGCCCATCAACAACACCAAAGCTACAACAATCCCCAAGATATGTCGCACGAAGAAGAGTGGGCAAACTGGGGCAATTTGGGCGAGGTCGGCAACATTCGTTTCTATATGGACGATGAAATGGTGCCGCGTGTCAATGTCGGGATCAAGGATTTGTTCGTGGGCAAAAATCCGTTTCCGGCACCGCTTGCCGCGTTCTACGCTTCGGCGAATGGTGGCAACATCAACTATGTGCCGATTCCGTTTCAAAAATCTATTCGCATTGCCACGACCGGACGCCCGCGCATGATGCAAATCCAAGTGAAACGTTTTGTCGGCAATCCGCTGGCGATGATTGCGTCACCGGCAACCGTTAGTAACACAGCAACCCCATTCCAATCTTTTTCGCCGGTGCCGAGCATCAATGAGCAAGCCGCGTTGGATCGCGCCGCGCAAGCGTGGCAAACTTGTGCCCCATCGAATCTGCCCGAGTTCAAGACTTTTGAGTTGACGATTCCTAAGAATAAATCTGGCGAGATTCAATTTAATCAACCGGGAACTATTGCCGGGTTGCGTGTCCACGTGCCGCGCGGGATGGACGATTCGGTATGGATGCAAGTGTTTTGGGATGGTGAGCCGCAACCCAGTATGGTCGCACCCTTACGTGCCATGTTCAGCACCGCCGAAAAGTTGTTGCCGTATCGTTCATTGCCGGTCGGCTTTATGGATAGTTTGCAGGAGCATCTTTTCTACCTTAATTTTCCGATGCCGTTCGATTCGGCGCGCATCGTCTTTTTGAATGAACGCGCTGAAACCTTACCCTTGGTCGTAGAGATTGCCTTGCGCGATACGCTTCCCGGCACCGAGCATGCCCGTTTACATGCCTACTTTGGGACGCGCCGGGTGGAAAAACGCGAAGATGATGGCGATAATTACGTGGTGATTGATGTCAACGGGCGCGGCAAATATCTGGGGATGATCTTGAATGCGTGGGATTTGGATCGGCGCGCGCTGAATGGTCCGCTGGATGAACACTGGCGCTTTCCGTACCTTGAATCGAATGTGGATGTGTGGGTGGATGGGCGATTGGCGTTGCCCGGCACCGGCATCGAAGATGATTTCAACGCGAGTTACTATTACGTCTTTGCCGGTTATCCCGGCTACAACACCCAGTACTGTCTCGCCGGGATGACCTTACTCGATTACAGCACCAACAAGGAACCCTCCTCGCAATATCGTTTTTATCTCAACGATGCGCCCGAATTCAACCGGCATTTGCGGGTGGAGGTGCAACACGGGAACAAGGGGAACAATTTATCGGTTACGTATTCGTCAACGGCGTTTTGGTACCAGATCAGATAGATTCAGTGGAGTGACGTTACGTCGCTTCTCCAGCATAATCACATTTCGTACACTTGACCCCGTTTTTTCCTTTCAGCGTCATCAGCCCACCGCAACGCGGACACGGCGTTGACACCGGCTTGTCCCACAACGCAAAGGTGCACGCCGGGTAACGATTGCACGAATAAAAGATGCGTCCCTTTTTGCTCTTCTTCTCGACGATTTGTCCTTGCTTGCATTCCGGACACACAACGCCGGTATTCGCGCTTCCGCCGCTCGCCGACAAATTGCGTGTGTTCTTGCAATCGGGATAACGCGAGCAAGCCAAAAATTTTCCAAAGCGACCTCGCTTGATGACCATCGGTGCGCCACACTTGGCGCACACCTCATCCGTCTTTTCCGCTTCCAGCGTTACGTTGGGCATTTCGTTTGCCGCGCGGTCGAGGGTTTGTTTGAACGGTGCGTAAAAATCACGCAACACTTGGACCCACTCGGCTTCGCCCTCTGCAATCTGATCCAACTTTTCTTCCATTTGTGCGGTAAAGCCCACATCCACTTCGTTGGGAAAATGCTTCACCAACAAATCATTGACGATGAATCCTAGGTCGGTTGGCTTGAGCCGGCGATCCGGCATTCGTTCGATATAGCCGCGTTCCTGAATCGTTGAAAGAATCGGCGCATAGGTGGAGGGACGACCAATCCCTTTTTCTTCGAGGGCTTTGATAAGCGTGGCTTCGGTATAGCGCGGCGGTGGCTCGGTAAAATGTTGTTCCGGATAAATGCCGAGCAAATCGAGTGGCTCTTGCGGCGCGAGCGGCGGCAAAATTTTGTTGTGCTCGTCGTCTTCGTCCGATGGCTCGTCTTTGCTTTCTTTGTAGACAGCGAGAAAACCTTTGAATTTGAGAATCGAACCATTGGCGCGAAAAAGAAAATCTGACGGAAGACCGAGGACGGAAGATGGAACATTCGGTCGTCCGTCGTCCGTCGTTGGTCGCTTTGCCCCAATGTCCACGGCGGTCGTATCAAACACCGCGCTCGCCATCTGCGAGGCGACAAAACGTTTCCAAATCAAATCGTACAACTTGAATTGGTCGGCGTCGAGAAATTGTTTGATGGTGTCCGGTTCGCGGAACACGCTGGTCGGACGAATGGCTTCGTGCGCCTCTTGCGCGCCCGCCACTTTTTTCTTGAACACGCGGGGTGTCTTGGGCAAATATTCTTCACCAAATCTTTGTTTGATGTATGCCCACGCTTCTTTGCCCGCGCTCTCCGCCACATTCGTCGAATCGGTGCGCATATACGTAATCAAGCCCACGCTACCTTCGCCGATGTTGATGCCTTCGTACAACTGTTGCGCGATTGCCATCGTGCGTTTGGCGTTGAAACCCAGTTTGCGCGACGCTTCTTGTTGTAATGTGGATGTGATGAACGGCGGCGATGGGTTGCGCAACACGTCCTTGCGCCGTACGTCGCGCACAGTGTACGTACACTGCTCCAAAACCTCTTTGAGTTTCAGTGCGTCTTCACCAGTATGACATTCAAAATCTTTATCGCCGACCTTGATGAGCTTGGCGCGAAATGTTTGGTGATTAGGCGATGGGGTGAGGTGTTTCTGCAACTCGGCTTCGATGCTCCAATACTCGACTGGTACAAATGCTTGAATCTCACGTTCGCGTTCTACCACCAATCGCACCGCCACCGATTGCACGCGTCCGGCACTCAAATTTTTTGTATTAATTTTTTTGCGCAGTAATGGACTGATCGTATAACCAACGATGCGATCAAGAATGCGGCGCGCTTGTTGGGCGTCTACCAGTTGTTGATTGATCTGGCGTGGATTGGCAAAGGCGTGTTCAATCGCATCGCGTGTGATTTCGTGGAATTCAACACGATGAATCGGTTTACCTGCGATGGCTTGGTCGAGTGCGGTGGCAAGATGCCACGCAATTGCTTCCCCTTCGCGATCCGGATCGGTTGCCAAATAAACTTCGGATGCATTTCCGGCAAGCTCCTTTAATTCCTTGACCACCCCTTTTTTCTTGGGCGTGATAACGTAATGGGGACGAAAATTATTTTCAATGTCCACCCCCATTTGTTTTTCCGGCAAATCGCGGATGTGCCCAATGGAGGCGCGTACGCGGTAACCTGCCCCCAGAAATTTGCCGATGGTTTTGGCTTTGGCGGGCGATTCGACGATGACAAGTTTGCCGGTTGAAGACGAAGGACGGGCGATGGACGGCGACCGCTTGGCCGTCTTGGGTGTTTTGTCTTTGGTCTTTGATCCTTCGTCTTGCGGTGTCAGTGCGATCAGTGCCTCGCGGTCTACCGTGGCGTGCAACTCAGTCGCACCCCAACGGGTCAATTTGGTGCCGCACACGCCGCAAACCCCCTGCGAGTATGCTGCTCTGTTCGCACTGAACAATGCTTGGACGTTCTGCATTTCACGTTTGGTTTTGCATTTGACGCAGTATGCTTCCATGCCCTTTTACTCTTTACGCTTTCGTTTTGTTCGTTGCAAGTATATCACAAAACAAAAAAGGTTGGAGCCCGTTCTCTCCAACCTTCGCTCGCTACGCTTGGGATTCTACACAAACACATACTTGGTAAAGTGCTTGAGAGCATCCACGCCGCGCACTTCATTTTCCAGCAAGGGCAACAACGCGCGCACATTGCCGTCAAAATCGTCCCAGATCTGCTTCATATAGGTGTCTTGCATCGCCACGCGATTCTTGACGAAATCGGGTGACGAATCGTTCACCTGGTCTTTCTGAATGAGCATGTTCACAATGACCCCGCCGACCGGGATACCAAAATCGTGGAACCAGCTGATAAAGCGTTTGATCACAGCGATGGGCAGGGCTTCCGGCAAGGTTACAAAGAAAAATGAGGTGAGTTGATCGTTGGTCAAGAGTTCTTGCGCGTGTTTCATTCGATCGCGGAAACTCACCAGATAATCCATCAACGGATCGGCTTCTTTCTTTTTGGTGAACGAAAGCATCTCGCGCAGACTGCGGGCTTCCTCGCGCGATTTCAACATCTTGTTGACCCAGAGTGAATAGACCTTGCTCATCCCCAGCAAGCGACGTGCATTCGCGGTAGGAGCGGTGTCAAAGACATAGACCTCGTACTCGTCCTTGAACATCAGGTCAATCATATTCTCGAACATGGCGGATTCTTCAAAGGCCGGGTTCATCGTGGCTGATTCCACGAACGCATCGGCTTGCGTTGAGATTTCTGCAAATTTCAAGAACCATTGAATCTTTTGTTTAATGTCCGCTTTGGAGCGTTCGATCGTTTCTTTGGTATCAATTTCGTATGCCCACAGGTTAGGGACACCGTTCACCGGCGTGGGTTGCCCAAACACATTCTGCCCCAGCAAGCCGGAGAGACTATGCACGGGATTGGTTGACGCGAGGATGGTCTTGCGACCTTGTTGGGCGAACCAGACGGCGGTAACTCCTGCCATCACGGTTTTGCCCACTCCCCCTTTGCCTCCAAAGAAAATGTACTTCATCTTGGGATGTTCGCCCAAGTATTTCACCATTGATTTTTCGATGCCAGCCATTTGGGTTTACTCCTATCCGTACATAATCCCAGCAAGTTTTTCGATCATTGCCAAACCGGTCACGTCGCGTTCCATTTCCGGGACATACCCGCGCACCTGATCGCCAAAGGTTGCGTTGACTTTTTCCAGATAGCCATTTTGCATTGCCAAACGATTCTTGAGGTAGGCAGGCACGTTTTGCGTGCGCAGTTCGGCGGGCAACACGCGATTGACGATATAGCCGGCAATCGGCACGTCGAATTTGGCAAACAATTCGGCGGCTTTTTGTGTATCGAGAATGATCATTTCTTCTGGGACAACTACAAAGAAAAAGGCGGTGCGTTGTTTGTTCGTCAAGATGCCCGACGAGGCGTTGATGCGATTCTTGATGTACTGCAACTCGGTGAGAATCTTGTCCTCATCCGTTTCCTTTTGCCGCTTGATGCGCGAAACCATCGTTTCATACTCGCGCATTTCTTCGCGCAGTTTGGTGATCTTGTTGATCCACTCGTCGTACACCTTCGCCATCGAGAGATAGTACAGCGCGTGTCCGAGCGGAACCAGGTCGTAGATGTAATAATCGTACTTTTCTTCGACCATAATATCCACGACGGCATCGAAGATCGCGGACTCTTCCATCGCGGGTTCGGCGGAGGCGGCTTGGATGTAATCTTCGATTTCTTCCGGCACGGCGTCAAAGCCGTACATATCGAGGATTTTCTTGCGAATTTCGCCTTGGTACGCTTTGATGTGACTGTCCGCGTCAATTTCCTGTGCCCACAAGTTGTCCATGATCTTGACGGGACCTTTGCCGAAAATGTCGCGCTGGAAAATATCGGTGAGACTGGCTTGCGGGTCTACCGAAAAGACCAACACTTTTTTCCCCTGCGACGCAAGCCAATAGGCAGTGGCGGCTGAAAAGGTGGTTTTGCCCAACCCGCCTTTGCCGCCAAACATGATGTACCGCCGGTCGGGGTTGTTGAGAAATACTTCTTTGAGAGACATGAGGACTCCAGGATTCAGGTATTAGAACATTGCATCGCTAATGTCTTTTTCGCGCAGCATTCGGCGTTTCCATGTGGCAATGTTTGGTACAACGTACGGCAACAAGCGGAGTGAATAGTAGGGAGGTAAAATGGGCACGCCAATCAGATCGCCCATCGTAATCAGAATGAAGAGATGCTCCATTGAGGCACGGGTACGAATGGCATACCGGCTCATATCGTGCGCCGCCATCCCGTACATAATTTCCTTGAGATTATCAAGGAACCCGCGTTTTTCTTGTGGGGGTGCTTTTTTCTCGCCTGGCATTTTGGACTCCTTTAAATGAATTATACTCCATGGAGGTCGTATTCGTGATCTTCACCAAACCCGCGTTCACGCAAGACCCGGCGTTTCCAGCCGGCAATATTGGGGACCACGTAAGGCAGTACGCGCAGGGAATAGTACGGGGGGATAATCGGTAAACCTAACATATCACCAAAGGTGATAGAGATGAATAGGGTTTCGAGCGCGCCGCGCATCTCGAGCGCGTGTTCTTCAAACTCGTACCCCGTCATCCCATAGAGAAACTCTCGGACCGCTTTGACCAAACTCGCCCGATCCATCGCCCGCTCCATCTGTTTGTTTACCGCTCTTCTAATCTATTATAACATTATGATTTTCGATTGTCAAAAAGATTGACGCTCGATGATGACGATGCTATAATGGCATTAGCTTGTTTGGGGCTATGAAAGGGTGAAAAAGGGATGCTTGATTTTGAAACGCTGGCATTTCCATTGACGATTGTAATCGCTGCCATTGTGCTGGGTTGGTTTGCATTCGGCACGCAAGCCAATGTGCGCGCCGGGGATCGCATTCTAAAATGGCTGCGCGATGGCTTGCCGCTCATTGGTGAAAAAACGACGATGCATTGGATGGGGTCTTCGGTCTTGCAGTTAAAGATTAACAAAGCCAAGGGACCTTTTCGCACCGCCGAAACATTGTTTGTGTTTGAACCGCGCGATGTGATCTTTTTGTGGTTACTCTCGCGCTGGCAGGGCCGCCGGGACTTGATGATTTTTCGCGGCACGCTCAACGCTGCCCCCAGTTTTGAATGTGAAGTTTTCGATCCCAAGGGCTGGACAACCCACAATACTGAACGCGATGTCCAAAAGAAAAATTGGTCGCCCGTGGATTTGACCGGGCAGCCGGGTTTGCAAGGATATTATTCTGGCACCGCCGGTGCGTTTGTCACAAAATCCTTGACGGCACTTGCCACGCGTACCGGGGGTAAATTGGTGCGCTTGTCTATTCATCGCAATGTGCCCAACGTGGAAGTGCATTGGTTACTCACCGATATGAGCACCGTTTCCGCGCGCGATTGGTTTGCCAATTTGCGTGAAATTGGTGACCAAGCGATGCGAAGCTAGTGCAACAACATGAAATAGTTGCATACCAGACCGATGGAAAAATGGTTGCCAAGACGGCCAAGTATCAAGTTTCCACTACGCACTTTCATGTTGGTGCACTACTAGTTTCCAGCGCGTTCAAAATAGAATTGCCCTCACAGAAAACTCGGTGAGGGCAATTTGTTTTTCACGAGACGCTCTTCAAGTGTTATTCGGCGGGAGCAGCGGCGGCGGTCGGTGCGGCACTGTACTTTTGCCATGCTTTCCAGCCATCCCACGCGATCAACGCCGCGCACGCAAACAAGAGCACGGAGATGACCATCATTGCCCAGCCACCGGCTTGGACAATGGCTTGACCGGCAAACGCGGGAGCAGTCAGCACGTTGACGTACTGATTGTAGGCGTTGACGATGATGGCAGCCATCGTGGTGACGTACATAAACACCATCGGTACCAACGCATACAACGGATTGCGTCCAGTGGACTTGAGCCAAACCGAAACGATCAAGAGACCCAGCGCCGCCATCAACTGATTCGACGCGCCAAACAGTTGCCACAAGTACACCCAGGTACCGGTGAGCAACAGGAACAGTGCGCAAATCATCGAGATAATGGATGCCACATGCATGTTGCGCAGCACCGGGATGGCTTCGCCTAGCCATTCGGTCAACGTTACGCGCATCACGCGGAAGAGCAGTTGGGTTACGGTGATCACGATGACCATAAATACGCCAAAGCCCAACGATGTGCCATACGCCACAAATCCTTCGCCGAAGAGGACGCCGAGCAAGCGACCAATCCCCGTGGCGAACGCGCCGACGCCCGCCAGACCCGTGATCGAAACGGCGGTGAGGGAAAGCAGGGCCAAGGTGTTTTCCGTTAGCATTCCACCACCACCCACCGGCAAACCGTCAGTCTCGAACTCGAGTTGGCGCGAGGTGTTGACCGAACCGATGAGTGAATGCCAACCGGAAATGGCGCCACACGCAATTGTTACAAAGAGCATGGGCCAGAGCGGTTGCCACACTTTGCCAAAGGTAAAGGTAAAGCCCAGATCCGCGGATTTAATGGCGGGGAGTTGGAACGTTGCTATTTTGGGCGCAAGGAACGGGGCAAGGATAGCCCCTACTGCGCTAAAGCCGATGGCAAGGATGCTCACCCAGAAGCCGATATAGTTGACCGGTTGCGCAAATCGCCAGATGGGCAGATTAGCGCCGAGGTAACTAAAGGCGAGCAGGAAGAATGCCCAGAAGAGATAGTTGGGTAACGTCTTGATTGTATCAGTCGCGGGATCGTACGCTTTGGTGGCAGGACGTTTACCATCTGCGCCCACCGCCGGCGTGCGCGGGTCAGCACGCGTAGGATCAACGACGACGAACAATGGTTGATTGTTGGTTAAACTATCAATCGCGTTGTTCAAACCGGTGACCGCACTTTGGACCGGCCCCAGCGTGGTCCCTTGCGTACCAAACGGACCCAACGCCATAGCTGCCAAAGTTACGATGACCGTGATCGCGGTAACCAGAATCAAGTCCATCTTCCAGCGATAGAGCATTTGACCGGCAAGCAAGCCCATCACCGCGAGGGTGAACAAGCCCAAGGGCACATCGGTGCGGGCGGACATCAACGCGGTCATCACGCCCATAAACGCCCCTGCGACGAGGAGCAGGTAGAAGAAGATGAACACAAAGAGGACAGTTCGCGTACGGGGAGCAATCAGGCGGTAGGCAATCGCGCTGAGCGAGTTTCCATCATTGCGGACAGAGAGCATAATCGCGGAATAGTCTGCCGCCCAACCAACAAACGTAACACCAATGATAAGCCACAGAATCGAAGGGAACCAACCCCAGAGCGTCGCGGCGAGGATGGGTCCCGTGATGGGTCCCGCGGCCGCAATGGATTTAAAGTGATAGCCGTAGAGGACGTTCTTGGATGTCGGCATAAAGTCCACGCCATCCATATACATCTTGGCGGGCGTGGCTTTTTTGGCATCCGATTGAATAATGTCTCGATCAATGCGGCGGGCGTAGAAATTGTAGGTGAGGTAAATCATTACACCGCCGAGCACGACAACGAGCCAGGTATTCATCGGAATACCAGAGGCGACGACTGCGCCGCCCACGACGAGGGGAATCAAAATAAGCAGAAGAACGACGAGACGGATGTCCACCATTGACCTCCTAAATGAGATTGACTACCGCATTCGTGCGGTAGGCGCGGTGCTTGGTCGTGCAAAACCGTGCGTTGGATTTTCTCGGTTCTTACGTTCAGGCATCACCTCCTTCGGCAATACCACACAAATCGTCCTCAGACGATTTGCAACCCAAACGCTAAAACACCAAACTCGTCATCACGTCGCGTTATTCAGTTGAGCAAATTATACTACGCTCTGGACGGAATTGCAAGAATCTTTTGAAAATTTGATTGTGCCGCTGTTCACACGGGCTGTGCTACTAGCGCAACAACATGAAATAGTTGCATACCAGACTGATGGAAAGACGTTGACAGACGTGGCTAAAAATCGAGTTTTCACCACGCGCTTTCATGTTGGTGCACTACTAGCCGTTGCTCAATCATCTGCTCGGCTTGGTGAAAATCCTCGCCAATCGTCTTGGCTTTGCCTTCAATCACGATGGCGGGGAACTGGCGCACGCCATACCGCAACGACTTGTACACACCCTCTAACGAGGCGGCATCAATAACCTTGAACACCACGCGACCGCCGTAATGCTCCGCCGCCTTGATGACCCAATCCGAGAGATGGCGATACTCCTGCATCATCTCCGGCGGCATTGAGGTTTCGAGAGTTTCGTTGTGCCACTTTTTAACGTTGGGCATTTCGGCGGCATTCCAAACGACTTCGCAATGCTGGCAATGATAGAACTGCGTGGGTGCGTACGCGATTATCTCGACCATCAAAGGTTTCATTGCTCCCTCCCTTGAAAATAGCCATAGAGCACACAGAGGGCATAGAGAAAAAATCTCTGTGCGCGAAGCGTCTATGCACTCGATGGCAGAATTTTCATCCGACCGCTGGTGCGCCAACGGCGAATGAACAACTCCTTCAAAAATAATCGCAGATTACACAGAAAAGGATTGATCCTTTCTTTTGGGCAAGATTTTATTCAGAGCCGTTTTTCTAGTCAATCCCCCTACTTGGAATACGGATTACCGTATTCTGCCAGATGTATCGTACTGGTACACTCGCCGCACCGTTTCGATCTTCATGCCACTGACCAATCCGCCGCACGAACCGAGGATCACTTGACCGCCCGGCTCAATAATCGCGTTGATTGCCATCTCGATTTCGGCGTCGGTGCGCGCTTGGCTCAAAAAATCGAAACTGAGATTGCCCCACAGCACCAATTGACCGCCAACGATTTCACGGGTTCGGTGTATAGTCATTCCCGCCGTCGGCTCCAAACCCTGCAAACCATCCAATTTGCACGCGGTAAGGTCGGTGAGAATTGAATTCAAGTTGCCGTCGGAATGAAACAAAACGACGAGACCTAAGGAATGCAATGCACGCACGAGTTGCGTCAACGCTGGGAAATATGTTTCGCGCAGTTGCGTGGGTGAAAAGAATGTGGCGCGATTGTAAGCCAGGTCTTCGCCCAACACAACCCCCTCCGCGCCAGCATCGCGCACCGCTTGAGCGATGACGCGAGCTTCCTCGGCGCCACGCTCAAAGTAATCTTGTGCGATGTTGGGAAAACTATGCGCATATCGCATCAACGCTTCAAAGCCGGCGGCTTTGACCGCCGCGCTGAACGGTCCATCCATCACTGCCAGAACAAACCGATCCGATTCGGCGCGCCACCGCGCGAGCGATTCAATGGCTTGATCTTCATCAGGTTGGGTCAGCGCGCCCCACCCTTCGCTCAACGCCACCGCCGCAATGTCCAGATCGAGTTGTTCGATGATGACGGCGCGCTGGTCGTGTCCAATCGGCGTGTCGTCTGCCAAAGACAGAAACGCGCGGACGAATTCATCGGCGAGGAAGAATTCGCCGCGCGCAATGCGATCAACGGGTTCGCCGCGCAAGGTGTGAATCACACGGTCGCGATGAGACATCATTTGAAATATTGCAACAGTTTGGAATGCAGATAACCATTGCTGGCAACGTACGCTTGGGAATGAATGTCCCAGCGCGCACCGGTCGGTGTGGTTACAACGCCGCCGGCTTCTTCCACGATGAGTGCGGCGGCGGCAACATCCCAGGGTGAAAGCGAAAGATGAATGTATCCATCCAACCGCCCCGCTGCTATCGCACACAACGAAAGTGCCGCACTCCCATACGCACGCCCAGTCATTGCTTGATAGATAATCTTGCCAAAAATCTTGGACGAGCGCGTGCGTAATCTGGGCGCGCGCGCCCATTCGGTTCCAATCACCGCATCTTCCAATGTTCGTTTGTTGCTCACGGTAATACGCTGGCGATTCAGGGTGGCGCCATGCCCTCGTTCTGCCGCGAACATCTCTTGGCGAATTGGATCGTACACCGCGCCCAGTTGTACCACACCGCCGCGATAGAGCGCAATCGAAACCCCAAAGGGATACAGTTGGCGCGAATAGTTGGTCGTGCCATCCAACGGGTCCACCACCCACACATTGAGCGTGTCCGATTGTTTGGCTTGCTTCCACAGTTGCTCGCGTTCCGCCGCGGGGCTTTCTTCGGACATGATGCGATCCGCCGGAAAATTTACCAAAAGGATTCGGCGAATCGTTTTGTCGGCGGCAAAGTCTGCGTCGGTTACAATATCGCGTTTGCCTTTTGAGGTGATTTCGCGTCCGTCGTGCAATTTGTTGAGCAGGACTTGGCCTGCGGCACGCGCCGCGCGCATGGCGATTTGCAAACGGTGTGACATCCTACTCCTCTGAAAATAGGTTTGTAGTCGCGCGATTCATCGCGCCGGCGATCAATCGCTATACTACGAACTCACTCGCTTATTTTCATCTCTTTGGTGCAAAGGCGAATGAGCAACTCCCTTGAAAATGTAGGACAAATTTCAAATTTGTCCTACACAGAGTCCATTTTCATCCGACCGCTGATGCGTCAACGGCGGATGGAAACTCCCTTCGAACGTTACGGAATTTGTCCCAGAATACGATTGACCCGCATGGTGGTGTTCTTCAACGCGGTTGCCGGGTCGGTCCCTTTGACTACGCTCGTCCACATCTCGACGAGAGCGGCGTCAATCATCCCAGCCCCTTTGGCCGTGGGGAGTGGACGGAGCGAGGGTAATCCTTTTAGATCGTTGCGCAAGCGTTGCAACGATGGCGGTAAATTGTTCGCCAGCATTGTTTGCGCCGAAAGACGCAACGGCACGGACAAGGTCGCCTGCGACCAACGTGCGCTTTGTGCCGGCAAGGTGAGCCAACGAACCAATAACCACGATGCTTCTTCACGCAGGTGCGTGGTTCTCAAGATTGCCAAATGCGCGCCCAACATTGTGGTCACCGGGTGGATGGGATCATGCTGCGGCAGGTTGGCAATCCCCCACTGAAAATTCGCTCCGCGTGCGATTTGATCGGTCAACGGTAACAGATCAGCCGTTGTGCCAAACAGCAACACGGCTCTGCCTTGTGCAAAATCGTTCCGCGCGCGTTCTTCGCTATCAACGAGATATGCGGCGCCACTGTTGGTCAGCGCGGTAATCATTTCTAATGTTTTCATCCCAGCATCGGTGTTGAATTGGGCTTGGGTCTGCGTCTCGTTCAACACACCGCCTCCGCGACTGTACAAAAAGCCGGCAAAGATCGGTGCACTGGGAAACATCACCCAGCCGTGCGCGTTGTTGCGGGTGGTTACGCGGGCAATGTGCGCAAATTCGTCCCAGGTTCGCGGCACATCCACTTGGGCGGCATTCAACGCGTCGGCGTTATAGTACAACACAACGGCTTGAGGGCTAAAAGGCATAGCGACAAGTCGGTTGGAAATGCGCCCCGCGTCGAGTGTGCCGGGAAAGAAATCGTTGCGTTCATCCTCCGATAATCCGTTGTGTGGATCGTTCAACCACGGATCGAGATTGATGAGGGCATTTCCGCGTGCCAATTCTGCCAGCATGCGCAAATCGGCAAGGACGAGATCGGGCGGAGTGTTCATCGCGATGCGCGCTAGCCCTTCCCGCAACAATTCGCTTTCACTCGATTTTTGTTCGACGCGGATGGTGAGGGTGGGATAAGTGGCTTGAAAATCGTTGACAAGTGCAAGCAGAGTGGTCGCGGCGATGCCGGTTTGCGCGTGCCACAAATTTAGCGTAATGGGTTGCTGGGTTGCCGCCAAGAGCCGCGTGCTTGAAGCAGGGGGCGACCCGGCGCACGCAGATAAAAAAACAAGCAAGGGAGCGACGAGGAAAAACATCGCGCGATGAAGTGTCATCACACTGAATTATACCACGATTAGCGTGAGGTCAGAAACTCGTTGATCAGTCTAGCGATCTCGATGGCGGCGTGGGGGTGCGCTAACGCGCGGGCACGGGCGGCCAAGTGGGCAAGGGTGGGGTTGCCCGGGATCAGCCACTCGTTCAGCGTGCGTGCAATGTCGGCGGGGTTTTGTCGGAGGATGCCTAGCCCATTTTGTTCGACAAAGGTTACGTTACCGGTCTCTTGCCCCGGTAAATAGCCACTGAGCAAGAGGGGTAAACCGCACACCATTGCCTCGCTGATGGTGCCAGGACCGGCTTTGGTGATAATCACATCGGCGGCGCGCATCCAATCCGGCATATTGGTTACAAAACCTTGGATGTGCACCGGCATTTGCCAGCGAGTCGTCTCTAGTTTGCGACGCAAAACTTGATTGCGTCCGGCGATGACAACTAGTTGCGCCGGCACTTGGGCTTGATCAATCGCGCGGGCAATGTCGTACAGTTTGCCCATCCCCTCGCCGCCGCCAACGAGCAAAATCGTTTTGAGGTTGGGTGCCAGATTCAATTTTTCTCGCGCTTGGGTTTGGGTGAGAACATCGTCCAGAAATTTGAGACTGACGGGCTGACCGACCACGCGCAATTTATCGGGGGGCATGCCGGCGCGCAAACCCATTTGATAGGCGCCTTGGGTGGGTACGGTACACAAATCGGCACCAGGATCAAACCAAAAAGTGTGTGCATCAAACAAGTCAGTAACCACCGTGATGAAAGGGACGTTAGAACCGATGGCGCGCAACGTGCGGCGTGCAAATTCGTTCAAGATGGGATGGGTGGTTACGACCAGATCGGGTGAAAAGTGGTGCAGGAATTGGCGCAAACCGTGCCCCATCCCAAGATCGAAAAAGGGTTGAGCGAGCATGGTTACAAAACGATTGTTGGAAGCGAGAAAGAGGAAATGCCACAAGGGTTCGGCGTAGGTGGTAAACGGCAGGTACCAATCGGGGACGTGATTGAATGGAAAGCGCGCGGCTTGCTTGAAACCGTCGAACAAGGTTACGTTGTAACGATGAGAATATTCGCGTGCTAGTGCTTCAACAATCGCTTCGGCGGCGGCGCGATGTCCGCCACCCGTATCGGACATTAAAATGGCAATGCGTTGAGAGGTCATGGGGTCGAATCAGGATTTGAGAGAGGCTGAGCATGGCGCATCCGTGCCATTCGGATCGTCACAATTGCCCAGCCCAGATTCAACGCAGCAAGCAAGACGACCAGAATGGCGACCGCAAAGGTAATGCGTGGGATGCCATAGCGATCGGCAAGGTTGCCAATGAATAACATCGGTGGAATGGCGATGGCGTTCGAGAGCGTGAATTGCACGGCGAGGACGCGCCCGCGTACGGCGTCGTTGGAGCGTTCTTGCACGACGACTTGGGCGGGGATCATCATCGTGGTCATCATCGAACCGACGATGAGGGCAAAGAACATGACGAGCGCTGTGGCGGTGATGATCAATTCTGGATAGCCCTCGAACAAGGGTTTGCCGGCGAGGGTGCTCCCACTGCCTGCCCATGCCAATCCCATCAAGCCAACCGCCGTGCCTGCCATCCCGATACTCGCCAGAATTTCGCGCGGGACGCGGTGTCCGTACCGACCGACCAAAATACTTGCGCCAAGCATTCCAACGCCAGCGGGCCAAAAGACGTACGTGGCATCTTCGGGCTGCAAACCCAGCACGCGCTTGGCATATCCCGGCGCGAACTGTGCCATCACCATCGTCAAAGTAGAAGCCAGCGCAAGTTGCAACAACGCCACAAAAATCGCGCGATGCGTAATCGCAAACTGCCACCCCTCGCGAATCTCGTTCCAAGCGCGCCGTACGGCTGAAACGCCGTCAAGTCCGTTTGCGCGCGCAGGGCGATCACGTGGAATCATGCCCACGCAAATCGTGGCGACTACATACATCGCCGAAGCAATCCACAATGAACCCACAATGCCGATCGTTTTGACCCCGAGCGGCGCCAGGATAATCATCCCCAAAATCTGGGAGGCGGTAAACGTGAGTGTAAAGAGTGAGTTGGCGGGAAGCAAGTTTTCTGAACGAACGAGAAGCGGAATCGTTGCCCCTTCAGCCGGGGCGAAGAATTGACCAATCGCCGAGGCGACGAACACGAGGATGTAGATGCCGATCAGAAAATAACCTTCGCTGGCTTTATTGCCCGGCAGGGTCGCCGCGAGAATGGCTAATGCGATACCAGTCATGACGCGTAAGGCATTTGACCAAACCAGAATGCTCTTTTTAGAAACGCGATCTACAATCATCCCGGCCAGCGCGCTGAGCAAGACTGCGGGCAAACTAAAGGCAATGATGACGGCGCCCAGGTGCGCACTAGAGCCGGTCACTTGTTCAATGAGGACCAGTTGAAGAAAGAACGAACCATTGAGCGCGGTGTTGGAAAAGACTTGGGCAATCCAAAGCGCCAGAAAGTTTCGATTTTTTAGGACGACTGTGTAGCCAGGGGGGTTGATAGATTCCATGATAAAACGTCAGCGTTCGGCAGACGGTGAGCGACTAAGGAAAGCTTTGAGGCGTTTCTCGAACTCGCGGCGAGGCAAAAGGACGCGGCGCTGGCACGTTTGGCAAACAATGCCGATATCTGCGCCAATGCGGACAACCTCCCACACGTACCCGCCGCAGGGGTGGGGTTTCCGTAAACGTACCACATCGCCAATCCGAATTTCTAAAGGCATGGTGCCTAAGATTATAAGGCGATTGGAGAAATAGTCAATTACTCAATCCGTGTCCGGGGATTTTGTTGGTCGGTTTAATTGCTTCCTCCGCCCACCGGCTCGAACACTTCGACCACATCGCCATCGTGCAGAGGGGTGGATGAATCAACGACGACATCGTTCACGGCGCACATTGAAACATTCGAGTCCGGGACGCCTAGGTGTGCAAATAGATCGGCAATCGTGGTGCCGGGCGAAATCTCAAGCGTGATGTTCTCTCTTTTCTGCGGCGAAAAGCGTTTGAGATTACCATACAATTTGAGGGTGATATTCATCAAGCAAATTATACAACAATTCTGGCAGTGACGGTTGTGTCTTGATCCACAAAGGGGGATTGTCAAATAAAACCAAATCGAAGAGAATAGCGTATGATATTAGAGTCTTTATACCCTACCTCGGACAAGCCGAAACAACACTGGAATTGAGCCACGAAGGACACGAAGGTACACGAAGCTTTCTCTGTTCTTCCTTCGTGACCTTGCTGCCCTTCGTGGATGAAAAAATCTTGGCTTTTTGTGTAACGATTTCATTGGATAGGTACTATTCCATTCACAAGCACCTTTCGGCACCCGACACCTTTCTGGTATGAGGAGAATTCCCTCACGAACTTGCGTTCACCAATGTTCGAATGAAAACGTGAATGACGTAGGACAAATTTCTAAATTTGTCCTACATTTTTGAAGGAGAGTCTATGGACAAGATTCATCCCTCTGAGATTACCCCGGAACCTCTATATCTTTCGCGCCGTCAATTCATCGCTGCGGCGGGTACGGTCGCTGCTGGCATTGCCTTGAGCGCGTGCGGTCTTGCATCGCCCACCACGTCGCCAACCATCACGACGAACCTGAAAGCAAGCAAAGATATGGACGAACTAGGTGATCCGTTAACGGCGTACGACACGATCACCCACTATAACAACTTTTACGAATTTTCGTTTGATAAAGAAGATGTTGCCGAACGTGCGCAAAATTTCAAGACATCGCCGTGGACGGTGCAGGTGGGGGGACTGGTCAACAAACCGCGCACCTTTGGTTTGGAAGACTTGCTCAAGTTTGAGCAAGAAGAACGCATCTATCGTTTACGTTGTGTCGAAGGGTGGTCAATGGTGATTCCCTGGATTGGCTTTCCGCTCTCTAAACTGCTCGCGCAAGTTGAACCCCGATCCAGCGCCAAATACGTCCGCTTTGAAACCTTGTTGGATCGTCAACAAATGCCGATGCAACGCACCTCGTACTTTCAATGGCCCTATGCCGAAGGATTGCGGCTTGATGAGGCGATGCACCCGTTGACGATTCTGGCAACCGGGTTGTACGGCAAGCCGTTGCCGCCGCAAGATGGCGCACCTATTCGATTGGTGGTGCCGTGGAAGTACGGATTCAAGAGTTGCAAGTCCATCGTCAAAATTGATTTGGTGGAAGAAATGCCGGTTTCGTTTTGGATGGCATCCGCCCCGGACGAGTACGGTTTTTACGCCAACGTCAATCCAGACGTTTCGCATCCACGCTGGTCGCAAGCAACAGAACGACGCATCGGCGAACTATCGCGCCGCAAAACGTTGATGTTCAACGGCTACGCGGAACAAGTCGCCTCGCTGTACGCGGGAATGGATTTGCGGAAATTCTTCTAAACGTGGTCAATCGCTTACGAACGCATTGGTTGCGTCTCATCGTTCACATCGGCGTGTGGCTGCCGCTGATTTGGATCCTCTGGGATGCCTTGCACAATCGGCTGGGTGCGGAACCCATCCGCGAAATAATTCTGCGCACCGGCAAGACTGCGTTGGTTTTGCTGATTCTTTCACTCGCGTGCACACCTGCCAATTCGTGGCTGGGATTTCGTGAGGCATTGCGCGTGCGCCGCGCGTTGGGACTGTATGCTTTTATGTACGCCACCGTGCATTTGCTGATCTTTGTCGGCGTGGACTATGCGTTCGATTGGTCGTTGCTCTATGATGCCATCTTCGAGCGACCGTATGCACTCGTGGGATTCGCTGCATTTTTGGTCTTGTTGCCTATCGCAATGACCTCAACTCAAGGATGGATGAAACGCTTGGGACAAACGTGGACACGTCTGCATCGTGGGGTGTACGTAGCGGCGTTGCTCGTCATCGTTCACTTTGTGTGGTCGGTTAAACTTGATGTGCGTGAGCCACTGACGTACGGTGCGATTGTTGTGGCATTGTTGATCTTGCGTCTACCCCCTCTTCGACGAAAAACCAGCCGACGCCCAAGCATTCCAAGCATCCTGCGCCGTCATCATTCTAACGATGCGATTTGACGAACCGGTCAACCTATGCTATACTGGTAATTGTTAGAGACAAGGAGATTCGGTCAATCAATACCGCCCGATCTTGGAACTCGGGCGGTTTTTCTTTATGCCGAACCATTGACAGTGGCGCTGTGATCAGCGAGTATCTCAAATCTGGCAACCTGTCGAGTTGCCTATCTTTTCGAAAGGCGTTCCCTAGCCCGGGGCTGGGTGCGTTTTTCAGAACCCAAAAGGAGAGGTTCAAAATGGAATCGAAATTGTACGTAGGCAACTTGGCTTACAACGTAACCGAAGGGGACTTGCAACGCCTCTTCGCTCAAGCCGGGGAGGTCAAAGAAGTTGCCTTGATTATGGATCGCAATACGCGCCAATCCAAAGGTTTCGGCTTTGTCGAAATGACAACCGATGCTGATGCGCAAAAAGCCATCGAAATGTTCAACAACTATGAATTGGATGGACGCAACATCACCGTCAGCATTGCCCGTCCCCGTGAAGAACGGGGAGGCGGTGGCTATCGCGGTGGTGGTGGCGGCGGTCGCGTTGGCTACGGGACGCATCGCGGCGGGGGTCGCCGACGCGGCGGACGATACTAGACTCTACAAACCTGACCGGTTTTCCAAAATCGGTCAGGTTTTTTGTTTTGTGGTACAATATACGCAAATTATTCCTGCGAGTGTAACAATGTTGCAAACACTTCAAACTGAGTTTGTGCGTGCCTTTGGGCGTTTGCCTACCCATGCCTTTCGCGCGCCCGGGCGGGTCAATCTCATCGGTGAACATACCGATTACAACGATGGCTTTGTCCTGCCGATGGCGATTGATCGCGAGGTGTTGATTGCGGTGCGACGACGCGAGGATCAGTGCGTGCGGATGCTCGCGCTTGATTTTGGGAACGCGCAGTCCGAGTTCCGGCTCGACCAACCTATCGAACGTGATGATGCCAAGGCGTGGAGCAATTACGTGCGCGGCGTCGCGTGGGCGTTGCAACAACGCGGTGCAAAATTGTGCGGACTCGATCTGGCGATTCACGGCAACGTGCCGCTGGGTTCCGGTTTATCGTCCTCTGCCGCGCTTGAAGTATGCGCGGCAACAACCTTCGTCGAGATGGCGAGTGTGGCAATCCGCAAGATTGAAATCGCGCAACTGTGCCAACGCGCCGAAAATGATTTTGTCGGCGTGAAATGCGGGATTATGGATCAATTCGTTTCCACACTCGCGCAAGCCGGGCACGCGCTCTGGATTGATTGCCGGGATTTATCGTATCAAAGCGTACCGTTGCCCAGCGGCGCCACCATCGTGGTATGCGACACCATGAAGAGGCGCGGTTTGGTGGGTTCCGAGTACAACACACGCCGCGCGGAGTGTGAGCAAGCCGCGCGCTTTTTCGGCGTCAAGGCATTGCGGGATGTGAGCATCGAAATGTTTACGCGCCGCGCAAATGAATTGCCGCCTATCGTTGCCCAACGCGCGCGCCACGTCATCACTGAAAATGTACGTGTGCTGGAAGCGGTCGCGGCGGCACAGCGAAATGATCGGGCAACGTTCGGCGCGTTGATGAACGCTTCGCACGCGAGTTTGCGCGACGATTATCAAGTGAGTTGTCCCGAATTGGATACGATGGTAGAGATTGCGCACGCGCAACGTGGTTGTTTGGGTGCACGCTTGACTGGCGCGGGCTTTGGCGGCTGTACGGTGAATCTAGTTTTGGACGACGCGGTTGAGGCGTTTGTCACCAATGTCGCGCGCGAGTATGACGCGCGGACTGGGGTAACTCCACAAATTTACACGTGCCGGGCGGTGGCGGGAGCAAGCCCCGTCGGCTAGGTCTGGCACACCCGTTCTAATTTGACACTCACACTGGGTTGCGTATAATCAGGGCAGGGTTCGTCTTAGGTATCTGATGGTCGGGAGGAGATTTGCCCCACACCGCGTCTAACCGCGCGCTTTGCCCCGGTAATCCATCTGACTTGTGCGACGACGCTTTAGCGTCCGACCTCATCTCCACACGTCCGCCTCTTCCCCTCGCAATTATTATAATCAATTCGGTTTCTCTGCCTCGGAGGTTGAATGGAAATTAGAGACCTGAGTGCAGTCCGTATTAGTTTGGCTTCACCCGAACAAATTCGCTCATGGTCGTACGGCGAAGTGACCAAGCCGGAAACCATCAACTATCGCCGCTTGCGGCCTGAACGCGATGGCTTGTTCGACGAACGCATCTTTGGACCCACGCGTGATTGGGAATGTTATTGCGGCAAGTACAAAAAAGTTCGCTACAAAGGCGTCATTTGCGAAAAGTGCGGTGTCGAAGTCGCGCCGGCGCGTGTCCGCCGCGAACGGATGGGGCATATCGAACTTGCCGCGCCGGTCGCCCACGTCTGGTACACGCGTCGCGTCCCCTCCTATCTGGGTTTGCTCCTCGATGTAACGCGCCGCAACCTCGATCGCGTGTTGTACTTTGCCCAATATATGATCACGCACGTGGATGAAGGCGCGCGCCAACGCGCCCTCCATCGTTTGGAAGAAGAACTCAAGCACAAGATCGAACGTGAAACCAAAGCGATCGAGGACAAGATCGCCAGCAAACAATTGCGATACGAAGATGAAATCGCCAAACTCGAAAAGAAAACCGAAGCGGCAATTGCAAAATTGGAAGAACAGTTGAACGCCGAGACCGACGAGATTGTGGGCGCCGGCAAGGTCGTCGAGCGCAAACTGGACGAGACCGGGCGGGAGGTACGCAAAGCGATTGTGTTTGAACCGACCGGTGATGTGATTGTGGAAGAGGGCGAAGAGGTTCTTGCCAAGCACAAGAAAAAATTACGCGAAACTGTTCAAGCCAAGATCACCGAACTTGAAAAGGAAATGCGTGCCAAACAAAAAGATCGCAAATTGATTTTCCAAGCCGAACGCGATCAAAAGAAACACGCGTTGGATGAAGAGATTGCCACGTTGGAAGAACAGCGCGAGGAAAGGATCCAAACCCTCGTGGCGGCATATCAACCCAAGTTCGACGAATTGCAAAGTTTGCAAGAGAAAGAATTTCTGGGCGAGAATCGCTACCGCGAATTGCAAGCCAGTTGGGGAAGCGTGTTTAAGGCGGCAATGGGCGCCGAAGCCGTGTACGAAATTCTCAAACGGATTGACTTGGAAGCGATGGCACGCGATCTGCGCAAAGAAATCCGCTCGACCAACTCCAAGCAAGTGCGCAAAAAAGCGATCAAACGCTTGCGCGTGGTCGAAGCGTTGCGCCGCGCCGGCAACCGTCCCGAAT
>JBBITT010000041.1:0-26809 GCA_037440625.1 Chloroflexota bacterium
TGGTTCGCGCCGCCGCGCGCGTATCTCCTCTTGTTTCTCATCACGCTCGCGTTTCGCGTCGCCACCGCGCTGCCGCTGACGTACGCGGGCTATATGGACGCGTCGTACGCGATGCACGTCGCGGAGAATCTCGCGCGCGGGCGCGGGTTCGTCGAAGAGGTGCTGTGGAATTATCTCGATAATCCAGCGGGCTTGCCGCACCCCAGTAATCTCTATTGGATGCCGTTGCCATCCTTGCTGATCGCACCGTTCTATGCATTCTTGGGTGTGTCCTATCGTGTCGCGCAAATTCCATTTATTTTGCTTTCATCGTTGCTTCCCCTATTCACATTTTATCTTTCACACAAAATCTTTCGCCGTAACGACTATGCCTGGGCGGCGGCGCTCTTTACCACGTTCAGCGGCTTTTACACGATTTACTGGATTAGCCCAGATAATTTTGCACCGTTTGCGCTCACGGCCAGCGTCGGTCTCTATGTGATCGCACGCGGCGTGGAAACAAAATCAGCACGCTATTTTTTCCTTGCTGGCGTCTTGGCAGGGTTGAGCCACCTTGCGCGCGCGGATGGTTTACTTCTCCTCGTTGTTGCACTGCTTGCGCTTTGGGTGTCAGGGGTCAGGGGTCAGGGGTCAGAGGGCTCGTTTCACGTTTCACGTTTTACGTTTCACATTTCCTCGCCGACCGTCGCCGGCCTCCTGCTTACTGCCTCCTGCTTGCTGGGCTACTTGACTGTAATGATGCCTTGGTTTCTCCGTAACTATTTTGTGATTGGCATATTCTATCCCAGCGCGGGGACCAAAACCCTTTGGCTCACCAGTTACGATGAACTCTTTCGCTTGGCGGATGATCTTTCGTGGCAACGCTATCTTGCTTGGGGCATCCAGAATATTCTGGCATCCAAATTACGCGCCGCGTGGTGGAATCTGTTGGTGGTTGCTTTTGGCGTGTTACAAATCTTTTTGCTTCCCTTTGCAATCATTGGTCTCGTTCAACTGCGCCGCCGCACCGAGTTTTTGCCATTCTTCATTTATGCCGGAACATTGTATCTAGCGATGACCTTTGTCTTTACTTTTCCTTCGATGCGCGGCACGATGTTGCATTCATCGGCGGCACTCTTGCCATTTCTGGCGATTGCGGCGCCTCCCGGCATTGATGCGTTCGTGCAATGGATGGCGCGTCGCCGGCGCACGTGGAAGGCGGAACAAGCCGGGCTGATCTTTCGCATCGGCTTTATTGGGCTTTCGATTTTTCTGGCGATCTTGGTGTACGCGCAAGGAGTCTTTCCGATTGGGAGTGGTTCATCCGACATTCCCCTGTGGAATTTACGCGACATCGAGTACGCTCCGATTGCGCGTTGGCTCGACGAGAACGCGCACGCTGATGACATTGTGATGGTCGTTGACCCCCCATCGTTCTACAATGTGAGCCATCGCCGGGCGATTGCGATTCCAACGGACAGTCTCGAAGCGATTTTTCAAGCGGCGCGAAAATACAACGCACGCTATCTAGTCTTGCAGTTCGATCATCCGCGACCGCTTGGCGAGGTGTATCAAGGCAGCGCTACGATTCCCGGCTTGACCCGGCTCGCCGAGTTTCGCGATGGCGCCGGCAGACCGACGATCTTGTTTGAATTGACACGATGAACTGCACGAATGAATGCAAGTTGGCAAACGTATGAAACGATTTATGCTCGTGCTGGCTTTAGCGTTGATCGGCATAGCAGTGATTTTTTATGGGATAGCGGCGGCAACGCGCGACCGTGCCATCGCTGAAAATCAACGCTTCCTCACCGCGCGGGCGCAATGGCTTGCCGATCAACTCGATCATACTTTGCAGCAGCGGATGGTGCAGACCTTTACCTTTGCCGCATTGCCGTCTTTGCGTGGTTTTGCGGCGGCGGATGCGGCAACTCGTCCAGCGCGGATGGCAGTAGCGTACAGCGAATTGCAATCCTGGGTGGCAGCCGACCCTGATGTGCGTGCCGTCAGCATTGTGGACTCGCTGGGGATTGTCATCTTGACCACCGAAGGTTCGATGAACGCAAACTGGGGCGAACGGGTTTTTGTGCGCCAAGCCCTGGCGGGTAAATTATATGCCTCGCCGCCCGTGCGCGAGTCTGGCGAATTGTCGCAGTACTATAGCGCGCCGATCATCAATAACGTGGGCGAGGTTGCCGGCGCGTTGATTGTTCGGGTGGCGGCGCAAGAAATGTGGTCGGTGTTGGGGACAACGAATGAAGTAATGTTGATTGACGAGAACAATGTGCAGATTGCCAATCGCACCACGCTGCCATCGCTGTTTGTTGCGTTATCGCCGCTTGCGACAGAGGCGCACGCGCGTCTCCTCGCTGAGAAACATTATGGCGCAGAAATCACCCAAATCGGATCAATCAACTTGAGCGATTTGGCGACGACTATCAAACGCGATCAAGCGGCATTTGTGATCTATCGTGATGCGCAAGCACAGACATGGCACGCAGCAACCTATCGAATGAAAACCCAGGCGTGGACGGTGGTGGCGATGGTCTCGGAAGATAAGGTGATGTTGCCGGTCCGTGATGCGATCATAGATCAACTGGTGCTTGCGGTGAGTGTGGCATGGCTGGTCGCCGGCACGCTCAATTTGGCATGGCGAATGCTTCAACGCGAAACCCAATGAAACGATTCATCTTTTTGTTCGCTTTGCTGAGCGCAGGGGCATACTTGATTGTCGCCTTGTGGCGTGGTGCGCTTGGCTTTCCGCTGGACGATGCATGGATTCATCAAGTTTATGCGCGCAACCTGGGAACGCATTTTGAATTTGCGTTCTTTGCCGGTCAACCCAGCGCCGGTTCCACCTCGCCACTCTGGACAATTTTGCTGGCGTTTGGCTATGGGCTTAACGTTGATTTTCGTGGGTGGGCGTATGGGATAGGAATGGGGTTGCTCGCCGCAAGCGCATTCATCGTTGCACATTTCAAGTTCGAGGTTCAGGGTTCGACGTTCGGGGTTCACGCCTCGCGCTTTATGTTTTACGTTGCGATGCTCTTCATCCTCGAATGGCATCTCGTTTGGAGCGCGGTGAGCGGGATGGAAATCTTATTGTTCATCTTTCTCTCCCTGCTTTTGGTGGAACGATTTCTGGCGCGCGAACGCGGCTGGGTGCTGGGATTGCTCGCGGGCTTGCTCACCCTCACGCGACCCGAAGGCGTGGTGCTAGCGGGACTCGTCGGCTTGGGAATGACATTTGATTTCATGCCTCATGCACCACGCATCACGCATCACGTATGGCGTATCGCGTGTTACGTCGGCACGTTCGTGCTCGTGATGCTGCCGTATCTCGCATTCAATTGGCTGGTCAGCGGCGCAATTTTCCCAAATACCTTTTACGCCAAAGCCGCCGAATACGCGATTCTCTTTGAACGTGCGCCGTTCGTGGTGCGCTGGCTCGAATTGTTGTGGACGCCGTTTATTGGCGCGCAAGTGTTGTTGATCCCGGGCATGCTCTATATCGTTGTCCGCTTGCTGCGGAATCGCGAATGGCGTATGCTCATTCCCTTGGCGTGGGTCGTCGTGTTGCCGGCGGTGTACGCGTTCCGTCTGCCGGTCACGTACCAGCACGGACGTTACGAAATGCCGGTAATTCCCTTCATCATTGTTTATGGAATGTGGGGCACCACCATGCTATTCGAGCGAATAAAAAGTTGGGTGATTCGGACGGCGTGGCAAATTTCGATTGGGGTAACGCTGGTTAGTTTTTGGGTGCTGGGGGCGATGCAGTACGCCACCGATGTAGCAATCATTGATTGCGAAATGGTGCAGACCGCCCGCTGGGTTGCCGCGAATGTGCCGCCCGATACCGTGATCGCCGCGCACGATATTGGCGCGTTGGGGTACTATTATCCGCGTCCGTTCATTGATTTGGCGGGGCTCGTCTCGCCGGAGGTGATTCCATTTATCCGCGACGAAAACCGTTTGCGCGATTATTTGTTGGCGCGGCGTACGAATTTATTGATCGTGTTTCCCACTTGGTACGCCACACTCACGGCGGATCCGCGGTTTGTGCCGGTCTTTCAAACGGATTGTGCAGTAACGCGGCAAGCGGGAGAAAAGAATATGGTCGTTTATGAAATTCGTTTGACAGAGAAAAGATAGGTTGTATAATTTGAGTCGAGGTGATCGTATGACGAACTATCGTATTCGTTTGGTATTAGAACCGAATCCAAATGGTGTTTATACCGTAACCAGTCCCGATGTACCAGGGCTGGTCACCGAAGGGCGAACGGCGGCAGAGATTCAAAAGAATGTGCAAGAGGCACTCGAAGCATTGTTTGAAGCGTGGAGCGAGTTAGGGAAACCCATTCCCTCGGCGTTGCGTCCCCTGGGGCTTGATCACGCACACACCATTGAGACATTGGTTACTGCTGCATGAAATATCGCGATGTTGCTAGACGCTTGCGCGAATTGGGGTGTCAAGAATTAGCACGCGGGAAGGGTACTCATTGTAAATGGTACAATCCCGCCAATGGTCTGGTAACTGTGGTACCCGATTGGGGTAGTAAAGACTTGGCGCCCGGTACTGTCCGAGCAATCATCCGAGAACTAGGAATCTCCCGCGAGGAATTCGGATTAATCAAATAAACGCGAGAGCGTCTTAAAAGTTTTCTAGTACACTCCCCACAAACATTTTCTGTCCCCGCACAAATTCCTCGATCTGCATGGCGCGTTTGCCAGCCAGTTGCACCTCGCGCAGAATGAGCGCACCCTTGCCCGTTGCCACGGCGATTTCCTTCTGCCGCTGAATCACTCGTCCCGGTTCAGCATCCGTTTTGAAATCGGATGCTGCTGCGCGGAGAATTTTCAGTTGCGTTCCATTCCAAAACGTGTATGCCGAGGGCCAAGGATTGAACGCGCGCACACGCCGCGCGATCTCAATCGCCGGTTGTGCCCAATCAATGCGCCCTTCCTCTTTGCGAATCATTCTCGCAAACGTGGCGCGCGAATCGTCTTGCGGTTGCAGAGGAATCTCGCCGGCGAGAATGCGTGGCAATGTTTCGATGAGTAACCCAGCGGCAAGGTGGGCGAGTTTCGGGGTGAGGGTTGCCGTCGTGTCCTGTTCGGCGATGGGAATCGCGCGTTGGGCGAGGATGGGACCCGTATCAATGCCGGCGTCCATTTGCATCAACGTAACACCCGTTTCGGGATCGCCCGCCAGAATCGCTGCCGGGATCGGCGCGGCGCCGCGATGCCGGGGTAAGAGCGAAGCATGCGTGTTGATGCAACCGCGCGGTGGAATCACCAAAACCTCCGGCGGTAAAAGCAAACCGAACGCCGCCACAATGATGACCTCGGGCGCGAGGGCGCGGAGTTGTTCAATCGCCTCGGGCTTGCGTAACGAGGCGGGTTGAAAAATCGGCAAGCCGTGCGCGAGCGCGAGTTGTTTGATCGGCGAAGATTGAAGTTGGTTACCACGGCCCGCCGGTTTATCGGGACGCGTATAGACGCCGACAAGGTGATGCGTGGTTTGTATGAGGGCTTGAAGAACTGGAACGGCAAAATCGGGGGTGCCCATAAAAATGATGCGTGCCATAATTATTCCTCCCGATGTATTTTACCACAGATGGGGAACGTTGTGGTTTTGATTTTTCTTTCCCCTCGTGGTAAAATCGGCGCACTTTAAACATCGGAGATGGTGTGCTACCCAAAATCAAACGTTGGCAAATTGCGCCGCGTGTGTCTTCGCTCGTCCTCGCACGCTTTGCGGAACGTCAACTCAATCCCCTGATCGTTCAGATTCTCTACAATCGAGGTATTACAACACCAGAGCAAGCCAGCGCATTCCTCTCGCCGGATTCATTGATCGGAAACCCGTTTCAACTTGCCGGCATGCACCAAGCGGTGGATCGGATCCGCCGGGCAATTCGCGCTGGCGAAGCGATGGCGGTGTACGGCGATTTCGATGTAGATGGGGTAACGGCGACGGTGTTGTTGGTGCAGACACTTGTCTCGCTAGGCGCTAAGGTCAAACCGTACATCCCGCATCGCATTGATGAAGGATATGGTTTGAACAAGGATGCCCTCCAGCAACTCAAAGATCAAGGCGTGCGCGTGGTCATCACGGTGGACTGCGGCGTGCGCTCGCTCGACGAAGTGGCGTTCGGCAAGCAGATTGGTTTGGATATGATCATTACGGATCATCACGCGCCCGGCGCGGAGTTGCCAGACGCGTTTGCCGTGATCAACCCCAAACAACAACACTGTCCTTATCCATCGAAAGAATTGTCCGGCGCGGGAGTGGCGTTCAAACTATCCCAAGCCCTCTTGCGGGCGGAAACCCAGGTACCCTTGGGCAAAAGCAAATTGCCAATTTCCGAAGAGGCGTTGGTGGATTTGGTGGCATTGGGCACCGTTGCCGATTTGGTGCCGCTCACGGGCGAGAATCGTGTGTTGGTGCAACGTGGATTGGCACGTTTGCGCGAATCGGAACGGCCGGGTGTGCAAGCGTTGCTGCGCTATGCCGCGCTGAAACCGGAAGCGATTGATGCCGGCGCGATTGGTTTCATTTTGGGTCCGCGTTTGAATGCGGCGGGACGTTTGGAATCGGCATTGCGCGCGTACGATTTGTTGTCCACGCAATATCCGGGCGAAGCGGATAAACTCGCACAGTTTCTAGAGGAAACGAATCGCGAACGCCAACGGTTGACGATGGAAATGACCGCCAAGGCGCGTGAGGTTGCGGCGATGTCTGCAGAATCGGAACGCTTGTTGTTTGTCATTGCGCCGGAATTTCCGGAAGGCATTGTGGGATTGATTGCGAGCCGATTAGCGGATGAATTTTATCGCCCCGCCTTTGCGGTGCATCAAGGCGAAGAAGAGAGCCGCGGTTCGGCGCGCAGCATCAGCGAGTTCAATGTGGTTGCCGCGCTCGATCAATGCCGTGATTTGCTGGTACGGTATGGTGGACACGCGATGGCGGCGGGCTTTACCGTGCGCAATGAAAATTTGCCGGCGTTGCAAGCCCGGCTCAAAGCCATCGCCGAGACCGAGTTGGCACAAATCGAATTGATGCCGACGCTCAACGTAGATGCGGAAGCCTCGTTGAGCGAGATGAATTTGAAATTGGCGGAAGACCTGGCACAACTGGCGCCGTTCGGTTATGGCAATCGCGAACCTATTTTTGTCTCGCGTAATCTGGGAGTGCGTGAGGCGCGCGTGGTTGGCACCGATCATTTGAAACTTACGCTCAACGATGGTCAAATCGTGATGGATGCGATTGCGTTTCGGCAGGGAAGTTGGTTGGAGCAATTGCCGCCGCGCATTGATGTGGCGTATCAACTCGAAGCCCAAGTGTGGAATGGCAAGCCGCGTTTGCAGTTGAACATCAAAGACATTAAACCGGCAAAGGATGAATGACCGATGAGCCACTCGCGCGAATATCCTGCTACCCCCATCCCCGGCGTGGGGGTCGTGGTGCGCAAAGACGATCAGGTGTTGCTCATTCAGCGGGGCAAGCCGCCGCGTCAAGGTGAATGGGGCATCCCGGGTGGCGTGCTGGAATTGGGTGAGACGTGGCGCGCGGCGGCAGTGCGCGAAGTGCGCGAGGAATGCGGTATCGAGATCGCGCTGGGCAAGGTTGTGGATGTGGTGGACCTTGTTGTGCACGATGGTGATGAACGCGTGCAGTATCATTACGCGCTGGTGGATTTTGCCGCCGAGTATCTTGGCGGCGATCTGCGCGCAGCAAGCGATGTGTTGGACGCGCGTTGGGTTTCACTCGACGAGTTGAGCAACTATGCCTTGCCTTCGATGACGCAGCGCGTGATTCGCCAAGCCGTGCAAAAGAGTTCCGTGTGAAACGCGATTTGATGTTCGCCGGTGTTTTGGGATTCGGACTCGGAATGGCGATCTTTGCCGGCGCAAGCGCGCTGAGCACGCTTGTGCCGATTTTATTGCGCACGCGGTTACTCGTCAGCTTGGCTTTTATTTTCTTTTTCGTCCTCTCGATTATCGAGATGCCATTGATGATTGTGGCGTTGCGCCAGATGGTTTGCCGTCATAGCACATCACCTCGTCTAGTGCGGGCAACGTTTGCGATCTTTGTGATGTTTGCCGCTGTCTATGCGGCGATGTTCGTTTTGTTGACCGGGCAAATTGTCTGGGGGACCGTGTTGGCTGGGTTGTGCCTCGTGCGCTTTGCCAGCGGAGTGTTTGTACGATGAACGCGATCACGGAATCGAATGGAATGGTGACGCTAACTCTCCAAGTGGTGCCCCGTGCGAGTAAGAATCAAATCGTGGGCATTCAAGGGGACGCGCTCAAGATTCGTTTGAATGCGCCGCCGGTGGAGGGCAAGGCAAACGATGCGCTGATCCAATTCCTGGCAGAGTGGCTGGGCGTGGCGCGCGCCCAAATCGAAATAATTGCCGGGCATACGGCGCGGCGCAAGATTGTGCGCGTGCGTGGAATTTCGGCAAGGGTGGTGCAAGATCGGGTAAAATGAAACGCGAGGTGGAATGCCTCGCGTTATCGTTTGAGACGGAGTGATTGTTTGCCCGATTTCATTTGTTCGATTCGGCGCGCGCGTAGAAATGCCAAGTAAGCGAGTCCGCCAACCGCAATCGCGCCAATCGCCAAAATGCCGCTGGCGATGGTAATGAGATTGGCAACGACATCTGCCATCGAGCCGGCAATTGCGCTGGGCGTTGGGGCAACCGTGGGATATACCGGTGCGGTTGGCAAAGCTGTCGGCGAGGTCGCTGGCGTTGGTGCCGTTTCTGTGCTTGTTGATGGGGCGGAGGCAGGGGTAACTTGGGCGGTTGGATTTCCGAGCGCTGGAATTTTCAAAACGGTTCCCACCCGCAAGCGGGTTTGATCAGTTAGCCCGTTGGCGTCCATAATCAACTTGTATTTGGTTCCATCGCCGTACACTTTTTGCGCAATGGTCCACGGACTATCGCCGGCTTGCACGGTGTACGTCTCGCTGCCGGGCGGCAAGGTGGCGACCGGCGTTGCTCGTGGTGCTGGTGTATCATCGGTAAAAGGTGGAATATAAATGGGTGTGGGAAACACATAGGGCCGCTTGGTCGGTTCTTCGGTGGGTGTGCGCGTGGCTTGCGCGTGCGGCTCTGCCAACGCGATGTTGGGGGATGGCATGGCGAGCCAGAACCAGAAGCATAACAGGATGAGGCACATCAAGCCGAAGAATCGTAGATTCACTTGTACGCCTCTACGCGATTGCGTCCCGCTTGCTTGGCGCGATACTGGGCTTGGTCCGCCAATTCGATCAAGGTCTCCAGACTGGGAACGTCGGGCGAGACCTCGGCGACCCCCAAACTGATGGTCAGATGGATATACTGGGATGAGGAGGGTTCATCCAACCAGATGGGCAAGTCTGCCACCGCCAAGCGCAAGCGTTCGGCAATCTGACACGCAATCGTGCCGGGTGTCTCTGGCAAGAGAATCAAAAACTCTTCGCCGCCGTAGCGCCCAAGAATATCTACGGTGCGGAGATGTTGGCGGCAGATGTTGGCAATGTGTTGCAGAACCTTGTCGCCAAAGGCGTGTCCGTACGTGTCATTCACCTTTTTGAAAAAATCAATATCAAAAAAGATCGCTGCGAGGGGGCGTTTGTAACGTAAGGCGCGCTCCACTTCACGTTTACCAAAACTCAACAAGCCGCGCCGATTGTACAAACCGGTGAGTGCATCGGTGATGGCAAGTTGTTGAATTTCTTGATACATTTGTGCGTTCGTAACGGCGATGGCGGCTTGATCGGCAAAGGCGCGTAAACGTTCGGCATGTTCATAGCGAAAGAAACCCGGGGTGGTACTATCGAGATTGAGAAAACCGATCGTTTGATTTTGCACTTGGATCGGTGCGCCGGCATACGAGCGTACCCAGGATGAAACGGGGCTGTCAATCCAGGTGGGGTCGGCGCGGGTATCGGATACGACGATGGGTTGGCCGGTCGCCTGCATCTCTCGAAAGGTGCGGACTTGATCAATTCTAAAGTGCACGCGCGCAAGCTGATCTGCCATTCCAAACTGATCGTATCCCCGCCAGCCGGCAATTTGCAGATAACCATCTTCGGCAAGGAGCATGATGTTGGCGGCGTCGTGGGGCACCACGCGTCCTACATTAGCAAGAATCCGATCCAAGACTTGATCAATTTCCAAAGTGCTGTTCAGTACCATCGCGGTATCCCGCAATGCTTCCGCGAGTGCCCGTTGCTCGCGTTCCGCTTGTTCTGCGCGCTTGCGTTGGGTAATATCCCGGAACAAACCAAACGCACCAATAAACTGTCCGCTTCGATCAAACCATGGGGCGGCGGTGATGACAATGTTGCGTTTCTCACCATCAGGGCGCGTAATCTCTATTTCATACACACTTTTTTCGCCGGCGGCGCGGTGTTGGGTCTGGGTACGGATGATGGCAAATTGGTCTGGCGTGGTAAACTCTTGCAACGTGTGTCCCACCAATCCCCCCGGCGGCACCCCAAAGATATGCTCCATCGCCGGGTTCGCAAAGGTAATGTTTTCGTTGGCATCGGCAAAGGCAATCCCCTCTGCCAAATTGTTCACCACCAACCGATAACGTTCTTCGCTCTCGCGCAACTGGCGTTCCATCTTTTTCCGTTCGGTAATATCGCGCGACACGCCGACAATACCGATGCGCTCGCCTTGGGTGTTGCGCATCACGGCTGTTGAAACGAGACTGTAAAAGATTTCGCCGTTCTTGCGCCGATTGGCTACCTCGCCGGTGAATCCCTCCGGCGAGATGGCTGAACGATGCACCGAGTTGCTATGCTTTTGATTGGCATACAATAGGTCAATGTGTTTGCCGATCACTTCTTCCCGCGTATAGCCAAAGGTTTTTTCGGCGGCACGATTAAATTCAACGATACGTCGTTCGTTATCCACGGTGATGATCATATCGAGGGACGAGTCTATGATACTGCGCACATATTCCATCGAGTTACGCAATTGCTCTTCGGCACGTTGGCGTTCGGTCAGATCAGTAATCACTGCAATCGTGCCGATGACCTGCTGCCCGCGGAAACGCGGCACCCCATTCACGAGCACCGGGATGGAACTGCCATCGCTTTTGCGCAGGTGGGCTTCGTAGATGGTGGCTTGGCCCTGTTGACGCCGTGCCAGCGCGTCTTGCACAATTGGATGGTCCGCTTCTGCAAAAATCTGAATCACCGGCTTGCCGATCCATTCGGCTGGCGCAATCTCAAGCATCTTTGCCAATGCCGGGTTGATGTACGCAATATGCCAGTTTTTCTGAGTTACCAGCAAGCCCTGCCCCATTGTGTCAAGAACATGCTGGGCAAGGTCGGCGGGGATAGCAATTCTCCGCGATGGGGTAGGGGACGGCGTGCGTTTGGAACGTTTCATCTTGGTGTCCTTTCGTATTCAACGCGATTGCGTCCCGCTTGCTTGGCGCGATAGAGGGCTTGATCAGCTTGCACGAGCAGGTCCGTGAGCGTCAGCGATTTGTCGTCAAAGGTTGCTACCCCGATGCTGATGGTCATAAAGATGACCTTGTCTTCGATGTGCATGGGGGTTTGTTCAACGGCATGACGGATGCGTTCAGCAATTTGTAAAGCCGTCGGCAGATCGGTTTCCGGCAACAAGACCACAAATTCCTCGCCGCCATAGCGTCCAAGGATGTCCAGCGCGCGAATGTACCGGCGACACGTCTCGATCAAAGCGACCAAGATTTTATCCCCAAAGGGATGCCCAAATGAATCGTTGATCTGTTTAAAATGATCCAAGTCGAACATCAAAACCGAAAGTGGATGACTAAAGCGACGGGCGCGTTCCACCTCCCCGTCGCCAATTTGGAAAAAGCCGCGCCGATTGTAAATGTTGGTCAAGGGATCGGTGATGGCAAGTTGTTGAACTTGATCGTACAGGGAGGCGTTTTCAATGGCGATGGCGGCTTGGGTTGCCAACAGATCAAGTGAACGCAATTCGTTTTCCGAAAAATCACGCGGCGTTGGGCAAGCAATCGTCATAACCCCCACGACGCGCTGGGCAATCTTGAGCGGCAAGCCGATGATTGCCCCTTGCCACGTGGTTGAAGCGAACAAGGGATGCGTGCGCATATCGGGGACCACCATCGTTTTGCCGGTGTGGGCAACCGTGTAGGTCAAACCGTTGGGGCGGGGTGGTGACCATTGACTGCCTTTTGTCCCGTTCGCCCAGAGCGATGTTCCAAAACTCAATTGCTGGTCTTGATAAAGGTAAATATGGGCATCTTGGGCACCGGCGATCAGGCGCAAGGCGCTTGCCACAATGGCGTCCAGGACGGCAGACAAATCCAGACTGGAAGTTAGACTGAGACTGGCTTGCCGAACGGCTTCGAGTTCGCTCACGCGCTGGTGCAACTCTTGATCCATCTGTTCCCGTTCGATGGCGGCGCCCAAAGTGTTTGCTGCCGCAACCAAGGCGTCTAACTCTGCTGCCGACCACTCGCGTTCGCTGAGGCAATCGTCAAAGCCGATCAAGCCCCACCACGTTTGCTTGACAAAGATAGGGACGCAGACAATAGACTTGATCTCTTCGGCAATCAGTTCGGTTTGTTCGCTGGGCGGCAGATCTTTGACGCGACCCTTGATCACTTCGCCTTGTTCCATCAGCGAAATCCATCGTCCAAAGCCCTGTTTCACTACCTCGAAACGTCTTAGAATAGGGTTGTTGATCTGAGGCATAATTCCGGTGGCGACCCATTCGTAGATTTGTCGCCAATAAAGATTGCGTTGTTCATCACGCCGGTTTTCAAAAATGTACACGCGGCTCACGCGGGTGGCGCGCCCCAAGCGCGAGATGACTTGCTCAATACGTTCCCGCCAGGAAGGGGCGCGCAGGAATTGCTCGGCGGCATAGTTCACAGCGTTCAAAATCGCGGCGTAGCGCGCCAGTTCCTGTTCTGCCCGTTTGCGCGCGGTAATATCGCTCACCGTTCCTTCATAGTACAACACCTTGCCATGTTCATCGCGTACGACGTGCGCATTCCCCAGCACCACAATCGGTTGTCCATCTGCCCGCACGAGCACAAGTTCAACGCCCTGCAACTCTCCCACGGATTCAAGTTGGTTGGTCAATTGCGTGCGCACTTCGAGTGAGTCGAGAAAATGGGATATGCCATCGGCTTGGAGCAAGTCTTCCAAGGAAGCATACCCCAGCATTTGGGCTAGTGCAGGATTTGCCATCAGCAGTTTGCCGTTAGGCAACATCCGATAGATGCCGTGCGGCACATGCTCGAATAGCGCGCGCAAGTGAGATTCGGAATCCACCCGTTCGGTTTCGACGTGTTTGTGGTGGGTAAGGTCTTCTTGCAAAGATGCCAAATGGGTGATCCGATTCTTGGCATCTTTGATCGGGACAATCGTTACCCGGGTCCAGTACAACTCACCATTCCTTTTCTGATTGCACAACTCGCCGCACCACTCGCGTCCCTGCCGAACCGTTTCCCAAAGTTCTTTGAACAATTCAGGCGAATGTGTGCCCGAATTCAATAGACGGACATTCTGCCCGAGGACTTGCGTCGCCGTGTAACCAGTAACCTCTGTAAATCGCGGATTGACGTATTCGATTTCGCCTTGAGGGTTCGTGATGATCACCGCAACGTGACTGGGCAGAATACTTGTCAATTGCGCCCAACGTTTTGAGGATGAGCGATAGCGTCTATTCGATTGCGAATGGTTGGTTTGCCGGGTGGGCTTGGCTGGACGTGGTTTCATTTGGCGTCTATTGTAATGCGTTCGCTCAAGGGCGTCAATTAGAAAGGGATGTCAGAATTTCGTATGAATTACCAAGCGCGCCGTTGACAAATAGCAGAGTAGAGTATAATCAGTAGGTCAGTGATGTTACGCGAATCTCATCACGGAGCACGGGGAGAGCGCGGACGCTTAAAGCGTAAAAACACGTGGCGTTCTTTACGGTGAAACGATCAAGACCGTGTATGGTGAGTCTGTGAAACAGTGAGGCAGTGGCATCGTGAATAATCCCTTGATTCGATTTGAGAACGTTACCAAACAATTTCAAGAAGGCGATCAGGTGCGGCTTGTGCTCCGTAACCTGAATGCTCTGATCCAGCCCGGTGAGTTTGTGGCGATTGTGGGACGGAGCGGGAGTGGCAAAAGTACTTTGCTCAACCTGCTTGCCGGGTTGGACGTGCCGACCGCGGGCGAGATTTGGATTAATGGTACGCCCATTAGCGCGCTCAGCGATCGCGCGCGCACACTCTTTCGGCGTCAGCAAATTGGATTTGTGTTTCAGTTTTTCAATCTGATTCCGACGTTGACGGTGCGCGAAAATGTCTTGCTCACCGCCGAGTTGAACGATGGCTCGGCGCGGAATATCCACCGGCGCGCTCAACAATTACTCGAGGCCGTTGGCTTGCTCGACCGCGCCAATGTTTTTCCGGACAAACTCTCCGGCGGCGAACAACAACGTGTCGCCATGGCGCGCGCCCTCTGCGCCGATCCCGCGCTCATTCTCGCCGATGAACCGACCGGCAATTTGGATGCCGAGACCGGCGCACGGGTGCTCGACTTGTTAATGCGTCTCGTCCGGGAGGGGAACAAGACGTTGATTATGGTCACCCATTCGATGGATGTGGCGTCGTTGGCAGATCGCATTCTGAAACTCGATCACGGACATTTGGTCGAAGTGAGAAATGGAAAGAGTGGTGGATGATCCGAGCAATCCATTCTCAGTGGAAGCGGTGGTCAAACTGGCTCCACGAACGACGCGAAAAGATTCAAGACGCCGCGCTCAACATCCGTCGGGCGTTTAGGTTGGTGTGGGATGCCCACAAACCTTCTGCGCTAGCCATGCTGGCTTGTACGCTCATTGGCGCATTGTTACCGGCAAGTCAAGCATGGGTGGGTAAATTGATTGTGGATGCCGTCGTGAATGCCATCAATCAGCAGACCAACGCTCCCACCGCCTTGCAAGCCATTCTCCCTTTGCTCCTCGCCGAGTTTATTCTCGTCATCGTGCAGACGGTCAACAATCAGGCGCGGACGCTGGCGGAACACGTGTTACACGCGCGGATGAATCTAGCCATCAATACACGCATCATCCGCAAAGCCCTCGAACTCGATCTCACGCATTTTGAGAACGCCGAATACTATGACAAATTGCAGAATGCGCGCCGCGAGGCGGATTGGCGTGGTTTGCAAATCGCCAACGGCAGTTTCTTTTTGGTGCAGAACCTCATCACGCTTGTGTCGTTTGGGGCGTTATTGTTGCGCTTTAGCCCTTGGCTCACGCTGATTCTTTTCCTGGCTACGATCCCGGCGTTTATTGCGCAGAGTCGTTACGCCGAATTACATTTTCGTGTCCTTTCGTGGCGCGCGCCCGAAGCGCGTCAACTCTCTTATCTGGAACACTTGCTTACGGATTACGATGCGGTCAAAGAAGTGAAACTGTTTGGCTTGGGTGAGCCGTTGCTGGGACGATATGCCAACTTGTTTTGGAAATTCTTGCAACAAGATCAGAAAATTGCCCAAGGGCGCAGTCTGGCATCCGTGGGGTTGGGTTTGCTGGCGACCCTCTCGTACTATGGTGCGTACGCGTGGATCGTTTGGCGGGCGGTCAGCGGGGAAATCACCTTGGGCGATATGACCTTGTATCTGGGAATCTTTCGTGGCAGTCAAAATACCTTTGAAGCGATCTTTTACGGCTTGAGCGATCTGTACGAAAACGGTTTGTTTATGAGCAATCTGTTTACGTTCCTCGAATTGAAACCGCAAATGATTGTCGCGGCACGCCCGGTTGCTGTGCCGCGCAAATTTGCGCGCGGCATCGAGTTTCGCAACGTATCGTTTCGTTACGCGGGCCAAGAGGGATATGCATTGCGTAACATCAACCTGACGATTGAACCGTGTGAAAAAATCGCGTTGGTGGGTCCCAACGGCGCCGGCAAGACCACGCTCATCAAATTGCTCACCCGTCTCTACGATCCAACGGAAGGCGCAATCTTGTTAGATGGCGTGGATTTGCGCGAGTACGATTTGCGCGAATTGCGGCAACGTATCGGTGTCATCTTTCAGGATTTTGTGCGCTATCATCTCACCGCGGCGGAGAATATCGGGTTCGGACAAATCGAAATGTTGAACGAGCGCCCGCGCATTGTGCGTTCGGCGCAAAAAAGTGGCGCGGACACGCTCATTGAAACTTTTCCCGAACGATATGAAACGATCCTGGGACGTTGGTTTCATCGTGGGCGCGATTTGTCCGGCGGCGAGTGGCAAAAGATTGCGCTGGCACGTGCGTTTATGCGCGATTGCGAGGTTCTAGTTCTGGATGAACCGACCGCTGCACTCGACGCGGAAAATGAATTGCAAGTCTTTCAACAATTCCGCGAGTTGACCACGGACAAGACGGCTGTGCTCATCAGCCATCGCTTTTCCACCGTACGGATGGCAGATCGCATCTTTGTCATCGAGCAAGGTCGCATTAGCGAGCAAGGAACTCATCCTGCCTTGCTGGCGTTGGGCGGCACGTACGCGCGCTTGTTCAACTTGCAAGCCGAATCGTACCGGTAACCCACACTCTAACTTATGACTGTTACACTTTTCAAGACCGCTTTGCGTGATCAACTTCGCCGCCCCTGGCTCACGCTCCTCGTCATTCTCAGCGTGGCGCTGGGTGTCGCCGTAGTGGTCTCGGTGGATTTGGCAAACGCTTCTGCCGCGCGCGCTTTTCGTCTGTCCACCGATGCAGTGATTGGCAAAGCGACGCATCAGATCGTTGGCGGCAACCAAGGATTCGACGAAGGCGTGTACCGTAACTTGCGTTTGAGCGGTCATCGTTTGAGCGCGCCGATTGTGGAAGAGTACGCGAGCGCGAAAGAATTGGGCGGGCAAGTGTTGCACATCCTCGGTATTGATTTGTTTGCCGAGCCACCTTTCCGCACCTACTTGACTGCCAACACCAACATCCCGCTTGATGCGTTTGCCGCATTTCTGACGCAACCGAACACGGCATTATTGAGTGGAGTCAGCGCGGAACGATTCGGGATTCGCGTCGGCGACAAGATTACTCTCGTCTCTGGTACGCAGGAGCACGTGGTGACCATCATCGGTTTGCTGACGCCGCCCAACGACATTTCTGCGCGCGCGCTCGATGGGCTGATGCTCATGGACATTGCGACCGCGCAAGAATTGTTTAACCTGCAGGGCAAACTCACGCGCATTGATTTGATTGCAACCGATGCGCAAGCGCGCGCGCTTGCCACAACATTACCTGATGGTCTGCGCCTTGTCCCGGCATCGGAACAAGCCGATACGGTTACACAACTCACCGCCGCGTTTCAACTCAACCTCACCGCGTTTAGTTTGCTCGCGCTCGCCGTGGGAATGTTTTTGATTTACAACACCACGCTCTTTTCCATCGTCCAGCGCCGCCGTGTCCTAGGAATCTTGCGTTGTGTGGGCGTTACCGGGCGACAAATTTTTGGAATGATCCTCATCGAAGCCGGCATCAGCGGTCTCCTCGGTTCGATCATTGGGATTGGTTTGGGCATTTGGCTGGGGCGGCTTACCGTTGCACTCGTTACCCAAACGATCAACGATTTGTATTTTGCGGTAACCGTGCGCGGCGTTGATGTGGATGCGTTTTCGATCCTCAAAGGCATTTTGCTTGGCGTGCTCTCTGCGCTCACGGCCGCCATGCTCCCCGCCGCCGAAGCCGCGAATGTCCCTGCCATCACCGTCTTGCAGCGTTCCGATTTAGAATCACGCGTGCGGCGCTGGCTTCCCAGCATCACACTGCTAGGTCTTGTGCTTGCGACGATGGGCGGTGCGGCACTCGCGTTGAGTCAACGCAACGTGATGCTTTCGTTTGCCGGAATTTTTGTCGGGCTGTTTGGTCTCACGCTGACCGTGCCGATTCTCACGGTTGCGTTGATGCGCTTGACCACTCGGACGCTGGGGCGGCTGGGTTTGCTAGCGCGAATGGCAGCGCGCACGATCATGCAAGCGCTCAGTCGCACCTCGGTCGCTATCGCCGCGTTGATGGTCGCGGTCTCGGTGGTCATCGGGGTTACGGTGATGATCGAATCGTTTCGCGCAACGGTGCAACAATGGCTCGCGCAAACCCTCATCGCCGATGTGTACATCACTTCGCCGATCATTGGGGCGAACCGGACGGTCTCGGTTGAGCCGGCATTGGCGGAAAAAATTCGCGGTGTGCGAGGGGTGGAAAAAATCGAGATGGTGCGCGATGTGAACGTGTATTCACCCAACGTGGGCAACGTGCGTTTGATCGCGGTCTCGACTGCCGCTAATCGCATTTTGAAAACCAATCGCGCGAATGCATTGAGCGAATGGAAAAGTGGCAGCATCTTTGTGAGCGAACCGTTCGCCAATCGGCATAACGTTACGATTGGTGATCGTATCAAGTTAGAAACGGATCGCGGTACGCAATCGTTTGAAATCGCCGCCATCTTTTTCGATTACTCGTCGGATCAAGGTATCGTTTTGCTCGCGCTCGATGTGTATCGCGCGTTGTGGAACGATCAACATATTTCCGCGATTGGTGTGGATGTGGCAAGTGGCGTGGATGCCCACCGAGTCGAAGATGAGATCCGCGCAGCGATGGGGAACGCGAATGTGATCGTGCAGAGTAACAAATCGTTGCGCGATGCGGCGATGGTGATTTTCGATCGCACGTTTGCGATCACGGCGACGTTGCGCATTATCGCCATTGTGGTCGCTTTCATTGGCGTGCTGGGTGCGTTGATGGCATTGCAACTGGAACGCACGCGCGAACTGGGCACGTTGCGCGCGACCGGGATGACGTTGCCGCAATTGTGGGGACTCACGTTGATGGAGAGTGGCTTGATGGGGGCGACCGCGGGTTTGTTCGCGATTCCCACCGGCGTGCTTCTCTCGGCGATTTTGATTTACATCATCAACTTGCGTTCGTTCGGCTGGACGATCTTTTTTGAGCCGGTGCCTGAGGTGTATCTGCAAGCACTGCTTGTTTCAATCGCCGCGGCCTTGCTTGCCGCCGTGTATCCGATGTTGCGTTTGAGCCGGTTGCAAGTAGCCGAAGCATTGCGCGAGGAGTAGCCAGTTCGCGTTGCGATTTCTCTGACGGTACGCTATAATGCGCTGCGTGCGCCTTTCTGCATGGCGACACTCGGCGCCGTGTCGTACTACAAACTTTTTTCAAGGAGGTCATAGTGCCAAACGTCCTCCATCGCATCCACCGTTGTTGTGTCAACCATTTGGTCTATCCGCTCGCACTTTCCACACTCTTGGCCTGCGCGCTTTTTGCCGGACGTGTTTATCTCAGCCATCGCACCACCTATCTCTTTTTTGTGTGGAATCTCTTTCTGGCGTGGTTGCCGTACCTCCTGAGTCTCCTTATCGCCGCGTTGCATCAACATCAGCCACGGCGCTGGTGGTTGATGCTCGTTCCCGCCGCGCTCTGGTTCCTCTTTTTACCCAACGCGCCGTACCTCATCACCGATTTGTGGCATCTCGATGAGCGCAAACCGGTGCCCATGTGGTACGATATTGGAATGTTCGCTTCGTTCGCGTGGTCGGGTTTGTTTCTCGCCGTTGCATCACTCAATACGATGCAGGGCGTCGTGCGCGATTATTTCGGACGCGTTGTGAGTTGGCTATTCGTTTTTACTGCGATTGGCGCGAGCGGCTTTGGCATCTACCTGGGCCGCTTTCTCGATTGGAACTCGTGGGATTTGATTTTGCATCCGCGCGGCGTCCTGGCTGATATTCTGACCCGGCTTGCCCATCCCATTCGATATTCGCAAACGTACGGCGTTGCACTCTTGTTTGCCACATTCTTTTTGGTGTGCTACCTGACGTTCGTTTCGATGGAACATCGGGCGGCTCAAGTGAGGAATTCATGAATCCAATGATCGAATGGGCAATCCCCATCTTGGAAACCCATGAAGATATTTTGGTGCCGGTCAAGAAACTTTGGACGATGTACGTTGCCGAGCGCCCCGGCGTAACGCTCGAAGAATTCACCTACGCGCTTGAACAAGATGAACGCTTTGAATTTATGGAAGGCACCGATCCAACCGACGGCTTGGATTTGCCGCCTGACGAAATGGCAGAGCACATCGCCGAGATGGAGGCGCTGGGTTTCTTTGGCGGACCGCGTGTCAAGCTACGTGAACGCGAAATCACAGCAGAGCATATCGCCAAGATGCTCAAGAAACACACCGACAATATGATGAAGGCACTGTGGGGAGCATTTGACGTGCGTCCGGAAGATTTTGATCGAGAGCAAGACGCTGAACTCTTGGACTTGATTGCACGTGCAAAAGAATTGCAACTCAAGATTGAAGAGTTGTTACCACCGCCTGAGGACGATACGGAAGAGAAAGCATGACCACCCCCATCCGTCAACAATACCTCCGCATCAAGAAACAATTCCCAGACACCATCGTTTTGTTTCGCCTGGGTGATTTCTACGAGACGTTCGACGACGATGCCAAACTTGTCGCGAACGTGTGCAACATCGTCTTGACCGCGCGCGATATGGGCGGCGATACGCGCGTGCCACTTGCCGGCGTGCCTTATCACGCGGTCGAAACGTACCTCGCACGGCTCATCAATGCCGGGCACAAAGTCGCCATCGTTGAGCAAACAAGCGATGAGCCGGTCAAAGGTCTCATCGAACGGCAAGTAACGCGCGTCGTTACGCCCGGCACCGTCGTCGAACCCGGCTTGCTCGAAGAGAAACGTCACAACTATCTCGCCGCGCTGGTGAGTGATCAACAGCGCGCCGGCATTGCGTATGCGGACATTACGACCGGCACTTTTGCCGCCACCGAAGTGAATGAACGCGATGCGCGTCAAGAATTGGATCGCCTCAGCCCATCCGAACTCATCGTGGACAAGAGTACCTCGCTCAACCATTTTCATTCCACCCTCTCATTTTTTCCAATTCCCGATTTGGATTCCGCGCGCCAAACCTTGCTTGATCATTTTCATGTCGCCGCGCTTGATGGCTTTGGGCTTGCCGGTTTGCCGCTTGCCACGCGCGCCGCCGGGGCGATCATTCAATATTTGCAAGACAATCAAAAAGCCGCACTTGCTCAACTGACCTCGCTCAAGACATACTCAACGCAATCGTTCATGATGCTCGATCCGGCGACGCGCCGCAACCTTGAACTTGTGCAGACAATTCGCGGCGGTACGGTCAAGGGATCGTTGCTGGGTGTGCTCGATGAAACGCGTACGGCGATGGGTGGACGCTTGTTGCGCGAATGGCTCTTGCAACCCTTGCTCGATCTCGATGCGTTGAATGCGCGGCTCGATTCCGTCGAAGCGTTTTACCGCGATACGGCCAAGCGCGAGGCGATCCGCGATCTGCTCAAGAAGGTGAGTGACCTCGAACGCCTGACGAATCGGGTGGTGCAAGGGATTGCCACGCCGCGCGATGTCGCGGCGATTCGTGCGTCTTTAGAAGTCGTGCCGAAAATTCTTCAAGTCCAAAGTTCAAAGTTAAAGGTTCCAAGTGAGAAAGATGCGCTTGAAACTTTGAACTTGGATCCCTGCCCCGACCTCGTGAATTTGATTTCCCGCGCTATCGTCCCCGAACCGCCGGGCAATCTGAACAACGGTGGCGTCATTGCGCCGGGTTTTTCCGCCGAACTTGACGGAATCGTGAATGCTTCGCGCAATGCCAAAGACTGGGTCGCCAATCTGGAGCGCACCGAACGCGAACGTACCGGCATCAAATCGCTCAAGGTGGGGTACAACAAGGTGTTTGGCTATTACATCGAAGTAACGACGCCCAACTTGCCCCAAGTCCCGCCTGAGTACATTCGCAAACAAACACTTGCCAACGCGGAACGCTTTATCACCCCGGAATTGAAAGAGTACGAATCGTTGATCCTCAACGCGGAGGAGCGCATCGTTGAATTAGAGACAATGCTGTTCAAAGAGGTTTGCGCCCACATTGCCGGCGCGGCGCCACGGTTGCTTGCCACTGCCCGCGCCCTCGCCGAACTCGATGTGTACGCCGCCCTCGCCGAAGTAGCGCTGCGGTATCGTTACGTGCGTCCGCAGTTGAACACGGGAAATACGATTCACATCGTTGCCGGGCGGCATCCGGTTGTTGAACTCACGTTGCGCGATGAGCCGTTTGTGCCCAACGATGTGATGTTATCGAATGAGGAATTGATTCACATCATCACAGGACCGAACATGTCCGGCAAGAGTACGTTCTTGCGTCAAGTGGCACTCATCGTGTTGATGGCGCAGATCGGCTCGTTTGTCCCCGCCGAATTGGCGACCATTGGTTTGGTGGATCGCATCTTTACGCGCATTGGTGCGCAGGATGAAATCGCAGCAGGTCAATCTACGTTTATGGTCGAGATGGTCGAGACCGCCAATATCTTGTCCCACGCAACGCGCCAGTCACTCATCATTCTCGATGAAATTGGACGCGGGACGAGTACGTATGATGGCATCGCCATTGCGCGCGCCATCGTTGAGCACATTCATAATCATCCGCAATTGCAGTCCAAGACGTTGTTTGCTACGCATTACCACGAACTCATCGAATTGGAAGAAGTGTTGCCGCGTGTGCGCAACTATAACGTTGCCGTGCTTGAGCAAGGTGGGCGTGTGGTGTTTTTGCACAAGATTGTGCGTGGCGGGGCAGACAAATCGTACGGGATTCACGTGGCGCAATTGGCGGGGATTCCTCAAGCGGTGGTGCATCGCGCGGAACAAGTACTCAAAGATTTAGAAGATCAACATCAGGTTTTTGTCAAGACGCTTTCTGGGACACAACTGCCATTATTTGCGCAAGAGGACGAGTTGCGCAAAGAACTTGAGAATTTGGATGTCCTCGCGCTTTCGCCACTCGACGCGCTGAACAAGTTGTTCGAACTTGTGGAACGTGTCAAAAAGAAAAAATGACCCGTCGGATCGAATCCGGCGGGTCATTGATTTAGCGTTGCACCCGAAAACGAAAGTCGCCGTTCCAATTACGGTTGTTTTTGCCCGCTGCCGTTACTTTGAAATAATACTCGCCATTCTCAATCACGATATTGGTGCCAGGCCATTTGACATTCTTGTCCGATAAATTGATAAAATCGCATGTGCCTGATCCGCCAAACGAACAGTACGGCGGAGAGTTTTCGGTATGCTCGTACACTTGGGTGCCCTTTTGATTCGCGTTCACGTTCCATTTGTAAAACACAAATTTCACCGAGTTGACATCTTTGCCGTCCGGTCTATTTTTGCAATCGGGATTGCAAACGATGGCGCGAAACGCGAGGAATTTGTTGGCAACCGATGGACCAAACATCGTCAATTCCATTGCGCCGCCCCCGGCTTCAAAGACGCCTAATGCGACGAGCACCGGTGTCGCCGTGGGTGGCGGCGGTGGCGGGGGCGGGGGTTGTTGGGCGGGGCCCGTATTGGTCGGCGTGGCTGGGATAATTGGCGGCAAGGTCGGCAGAATCTCGGGCGTGCTCGTTGCGGTGGGCAACACGGGTAATGGGGTCAACGTTGGCGGCAAGGGTTGCACCGCGCCCGGCGTCGCCGTTACAAAAATGATGTTGGGCGATTGTTGTCGGGGTGCGCTACACCCGGCTTGAACGATAAAGAGGCCGACGAAAAGAATCCAAAATATTCTGGCAAAACGATATGGCATCCCTTACCTCATTTCTTGATGCGGGCTTGAACGAGGGCTTGGTATCGTTCACAGCGAGCAGCGGCGCCCTCAGCCAAAGTCTTTTCAAACGCGCGTAGTTTGGCGCACGCGCTATATTGCTTGATTGCCTCGTTGAACGCCGCTTGACTGGCGGCTAGATTGTTCATCTGCTCTTGGACGATCCCTTTCTCAAAATACGCGTTTCCCAACGTGAGATATGCCTCGCCTTGTGAACGCACCCACTCGCTCAACTTGGGCAGTTCGGCTTCGGTGCGTCGAATAGATTCATCAAACGCGTTCAAGGCATTTTGCCATTCACCTCGATTGAGATACGCTTCGCCTTGGAGAAAGAATGCCGTGCCCATCGCCACGCGCACTTTGATTTGAATTTCGCTTTCGCCTTCTTGAAGCGCACTATTCAACGCCACTTGATATTCCGCCATCGCCCGATTGAGAAATTCCGGTTGGCTGATGCGATCCGGCGGCGATTGACGCAACACCCGCAAACGATACACAGCCGCCAAGCCGTATCGCGCACGCGCATAAGTATCATTCATCTTGCGTGCCAAGTTGAATTCGTTTTCGGAGTTGACCAACAAGGGTTCGATGCGTGCGGCGGCGGCTTGGGCTTCGGTGGTCTTGCCTTGTGTGGTCAACAACTCGGCTTGGACTTGGGCATTGTTCGCCAGAAACAAATATTCTCTGCCGATAAAAAAATGCACCACATCTTCACCCGCGCGATCATCCGCTGGAATTGCTTTGAGCGCGTCTTGAAATGTGGCGAGTGCTTTATCGTGTTGACCATCTAAATCGTACGTCAGTCCGATAGCGATTTGCGTCAATATTTTTTGGCGCGCGTTCATTGCTTCGGTCAGGGTCAAACTTTGCGCCCAATCAGTGCCAGCCAGACTGCTCAAGCGAACCGGAATCGGCGCACCAAATTGATACCGCCCGGATGCTTCATCCGCTTCACCGCTCAATGTTTCCACGTAAAATTCCGGTGTGAACAGCGGCGGCGTCTGCGTGGCATCCAAGTTGCCATAGATCAACATCTTGGCACCCAAATCGTTTGCCAATTGCTTGGCAAGTGCGCGACGCGTTTTGGCATCCGTGCCCGACACCACGCCAATCTGCCGGCGAATTTGCAACGGAAACAAACTATCGTGCCAGATGATCGGTTTGAGTTGGCCCGGCAAATTTTTTGCCAACGGCTCCAACTCATCGCGCAAGGTAACAAACACGGTGCGACTAAACGCTTGCGATGCGTCGGTTGTTACGACGTGTTGATCCGCGCCCATCTCGCCAAACTGTGCCACCGCCACGCCGAAAGAATTGCGATCCAACTTATCCGGCACCAACCGTAGATACACCAGCAGCGCTCCAACGATCAGCAGAAGCACCACACCGATAAATACCGGCACGGCGGGCACAACGAGCGTACCAACCTTAATAATATTCTTGCCTACGATGACATCGCGCGAGTCTTGCACATTCGCGATGATCGTGTCCCCGCGCGATGGACGGAGCCATTCACGTAGGCGCGTAAACCAGTTTGGTTTTTCCGGTGAGCGTGGCTCTGCCATTCCGATTCGCTTATCCGCCGGCGTTCGCGCCCGCGCGTCCCAAACGATTTCTTGCCCACTGGATGGCGACCTCGCCGGCTTTGCCAATCACTTTGCCTACCGCTGGCGAAGCAAACAATCCCACCACTGATTCCGCGATTTGCGGCACATTGTCCAACAACCAATCGCCCACTTGCGTGATGGTGTTGGCACTCGGCGTTTCTTTTTCGCCGGTCTTGGTCAACTCGCCCTGCAAAAGTTTGAGTTGAAACTCTGCCATCTTTTTGGTATTCTCGTCAACCTGCCCACCTAGTTTGCCAATCGTCGCATTCAACTCGTTCAACTTTTGTTCGATGAATTGTCTATCGCTGGGTGTGGGCGCACCCAACGTCGTGAGGACAGTTTGTTGAATCCCCTTGCCCACGGCAACATTCTGCGAACCAGAAACATTCGCTACAATCGAATCACCACCCACGCTCGCTGGCAATTGTTCCCACCATGGTTTCTCTTGTTTCTGTGGCATCGGATTCCCTCCTCAAAAATAAAAACAGGCAGACCGCGAGTGTCTGCCTGAGAATGACCAACCCAAGGACATTGCACTCGTCACAATGCCCCGTTCATTGATGAGCGCGATTATACCATTCGCGAATTGGTGCTGTCAAGCGCGTTTTTGTTCTATTGCCATACGGCGATGGGTATGTTATACTTTTACCGGGTTTGGAACTGGATTCCACGTTTACAATGGAGGCGAACGATGGTAAGGTCTAAACTGATCAGCTTTATTGGTTTGATCGTTCTGGCAATCGTTGTATCCGCTTGCGCCATGGAATCGAAACCGACGGTTGTTATTGTTTCACCGCCCAGTGGTAGCGATTTTCGCGATGGCGAAGAAGTGGCGATTCAATCGGTGGCCACAGATGCCAAGGGCATTGTGCGCGTTGAGTTGATCGTGGATAATGTGATTGTCCGCACCGATGCGGCGCCTTCGCCGCAAGGACAACCCACACTCAATCTCATTCAAAAGTGGCAAGCCACTCCCGGGACACACACCATTATCGTCCGTGCATACAACACCGCCAACGCCATGAGCGATCCGGTTGCCATCTCGATCAATGTCTTGACCACTACCGCGCAAGTGTCGTCCTCCTCGTCCGCGGTACCCTCGTCATCCTCGGCATCGTCTAGCGCGTCGTCGGTGGCGTCAACAACCTCTTCTGCCACCTCATCCGCGTCGTCTTCACTGGCGAGTGGCTGCACGAATAACGCCGCCTTTGTTGGCGATGTGACCGTCCCCGACGGCACAAGTTTTAACGCAGGTCAGACCTTTGACAAAACCTGGCGTGTAACCAACAACGGAACCTGTACGTGGGGCGCTGGTTATCAGTTCGTCTTTGTCGCCGGCGAAGCAATGGCAACCACCAACGCGATCCCTGTTCCGCTGACCGCGCCCGGCGCAACCATTGATTTGACGATTGCAATGACCGCACCGGCGACGCCCGGTCAGCATACCGGGCAATGGCGGTTGCGCGCTTCGAATGGAACATTGTTTGGTCCTACCTTGACCGCCAAGATCAACACACTCGGCGCGGCGTCTTCATC
>JBBITT010000042.1:0-25665 GCA_037440625.1 Chloroflexota bacterium
AAAATTTTCTACCTGTTCATACGTCGGCAAACCGCTGCGCCCGCCTAGTTCTTGACTGTTCAGCGCGGCGACGGCGCTTGCCCATCTCGCTGTCTTTTCCAAACTCCATGCGCGTAGCAAGCCGAACAAGAACGCCCCGTGATAACTATCGCCACAACCGGTGGTGTCAATCGTCTTGGAAAAACGAAACGCTGGCTGATGAAAAAATCTTCCCTCACGCGTGCTGATCCAACTACCTTGGATTCCTCCGGTGATGACGACGAGCGATGGTCCCACCGCGAGTAACGCTTCGACGGATTTGCGCACATCGGTTTCGCCGGTGTATTGCGTCGCAAATTCATGCGCGACGATGCAGACATCGGCAAGTGGGACAAGTTCGCGGATGGCCGGCCGATAACGATACGCGCCACCATCGAACGACACTTGGACCTTTGCCGTGCGTGCCCACTCGATTGCTTGCAAGCACGCGTCCCAATGTCGTCCGTTCACGTGCAGAAATTTTGCTTGCTCGATTGCGGCGCGCGGCAAATCTGCTGGTGTTAATTCCGGCGCGGTCCCCGGGGCGTACACAATCGCGCGCGCTCCATCGGCTTGATTGACGAGAATGCACGCGGTTGACGAGGTATGGTTAGGATGCACGCGCAGATAGCCAGTAAAAACATTTTCGTGCGCGAACTCATGCAGAATCAACTTGCCGCGCCAATCATCGCCAATCGAATCCAGCATCGCCACCCGTGCGCCCAATCGCGCGGCGGCGACCATAGCTGTGGCAATCGGTCCGCCGCCTTGCACCACCATTTCGATAGCGCGCTGTACCTCTTCTTGCGCCGGCAAATGGTCAACGCGCGCGACGAGGTCAACGGTGGACACGCCGAGACCAATGAGATCGTGCAATCTACTTGACTCCCGCTGCCTGCGCCTTTTCGCTTTCCAACCGCAACGAGATCGCCTGCGATACGCCGTCTTCACTCATCGTGATGCCATAAACGGCATCCGCGCTTTCCATCGTTGTGCGATTGTGCGTGATGACGATGAACTGTGTGTTCGTGGTCAACGTGCGCAACGCATCGCGAAACCGCGCGACGTTCGCTTCATCAAGCGCGGCATCCACTTCGTCCAACACGCAGAACGGGGTGGGCGAAACTTTGAGAATCGCGAACAACAACGCGGTTGCCGTCAACGCGCGTTCGCCGCCGGAGAGCATTGCCAGATGCGCGGAACGTTTGCCGGTCGGTCGCGCGATCACATCAATGCCGGTCTGCGTCAAGTCTTCGGGATTGGTCAATTCAAGCCGCGCCGTGCCGCCGTCGAAGAGAAGCGCAAAAAATTTGGTGAACTCGGCATTGACCGCTTTGAACGTCGCTTGAAATTTCTCGCGCATAATTTGATCGAGTTCTGCAATGGCGACATTCAATTTTTCGATGGCGTGTTGAGCATCGGCAGCTTGCTGGATCAGAAACGTGTGGCGCGCTTTCAATTCATCGTACTCTTGCGGGGCATTGGGATTCACCGCGCCCATATATTTCAACTGATTGCGTAAACGGCGAATTTCTTTTTCCAATCCTTCGGGCACACCAGTTACGACCGGCAAGGCGATCACTTCATCGCCCATCTGCAATTTCAATTGCGTGGGTAATGCCTGATCGAACACAATCGCCGTTTCACGAGCCGTCCCGTTCGTTTCTTCGCCGAGTCTGATTTCGGACACGATTCTGCCGGCGGCAAGGTCATCTTCGATTTCAGTTTCAAGCCGGGCAATTTCGGCGCGACTGCGTTCCACATCCAGCACTGCACGATTGTGTGCTTCCTCAAACTCGGCGAGGCGCGCGCGTTCTAACGACTCTTGCTCTTCTAATTCGATCTGTGCTTTTTCGACTTCGGCCAGTTTCGTTTCGATGGGCAAGGTGGTTTCGTCGTTCTGCGCGAGCGCGTGAGCCGATTCATCGGCACGGGCTTGCAGGTGTTCACGTTGTTGATTCAACTGCTCCACTTGGCGCGTGAGCGATTCCACACGTTGGGTGCGCGCGGCAATTTGAGCCTCCCATTGCGCGAGTGCCGCGCGCGCCGCGTGTTCATCGGCGCGTGCGCTGGCAACTTCGCGTTCCGCGATGGTGAGCGATGCGCGCAACTCGGTGAGCGCGGCGCGCGCGGTGTCCACCGCCTGTTCTGCTTCGGCGCGTTTCATCTCGAACGACGTGAGTTGATCGGCTTGGAGACTCAACGCGGCGGCATCGCGCAACCCTTCTTCATACACGCCCAATTTCGATTTGAGGGCGGCAAGTTTTTTTGCCAGCGCTTGAATTTCGGGCTGACTTTCGTGCAGTAATGTTTCAATATCTTTGGCGCGATGTTCGAGTATGCTCAATGCTTTTTCTGCGGTGCTCAAACGTTCCGCGATGGCGTTGCGTTCTTGTTCTTTCGATTCGCGCAACTGGCTGGCTTGAGCCAGCCGTTGTTCTTGCGCGCGTTTCGATTCGTTGAGCGATGCGATTTCCGCGAGGGCTTCATCACGTTGTTGTGTGATCAAGCGCAAGCGTTCTTCGAGAACGGCGAGTTCGCGCGTGTGGGTGGCGTGGGTTTGTTCGAGTTGGGTGCGCGCGCGGCGCGCCGCCGCGAGTTGCGCGCGCAGTTCTTGACCTTGCCGGCGGAGTTGTGCCAGTTGGGTGGCCAGTTCCTGTACCGCGGCGCGCCGCGCGTTCAGCGTTTCGTGCGTCGTCTTCTCCCGCTGTGCCATTGCTTGGGCGGTTTGTTGTGCGCGCGCCCATTGGAACGCGTACCACAAACGCAATTTTTCGTCGAGGGCTTTGACCACGCCATCGTAATTACGCGCGCGATCGGCTTGACGCGCAAGCGAGGGAAGCCGGGGTGAAATTTCGTTGATGATATCGTTGACGCGCAAAAGATTTTGCTGGGTCTCTTGTAATTTATCAATCGCGTTCTGGCGTTTCGATTGGTACAGCCCGATGCCGGCGGCTTCTTCGAACAATGCGCGGCGTTCTTCGGGACGTAGCGACAAGGCTTGATCCACCAATCCTTGTCCAATGACTGCGTAGGTGTTGCGCGCGAGTCCCCAGCGCGCGAGGAGTTCCAGAATATCGCGCAAGCGGACGCGCGCGCCGTTGAGGAAATATTCATTGCCGCCATCGCGGTACGCACGCCGACCGAGTGTCACTTCGGAGGGGTTCGAGCGGAGGAGTTCGGTAACCGGGTCAAGTTTCGTTCCGGGTTTTCCCTCGGTGGTTCCTGGGTCTTCTGGGGTTGTCGTTTCTGTCCAGGGATCCGGATTTTCCAGCGTCATCATCACTTCAGCCATGCCCATCCGCGGGCGTGTGGCACTGCCGGTGAAAATCACATCTTCGGTTTTCTTGACGCGAATCTCGCTGAACGATTGCTCGCCCATCACCCAGCGCACGGCATCGGCAATGTTCGATTTGCCGGATCCGTTGGGACCCACAATGGCGGTGACGCCCAGATCGAACACGAAACTTGTGCGATTCGCAAAGGTCTTAAAGCCGTGCAGTTCGAGGTGTTTGAGATACATTGGAGTTTAGAGTTGAGAGTTAGAGATGAGAGTTACGGATTGGAGCGTGCGGGGGTAGTATACAACAAGAGGGATGGATAAACAAATTTCAACACCCCGTTTTGCACGGGGAGACAATGGGCGTGCGAAGAACCTCATCCACGCCACGCAAGCGCGTTCGCAAAATTTTCTGCGCGCGCGTGATGTCGAGTGTGCAGTCACGCGGACGCGGCGTGGGAGAGGATGCGCTGAGCGCGGGTTGAAAACGCGGCTCGACGTGAAACGCGCGCGCGAGTCTAAATCCGAATTCGTAACGACTCTGGCGTTGTGCCCCTGCAATGTTCAGCACGCCAATGAAATCATTCTGCGCCAGTTCGATCAGCGCGTCCGCGAGATCATCCACGAAAATCGGACAACGGTACTCGTCGGTGAAAAGGCGCGGCATCTCGCCATTGAGCGTTTGGCGCGTGCGCGGATCCATCGGAGCGAAGCCGTACACCAATGACGTGCGGACGATGACCGCGTGCGGGTGTTCCTCTTTCACCACTTGCTCGGCGCGCGCTTTCGATTCGCCGTACGGCGTGATGGGCGCGGGCACAGCATCCTCAGCGTATGGCGCGTGCTCGCCATCAAAAATCACATCGCTGGACAAGTGGATGAGCCGCGCGCAATGGTGTTGCGCCGCGTGTGCGACGTTGCGTGTGCCTTCGATGTTCGTCGCCATCATCGCGTCGCCGGTCATCAACGCGGCGGTGTGAATCACCACGTCGGGATGAAACGCGTCGAACACGTGATTGACCGCGTCAGCCGCCCGGACATCAACGCAAAAATCGGCAACGTTTTCTTGCTCGATGGGATGCGCGAAATACGTTGCCGCGATCTTCCATTCTTTGGGTGCGCGGCGCAAAATTCCTGCACCAACGTAGCCACTACCGCCTGTGACCAAAAGTTTCATCGTTGCATCGTTGTATCGTTTCATCGTTGCATTGTTGTATCGTTTCATCGTTGCATCGTTGCGTGGTTTCACAATCGAACCATCCAACGACCCAACGATCAAACGATTCAACGACCCAACGATCAAACCCTGCCTTTCAGTGCGAGGAGCGCGGCGTGATCCTCACGCGAGACTTGCGCTTGGAGATTTTCCAAAGCGACGCGCGCGGCGGCTTGTTCGGCGGCTTGCTTGTTGCGCCCAGTGCCACGCCCGTATTCTTGATCTTTGATAATGACGGCGACCGTAAATTCTTTGGCATGATCGGGTCCGCGCGTCTCCACCAATTTGTATTGGGGCGTGACTTGGAGTTTACCTTGCGCCAGTTCCTGCAACAAACTTTTGGCATCGCGGTCGAGGCGTTGTTGATACACGCGTTCGGCTTCGGTGGGCAAGATGCGCAAGATCAAAGCACGCGCCGTCTCCAGTCCTTGATCGAGATACAGCGCGCCGATCAATGCTTCGAATGCGCCGGCAAGGAGAGGCGCCCGTTCGCGTCCGTGAGCGGCTTCTTCTCCATGCGACATTAGGATGTACGGCGGTAAATCAATCGCGAAGGCAAAACGGGCGAGCGTCTCACCTTTGACAAGCGCGGCGCGGAGAGACGTGAGATCGCCTTCGCTCATTTCTGGATAACGCTGATACAAGTACTCGGCGGCAACAAAATCCAAAATAGCATCGCCCAGAAATTCCAAACGTTCGTTATCCAGGTAGGGTAGATCGGGATTTTCGTTAAGATACGAACGATGCGTGAGCGCCCGCAAGAGCAGGGATTTGTCTTTGAACGGGATGCCCAGTGCGTTTTCGAAATCAGCGAGATTCATATTTTTTGAAAATGATGATCGCGTTGTGTCCGCCAAACCCAAACGAGTTGGACATCGCAACGCGAACGTTTTTTGGGCGCGCTTGATTCGGCACGTAATCGAGATCGCACACGGGATCGGGATATTCGTAGTTGATCGTTGGATGAATCCATCCCGTCTCGATGGTCTTGACGGTGGCAATCGCTTCGACGGCGCCAGCCGCGCCGAGCAAATGCCCAATCATAGATTTGGTTGAACTGATCGGAATCTTGTAGGCGTAATCGCCAAAGACGGTTTTGATGGCTTGCGTTTCCGCCGCATCGTTGAGAATGGTTGAAGTGCCGTGCGCGTTGATGTAATCAATGTCGGTCGGTTTCAAGCCGGCTTTGGCGAGCGCGCGTTTCATCGCTTTGACCGCCCCGGCGCCACCTTCGGCGGGCGCGCTAATATGATAGGCATCGTCGTTGGTGGCGTACGCCGCAACCTCGGCGATAATTTTTGCGCCGCGCTGTTTGGCAAATTCCAATTCTTCAAAAATCAGCACGCCGCATCCTTCGCCAAACACAAAGCCATCGCGTTTCGCATCGAAGGGGCGCGAGGCGTGTTTGGGATCGTTGTTGAACGCGGTTGCCATGGCGGTGGTGCGATGAAAGGCGGAAAGACCAAACTCGGTGATTTGCGATTCGACGCCGCCGGTAATCATGGCGTCGGCATCGCCGCGCCGGATGATTTCAAAGGCTTCGCCAATCGCGTTGGTGCCGGTCGCGCACGCCGAAGCAATCGAAAAGTTGGGACCTTTTGCGCCGAACGTGATGGCGATTTGTCCGCTCGCCATGTTCGGAATCATATACGGTCCAGTGAATGGACTCACGCGCATGGGACCTTTTTCAAACAAGGTGCGAAAAGCTTCTTGCATCGTTACCAAGCCGCCAATCCCCGAACCGATGAGCACACCAATGTGATCGGCATTCGCTTCGTCAATCTTTAATCCCGATTGTTTGAGGGCTTGGACAGCGCACGCGACCGAGAGTTGAATAAACCAATCCATGCGGCGCGCTTCTTTTTTGTCAAGATAGTCCGCATAGTCTTCGATGTTGAAATCGTTCACTTGCGCGCCGATTTGCACGACAAAGCGCGAGGGATCAAAGCGCGTGATGCGATCAATGCTGGAAGTACCGGCGAGCAGTTCGTGCCAGAATTTTTCCACCGAATTACCCAGGGGCGAGATGACGCCCATCCCGGTAACGACGACTCGACGTTGCGTGTCCGTCATTGGACTCCTCCGATGTTTAGATGATGACCAGTGTTTGTGCGTTGGTCTTGGGAAGGACTTGACCAATCGTCCAGAATTCCACTCGGCGTGTTTGGAGCGCACGCGTCAGGGCATCGCATTTATTTTCTGCGACGGCGATGAGCAAACCGCCGGAAGTTTGCGGATCGAAAAGAATTTCGTTGCGATCTTCATCAGGCGTGCGCGCGAAAATGATTTTATCTTCCAGATACAATTTGTTGCGTCCTGCGCCGCCGGGAATTTGTTTTTGATGCGCATATTCCAACGCGCCGTCCAGAATCGGTAGCGCGTCAATCTTGAATTGTAGGGTAACGTTCGACGCCTCGGCGATTTCGTGCGCGTGACCCAGCAAGCCATAGCCGGTAATATCGGTGGCGCAACGAATGCCGACCTCTTGCATCGCTTGCGCTGCATTGCGATTGAGTTGGGACATCCAGGCGATAGCGTTTTGTAAATGGGCTTCGGAAGCCACACTGTTTTTGCCGGCGGTCGTAATCAAGCCGGTGCCCAGTGGTTTGGTCAGTACCAACACATCGCCCACACGCGCGCCGCCTTTGGTGATGATGCGATCGGGATGCACGATGCCAGTAACAGACAAGCCATACTTGGGTTCTTGGTCGGTAACGGTGTGGCCGCCGGCGATTACCGCGCCGGCTTCAGCGACCTTGTCTGCACCACCGCGAAAAATTTCGGTGAGCAATTCTAGCGGTAAATCGTCGCGCCACGCCGCGATGTTGAGCGCGAGCAACACTTCGCCGCCCATCGCGTACACATCGCTCATGGCGTTGGCCGCCGTGATCGCGCCAAACGCGTACGCATCGTCCACCACCGGCGGAAAGAAATCCATGGTTTGGATGATCGCCATGGTGTCGTTGATTTTGTACACGGCGGCATCGTCCGGCGCACCTAGCCCAACGAGGAGCGCGGGAAAATCTTTGGCTTGAAATCTATGACTGAGTGGACGCAAAACTTGCGCCAATTCGGCCGCGCCGATTTTGGATGCTCAACCGGCGCACATGGCGTATGCAGTTAGACGAATTTTTTTGGCTTCGGTCATTCTAATCTAACCTCGCCGGACTTGCCCCCCCGTTTCAACACCAAGCGCACATTTTCGATACGCATCGTCCGATCAACCGCTTTTGCCATATCGTAAATCGTCAAGGCGGCGGTGGTTACCGCAACCAACGCTTCCATTTCGACCCCCGTCTTGCCAACATTTTTCACGGTGCCTGTAATCCCCACGCGGGCTGGCGTGGTTGCATTGCCTTCGGTGAGGATTTCAAAATCAATGGCGATATCGGTAATCAGGAGGGGATGACACATTGGAATGAGGTCAGGGGTGCGCTTGGCTGCCAGGATGCCTGCCACGCGCGCCACCGCAAACACCTCGCCTTTTTCGATTTTGCCGGCGCGAATGAGCGCGAGGGTTTCCGCGTGCATCGCGATTTCGCCTTTCGCAATCGCCAGACGTTCGGTATCGGCTTTCGCGCTTACGTCCACCATTTGCGCGCGGCCCTGATCATCGAGGTGAGAGAGGGGCATAGAATCTCTTTTTTGTTACAGAACCACACAGAGCATTCTGTGTGGTTCTGCGGCTCATCCAAGTGGGCGAAACAGGACTCGAACCCGTGACATCTTGCGTGTAAAGCAAGCGCTCTACCAACTGAGCTATTCGCCCGACGCGACACATTATAGATTTATGCGCCGTGTTTGTCAAACAATTGGCGTGGCGTATAATGGAGGCGAGGGAAATATGGTTATCACGCAAACTTTATCTTTGCGCACGCGCGGCGAATACGACGTGCAAGATATTACCGATGCGGTCGCGCGTGCGGTTCGAGCATCCAAATTGCAAAACGGCATTGTTACGATTTTTTGTCCCGGTTCGACCGGCGGCATCACCACGATCGAATTTGAAGAGGGCGTGATTCACGATCTGCGCGTTGTCCTCGATGAAATCACGCCGCCGAATCGCGCGTATCGTCATCACCTGCGCTGGCACGATGATAATGGACATGCGCACATTCGCGCCGCGTTGATGGGCCCTTCACTCACCGTGCCGTTTGTGAACGGTGAGCTGACGTTGGGCACGTGGCAACAAATTGTCTTTTGCGATTTTGATACGAGTCCCAGAATGCGCAACTTGGTCATCCAAATCATCGGCGAATTATCTAATCACCCAATCACCTAATCTCCTAATTTCCAATGTCTATTTCCGATACTCTCATTCTCATCAAAGGCGCGGGCGATCTTGGCACCGGCGTCGTGTGGCGGTTACACAAGACAGGATTCCCGGTCCTCATCACCGAACTGGCGCAACCACTCGTTGTGCGGCGCACGGTTGCGTTTGCCAGCGCGGTGTATGATGGCGAGATGACGGTGGAAGGGATCACCGCGCGCCGGGTTGAATCGTTTGACGAAGCGCGCGGCTTGCTCGCGGCGGGCATTGTTCCCGTGTTGGTTGATCCGGAAACGCGCGCGCGCGAAATCTTTTCGCCGCACGTCTTGATTGATGCGGTGATGGCAAAGCGAAATACCGGCACACGTATCACTAATGCGCCGTTGGTTGTTGCCTTGGGTCCCGGCTTTACGCCGGGTGTAGATTGCCACGCGGTCATCGAAACCAAGCGCGGACACAACTTGGGACGCGTGTGGTGGGATCGGCCGGCGGAAGCCAACACCGGCATGCCCGGTGAAATTGGTGGCAAGAGTGCCGAACGGGTGTTGCGTGCGCCGTGCGATGGAGTGGTCAAAGGAGTCAAACCAATCGGTGATGAGGTGAGAGCCGGGCAAGTTATTGCGCGTATCGGCAAAGTGGATGTGTGCGCGCCGTTCGATGGAATTTTACGCGGCTTGGTTCACGATGGCTTGGCGGTCAAAGCCGGGATGAAAATCGGCGATGTGGATCCGCGTGCAAACCGCGAGCATTGTTTTACGATCAGCGACAAGGCGTTGGCGGTTGGGGGTGGCGCGCTGGAAGCAGTGCTGACGTGGATGAATACAGAATCGAAATGACGTGGAATCAATCGTTGGGATGTTCAAAGTGCGGACGAAACAAGACCAAACTGGCAGTATGCCCGTGCAGAAAATTCTTGCCGCCGATCGGACCCAATTCGCCGGCGCAGAAAAAGCCGGCAATGTCCACGCCACCGAGCATGCCTTGAATCGTCGAAATATCGCCATTGGGATGATCGTACAGCCGTGTCCCGCGTCCATTGCACGAGAATAACAATCCACCACTGGGCGGTGTGTACAACGTTTGCGGAAACAACAACAGTTCCAAATCTTCGGTAGCGGTGATTTGATCGCGCAGATGAAATTGAATGACTTCGCCGGTGTGAATGAAATCGCCGACCGCAATCGCGCCGCTTTCCCGGTCGGCACCCATAAACGTGCGAATCAAAAAATCGCCGCGCCCCAAGATGGATTTATCTGACCTCACGGCTCGTCCCACAAACAAACCGTTCTTCAATAGTTGACGATCCTCGTCTGACAATTGCTCGATCAAATCTTCGATGAGCGGCACCGGCGGCTCACCATCCAACTGGGTGATCACATTCCCTTCGACTTGGGTCACGGTAAACGTTCGACCAAAGGGCCGACACCCTTGCGACACGATGACATCGAAATCGAGCTTGCCGGCGAGTGCCACGCCAACCGCGCCGGCATTGAACGCGCGATTATTAAGAATCAGCGTGTTGCCTCCTGAATAGGCGGCGCCGCTCGCCATACCTCCCACCATTGGGATGCCGGCATAACACGTATTGAAAGAATCTAACACTTGATCCGTGGGCATTGAGTACGGATCGCCAATCATCAGAAACAAGCGTGTGTCCGGCGGCGCGGCAACCAATTCGCAAAAACGATCTGGATCGGCAAGGGTTTCCCAATCGTCGCGGTCAAGCGCAAAGGGATAGAGTTCGCTAGAGGACAGATGCGCGGCAATCAAGGTGATGGCGGGCTGATTTTCCAATTCGTGTTCTTTGCCGATGACACCTTCGCACGTACAACCGATCAAGACACGCGGTTCAAGGGTGCTCTGCAAGCGATCCGTGACCAAGGGTGCGATGGGGCTGAAATGCGCGGAAAGAAAAACAAACACGAGGTCAATAGATGCCGGCGTGTAGCGCGAACGCACTTGGCGCGTCAGCGAATCAATTGCGCTGTCTAAGCCGCGTTCGGTTGTGGTGGCGGAGATGAACTGCATCGAGTCATTCATTGGCTAGGCGATTATCGCACAGATGTGGTAGGATGACAAGCGTCCCTAATCACTCGTCATGATGAACAGCGGGCGCATCTCGAAACTTTCAAAGCGCGGGCGCAAACGTTCGGTGTTGTAATACTTGTCCACATTCACCGTCTTTTTACTGCTCGTAACCACATCGAGCGGCATATTGTCGTAGCGTCCATTTTTGAGCACGACCAAACGTCCGTGAATGCCAGCCAGAATCAGATCGAGCGCCAGGTTGCCGTATGCCATCGGCACGATGGAGTCAATCGCGTCGGGATCGCCGCCGCGCACGAGATACCCCAAGCGTTGGTTGACCACGTTAATCGTTTTGCCGTTGTTATACTTGGCGGATAATTCTTTGAGTTGCGCCGAGACCCAATCGCCGATGCCTCCCAGTTTGGCGTGTCCGTACGCGTCCGTGGTTGCACCTTCGAACATCATCTCGCCGCCTTCCGGGCGTGCCCCTTCCGAAACGATGACGACGGAATAGCGGCTAGGATTCCGATTGCGATCGGCGATCAACAACTGGGTCAGGCGTTCGATGTTGAAGGGATATTCAGGGATGACGCACCGATTGGCTGCGCCTGCCATCGTGGGTAGCATGGCGGTAAAGCCGGCATAGCGTCCAAAAACTTCGATCACCAGAAATCGTTCATGCGAGCCAGCGGTCGTCCGCAAACGATTCGCTAACTCGATGGTGCGACTGACGCACGTGCTAAAGCCAATGCAGTAATCCGTACCGGGCACATCATTATCCATCGTCTTGGGAATGGCAACGACCTTGACGCCTTTAGTGTACAGTTTGACGGCAAACGATAGTGTGTCGTCACCGCCAATCGGAATCAGATAATCAATGCCAAGGAACTCGAGATTCTTGATGACCTCATTCGTCAGATCGTTTTTATCGGCATTAAAAGTGTCACGGAGATGCGCTGGCACGTCGCTTTTCTTGACGTTGGTGGGATTGGTGCGCGAGGTGTGCAAAAAGGTACCGCCGGTGCGCCCGGCACGGTTGACGATTTCTTCGGTGAGGAGGACAAAGTTTTCGCTGTTGTCTGCTTGCGCATCGCGGATGATGCCAATGGCACCTGCCCAGCCCCGGCGAATCCCAATGACTTGATAACCCTCGCGCAAGGCACGGATCGTTACCGCGCGAATCGCCGGATTCAAGCCGGGCACATCGCCCCCGCCGGTTAGGATGCCAATCACGCCTTTGCGTGTACTGAGGTTGACCATCACTCCTCCCTTGAAAATGTAGGACAAATTTGAAATTTGTCCTACACGTAGTCCATTTTCATCCGACCGCTGGTGCGCCAACGGCGAATGAACAACTCCTTACTCGTTCGAGGATCGCCGGAAAATTTTTTGAACAACGCCGCTATGATTATACGCGGCAGGTACGCGTTGTCAAAAAACCTCGTTGACGGATTTTAGCGGCGATGTTAAAATGGCGATTGTTGGCAAACAATTATTTTTTTGAATAGGAGAGGCAAAAATGGTACTGACTGATCGCGCGAGAGAAATTTTGAGTTGGTATGCGCACGAAAATCCCGGGGTGCGGGCAAATATTTTGCGCATGCTGAATCACGGCAAGTTGGGCGGCACGGGCAAGTTTGTGATTCTGCCGGTGGATCAAGGATTCGAACATGGTCCCGCCCGTAGTTTTGCGCCGAATCCGCCCGGCTATGATCCCAATTATCACGTGCAACTCGCGATGGAGGCTGGTTGTAACGCGTACGCCGCGCCGCTGGGTTTCATCGAAGCAGTGGCAGACGAGTATGCCGGGCAAATCCCCTTGATTTTAAAAATCAATAACCACGAGGTCTTGGGCGATGAAAAAGACCCGATGCCTGCGCTAACTTCCACGCCGCGTGATGCTTTGCGCTTGGGGTGTGCCGCGATTGGATTCACCATTTATCCCGGCTCGTCCCACTTTCGCGCGATGTATGAGCAGTTGCGCGAAGTAACCTACGAAGCCAAAAAGTACGGTTTGGCGGTGGTCGTTTGGTCGTACCCGCGCGGCTCGGGCTTGAGCAAGGAAGGCGAGACCGCGCTCGATGTGGTGGCGTACGCCGCGCAGATTGCCGCGCAGATGGGCGCGAACATTATCAAGGTCAAACCGCCCACCGCGTACATCGAACAAGCCGAAGCGAAAAAAGTGTACGAGAAATACAAGGTGCCTGCCTCTACCCTCGCCGAACGCGTGGCTCATGTCGTGCAAAGCGCGTTCAACGGCAAGCGCATTGTCATCTTTTCCGGCGGCGCCGCCAAGGACGACGCGGCGGTCTTTGAGGAAATTCGTGGCATCCGTGATGGCGGCGGGTTTGGTTCGATTATTGGACGCAACTCGTTCCAGCGTCCCAAACCCGAAGCGCTCAAGTTCCTCGCAACGGTGATGGATTTGTACGCCGGCAAGATTCAGTGATCTGGCGATGTCAACATGACGATCAGGCAAAGTCATTGGTGACTTTGCCTGTTTGCTTTTTACACCATTCTAATCGCGGCACAATCTTCTTCACGCCTTTCTAACAATTTTGCTGTAATAATAACTTGATGATATAATAGACAAGGTATGGTATTTCACTCCAATGAGGGAGACGCTATGTCAGACGAACAAAAACAACCCGCCATTCACATTGCCAACAGTGAAGAAGAATGGCTGAATGAACAAATGCGCCGCAGCGTGTGGACCGGTCCATGGAACAAGGTCATTGACTTTGTAGATATGATCTACAATTGGGGTCGCCGCAATTCCGTCTGGCCCATGGGCTTTGGTCTGGCATGTTGCGCCATCGAAATGATTTGCACCAGTGCGAGTCGGTTTGATATTGCGCGCTTTGGGATGGAACTGTTCCGTGCTTCACCGCGCCAAGCCGATTTAATGATCGTCTCTGGGACGGTAACCAAGAAAATGGTGCCGGCGATTGTGCGGCTCTACAATCAGATGGCAGAACCCAAGTATGTCCTCGCGATGGGTGCGTGCGCTACCGCCGGTGGCCCTTTCAAAGAAGGATACAACGTTGTCTCCGGCATTGATAAATTCTTACCGGTAGATGTCTATGTCCCGGGTTGTCCTCCCACCCCGCAAGCCCTGCTCTACGGTTTGATGCAACTCCAAAAGAAAATTGATCAACAATCTATCCGCGATGTGCCTTGGTATCGCCAAGGTGAGATCGAAGGCGTGCCAGAGCCGGTGCTGGGACCAGACCTCTTTGACGTACGCCGCGCCGCCGAAATCACCGAACTCGCCGCGGATCCGGCCAAACTGGAAGCACGTGCGGTCAAGATTGTTAAAGAAACCAAGGGCGAGAAGAAATAAGTTTCAGGTTACAGGTTACACGTTGAACCTGAAACAATGAAACCTGAAACACTCACAGGAGTTTGCGACAATGGCTGTCAATCAACCCCCTATGCCGCCTGAAACTAAAACCAAGTACAACGATCCGCAGGTGGTGGCGGAGCAAATCAAAACCGTTTTACCCGATGCGGTCGAATCCGTGAGCCCACAAGCGTTGGTCATCAAAGGGTCTCAACTACTCGAGGTGGCGCGCTATTTGCACGATCAACTTGCCTTCGATTATCTCAACAACGTAACGAGTGTAGATTATCCAGATCATTTCGAAGTCGTCTATAACTTGACTTCGATGGACCGCGGTGGGGCACCGATTACGCTCAAAGTCAACGCCGCGCGCGAAAACCCCACGGTGCCTTCGCTCACACCGGTCTATCACGGCGCGAACTTTCAGGAACGCGAAGTGTACGATATGATGGGAATCCGCTTTGAAGGACATCCCTACTTGCGTCGTATCCTGATGTGGGAAGGGTTCGAAGGATATCCCCTTCGCAAAGATTACAAAGAACCCTACTGGGAAGACGACCACAAACCCTTTGGTACACGCTGGGACAAGGGGCATCACGTCATCGCCGAAGACCGCAACCCCTGGCACGATAATGTGCGCTACCCCGCCAACTTTGATGCGTTGTCGTACAAGCCGCCCCGCGAAGAATATCCGGTCGTCAGCGCGCAACAACTGACCGCATCGCGCCTCCTCACCGATAAAATCCTCATCAACATCGGACCGCAACATCCGTCCACGCACGGCGTTTTGCGTCTCAAGACCGTGATTGATGGTGAAACAGTGGTCTCGGTGGAGCCGGTGCTGGGTTATCTGCATCGCAATCACGAAAAAATTGGCGAACGGAATACGTACCTGCAAAATATTCCGTACACCGATCGCCTCGATTATTTCACTTCGATGGCGAACAATTTGGCGTACGTGATCACCGTTGAAAAGTTGATGAACCTCAAGCCGCCGGAACGCGCAGAATATATCCGCGTGATTATGGCAGAACTCACGCGTTGGGTCAGCCACATTGCCGCGCTGGGTTTCTTTTTCAACGATTTGGGTGCGTTCTACACACCGCTCATCTACGGTTTGGAAGAACGCGAACTCATTCTCGATTTGTTCGAAGCCGCGTCCGGCTCACGGATGATGTGCAACTATATGCGCTTTGGTGGGCTGGCGCGCGATGTGCCGGACGGATTCCTCGACAAGGTGCAGTATTTGGTGGATGAACGCTTGCCGCGCGTTACCGATGAGATGGAAGCGTATCTGGTGGGCAATGAAATCTTCCTCGCGCGTGCCAGGAACGTTGGCGTGTTGCCGCGCGATATGGCGATCAGTTACAGCACCGCCGGTCCGGTTCTGCGCGGATCGGGGGTCAAGTACGATGTGCGTCGCGCCGAGCCGTACTCGATCTATGATCGGTTCGAGTTTGACATTCCCACCGGCCGAATCGGTGACATTTATGATCGCTTTATGGTGCGCATCGCTGAAATGCGCGAGAGCATCAAGATTCTCAAGCAAGCCCTCCAGCAAATTCCGGGGGGCGAGATCATGACCGGTAAAAAGAATTATCAGATTCGCGTGCCCAAGGGCGAAGTGTACGGGCGCGCCGAAAATCCCAAAGGCGAACTGGGCTTTTACATCGTCAGCGATGGCAGTCCCAATCCGTATCGTTATCACGTCCGTGCGCCGGCGTTCATCAACCTGGGCGCGCTCAACGAAATGGCAAAAGGATTCAAAGTGGCAGACCTCATCGTCATCCAAGGTTCGATTGACGTGGTGATGGGTGAAGTGGATCGTTAAACCTCATTGTGGAGGAATGAGAAAATGGCTTTTGGATTAGGCATGCTCAACGGCTTGCGTTATACGATGAGCCGCATCATCAAAACCTATATCGGCGATTTGAGACATTTGGGTCGCCCATACGATCCCAAAGAATTTGCGCGCCGGCAAAGTGTCAAAGGCGATGGCATCATCACGGTGCAATATCCGGAAGAAAAATTGCCGGTGCCGGAAAATTTTCGCTTTGTGCCTTTTCTGGTGTACGAACCCAAACTCGATGAGAATGGCAAGCCGCTGATTGATCCCGCGACCGGCAAAGAGGTGGTGGGGTATGAACGGTGTACGGCGTGCGGAATTTGCGCCAAGGTGTGCCCGCCGCAATGTATTTGGATTGTGCGCGGCAGTACGCCGGATGGCAAACCCAAACCCCAACCCGCCGAGTTTTATATTGACATTGACGTCTGTATGAACTGTGGCTATTGTGCCGAATTCTGCCCGTTCGATGCGATCAAGATGGATCACAACTATGAATTGGCGGACTATGAACGACACGTCGGGCACATTCACGACATTAAACGTTTGATGAAGTCCACCACGTACTATGCCCAGATTCACCCGCAAGATTGGGCACGTGAAGAAGCCGACCGCAAAGCCAAAGAAGCGGCAAAGGCAAAAAAGCAAACGACGACCTAAGCACTGGGGCGGGATCATTCCGCCCCACATTTTATCCCATGACGATTCTGGCTGGACAACTTGCGCCCAAGTTTACGCTCCAAGACCTCGGACGCAAACCCCACACATTGAATCAGAGTGGGGCGCGGCTCACACTGCTTGTTTTTTTCAAGACGACGTGCCCCACATGCATGCTCGCTTTTCCGTACATCGAAAAAATTCATCAAGCATTTCAAGGCGGTGGGCTTGCCGTGTGGGGCATCTCACAACACGACCGCGAGCGTTCAGCCAAGTTTGCCAAACAGTACGGCAGTACGTTTCCTATTTTGATTGACGCGGATTGGCAAGTGTCCAAAGCCTATGATCCGGAATTTGTGCCGACCTTGTTCTTGATTGATTCGAACAGTTGCGTTGTTGATCAGGTCATTGCGTTCGACAAAGCCGGGTTGAATCGGCTGGCGCAAACGATTGCCGCACAATTGGGTGCGCCAGCAATTGTCGTTGCGCCGGACAAGGATGGCAATCCGGTATTCAAGCCGGGGTGAGGGGCAGAACATCGTCACTAGGTGAGTGAGGGAATAGAACTAGGAAGGAAAGATGGCAGTCAAAGAAATTCTCACGTCGGAGCATCCAGTGCTTCGGCAAAAAGCAAAAAAAATCAAGCGGGTGGATGCGGCGACGCAGAAACTCATAGATGATATGTTCGATTCGATGCACGCGGCGCACGGGCTAGGACTAGCCGCCAATCAAATCGGTGTGGCGTTGCGCGTGCTGATCGTCGAAATGCCGGTGAATGACACAGACGATAGTGTCGAAGCCCAACCGCGCGACCAGCGCAAGGTCAAGTATAGCGGCGAGCAATATGTGTTGATCAATCCGGAATTGGTCAAGGCGGAAGGCGAACAATTCGGCGAAGAAGGTTGCCTTTCAATTCCCGGCTATGTGGGCTTGGTGCGCCGGGCGATGAAAGTAACCGTCAAGGGCTTGGATCGCAAAGGCAAGGAAATTAAAGTCAAAGGCGAAGGGTTGCTCGCGCGCGCGCTCCAACACGAGATTGATCATTTGGACGGCATCTTGTTCACTGATCGCTTGGAAAAACCAGAGCATTTGCTCAAGTTGACCAAGGACGGCCGCGTGCCAGCGTTCCAAGGTGGTACCGCTTGATTTCGGTGTGGTTGATCGCCGGCTTGATCGTTGGCGTTGCGATCGGCTTGGTGTTGGGTGTCTTTATCGGCTTTTCGCTGTTCAAGCGCGCGGGGACGTGGGACTGAACCCATATGACATTTGATTGGGTGCAATGTGTGATCGGTCTTGTCCTTGGCGCGATTGGCGGCGTTCTCATTGGCATTTTGATTGGAATGCGCTTGTACTGGAAAACCGGTCATTGGTAATCAGCGCGACTTAAAACATGGGGATGATTTTTACACCCATGTTTTTTAGTGATCCTTGGCCACCGTCGTGATGAGCAACGTAGATTCTTTGCCGATGCCCTGGTTTCGATGTATAATAACCGACGCCGATTGAAACCGTTGTGACCATTGACATTCAAACGCAAGTGAGGTGGAGAAATGATTCGTTCGACTTTGCCCTTGCCGCCGCATTTCACGGCGGAAAAAGTTGGACACGTGTGGCAGGTGCCGTATCAAGAACGCGCCGCTCAGGCGCGGGTGTGGGCCACTCAACATCAACTCCAGCCCGCCGCACACGACCGTTTCAAAATCAGTTTGATCGCGGTGGATGTTCAAAACACCTTTTGTATTCCCGGCTTTGAGTTGTACGTCGGCGGACGCTCCGGCACCGGCGCGGTGGACGATACGCGCCGGTTGTGCGAATTCATTTATCGCCATCTTGATGTGATCACGCAAATCGTGCCGACGATGGACACGCACCAAGCCATCCAAATTTTCCACGCCGTTTATCTCATCAACGATCAAGGCGAACACCCCGCCCCGTACACCCTCGTCTCACTTGACGACATTCGGCGCGGCGTGTGGAAATTCAATCCGGCAATTGCGTCTAGTTTGGGCATCACACCCGAATATGGTCAACGCCATCTCGAATACTATGCCCAGCAACTTGAAGCCAGCGGTAAATACGCGCTCACCATTTGGCCCTATCACGCCATGCTCGGTGGGATTGGACACGCGCTTGTGCCGGCGTTTGAAGAAGCCGTGTTCTTTCACAGTGTGGCGCGGTACAGTCGGCCCGATTTTCACATCAAGGGCGATGTTCCGCTGACCGAACACTATTCGGTGTTGGGACCCGAAGTCAGAACAAGTTTCGATCACAAACTCTTGGCGGACAAAAGTTCCAAGTTCATCAACTTGCTCAAGGAATTTGATGCGATCATCGTTGCCGGCGAAGCCAAGAGTCACTGTGTTGCGTGGACGATTGCGGATTTGCTCGAGGATATTCGCGCGACCGATCCCGCCCTCGCGCATAAAGTTTATCTGCTCGAAGATTGTACCTCGCCGGTGGTGGTGCCCGGCGCCATTGATTATACCGACCAAGCCGATGCGGCGTTTCAACGCTTTGCGCAAGCCGGGATGCACGTGGTTCGTTCCACCGATCCCCTTGAACAATGGCAAGGAATTCAACGAGGATAAATTATGACGACCATCGCTGACGCCATTCTTAACGGCGATACGGCGGATTTGTATTTTCATCGCACGCGCGAGATTTTGCACCGCGAAGGACTCGACCCGGTGGTAACGATGGAAATTTTCCCGTCGCGCGATGGAATCCTTTGCGGCATCAATGAAGTAACACGATTGTTGGCGGCAGTGCTTCCGCACGATGCGCAAGTTTGGATGCTCGCGGAAGGGGCACCGATGCGCGCCAAAGAAATCGTCTTGCGCATTCGCGCGCGTTATTCTACGTTCGGTTTGTACGAGACGGCGATCCTAGGGATGTTGGCATCGTCAAGTGGGTGGGCAACGGCGGCGCATCGGATTGTCCAAGCCGCACAGCCTATCCCGGTCATTTCGTTTGGGGCACGTCACGTCCATCCCAATGTCGCCGCGCAAATGGAATATGCCGCCATCATCGGCGGATGTAGCACGTGCGCTACTCCCGCTGGCGCGCGCCTCGCCGGCAAGCAACCCACCGGCACCATGCCGCATGCCATGATCCTCATCTTTGGTGACACGGTGCGCGCGGTGCAAGCCTTCGACAAATGGATGCCGCCCGACGTGAATCGCATTGCATTAGTGGATACGTTTCGCGATGAAGCGGAAGAAGCGATTCGCGTGGCGCAAGCGTTGGGCGATCGTCTGTGGGGCGTTCGGCTCGATACGCCAGCGGAACGAGGGCGAGTCACCCCCGATCTGGTCAAAGAAATTCGGGCGCGTCTCGATCAAGCCGGATTCCCCCGCGTGAAAATTTTTGTGAGCGGCGGCGTGGACCTCGAACGGATCGAATTGTTCAAACGTGAGGGTGCGCCGGTGGATGGCTATGGCGTAGGGAGTGCGATCAGCGGTGCATCGCCAATTGACTTTACCGGCGATCTCAAAGAAATCGAAGGCAAGCCGATTGCCAAACGCGGACGCATTCCCGGCATCACCCCCAACGATCGTTTGCAAAAATGGGAGCGCGCCTCATTCTGCAACGCGCGGTGAGGTTCGGGGTTTTAATCATCAAGTAGCAGCACGATCATCAGCAATAAAAACCTAGGAGGGATTTGTGGCAAAACAAAAAAGTCGTAAAGTGCGCGTTGCCATCATTGGGGTGGGCAACTGCGCCAGTAGTTTTGTGCAAGGGATTCATTATTACCAAGATGCGCCGGTGGATACCCAAGTGCCCGGCTTGATGCATGTGAACTTGGGCGGGTATCATGTGGGCGATATTGAAATCGTTGCCGCCTTTGACATTGACAAGAACAAGGTCGGCAAGGATGTGGCAGAAGCCATTTTCACCACACCCAATAACACGTACAAATTTACCGATGTGCCCAACCTGGGGGTCAAGGTTCATCGCGGAATGACGCATGATGGACTGGGCAAGTATCTGTCTAAGGTAATCGAAAAAGCACCGGGTCCCACGGATGATGTGGTGGGCATCTTGAAAGCCACCAAAGCCGATGTAGTGATCAACTATTTGCCGGTCGGCTCGGAAGAAGCCACCAAGTGGTACGTGGAGCAGGTGTTGGAGGCGGGCTGTGCGATGGTCAACTGTATCCCGGTGTTTATCGCCAAAGAAAAATACTGGCAGAAACGATTTGAAGAACGCGGTTTGCCCATCATCGGCGATGACATCAAATCGCAGGTGGGCGCGACGATCACGCATCGCGTCCTCACCCGGTTGTTTGAGGATCGCGGCGTGCGCTTGGATCGAACGTATCAACTCAACTTTGGCGGCAACACCGATTTCTTGAACATGCTGGAACGCGAGCGGCTCGAATCGAAAAAGATTTCCAAGACGAATGCGGTTACTTCGATGCTGGGGCACGAATTGCCGGCGGAGAATGTGCACGTCGGTCCCAGTGATTATGTGCCGTGGCTGACCGATCGCAAGTGGTGTTACATTCGAATGGAAGGGACGACGTTTGGCGATGTGCCGCTCAACTTGGAATTGAAACTCGAAGTGTGGGACTCGCCGAACAGTGCCGGCGTGGTGATTGATGCCGTGCGCTGTGCCAAAATTGCGTTGGATCGCGGGCTGAAGGGCGCGCTGGTGGCGCCGAGTTCATACTTTATGAAATCGCCGCCCAAGCAATTTCCGGATGATCAAGCGCGCGAGATGGTGGAAGAATTCATTCGCGGGAAATAAAAAAATCAAAGCGGGGTGGAAACCCCGCTTCTTTTTTATTTTCTGCGAACCGGATGTTCTCAGCGCGCTGTGATCAAACGCTAGTCTTATTTGCTGTAATCGTAAAACCCCTTGCCGCTCTTGCGTCCCAGATAGCCGGCGGTAACCATGCGGCGCAACAACGTGGGGGCGGCAAAGCGTGGGTCTTTGGTCTCTTTGAACATTTCATCGGCGATAAAGAGGGTGGTATCGAGTCCGACAAAATCAAGGAGCGTGAGCGGACCCATCGGATGATTCAGTCCCAGTTTGATGCCGGTGTCAATGTCCTCTTTCGTTGCGAATCCGTTTTCGTACATTCGCACCGCATCCAGAAGGTACGGGATGAGCAACGCATTGACGATAAAGCCCGGCGCGTCTTTGGATACGATAATCGTTTTGCCCAACCCTTCGCCCCAGCGTCGCGCGGTTTGGTACGTTTCCTCACTGGTGAGGAACGTGCGCACGATTTCGAGCAATGGCATCACCGGGACCGGATTGAAGAAATGCAAACCCAGCACCTTGTCCGGGCGGCGCGTCTGGCTCGCCATCTCGGTGACGGCAAGCGAGGAGGTGTTGGAAGCCAGGATCACATCGGGACGGGTGAGGCGATCCAGTTCTTGAAAGATGGCTTTCTTGAGTTCGAGGTTTTCAATCGCGGCTTCGATAGCAAGGTCAACCGGCGCGAGGTCTTCCATCCGGGTTGTACCGCGAATGCGTGCCAACAACGCCTCGCGATCAGCGGCCGTCATCTTTTCTTTCTTGACCGCATACGCCGTTGAGTCTTGAATGCGTTGCAATCCTTTTGCCAAAAAATCGTCGTTGATTTCGCGGACGATGACGGTGTAGCCCTTTTTCGCGGCAAGTTCCGCAATGCCGCTGCCCATCAAGCCACATCCGATAACGCCTACAGTTTTGATCTCCATTGATCCTTCTCCTTTTCTGTATTCTTGTTAGACGGAACACGGATCACGTAGCACGTGTGGCGTATTCCGTTAAACCGAAAATGATTCACCGGGTTTTAGCACCACGACCTTGGTTTTAGGCGATGCTTTTTTCACGCGCGTGGCAAACGATTTGGGGTCTTGGCTAATCACATCGAACGTGTTGTAGTGCATTGGAATCACGATTTTGGGGTTGATGAGTTTGACGGCACGCAGAGCGTCGTCGGGTCCCATCGTAAAGTTATCGCCGATGGGAAGCAAGGCGAGGTCAATCCCTTCTTCGCCGATCAGTTTCATATCGAAGAACAAGCCGGTGTCGGCAGCATCGTAAATTTTTATTTTACCAAGGGTGAGCAAGAAACCGGCGGGATTGCCGGCGTAACGGCCATCGGGGAAGGAGGAGCCGTGATGCGCGATGGTCAATTTCAAATTGCCAAACGGATAATTGCGACTCCCACCAATGTGCTGGGGATGCGCTTTGCAACCTTGACTTTGGCAATACGAGGCAATTTCATAGTTGCTGATGATGAGTGCGCCGGTGCGTTTGGCGATCGGTACGGCATCGCCCAAATGATCACCGTGCCCATGCGAAATGAGAATGAAATCTGGTTTCACTTGATCGGCTGTGGTGGGTGCGCTGGGGTTGCCAGCCAAAAAGGGATCAATGAGAATGTTCCCTTTGGGAGTTTCGATATTCCAACAAGCGTGCCCGTACCATGTGAGTTTGATCGCCATCTCAGCCCTCCATCGAAAAGATTTGGGCGGATTATAACATCAAGCCCAACGAGTTTCAAGTTTGAGTTGTGCTATAATTGTCAGGAGGAGGTGATGCAATGATTGGTGCATTCTTTGATGTGGATGGGACGTTGTACAACGCCAATATGTGGCGCGGCTTGTTGCAGTATGTTGCCGAACACGGTGGCAAGGATCGCACGCGTTGGTATATGGCGCGTAATTTGCCATTTTACTATTTGCGCAAACTCAAATGGATTGACGAAGAGACATTTCGCAAGCCGTGGGTGATGACGCTGGGTTCGCTCATCAAAGATTGGGACACGGCGCAAACCGATGCCGCGTTTCGTTGGGTGGTCGAGCACTATATCGAATCCACCGCGAATCCCGATCTGATTATGCGTTTGCGTAGTCACGTAACGCAGGGACACACGGTGGTGCTTGTTTCGGCGATGCTGGCGCCGGCCTTGGCGTTGATTGGCGAGCATTTGGGTGTTGCTGGCACGGTCGGCACCGCACTCGAATTTGTGGATGGGCGATGTACTGGTCGCGTTATGCCGCCGGTGTGTATGGGCGCGGACAAGGCACGAATGACTCAAGAGTGGTTGAGCGCACATGGCATTACGCTAGATTTAGCCTCGAGTTATGCGTATGCGGATTCGATTAGCGACTTGGCGTTGTTGGAGATGGTGGGGCATCCGGTTGCGGTGTATCCGGACGCACAACTTGCCGCGCTCGCGCGGGCGCGACACTGGGATGTGATCGAGCAAGTGTAAAAACAAAAACTGCATCGAGCATCAACTCGGTGCAGTTGCTTTATCTAACCTGGCTTGGAACTCTTCTGGCGATACCTCGACGATCGCTGCGCCAAACACCTCGCCAAAGCGTGCGGCAACGCGTTCGCGTACCGCGCGCATCTCGATGGGATGATTCAGCACGCGTCGTAGCGAAGTGACGGCTTTATCGGCGATGCCACATGGCACGATGAAATCAAAGTGCGTCATATTCGGATCTACGTTGAGTGCAAAACCGTGATACGTAATCCATTGTTCGATGCGCGCGCCGATTTGCGCGATTTTGGCTTCGCCGTTGGGAGTATCCAACCACGCGCCCACCAACTTGTCAATGCGTTTCCCTGGGATGCCAAAATCGCGGACGACACGAATGAGCATTTCTTCCAACGATCGCACAAACCAGCCCACATCCAAGCGAAAGTTGTGCAAATCCAGAATCGGATAACCAACGAGTTGGCCGGGTCCGTGATACGTTACATCGCCGCCACGTTCAACGCGGAAGACTTGAATGCCTTGTTGTTCAAGAAGTTCCGGTGGGGCGATAATGTTCGCTTCGGTCGCATTGCGACCCAGCGTGAACACCGGCGGATGTTCCAAGAGCAAGAGGGTATCGTTTAATGCGCCGCGCTTGCGTGCGGCAACAAGGCGATGTTGCAGCGCGAGCGCGTCAGCGTAAGGAACGAGGTCGAGATTGACAAGCCAGAGTTGAGTCATGGTGGATTACAAAGGTTGCCGTCCAGCAAAGCCGGCTTCTCGTGTGTGCCAATAACGGATGCGATCTTCGCCGCGTTGCCAACAAAGATAAACGAACTTGCCGTCGCGATAAGAAGGAAAATCAACCAGACCTTGATCCAGGTCTTTGAGTTCACAGCCCAACGCTTCCAATTCGCTCAAGCGCGCATTGAACCGTTTGAGCAAAAGATCGTACGCATTGCTATGTTGATTGCCGCCGTTGCCGCTGGCGCGTTGCAACAAGGAATGGAGTTGCACCCCTTCGCGGGCAAGTTGATCGCGGATTTTGATTAATTGGTCAATGGTTTGGTTGAGGTAAGGGATAAGTTGATTGGCTTGTTCCAGAGTAAAGATTCTCATTAGATTTGGAAAAAGCCGGGTTTCCTAGAAACCCGGCTTGGCGTTATCGTAGTTTGCGCAATTCGGTCAAGAGTTCACCATTATCGGGCAGGATGCCGGGTTCATATTTTTTGATCCAACGCAAAATTCCGTTTGTATCCACCAGGAAAATCGCTCGATCGGGGCGTCCAAGTTTTTCGTTAAAAATGCCGTACGCGAGAGAGACTTGGCCATGGGGCCAGAAATCGGCAACGAGGGGATAAGAGATACCGCCCAGGGATTTACCCCATGCTTGCTTGGAAAAAATTGGATCACAACTGATAGCCAGAACCTGGCTATTCAATCCTTCGAACTCGGCGAGTTGCGCTTCGTAGGAAGGAATTTGCTTGTCTCAGAGTGCGGTAAAGGCAAAGGGATGAAACGCCAATACCACATTCTTTTTGCCGCGATAATCACTTAGTTGGATTTCGAGGCGTTGCACTTCGGGTTTGGTGATGACGCCGGGCGCAGTAAACTCTGGCGCCACATCACCAACCTTGAGTTCGGACATAGCTCAACCTCCATTTAGGGAAAATTTTTTGATCGTCGGTAACGCGCGATGATTGTACTATTTCTTGTGTCGTTGTCAACAGGAATGTATCAAGAAGGTAGTAAAATATCTCTTTTGATAGCAAGAAAGAACAGTGTTATAATGTGAATAATAAT
>JBBITT010000043.1:0-24388 GCA_037440625.1 Chloroflexota bacterium
CGCGGCTCGCCATGACATGCGGGGTCTGACTTTTGAGAAGCCGTGACGCCGCTGCCTAACCGTTGACAAATCATCCTCATTCGTGGTATCTTATGCGTAGCACCGCAATTCACCGCACCGCCATTATTTTTTGCAAGGAGGCAAAAATGGAAAAACCGTGGCTCAAGTACTATGAACCTGGCGTCCCGGCGAATCTCACCTACCCCGATGTGCCGATGCACCATTTCCTCGAACAAGCGGCTACCCAGTATCCTAACAACCCCGTTACGATTTTTGGGAATGGCAGCGCATTGGATGCCAAACTCACCTACCGCGAACTGAACGAGCACGTCAATCGGCTGGCGAACGCCTTGACCGCGATGGGCGTCAAGAAAGGCGACCGCGTGGCGTTGTACCTGCCAAACTGTCCTCAGTACGTCATTGGCTATTATGCGACGTTGAAAATCGGAGCGATTGTGGCGCCCAACAATCCGCTCTATGTACCGCGCGAACTGGAGTTTCAGGTCAACGATGCAGGTGCCGAGACGATTATCTGCCTCTCGCGTTTTTATCCCAATGTTCAGAAAATTCGCGCGAACACCAAACTCAAGAACGTCATTGTTGCCAACATCAAAGAATATTTTTCGCCCATCCTGAAACTCCTCTTCACGGTGGCAAAAGAAAAGAAAGAAGGTCATCGCGTTACGCTTGATCCCGGTGACAAATGGTTCCCAGATGTCCTTGCTAGCGCACCCGCCACCAAGCCGAATGTTGAAGTGAACCCCAGCGACACCGCCGTGCTCCTCTACACCGGCGGCACGACTGGCATCCCCAAAGCCGCTGAGATCACGCACAAGAATCTGGTGGCCAATGCGACCCAATGCAAAGCGTGGCTCCCTCGCTTGCAGGAAGGTAAAGAAATCACGCTCACCGCCTTACCGCTCTACCACTCGTACGCGATGACGACCTGTATGAACTTTTCGATCATGACGGCAGGCGCCATGGTGTTGATCCCCAACCCGCGTGAGTTGGAAAGCGTGCTGAAGGCAATTGATCACCACAAGCCCACGCTCTTTCCGGGTGTTCCCACGATGTACACCGCCATCAATAACTTTCCCGGCTTGAGCAAGTACGACTTGAAATCCATCAAGGCATGCCTCAGTGGGGCATCCGGTTTGCCCGCCGAAGTGCAGACCAAATTCCAAAACCTCACCGGTGCGCGTTTGGTCGAAGGGTATGGTTTGAGTGAAGCCACACCAGTCACACACGCCAACCCGGTGTTTGGCGAAAATCGCATTGGCACGATCGGCTTGCCGTGGCCCGATACCGATGCCAAGATTATGGACATTGAGACTGGCGAAAAAGAAATGCCGGTGGGCGAATCGGGTGAGTTGGTCATCAAAGGTCCCCAGGTAATGAAAGGTTATTGGAATCGCCCTGACGAAACCGCCAAGACCCTACGCAATGGCTGGCTCTACACCGGTGATATTGCGGTGATGGACGCCGAGGGGTATTTCAAGATTGTGGATCGCAAAAAAGATATGATCATTGTCGGTGGGTTTAATGTTTATCCGCGCGATGTGGAAGAAGTCTTGTTCAAACATCCCAAGATTCTCGAAGCCGCTGTGGCAGGCATACCCGATCCCAAGAGTGGCGAGCGCGTTAAAGCATACATCGTCCTCAAGCCCGGCCAAACTGCCACGGTGGAAGAGATTATGGAATATTGCCGCGAGAATCTGACCGGCTACAAACGTCCTCACGAAATCGAATTCCGCGATTCACTGCCCAAGACGATGGTGGGCAAGATTCTGCGCCGGCAATTGGTCGAAGAGGAAAAGAAGAAAAAGGCAGGCTAGTTGGACGAATTTATTGACGAAGCGATCACGGTCGAAAGCGAAGAATCCAGCACCGCGCCACGCACCTTCGTGTGGCGCGGTGTGCGTTATGAGGTTGCCGAGGTGCTCAAGATGTGGCAAGATTGGCACACGCCCTCGTATGCCCAGCACGCGCAAAAGTGGATGCACCGCCGGCATCGGAACTATTTTGTGGTGCGTACTACCGAGGGCGAAATCTTTGAACTGTATTTTGATCGTGCCTTTGGTCGGCGGGATTGGGTGCTGTACAAACGACAGACTCAAACGTTCTAATCTACGCAAAAAAGACCTGGAAGGTTTGGTCAACCTTCCAGGTGCGGTTCCTTCCATTTGCCACGTACTTTTTCCACCCACGCAAATTTGCGTTGCAACGCTTTGGTGTACAATCTTTTCCAATCGAACCCCACATGATCGCCCCACAATTTATAGACCGATGGGTCAATGTAATTTTTGAGCGATGTGCCTAGGTTGTAATCGCGCGTGCGTTTGGCTAAATCGAGTTGGAGCATTGCGCGTTCCACCCTTTCGGCATAATTCTTTTGTGCAAGGATTGGTGCCTGCTGGGCTTGCTCCAACGCTTGGCGTGCCTTGGCAACGCGTTCCTCATAACGTTGCGGCTCTTGGGTCAATGCTGCTTGGGCGCGTTTGAGCGCGGCTTCGGCTTGGGCGATCCGTTGGGCGGCACGGCGTGGCTTGTCGCGTTTAGCTTTCAACGCCGCGTCCAAGGCGCGCCGCGCGCTGATCACGCGCACCTTCGCCCGTTTGATTTTTTCTTCGTTCGATTTCTTGGTAGCGGCAACGGCTTGGCGCGCGGCGCGCAAGCGTTTGTTGTATGCTGCTAGCGCTTTTTTCGCCTTGGGCGGCTTTTTCGATGTCAGCGCCTCGAGCGCGGCTTGTTTCTTTTTCAAGGCCGCTTGTGCTTCGGCCTCGATTTTTTTCAGAGCCGCCATCGCTTGCTCCAGGGCGGCTTGTTTTGCTTCAACCAGTTCATCGAGATCGGGCAACGCGGCTTGTGCCGCACGCGCTTTGACAAGTGCATCTTGGCACGCCTTGACGCGTGCCTGTAGTTTTTCCAAATCCGGTTTTGCCGCCAGCAATTTTTCCAACGCTTTTTCGCGCGCCGCAATTTGCGCTTGCCATCGGCTCGTATCTGGCTGCGCGGCACGCAAGCGTTCCACTTCTTGTTCGCGCTTGGCAAGACTCTCTTGCCACTTCTTGGGCGGCGTGCGTTTGTGATTGCAAACGATTGCCGCTTCGAGGTTGGCAAGTTTGGCGATGTACTCTTTGCGATAAGCCGGCGTCTCGGGAGCCAGATCGCCATCGCGCAAGAGGGCGATGCGAACGGCGTGGGTGGCGTGATAGGTGCGGAATACTTTTGCCGTCAATCCTTCTACAATGCTCCCCAAGAAACGATTGACGTGTGTGGAGTCAATTTTATCAAAGAGTTGATCGCCCGGTTGTTTGCCGCGCGCCAGGTCTTGCAAATTGCGTGCCAGCACCAGATCATCGCCTTGGAGGGGCAGAGACTTTTGCCATTGCACGCTATCCTTGCCTAGAAAATCGAATTCGATGCGATCATTGCCGACGTGGACGTGTTCCACGCGCAATGTGGAGGCGCCAACCGTATCTGCTTCGTCCTCATCCTTTTCATCGCCCACGCGCATCGCCAACCGATCAATGAGATAGCACACGGTGGCGAGTTGGCGCGTTTTCATTTCTTCAGTGTGAATCTTGGCTTCGCGCTTGGCAAGTTTTTCTTCTGCCAGCCGAAGGCGGTCCAAATCGTTTTCCAATTTCGTGCGCGTCTTGGTATCACCGGCGTGAGTGACTTGCAACAGGCGTGCTTCCAGGGCTTGGCGTTGGGCGTGCAATTCCCGGCGCGTTTTTTCCAAGTCGGCACGGGCAACCCGGTCTTCAAAGGTCATTCGTTTGGCGATTTCCGCGCGTACCTTGTCCACATTCTTTTCCAGCGCGGCGGCTTGGATGTACTTTTCCTGATCGCGTTCTTGACGCAAGTCGGCGGAATCGGCAAGCCAGATGTACTTGCGCTTGTCCGATAGTTTATCGTACCACGAGGCAAGCCACATTGAATCGTGTTCGTGGACGATCTCTTTCCAGTGATGCCCCGGTGGTGGGGGCGGCACCGGCGCGTCTTCGTCCAGATTGAGCGTTACATCTTCGGGTTGGACCCGTTCTTTCCATTTGCCGCGCAAGGGATGATTGCCGCGTCCCATTAAAATGCCCGGCGGCTCAACCAGGTACGCGCCTACTTCGGCCTCTTTACCGTCAATGATGGCAATGCCATACTTGGCTTTGAGTTCTTCGCGCTCGCGTTTGCGTTGCGCCGAACGTTGTTTTCGTTCTGCTTCCGAGAGATTGGCGGTCTTTTCGCGTTCGGCAATCGCGTGCAATTCGGTGAAATCAATGTCGTCCAGCGTAATGTCGGCAAAACGGGCATCCAGTTTCGTTTTGAGATCGCCTAGAAAATTTTTTTGAAAAACCGGATCGAGGACGTACGGCGTATCTTTTTTCTTCGCCCACGCCATCAACATCTCTTCTTGGTCGGGCGTGAGTTTGACCATTTCGTTTTTGATTCTGATCGTCAGCCCGCGATAGTCGTACGCGGGCGGGAAGGCGACCCCGTTGTGCCGCAAAGTTGTCCACTTCAAAGCGATTTTCTCCCTCAAAAAATGTGGGACAAATTTGAAATTTGTCCTACGCGTAGCCCATTTTTATTCAACTGCTGGTACACCAACAGCGAATGAACGACTCAAACAAATTGCTGGGCGATTATAGCGCAAAATGCGATGGGCGACAAGCAAAGAAAAACGCGCAAGCATCCTTGCGCGTGGAGCAGGCGAGGAGGGACTTGAACCCCCAACCTCACGTTTTGGAGACGCGTGCTCTGCCAAATTGAGCTACTCGCCTATCCAGTGGGCATTCTAGCACAAAAGAGAGCAACGCGCAAATCGTACACCCGGCAAAGTTGTGATTGCGTGTCATGGCGAGCCGCGTAGCGGCGAAGTAAGCTCCACCTTGCGCATTGGATGCGTACGCGGCTTCGCAATGACACAATCGAGCTGTGGGTCATCACCCAATCCACTTGGCTGACAGCCGCGCCGGATTGTGCTATAATCACATTTGCTTTTGGAGGTAAACGATGCAGACAACCCGCGAAGAACTCGAAGCCCAAGAAGCCGCGCGACTGGCACCCTATGGGATGAAAAGCCGGGACTCGCGCGGACGAAAATATCCTGACCCCGAACATCCGTATCGCACCGCGTTTCAACGCGACCGTGACCGCATCATCCATACCACTGCGTTTCGCCGATTGGAATATAAAACGCAAGTGTTTGTGATCACCGAAGGCGATTACTATCGTACGCGCCTCACGCACACCCTCGAAGTGGCGCAGATTGCGCGAACGTTTGCGCGCGCGCTGGGGGCAAACGAAGACTTGACCGAGGCGATTTGTCTCGCGCACGATTTGGGACATACCCCGTTTGGTCATTCCGGCGAACGCAAGATGAACGAATTAATGAAAGAGTACGGCGGATTCAATCATCAAGTTCAATCCTTGCGCATCGTGGAAGAGTTGGAAGAACGTTTTGACGATTATCGCGGCTTGAATCTCACGTACGAAGTGCGCGAGGGCATCGCCAAACACGAGACCGAGTACGACACGGTGAATCCGGCGGTCTACAATCCCCACGAAGCCGCCACGCTGGAAGCCCAATTGGCGAGCGCGGCGGACGAGACCGCGTACAGCACCGCCGATCTGGATGATGGCTTGCGGGCTGGCATTCTCGATCCGCACGATCTGGAGCAACTGGAATTTTGGAAGGAGTGGTGCACAATCAGCAACGATTGCGCGGATCGGTTCAACGATTTGATGCGCCATCGGTTCATTCGCTGGCTGGTCAATTATCAAGTGAGCGATTTTGTGCAAGCCACTGACCAAATATTGCGCGCCCGCAAGATTGATTCGGTAGCCAAGTTGCGTGCGTTGGGCAAACCGATCGTAACCTTCTCCGAGGAGGTCGAACGCAAGAATCGTGTGCTAAAAGATTTCTTGATGGAAAATTTCTATCGCCATTATCGGGTAGCGCGAATGGCGGCAAAAGCCGAACGCGTGTTGGAAGAACTCTTTACCGCGTACGTGCAAAATCCCCGGCTTTTACCCAAATCGGTGCAACGCAAAATGAACGGCGAGCATCCCGCGCGCGTCGTGTGTGATTACATCGCCGGGATGACCGATCGGTTTGCGTTGCAAGAACACCAACGTTTGTTCGACCCCGGCACGCAAGTCTAAATGGTTGCGACCGGGCATCATACCCTTGACGGAGCAAAAATGAATCCCCAATTCGTCGAACTCAAAACCCGCTTGATGGAAATTGCTGATCTCGGCAAGATTGGTGCAGTGCTTAGTTGGGATCAGCAAACGATGATGGCGCCCAAAGGCGCGGCGATGCGCGCGGAGCAAATGGCGACCTTGGGCAAAATCGCGCACGAAAAATTTACCTCCGACGAAATCGGCAAACTGTTGGACGATTTGCGTGATTATGAAGCCAGTTTGCCCTACGATTCCGACGAAGCCAGTTTGATTCGCGTGGCACGCCAAGATTACGAGAAACAAAAAGCCGTCCCTACCGAACTGCGCGCCGAAATGACCCGGACCGCCGCTCTAGCGCGGATGGCATGGATCGAAGCGCGCAAACAATCGAATTTCAAAATCTTTTTACCACATCTGGAAAAAAATATTGAACTCAAGCGCCGGTACGTAGAATGTTTTGCCCCCTACGATCATGTCTATGATCCCCTGCTCGATGATTTTGAGCGCGGGATGAAAACCGTTGAAGTGAAAACAATTTTTGACGCGCTGAAAAAAGATTTGATTCCACTGATTGCCCAGATTCGCGAGCGCGCGGATACCGTGAGCGATGCCTGCTTGCACGGACATTTTCCAATCGAAAAGCAACGCGAGTTTGCGTTGAGCATCCTCGAACGTTTTGGTTTCCGTTCCGATTCGTGGCGCCTCGATCCGACCGTCCATCCCTTTGCCACCAACTCCGGCATCACCGATATCCGCATCACCACGCGCTATTACGAAGATTTCATCAACCCTTCGCTCTTTGGCGCGATGCACGAATGCGGGCACGGCTTGTACGAAAATGGCGTTGACCCGGCATTGGAACGTACCTTGCTTGCGCGCGGCGCTTCCAGCAGTTTGCACGAATCCCAGAGTCGAATGTGGGAGAACTTGGTTGGGCGAAGCCGCGCGTTTTGGAAATTCTTTTACCCCAAATTGCAAGCCACTTTTCCGGCACAATTCCAAAACGTCGAACTCGAGACATTTTATCGTGCGATCAATCGCGTGCAGCCGTCCTTCATTCGCGTGGAGGCGGACGAGGCGACGTATGGTTTGCACATCATCATCCGCTTTGAACTAGAGCAAGAAATTATGGAAGGCACACTGGCCTTGAAGGATGTGCCGGAAGCGTGGAATGCGCGGATGAAGCAATACTTGGGTGTGGATGTCCCCAATGACGCGCAAGGATGTTTGCAAGACATTCATTGGTCGGGTGGGATGCTGGGCTATTTCCCCACGTACCAATTGGGCAACATTATTGCGGCACAGATTTGGGAAAAGGTGCTTGCCGACATCCCGGATTTGTATGCCCAATTTGAACGCGGCGAGTTTATGCCGTTGCGCGAATGGTTGCGCGAGAAACTCCATCGCCACGGGCGCAAGTTCACCCCCAAAGAAACCATCCAACGAGTGGTGGGCGGACCGATTGATGTTGCGCCATACATCCGATACTTGAAATCCAAGTTCGGTGAAATCTACGAGCTCAAGTAAAAAGTTTCAAGCTAAAAGTCAATGCGATGATTCGATTAAAACGTCTCTACGCTCACAATTTCAAACAACTCCAAGAAATCGAATTGCATTTTCCGGATCACGCACGGATTTTGGTGCAAGGCAAAAATGAAGCCGGCAAATCTACGCTGTTCGAAGCCGTGTTCTTTGCGCTGTTCGGTGCGGCGCTGGCGACCGAAACCGGCGCGCGGGGTTTGGAAGATTTGATTCGTTACGATGTTGAAAAGGCGCGCGTGGAACTCGATGTGCAAATGGGCGTGCGTCTGTTCAAGATCGTGCGCTCGATTGTGCGCGGCAGACAAAATGTCTGGGAACTAGACATTGTGCGTGGCGAGAACGAGCATGAGGAAATTCGTGGCAACACGGCGGTCAATAAACGACTCGTCGCCGAACTAGGGTTTGATGGCGATGCGTTGCTCAACACCTGTTTTGTCGAACAAAAAAAGTTGGAGAAACTCGAAGGGTTGAGCAAAGCCAAACGCGAAGAATCACTCGCCAAGTTGTTGAACCTCGACATGCTCGTGCAAATCGAAAGTGAACTCAAGGTTACCGCCGAAGACAAACGCGAACTCGAGCGGTTGAAAAAGCGCGCCGACCTCGCCGCGATTCAAGCCGAGTTGCCAACTTTTCAAACCCAACTCGCCAAGACCGAAGAGCAAATCACGTTGATCGAACTGCGCGGCGCGGTGAATGGGACGCTCACCGAATTGCGCGCGGTGCAACAACTTGATGCCACGATCCAAACTCTCGCGCGCGAACGTGAGAATGTGGCACAACGGGTGGAGCGCATCGAAGCGCTGAAACAAGCCATGCTCGATGTCAAAGCGGCGCGCGACACCATCGAACGGAGCGTGGATAATGCGCGCGAGATCGAACGCTTGAAACAAGAACACAGCGAAACGCAACGCGCCATCGGTGAAATTCCAAATCTCAAAAACCAAATCGCACGACTCGATTGGCTGGCGCATCGGCTTGGGCGGCTGGAGCAGTTGCGCGCCGCGCGCGAACGCTACGCACAACGCGCCGCACAAATCGCCAACATCGAAGCACGGCTCATGGAACTGGATGCTTCGGTGGCGCACGAGGAAGCGGCGCTCGCGCAAATCGAAACGCGTTTGCACGAGTATGCCATCGGCGAAGCGCTGGGTGAATGGATCGCCGCACAGCAAGAGGTTGGAATCGCTCCGGCAGAAGAAGCGGTTCGCGCCCAACAACGCGCGCGCGATCAATTGGCGCAACAGTTCAGATTGCAACTCTATGGCCTTGTGGTGATGCTCTTGGTGTTTTGGATGGCGAGTGTCTTTGTTCCATCCGCCGCTTTGGTTTTCTTTGTGCTGGCTGTCTTGGTGGGCATCGGGTTGGCAATGCGTGCCACAATGCTGTGGCGCGAAATGGCGCGGGCGGTTGAAGAACTGGGTCGTGTGGAAGGGCAAGTGCAAGCGCGGGCATCAGCAAGCGAGGCCCAACAGGCGCGTGTGCGTGAGATTCAAGATCGTTTGACGCAACTTGGCACTCCAATTCCGGAAACGATTGAAGCCGCCCAAGCCCAACGCGTGATGATTGCGCGCGAGATGAACAATCAATCGTTGGATGATTTGCGTGCGGAGCAAGATGCCACGCGCGCACGATTATTGGACGCGCGTGCGGTGCGAGGTGAATTGCGTCGCCAAAACGCGTTGGACGAAACGCGCGATTTATCGGCGGAGCGCGCGCGCTGTGAACGTCTTGCGCAAAAAGCAGAACAGATTTGGATGCGTTGGCAAGCGCACGCGCAAGCGATGGCGCAAGCGTTTCAAGTCGAGCTGGATGTCAATGCGGTGCAACGCGCTCAATTTCAACTCCAAGCCCAGATGGATCAACTGCAAAAACGCGCGAACGATGCGAATCGTTTGGCGCAGGAGATTGCACGCCGCGAACAACAAACGCAAACATTGTTGGAGCAAGTGCGTGATTTGTACGAACGCGCGCGCGCCGTCCAAGCCGATGCCCCGGCATGGAATCCCGCTCTCGAATTGAATGGCTATAATGACTTTGGCAAAGCATTGCGCGCCGAATACGATGTGTTGGGCGGCGATGCGTTGTTCAAACAAGCGCGCGAATTGGAAGGTGAACTGGGACGACGCTTCGGTGAACGTGCAACGCGGCAACAAAACGTCCACGTGTTGTATGCTCGCGTTCAAGAGTTGATCGGTGCCAACAGTCCGTTGAGCGCGTCGCCAGAGGTAGCCGAGTTGGAGTCTTTGGCGGCGCGGCTCAGCCAACTCGATTTGGGCGATGAAGCCACCTTGCGCGCGCAACAACGCGAGTTGGTGGGGCGCGTGCGATCGCTCAGCGACCGGCAAGCGCAATTGGAACACGAATTGGGTTTGCAAAGCCAAGTCTTGGATCGCGCCGAATGTCAGCGTGAGTGGGAACAAAAATTGCGCGAGATGATGGTGCGTGAGCGCGGCGTCGAAATGGCTTCCGTTGCGCGGCGACGCATTGTGCAAAAAATCTTGCCGGCGACGATGGATTATATGCGGCGAATTTTACCCATGCTGACGCGCGATCGTTATCACGATGCGCAACTTGACCCCGAGACGTACAAAATCCAAGTGTGGGACGAGCGCGTGGCGAACGGGGGCGCGTTCAAAGAAAAAAATATTTTTAGCGGGGGGACCAAAGATCAGTTTTCGTTGGCGCTCCGCCTTGCCTTTGCGCTGGCCACTTTGCCCGCCGAACGTGGCGCTGCACCGTCGTTCATTTTTCTGGACGAGCCGCTGGGATCGTTTGATGATGAACGCGCCGATGCGTTGATCTATTTGCTGACGGAAGGCGAAATCGCGCGCGCGTTCGATCAGATTTTTCTGATCAGCCACGTCCATGTGAATGAGCGACTGTTCACGCATCGGGTTGTGCTAGAGAACGGGCGTGTGGCAGAGACGGATTTGCCGGGACAGTAATAAAACAAAAACAGGCGGGAATCGCTCTCGCCTGTTTTCTATTGGTCGTGCAACAAGCAAAGAAGAGAATTCGCCATAAACTTGCGTTCACCAACGTTCGGATGAAAATGAAGGTTCGTAGTACAGCGATTGATCGCCAGTTCACACGGCGCGATGAATCGCGCGACTACAAACCTATTTTCAGGAGAATGTTTGATGACTGTGACTTTCAGTTTGGGACCGTGGATTGATAGCGTATGCACCGCGTTGAATTTGAATCCATTCGAACGTGGTTTGCAAATTGCCGACGCCCATACGTTGGCGCGTAAACACTTTCCGCATCTTGACCCGGACACGCCAGTGATCATCGCGCGCGCAAGTAATGCAATAGCCGCTGATTGCAAGCGTGTGTTGGTGGTGATGTATCCGCCCGAACATCTCATTACGCAGTTGGATGCGGTTGGAACGTCGGCACAAAAAATTGAGACGGTGCGCTTGGCGGAGTTGGATAAGGTCGCCAGTTTCGAAGGCGAGGTAATTTGGTTTGTGCCTCCGCTTGCGCGTCCCAGTTCGCTCAATGCGTTGGGTGAGGTGGTGGCGCATTTGCGTGCGCCGGAGGGTTGTCCCTGGGATCGCGCGCAGACGCATCAATCGTTGCGGAAAGATTTTTTGGAAGAATGTTACGAAGTGCTGGAAACGCTCGATCAAGGAGATGTTCCCCATTTGCGCGAAGAGTTAGGGGATTTGCTTTTGCACATTTTCTTGCAAACGCAGATTGCAATGGAAGCCGGCGAGTTTTTGTTGTCGGAGGTTGTGGCGGACATTGTGGCAAAATTGATCCGCCGGCATCCGCACGTCTTTGGGGATGTGAAGGTGAATGGGGTCGAAGAGATTGTAGGCAATTGGGAAAAGATCAAGCAAGCGGAGAATGGCAGCAAGCCAAAGAAAGCGGGTGTTCTGCGCACGTTGCCGGCGTTGGCACGCGCCCAAAAGATCGCCAAGCGCGGCAAGGTGCAGAGCAATGTCAAAGAGATTGCCCAGGCGGTGGAAAAACTAAGCCGTGCCAGGCAACCGGAAGAAGCCTTGGGCAAAGTGTTGTTCGCGTTGGCGGCGTATGCCAATACTAGGCGGATTGACGCAGAAAGTGCTTTACGTCAAGTCGCTGAGCAAGCACAGGCATAAAAAATGCACGCGAGGAAGGTCGCGTGCATTTTTGTGGTCAACCAAATTAGCGGCGCCCAGCAATCAGTTCGTCCTGAAGTTTCTTTAGTTCGTCCATCTTGCCGGCGGCGGCGAGTCTGGCTTGTTCGGGCCAAGTGGTCGGATCGCCTGGCAATTGATTTTCGCTTAGCAACTGGCGCAGTTTGTCAACCGGCGTTTCCGCCAACTGCTTGAAGGTCGTGATGCCGGCTTTGTAGAATGCTTTGGCGATCTTGGGTCCAATCCCTTCGATAATCTCCAGATCATCTTTTTTAATGGGCGCTTTGCTCCCCAAAATCGCATCTTTGGCTGTTTTGGTAAAGCGGAACTTTAAAACTTTTTTCGCCGGAACTTCGATTTCCTGTCCGGCTTTGGGTCCAAAACGCATCACCATCTTGCGGGCAGGGCGTTCGTGGAGCATCAGAATGCCCAAGCCTGGCACTTGGAAAGTGTTTTTCGCTTCTTGGTATGCCAGGTTTGCCAACTCATCAAGCACCGACGCCACTTCTTTTTTCTTCAGTCCGGTTTTATCGGCAAGGTACGCCAACGTTTCGGACTTGCTCATTCGATCTGCCATACGTGTCCCCTCCTTGGAGATGTGGTCAAAAATCGGCGTAAAAACTAACCTCAGTATACCACACAGGAATCGCAAGTCAATACCTTTATCCACAACTTGTGGCTGTCTTTCGTTATTTTTCGGTTAATTTTTGCCGATTTGACGCAGAATCGGTTTAACATAAATGAAAAGGGCGATTCTGTTGATTGCTAAGCCCAAAAAGAAAAGACAGCCGATCAATCGGCTGTCCTCTGGCTTGTCGGGGCGATTGGACTTGAACCAACGACCTCAGCGTCCCGAACGCTGCGCGCTACCAACTGCGCTACGCCCCGTGTGCGGGCGCATTATACTCCGATTTGTGGATTTTGCAAAACATTCAACGACCCAACACACGCTTGAGTTCATCGGGACGATTCGTGGTGATGGCGTCCACGCCGTACCCCGCGTAGCGTTTCATGTCCGAGGATGTGTCCACCGTCCAGACACCCGTTTTGATTCCACGCGCATGAGCCGCTTCGACGATGGCTTGATTCACCGGGCTAGCGGTAGGCATAAAATAATCTGCACCGGTTTGTTCGATGGCGTCGCTCACCGATTTGTCTGGATTGCGCAGCAGAAACCAATCCGCGCGGACAAGCGCGCCGGTGTGAATGCGCGCATCAATCGCCTTCACTTGTTTCAGCGTTGGAAAATCAAACGAGATGAGGATGACATCGTTCGTCATGCCGCGCGCGTTGACAAGGTCAATCACTTTTTGTTCGATGCCGGGATAACGTGCGCCAACGGCATTCACTTTGATTTCGATCTGAATCCCGGCTTTGCCTTTGACCAGATCAAGCAGTTCGGCGAGGGTGGGGATGGTTTGCGCCGCGTAGCCGCCGGGAAATTTTGTCGCCGCGTTGAGTTGTTTCAAATCGGCTAAGGTTAGTTCGCCGATTTGCCCGCTTCCGTTCGTCGTGCGCGAAACGTCCGGATCGTGCATCACCACCACTTGCCCATCTTTGCTCAGGTGCACATCGCACTCAACCATATCCACGCCGAGTTTGAGTGCATTCTCAAACGCAGCGAGGGTGTTCTCCGGGGCGAGCGCCGCGCCGCCGCGATGCGCGACGACGAGCGTTTTCGGAGCGAGCGTTGGCGCGGCGGTGGGCGTGTTTGTCGCGACGATTGGCGGCGTTGCTGTTGGCGCGACTGGCGCGCTGCATCCCGCGAGTCCGCTCGCGACAAGCACGGCGAGTAAAATCATGATGAGAATGAGTGACAGATTTTTCATGGTTCGCCCACCAATAGGACGCGGACGAGCGCAGAGAAATAACCTGCGTTCATCCGCGCTCGTCCGCGTCCTAGCATCATTTCTCGGTTTGCACCAAACCCTTGACAAACCATTGTTGCATCAAGACGACGACTAACACCGGTGGCAACAGTGCAAGCACTGTACTCGCCATAATGAGATTCCAATCGGTCTGCGCTTCGCCGGTGCCCATCATCTTGACGATGCCGATGACGATGGTTTCCATATCGCGGCTCGTCGTGATGAGCAGGGGCCACAGGTATTGATTCCAGCCGTAGATGAAGAGGATGACGAAGAGCGCGGCGATGTTCGTGCGCGAGAGCGGCAGGACGATGCTCCAGAAAAAGCGCAACGGTCCCGCGCCGTCAATCTTCGCCGCTTCGACGTACTCGTCGGGAATCGTCAAGAAGAATTGACGGAACAGCAGCGTGCCGGTTGCGGACGCCATCAACGGAATCGTCAAGCCGGCGAAGGTGTTGATGAGACCCAGATCGCTCATCACTTTGTACGTCGGCGCGATGCGCACCTCGATGGGGAGCATCAACGTCAGAAAGATCAACGCAAAGAAGAACATCCGCAAGGGGAAACGGAAAAACGCGACCGCGTACGCCGAGAGAATCGAAATGATGATCTTGCCGATGGTGATGGCGAGCGCCATCTGCAGACTGTTCCAGAGCAAGACCTGAACCGGATAGCCGCTGACCCGGGTGCCGCGTGCGCTCGTCAGCGCGTTCGTGTAATTTTCGATCAGCAGGGGACCGGGGGTCAGTGGCATTTGTCCGCGCCCGATGGTGCCGGCATCCCACGTCGAGCCGATGAACGCCAGGAACACTGGAAATGCAAAGACGATGACTGCCGTCAGCAGGATCACATGCACCGGCAGATTACGGAGAGGTTTTGGAATTCTCATGCGTAATGCACCTTGCCTTCCACAAAGCGGAATTGCATCCAGACGAGCGCGCTCACGATGATCATCAGGATGACCGATTGCGCGGCAGAAATTCCCAGATTCAGATTGACATAGCCGTCGCTATACACCTTGTACATCAACGTCGTCGTGGAACGTCCGGGTCCGCCATCGGTGAGCGCGTGAATAACGCCGAACGTATCGAAAAAGGCAAAGACCATGTTGATGGTCAAGAGATAAAAGGTCGTCGGCGAAATCAACGGAAAGAGCACTGAACGGAAGAGTTTCCATGCGCCAGCGCCGTCAATCATCGCGGCTTCGACGATCGCGGGGGGGACGGATTGCAAGCCGGCGAGGAAGAACAAAAAGTTGTGCGCGATTTGTTTCCACGACGACGCGACCACGATGAGGATGAGCGCGTCAACACCGTTGAGTTTATAGTCCCAGTGGACGCCCCACTCGTTCAGCGCGCGCCCGATAATGCCGATGGAGGGATGAAAGATGAAATTCCACAACACGGCGGCAACCGCCGGCGCGAGCGCGTAGGGCCACAGTAAGAGCGTCTTGTACGTCTGCGCGCCGCGAATCTGCCGGTCTGCCATCACCGCGAAGAGCAGTGCCAGCGTCATCACAAAGAGTGTGACCGAGACCGAAAAGATGATGGTCACCTGTACCGCTTCGATGTACAGCGGGTCGCTCAGCACCGTGCGAAAGTTTTCGAGATAGACGAAGGTCGTGCGCAATCCGAACGGGTCCTGGCTCAAGACGGATTGATAGACGGCTTGGCTGGCGGGCCAGAAAAAGAACACGATGGTAATCACAAGTTGCGGCAAGAGCAAAAAGTATGGCAAGATGCGATTATTGAAGATCACCCGGCGTTGCATCATTCTCCTTGCATGGGTAAACCCGAAGGGTCTGCAAAACCCTTCGGGTTTAGAGCGGTTGAACTACTTGTAGGTTTTTTCAAACTCGCGCAGGATTTCGTTGCCGCGTTTCACGGCATTGTCCATTGCCTGCTTGGCGGTTTGCTGTCCTTGGAACGCTTTTTCCCATTCCTCGTAGACGACGATGCGGATCTGCGGCATATTGCCCAACCGGAGTCCGAGCGAGTTTTCGGTCGGTTCGGTGCGGGTCAATTGCAGGTAGGGGAGGTCAGCGCCCGGATTCTTTTGATAGTAGCCGTCCGCTTTGGTCTTGTCGTTACCGGCGTGCGTGATTGGCAGGTAGCCGGTTTCTTGATGCCAGCGGGCATCCACTTCCGGCTTGCTGATGTACTTGAAGAACTCAGCGACGGCTTTGTACTCATCCGCGGTCCGACCCGGCGAGTTCATCACCCACAGACTCGCGCCGCCGATGATCGAGTTCTTGGGCGCGCCCGGTACATCGTCATAGTACGGCAGATAGGTCACGCCCCATTCGAACTTGGATTCGTTCTTGATGCGCGCGCGGGCGGCGGACGATGCGTGAATGATACCGCATTCGCCGGAGGGGAACAAGACGGTCGCCGCGCCATCGCGTCCGCCGTACTTGAACGACCCTTCCTTCGCCATATCCATCAAGGTTTGCAGGTGACGAACGTGCAGGTCACTGTTGAACTTGAGTTCCGCGTCCATTCCCAGCATACCGTTCGCTTTGGTCGCGAGCGGGATGTTGTGAATCGCGCTAAAGTTCTCCAGTTGCGTCCAGGTGGGCCACTCGAACGTGAAACCGCACTTGGTCGCGCCACTGTCCACCAGTTTCTTCGCGGCAGCGCGGGTCTCTGCCCACGTCTTGGGTGGCTTGGTGGGATCCAGTCCGGCTTTCTTGAACGCGTCAATGTTATAGTACATCACCGGCGTCGAACTGTTCAGCGGCATCGAGATCATCTTGTCGCCTTCGCTGTAATAGCCGCGCACTGCCGGGATGTAGATCTTGGGATCGAGATTCCAACCGGTCTCTTGCGCCAGTTGGTACACCGGCTTGATCGCACCCTTGGCTGCCATCATCGTCGCGGTGCCGACTTCGAACATCTGGACGATGTGCGGGGCTTTGCCGGCGCGGAACGCGGCGATGGCGGCGTTCATCGTATCTACGTACGCGCCTTTGTAGATCGCGTCCACGTAGTACTTGTCTTGCGACTTGTTAAAGTCCATCACGATGGCTTCGAGAACGTCGCCGAGCGGCTTGCCGAGACCGAACCAGAACTCAACCGTGATGCGACCCGGCGGTGGGGTTGGGCGTGGCACGGTTGCCGTAGGCGCAGGAGCAGAGGATGCACTGCTGGATGCTGGCGGTTGGGTTGGCGCAACCGAACTACTGGCTGAAGAGGATGCCGGCGGGGGGGCTTTGGTCGGCTCAGGGGTGGGCGTGGCGCACGCCGCCACCAACACGAGCAAGACCATCAAGAACATGAACGTACGCTTCATCGGAACTTCTCCTCCTTGAGATTAGGTGATTGATTGGCTAATTAGGTGATTGGGATGCAAGGGCATCACCTCCTCCTTTTTGTCAATACCAATCTTTATTGATTTTATCATAATCACCACAAAATACCAAATTCGGGGAACGGTAATGTACACGTGTGCAATCAGGCGACCTCAATGTCCACAACGGCGTGTTCATCCAGCGTCAATCCCACCGCCACGATCCCTTTACCGATTAGGCGATGCGGCGATCGGCGTCCTTCTACGCGCGTGGCAATCACCTTCTTCGATGCCGGAACAGCAAAGATCACTTCGCCGGTTTGAATGCCTGATTTTTCCAACTCGACCCGCATGACAAAAGTCGTTTCGATGCTTGGTTGTGTCCGGCGTTTACTCGCGCGCAATGCTTCATGCCGTTCGATGCGTTTCACTTCACACCAACCTTGCGCCAGATGGAACGTTGTGGTCAACAATTCGACTTGCTCCGACACCGGCTTGAACAACAACACGCGCGTTTCGTGGGGCTGGTGGCGTTTGATCCGAATGCGCTCGCGCACCACACCCACGTAACGCCGATGCCAATAGTTGTACACGTGATACGCGATCGCTGGGTCAAGCCCCAGTTTTTCTAAACTCATTTCCGTCGTCGTCGTTTGATCGCGCCAATTGACGATGCCCGCCACCAGCCATTGCCCCCACTCGCGTTCAAGCGGCAACGCAAAAATTTGTGGTAATTCGTTTTCGAATAAATCGAGGGGGCGCGCCGCCAGATTGGTGGGCGGCAGAATTTGTTTGAGATATTTTAACCGACCACGCCGCAACGAAGGCAAATTGTCCGAATCCAGGACCGCGCCGCCGGACAAGCCAATCAGTGAAACCATCGTCCGCATTTCGTTCAACTTGAGATCGCTCTCGTCGTCGCGGCGGCGAACCAGGACGCAATCCGGATCGTTGTGCCAGAAACGCTTGTGCATAAACGCGCGCGCGAGGGTGTTGCGCATGGCGTACGCGGTTGCCGGTGCAGTGAGATCGGATTTGAAGATCGGCTCCCACGTGATCGCCACATCGGGACCGATGCGCATTGCGTCCACGATGCCAATGCTGGGCGCGAGCGGCGCGCCACAACCGAGAATCGTTTTGTTGCCGACTGTCTCGCGAATGATTTCGAGTCCGCGTCGCAACGCTTGCGCGCGCGTCATCTTGGGATCGTGATGAATGCCGGGCGCGGACGCGGTGTACAGAAAATCGAGTTTGAAAAAATCATAGCCCCAATCATCGCTCAACGTACGAAATAAATCGCGCAGCCACGCTTGCACGTCCGCGCGCGATAAATCAAGCGAGAAACATTTTTGTCCCCAATGAATCCATGACACGACCGTTGCGCCGTTGGCATCGCGCAACAAAAATTCGGGATGTTCGCGTGCAAGTTGCGAATTTTCGTTTGCCGCAAACGGGGCGACCCAGATGCCCGGCACAAAGCCGGCTTGGCGAATGTGATCGGCGAGGAGTTTCATGCCGTTGGGAAATTTTTCATCGTTCACGCTTGTCCAATCCCCATCGGACATCTGATAGCCATCGTCAATCACAATGACGTTGAGCGGCAACCGTTCCGCGCGAATGCGTTCGAGATTGGCAATCACATCGTGTTCAGTGTTCTCACCGTAAAAATAGTACCACGTGCACCAGCCGGTGAGTGCTTGTGCCGGGATGCGCGCGTGCATATTTTTGCCGAGTTGTTCGGCGTAGCGATCCAGCAGAGCCAGTCCATCGCCAAATGCAATGAGCAGTTTCTCCGATGAAAATTTTTCGCCCGGATCAACGCGCACACCATCGCCGTAGGCAATCGCCGCGAGCCGCAAAAATGTTTCGCCGTCGAGTTGCAGGCGAATTTCGCCCAGCTGATGAGCGGCGGTGATAAAGCCAAACAAGATCGCCTCTGGCATGCTTTGCGGCTCGGCTCGCAATGACATTGGACTCAGCACGGTGAACCATTCGCTTGATAAAGTTTTGGGCGATCCCGGGATGGCGTGAGGCTGATGCTTGACGCGATATTCGTAGGTTGCCGGGTCAGTGTGGATGCCGTTGCCGCAATCGCGCGCAAACGCCGCCGACCAGGATTGCCAGCCATTTTGAAAGAATCGCCAATCCAGCGGCACCGCTTTGAAATTGATCCGCGCACCGTTCGCCGCGTCCATCGTCAGCACGCGCAGTTCGTCAACTTGAATCGGCACGCGACTGTGATTGACGATTTCGATCCACGCGATCCATTCCTCGCCGATGAGCGCGTGCCACGTCAGTGAGATGGTTTCATCGGCACACGTGAGCGTAATGTGATCGCCGGCAATGTTTTGCGTAACACGATTGCCGGCGAGTGTCAGCGTGTGCGATGGCTGGCGATCATCGCGATAGAGGATAGAAGCCGTGGCGTTGTAAAGGAGCGGTGCAAAATCAAACGTACCGCGCGAAGGAGCGCTGGCAAAAGAAGGCTGGGGCATACGTCCTCCGTCCTCTGTCAGGGTTTCACACGCCACTCGTTCAGATTCCAAAACTCGCCGGCAAACGAACTCGGCGCAAGGTTCAACACACGATTGCGCGCCATCAAATATTTTTTCGGTGCGAGGAGGAACACCCCCGGCGCGTCCGCGACGAGCGTGCGATGAATTTCGCCATAGATCGCCGCGCGCGCGTTCATCGCGCATCCCGGCACGCGCAATGCCGCGTTGAGTAAAGCATCCACGCGCGGATTGGCATACGAACCAAAATTGAAACCATCGTTTTTGGTGTTTTGGTCCGATTGCCAATACCAACGTTGATCCGGGTCGAGTGGAATTTTGCGCGAGAGCAAGAGTACATCAAACCGATGGGAGAAGGCGCGTGTGATCCAGCCCGCGCGATCATCGAGTTGCAAGACGACTTGGACTCCCACGTTGGCAAGCATCTCACGAATGCGAAATGCGAGCGGCTCGAGAATGGGATCATCGGCTTGGGTGTACAGTTCAAGGCGCAACGGTTGATTATTCTTGCGCAGAATGCCATTGCTATCGGTGCGCCACCCAGCATCAGCGAGGAGTTGACGCGCTTTGGCGGGATCGAACGAATAGCGGGGCAGGTTTGCCGGCAATGCCCAATGACTCGGCAACAGACTGGTGTCAACGAGTGTGCCTTGCCCGCCGAGATCGCTGAGTAACACGTTGCGATCAAGCGCGTACGTGAGCGCTTGGCGGACGCGTGGATCGTTGAGCGCGATGGTGTCCACGTTGAACAAGAGCGCGATAAATTCATTGGCATCGAACGCGAATGTTTTGGCATCCGCGATGTTTAGACTTGTGTTGAGCATCACATCAATTTGGTTTGCCGTAAAAGCATCCTGCACGGCGGACGAATCGGCAAAGACGCGCACGGTCAACGAATCAATGTGTGGCGCGCCGCGAAAATAATTTGCGTTGCGTTCGAGTGTGAATTGCCCATTGCTCATCGAAACGAATTTGAGCGCGCCCGTACCGATCATCTGCGCGGGCGCGAGTTTGGGAAAGTTCGCGCTCGAAGCGATGGCGCGCGGCAGAATCTTGAGCGTGCCGATGCTTGCCAGCGCGGGGCAATACAAATCGGTGAAAGTGAGTTGAAGCGTTTGCGCGTCCAGCGCGGTTGCGTGGACCAAGTTGGTGAAATCGGTGATTGGCGTGCCGCGAAAATCCGGCGATGAAAATGCGCGGATCGTCGCGACGACATCATCAGCGGTGAGCGGCGTGCCATCGTGCCATTGGATTCCCGGGCGCAAGCGAAACGTGATCGTCGGCGAATCGTTTGCCACTTGCCACGCCTCCGCGAGCGATGGTTCGAGCGCGCCGTTCGTTGGGTTGACGCGCAAGAGCGAATCGAACACGGCGTCTTGGACAATGCGCGGCATCACGTTCATTTCGAGGGTCGTGTTGCCAACGACGCCAATGGTGAGGGTGCCGCCTTCAGGTAACGCGACCGTGGGGGCTGGCATCGTTGGTACGTTTGTTGCCGGGGTTTGTATGGCGATGCTTGGTGTGGCGTGCGGTGTGGGTGTTGCGTCCGCGGTGGGGACGGGGCGCGGCGCGCAAGCGGCGACGAGGACAAGGAGCAACAACCACCAAGCCATCTTCAAACTTTTGGGTTTGGGTGGGGAAAAGAAATTATTCATCCATTTCACAGTGGAGCATATCCTCAATCGTCTCGCGGCGGCGGATGAGGCGCGCGTTGCCATCGCGCACGGCAATCACCGCGGGACGCGGAATCAAATTATAGTTGCTCGCCATTGGAAGTTGATACGCGCCGGCGCACGGAATTACAATCACATCGCCCACCTTCACTTGCGGTAGCGCGACCTCTTCGATCAGCACATCGCCTTGCTCGCAATAGCGCCCGGCAATCGCCGCGCGCATCGTCGGCGCGTCGTTCATTCGATTTGCAACGCGCGCGGTGTACTTGGCGCCGTAGAGCGCGGGACGAATGTTATCACCCATCCCACCGTCTACCGAAACGTACGTGCGAATGCCGGGAATTTCTTTGATTGTGCCAACGGTGTAGAGCGCGATAGCGGATTGAGCGACCAGAGCACGACCCGGCTCGAAGAGCAGGCGGCAGTTGGCGGATGGCAGTCGGTGGTCAGTCAACGCGGACACAATCGTATCAGCAACCGATTCGACCGGGAGCGTTTGCTGGTCATCGGTGTACGCCACGCCCCAGCCGCCGCCCAGGTCCAGTTCTTGCAACTCAAAGCCGATGGTGTTCTTCAACTCGTGCGCGAAATCGAGTAAGAGGTGCATTGCATCGCGGTACGGTTCCAGTGCAAAGATTTGCGAGCCGATGTGAGCGTGCAAGCCAACCAGGGTTAAACGGGGCGCGTGTTGCGCAACCCGCCGCGCCGCCTCCAGCGCCATCCCCGTTGAGATGGGCAAGCCAAACTTGGATTCGGCGACACCGGTGGCAAGGGAGCGATGGGTATGGGGATCAATGGCCGGGGCAAGCCGCAACAACACGCGCGGCGTCACGTTCAGTTCGCCGGCGATCTGTGCGAGTAAATCAATTTCGTCAAGGTTATCAACGATGATGTGATTGACGCCCATTGCCAATGCGGTACGAATTTCGCTGGGCGTTTTGTTGTTGCCGTGCAAATAGATTTTCGCCGGGGCAAGCCCAACCCGCCGCGCGATCTCGAGTTCGCCTTCGGACGTAACATCAATGCCGAGATCGGCGTCTTGGAAGATGCGCGCGACGTACGGCGAATAGTACGCTTTGGTCGCGTAGAGAATCAGCGTGTTGCGCCAGCGAGATTGAAACGCCTCGCGGATACGGCGCGCTTGTTCGCGGAGATGCTGATCGTCAAAGACGTACAGTGGCGTGCCGTACTCGCGTGCCAGCGCGACTACATCGCAGCCACCGAGGGTAAGATGATGATTGTCGTTGATACGTGCAGAGTGAGGGAAAATTTTTAGATGATTCATGGATGGCTCGCAAAACAACCACAGATTGCAAACCGCCGACCACAAACATTACTGCGGTCGGCGGTCCGTTGTCCGTGGTCGGGTTGATCTAGTGTGACCAAACGGGGCGATCACCGCCGGTCGTGGTGAGGCGCGTTACATTGCCGCCGTTTACATCCATCATATAAATATCCGTCGAGTTGTTGCGTACGGAAGCAAACGCGATCCAATTGCCGTCCGGCGACCACGTGGGCGAGAAATCCGGGAAATCGCCTTGACTTACTTTGCGCAGGTTACTCCCGTCCGCATTCATCACATAGATTTGCGGCTTGCCATCTCGATTGGAGGTGAAGGCGATGAGTTTGCCATCTGGACTCCAGATCGGTGTGCTGTCATCGGCAGGATGGTTGGTAAGATTCGTGCGCCCACCGCCATCCATAAACATCGTGTACACGTCGTTCGCGCCGGTGGTGTTGATCGCCAAGACATAGATGCCTTGACTTGACCACGCCAAGCCGCCGCGGAATTGCTCCCCTTGCGTGTTCGTCGTGATCTCGCATTCGAATTTTTCACCGCACTTGGTGCCATCCGCGTTCACCACATCAATTGCCCAGACGCGTTGATTGCCGGCGAGTCGAATGAACGCGATCTTTTTGCCATCGGGCGACCAGGTGGGACTGGAGAGGCCGCCGCCGGCATCGGAGGAATAGAGTGCGCGCGTGGCGCCGGACTTGAAATCAATCACGCGCAAAATGTTCGATCCGCCGGGCGAGACGGTGGAGATGTACGCGAACATCGAATTGTCCGGCGACCACGCACCGTACGCGGCATTCGTGCGATACGTCAAGTCCATAATGGGTCCAATGTCCACGAGTGGTGTCGTCGAGTTGTTGTCCAAGTTGATCACGCGCACGCGATCAATGCCGTTATCGTTCCAATGATACGCAATCGAACCTTTGGGTGCGGGCGGACGCGTGGTGGTAACAGCGACGGTGGCGGTAACCGTTGGTGTCGCGGTAATCGGCACGGTGCCGGTGAGCACGAGCGTGGCGGTGGGCGTGGCGGTTACGGTGATCGTAGCCGTAGCGGTTACGGTGGCAGTCGTGGTGATCGAAGGGGTAAGTGTAATCGTTGGTGTTGCGGCGAGCGCGGGCAAATACGACGCACGCACATCCATCGTTTCATTGTCGTTGCAGCCAACGTTGAAACGCATTTTGCTGACGAGGGTTGGCGTAAATTCATTGGTCTCGCGTACATCGCCGACGCGCAGGGTGAGCGAGGGATTGTTGACTGGAATCCACACATCATTGACAAGCCAGCCCGCGCCCATCGAGGTGCAACAATAAAACGAAATCGTTCGATCGTCGCCGCCGCCGGCAAGCACTTGGAAGCGCAACTTGCGCGCCGTGACCGGGTCGAACGTGATTTCGGTGGTGCAGCCGGCTTTGTACTGTCCGATGGTAATCCAAGGATTCGGCGTGGCGGTGTTGGTGGGCGTGCGTGTCAAGGTTGGAGTAGTCGTCGAGGTGGGGGTGCGGCTAGGTGTGGCGGTTGAACTGGGAAGGGGTGTGATGGTGGGTGGTAGGGTCGGATTTTCGATGACGGTAACTACGGTTTGCACGGCGGCGGTGGGAGTGTTGGCGGGTGCGCGCGCCGTGAAGAGATTTTGGAGCGGCGCGAGTTGAGTGAAGAAAAAAGCAAAGAGGCAAATTCCAACGAGCAAGGCAACGACAAGAATAAGGATCTGGAGAAAACGAGGATTGCGAATCAGGTCGTTCAATGATGATGATTGCATAAGCCCCCTAGGTAACACAGTGTGACGTGCGCAAACTGAAAACGAGTGTACTATGATTTAGAACGAATGTCAAAGGGGCAAGGCAAAGCAATTAGGGCTGTTGCAAAGTCGGATCAGGCGACTGAAGTCGCAGCA
>JBBITT010000044.1:0-23574 GCA_037440625.1 Chloroflexota bacterium
GTCTCTGCGGTAATTTGAGAAGGGCTGAGCAGTTACATCGCGTGAGGGAGAATCACCAATAAATTTGTTCCCGAATCTTACGCCTATGCCCTTGCCGGCGCACGGGTTTCTTCGAGCACTGTCCTAACCTCTTCAGGGGGGACATCGTCAACGATGACCACGTCGCCCAAAGCGCGCGGCAGCACAAAACGTAGGCGCGAACCCAAACGTTTCTTGTCCATCAGCATGGCAGACATAATCGCGCTCGTGGGTATGTCCAAGGGAATCGTGGTTGGCAAATCAAGTGCACGCAAAAGATTTTCAAGTCGGATTGCCAGAGCCGTGGAACACAATTGCCGGCGCACGGCTAGACGCGCCGCACACACAAGCCCGATCGCCACGGCTTCGCCATGTTGTAACTGATTGTTCGACAACAATTCGAACGCGTGACCAAAGGTATGCCCCAAGTTGAGTTTGCCGCGTTCGCCCTGTTCGAATGGGTCACGCGCGACAATATCAATTTTGACTTGCATCGCGCGGGAAATCCAACTGGGTCGTCCTGCCATAGGCACCGGCGATGACGAGGGATCCCTTTCCAAAAGTTCGAACAACGCGGCATCGCCGATAAGCCCATGCTTAACCACTTCTGCCATCCCCGAATGCCATTCGTCTGCCGGCAACGTCCCCAGCACATCGGTATCCGCAATCACCGCATAGGGCTGTTTGAATGCGCCAATCAAATTCTTGCCCCGGGGATGATCCACCGCAACTTTGCCGCCGATGCTGGCATCCACCATTGCCAAAAGTGTGGTGGGCATTTGGACAAAGGGAACCCCGCGCAGAAAAGTGGCTGCCACAAAACCCGCCAGATCGCCGATCATCTCGCCGCCCATCGCAAAGAGAATGGATTGGCGATCCAGTTGCCAATCAATCAATTGATCATAGATCGTTTCTACCGCATCGAGGGTCTTGCAGCGTTCGTGGTCCGGCATTTCAATGATCGCTGGTTCAAAGCCGCGCGAACGCAACGACTCGACGACGGCGCCGGCATATAATTGCGCAACTTGATGATTCGTGATAATCGCGCAGCGCGGCGAAAACGTATCGGTCGTCAAGTGGATCAATGGTCCAACGCGTTTGAGCAAGCCCGACCCCACAAAGATCGGACAAGGATTTGACGACACAGAGAGACTAAAGCGACGCGGCATCAATAGTCCAACAATTTCGTCCGCCACTTGTTCGATAGTTTTGCCCGAAGTTTCGAGATGCCATTCGATTTGGGCATAGGCATCGCGCCGGGCGGACAGTAATTCGACAATGCGCTGTTGCGGATTGGGCGCCTTGAGTAACGGACGATTGTGTTGATCTTTTAAACGAGCATAGATTTCCTTGGGTGAAGCATCGAGGCAGATCACAAAGGCATCCTTAAATTGTGCGCGGTTATCTGGATTGACCAAGGTGCCGCCGCCGGTAGCGATGACAAGATTGGGGCGCGCCGCAAGACGCGCGCACCATTCAGATTCCCGCGCGCGAAAGTAGGCTTCACCGCGCGTCTCGAAAATTTTGGAAATCGTCATCTTTTCTTCTGCTTCGATCACCGCATCCATATCCACGAATTCGCGTCCCAGTTTTTGCGCGACCACTTGGCCCACGGAGGTTTTGCCGGCGCCCATAAAGCCGGTCAGCACCAAAGGCACCGGCATTGTTGCAGATAACGGATGGATCATTGGTCCTCCCTTCCCCAAACAAAGAGAGCGTGGGGTCGAAATCCCACGCTCTCTGCTCATAATACCTTATCGGATAGGCGTGACCCTTCAACCCCCTGTGAAATCGGCGGCGTCCAAGTAGCGATAAAAATAAAACAGCGCGGTTGAATTTTGCTTGCCCATCTTGCATCGAGATTACCACAATTGCCGGAGGTTTGTCAAATGTCTGGGGCACATTTTATCGGGCGAATAAATTCGCGGCAACAGCGGACTTGCCGCTAGGACGTATGGGGGGCCCTGATGGCAATCGCGCGCCCGCCTGATTTTGTAGATCGCGCATGGCCGTTTCAATGAACGGAAAGAGGAACCACACTGTGGTCAACCCAAACAAAATCCCCGTGAGCCAACGCATTGTGGAATTAAATGATCCTAGCGCATCACCGGCATAAAACGATGGCGGCAAAACATTGCCGGTGAGAAACGCGAGCCACACATTTGTATCACGGAATCCGGCGCCACTTGTCCCGGCAAACACATCGTTGAGCATATGCGTCGCGCCATCCAATCCGACAGGCAGAATGCCGATGAAGAGCCACGCGATCGGCGCAAGCGATTGGATGCGCCGGCGAAGAATGGCGAACAATAGCGCACCGACCCAGATGCTTCCGTAAAACGAAATCATCCGATCACTCCACGCGACCTTGTACCCAAACTCAGGATTGCCCACGAATTGACGCAAACCAAAGAATCCATCCAGTTGCCACACCGATCGAATTTCGTCGAGCGAGTACATTGGCTTGGCGCCAAAGAGGAACAAGGAACGTTGCGGAAGTTGATGACAAACTAGACTATAGATGCCATAGATCGCTTGGGCGGCATCCGGCACGCCGAGGTACATCAGCACAGGCGCAAGAAAAGGCACGAGCACATACGCACCGTACACCATGATGAAAATGCCAAGCCAATGTCGCGCAAACCAAAACGCAAAACGATCTATCGCGATGACCAGATCACGGGTGCGTCCAGTCACTCTGACGTGTTGCATGGATTCAAACCTCCCGCCTTGCCCAAGGGATTGTTTCCTCGGCGTTCCCTGGGGCTACAAAAACCAATACAACAAAATCTCATTGATGCCAACGAGAATGAACACGCTGGCAACAACACGTGAAACCCAGACATCGGCAGCGCGCAATTTTTTCACGAACGGCGTGATGCTCTGCGCGCCGAACGCCGCCAGCGCGATGAACGACATCAATGGCACGACGGTGCCGAGCGCGAAAATTGCGGGGAACGTAATTCCACCCAACGAAGCCACCGCGAGCGGGATCAGCGTGCCAAAGAAGAGCACGAACAACGTTGGACACGCCGCGAATGAAAACGCTACACCCAGTAGAAACGAACCGCGTGGGTCACGCCGCTCAACCAGACTTGTGCGCAAGCGTTCTGCCACACGCGCAAAGATCGGCATTGACAATTTGACCACGCCGAGCATCAACAAACCGAGCAAGATCAAAATAGGTCCCAACGCTTTGCGCGTGAACACGACGACCGGAATCGAAACCGATTGGAGACGCACGCCCAGCAAAATCGTAACACCGCCGACAAGACTGTAGATCAGAACCTTGCCCAGCACATACGCGAGCGCCGAGCGGGTCATGCGATCGGACTCGGCAACATCGCGCGAGATGAACGCAAACGCGGCGATGTTCGTTGAGAGTTGGCACGGACTAAAGGCACCGATCAATCCTAGGAGGAAAGCGGCAAGGAAAGGAATGGGTGCCGCATCACTCAAATCGGCTAATGCCATTCGAATTGGGGCGGTCAATTGGGAGAGATAAAAATAGTATTCAGCGAAATTGGGCATCACCCCTCCTATTTTTTCAACAATGCTTCAAGCTTGGCGACCAGGGTTGCTTCATCAATCACACCAATCCGGTTGCCGCCCAGTGTTCCATCCTTGTTGACAAAGTACGTTTCGGGCACGCCTTGGATACGATAGCGACGCGAGATTTCCGTACCCAGATCGGGTCCGTTAGGATACGTGAGACCAAACTCTTGGATAAATTTGAGCGCTTCGGTTTCGGTATCCACATAATCTACGCCGACAAAAACAACCTCCCGATCTTGATAACGTTTCCACACGCGCTCGAGCATCGGCGCTTCTTCGCGACAAGGAATGCACCACGATGCCCAAAAGTTGACGACGACCACTTTGCCACGTTGGTCGGCGAGCGAGAAGGTGCCACCACCGTAGAGCGGAATAGTGAATTGCGGTGCGACCCCCGTTTCCACCGGCTTGGCGCTCCGATTGATGATGCCAAGCGCAAACAAGATCAAAATGCCAATGACGACGCTAAACGTGATCACTTGGATGAATGGCATACGCCGCCCGCGCCCTGGCGATTGATTGATTGTCGTATCCACTTGCCTACCTCCTCTTCACTTACCTGATTTCCCAGCGAAATTTACGTTCACTGATCTTGGCGAAATCTCTAATCACCAGTTCAACGAATTTGGGCTTGGTCGGCATTGCCGCAAAGACCAAAAGATTTTTAACAACATTCTAATTTCCCCTGTTGCTCAAGTACGCCAAATGGCGGTTGTCAATCTCAGGGAGACGATTTAGAATCGTGATACACTTTTACTTCCGGAGGAACATTCCGATGAAACAATTCGGCGTTATAGGGTTTGTCGCACTTGTGATGACGTTGACCGCGTGCGGTGGATCATCCAGTCGTGTGCAAGAGGTACGTGTCGCAGCCAGCGAATTCGCATTCACGCCAGCGATGATTCAGGTTGAGGCAGGCAAACCTGTGAGATTGACTTTGCTCAACCAGGGTTCCATTGAACACGATTGGAGCATTGCTGAGATTCTTGTATCGGACGTCAAGACGACGACCGACGCGCCTGGGCACGATATGGGCACGATGTCTGTGCAACCGAAACGGCACGTTGCCGCCGTTGCGGGCAAATCAAGCGTCATTGAATTCACGCCAACTCGCCCCGGGACGTACGACGTGTTTTGCACAGTGGCGGGTCATAAGGAAGCCGGGATGGTTGCTCAACTTGTCGTCAAATAGCCACGGTCAACGCAAGCCGACGGATGGGAATGTGGTCAACGATGCGAGTGATGCAGAATGATGCCCAGCGTGGTTGGGTTCACCGCCGAATACAGTTTGGGGTTGTTCTGCAACGCTAGCCAGAGATGCATGCCACGAACAATAAACCACCCTGCCGTCAACCCCATCGCAACAAGAAATCCGCTCGTCGTCCATATGCTCGGGGGCACCATCAACGCTACCGGCAGTCCCAGAAATAAACTGGCGATGGCAACCAACGCGGTCATCACGCCACTATCGAACTCGCCGTAATGCAGCGCCGTTTCAAATGCCATCCGATAAAATCGCCCTCCTATACCATACACGAGTACGATTGCTAGCCCCATCACGACCAGCGGCAGATGCCAAATGCCCGCGTCCCACCAACCGGCGTGCGCGCCCGCGCTCCAGAACCCAGACACGGTGAGCACGCTGATCGTCAACCCGCGCGCAGCAAACTCGCGGAAAGAATGCGCCGGCACATCTTCGACCACGCGCAAGCCCAGGGTGGCGAGCGCACGCCCGTACGCTTGGCGATCCACTTGCCCAGCGATCACCTCCAATTCGATTTGTTGCATTTTGAAATTGACGCTGGCATGCACCACGCCATCCACGCGCTTCAAGACACGTACCACCGTCCGCGCCGAACTGACGTACAGCAAACCTTCGACCGAAAGTGTAATGCGTTGTTGCGCGATTCCAAACCCGGCGTCACGGACGACGTGCGCGATCTGTTCGAGCGAGACCTGGCGCGGATCGAACAACACGTTGGCACATTCAGTGGCATAGTTCACGTTGGCAGCGATGATCCCCTCCAGGTGGCTTAACGACTGTTCAAGCGCGATCGCGCATCTGGGGCAGACGAGTTCTTGAAGTGCAAAGGAAATTTGCCGCGTATTCATATTTGCCATCCAACGCCCATCGGCATCTGCACCCAAGATGAAAAATGGAGAGACGGTCAGCGCGGCGACCATCTCTCCCCAAACCGAGACCTGATTATTCTGCCGATGCTGAGCCAGCCGCTTGCCTCGTTGGCGTAGCGCTAAACCCCGGCTGCCACGGTGTGCCGAGCGTGGGCAACAAATAACGATCCAGACCCCAATACCCAGCCGTCTTCCACGCAAGAATCAACAGAATCGAAAACGTAAAGAAGACGGGGTTGACGCTTGTCGTGCCAGCCATCATAAAGTTCCAGTTCATAAATCCGCCAAAGAACGCCGCGAACCCGGTGAACGCGCCCAGCAACAATGCCACGCCAATCAACAGTTCGCCGGCGACGACGAGTTTGGCAAACCACGTGTACGCTTGCGTGTCGAGCAAGAATTGAATAAAGGTGCGGTACCAATCGAACGTGATGACCGGCTTGGGATCAACCTTGACGGCATTGACCCAAAAACCTTTGAGCGCCTCACCCGTGTTGACCCACGCGGGATTATTGAACTTGCCCCACCCGGAGGTGAGCCACGTGTACGCCATATACCAGCGCAGAATCAACCAGAGCCACGCCATCCGCGTATCCGCGAAAATGAATCGCGCAATCGGTGGATCGGTGAATTGTCCCGCTTTGTACGAAACGAGTCTAGACATTTTATCTTCTCCTTCGAACTTGGATTTCTAGACTCACTCTATCACAAAGTGGATTGCAACACGACCGCCGCTTGACGGGTTCTGCCCTCCGCAAAATGACTTGGGCAGATCCGCCAAATAGCGGAGGGTGAATATCTGCCACCTTTGAAACCGCACCGATGGCTCTCCGCGATGCGTTAGCGCGGTACCCAATTCGACGCAATGTAAAGTTTCTTGAGTGGTTGAGTGGCATCGTTCGTTTTGAGCGGAATCTCGAACAAGTGCTTGCCATCCATTCCTTCGTGCATCACAATGTCCATATAGATCGTGGTGGATTGACCGGGTTGTAATGTCGTCCGACCGACGACAATTTCCGAAGGTCAGCATCCCTCCAGCACATTGGCGATCTTGGGTGTTTCGAGTTTTAGTGTGCCATCGCCGATATTCTGGACATTGAACACAGCGCGCACGGGCTGATTAAAGACGCGATTGCCCAAGTCAATTCTCTCTCGATCCACTTGCAAACGGGGCGTCCCCGCTACCGTCTGATCCGTTTGAGTCGTCAAGAAAATGAGCACGCCGATGAACAACACAGCCGCCGCTGCGATGACGTACGGCAGGGCATGGGCTATTGCGCTACGGCGTTCGATTTGGTGGCGCGCCCGGGCACGTTCAAGCGCGCGCGCTTGTGTTTTACGAATCGGTTGATGAGCCATTTGCCTCCTTGATTATTTGTAATCGAACACGAATGATCGCAGATAACTGATCACATCCCACATATCGGAATCGGTGTACAGCGTACGCCACTCGGGCATCCCGGTTCCCATGCCGCCGCGCAGAATCTTGCCTTGCAATAACACATCGCTTGCGCCAAGCATTTGTGCAGCGTCGGTAAAATCGGCGGGACCGCGTTTCATCGTTGCGTCCATCGCACTCATCCCCGGTAAATTTCTGCCAGCGGGCCCATCGCCCTTGCCGGTTTCGCCGTGACACGCCGCACAATCACGCGCATATAGTTCTTTGCCACGCGCAATGGCGTCATCACCCGCCGCGCGTTTGTACGCCAACGCAAGCGCGTCCCACAATTGTTCGTCGCTGTACGATTTCAGCGCGGGGTCGGCGCGCAATTTGGCAAACATCTCACTCGGCGATTTCACGCGCCAATCCTTGGCGATGACGATGCCTAACGATGCGCCGCGCGCGGCGGACGGTCGCGTGAGCGGAATGTATTGCGCAGGATGCATCGCATCCAGATCAATGTTCCATTGTTGATAAAGCGGTGGCGCAAACGTTGCGCGCGGCAGATTCGGTTTTGCCGGATCAATCACCTCGATCACGCCACGCATCCGCCAGTGATCCACGCTACACCAACGCGTACACGCAAACGGAAATTTGCCCGCGCGCGACGCAACAAATTCAACCTCTTGGACGTGCCCCGGCAAGATTTCATCCAGTCGAATGCCGAGCGCGGGAATCACCAAACCGTGCACCACATCGGGCGAAGCAATGCGCAGACGCACGCGCTCGCCCAGATTCACGCGCAGCGCGTCGGGTTGCCAACCGCCATTCGCTGGCACATTCGCGGTGAGCACGATGACCCGCGCATCGCCGGGATTCGTCAACCACGTTTGATAGGCAAAAAGCGAAGCAGGAAAAGCAACGAAGATGAGGAGGACGATGATCAAAGCAAAGAGTTCGTTCTTCATTTCAGATTTCAAATTGCAGATTGAAAACCAGAATCTAAAATCTGCAATTACACATTGAGCCACACCATCACCAACGTGAACGCGACACAGAAGGCGACAATCGGCAGCACGGCGCGGGGCGGCGCGTGTTGTTCGCGCGCCGTGTTGAACGCGACACCAATCGCGCTGAACAGACCCATAAGCAAAATTGGAATTTGCAAGATGCCTTGCCAACCGGCGAAGTAGGGCGTCCATTCCCAATCCGCTGTCCCGAACAAATTCCATCCCCAGCCGAACGGATCGGAAATCACCTGCCACGCGTACGAAATGTTCATCAACACGAATGATACGCTGAACGCCGCCCACGCCGCGAGTCCCAACGGTACGAGCACATAAGCGTAATCAATGAATATTTTTCGCGCCGATGATCTGAGCTGTCCGATTTGTTTGGACAGTGCCGCACACGCCAAGAAAATTCCCGGGACGATGACGAGCGTTATGCCCAACATCGCGAACGCGTAAATCCACCACGCGAGACTACCCACTGTATATGCCGCCTCTTTGATCGTTGCCCAGGGTCCCATAAACACAATCATATACAATGGCGCCGTCGCCAGCATAATCAACCCGCGAAAAGCTTCGTCCAGCCGGCGACCTTGGTTTGTCTGCAAGTCTGCGCCAAACGGACGCGTAAACAATGCCAGGTTGTCCAGTTCGCAAGTTTTCAGACATTCGGTGCACAAGCCACAGTAGGTATTTTTGTCGAGGGTCGCCGGAAAGACGAGCCAGGGACAGCCATAACCCTTTTCGCTGCCGACATAGCACGTTTTGGTTTTGTGTGTCGCGCACACCGCGTGATCTTTGACGCGCAGTTCAATCGGCGCAACCTGGGAATACAAACCGATAAAGCCACCAACCGGACAAACATAGCGACAAAAGGTTCGTCGCTCGAACAACAAACTCATCGCCAGGGCGAGCAGCGCAAAGAGCGCAAGTACCATCGCACTGACGAACGGACTGGTCAGAATAATTTTGGAAAAAAGCGCCACCGTGAGAAACGCGGCGTTCTGCAACCAGATGTTGTTCAGCGCGCGGGGCCATTTCCAACCCAGCGTAAATAATTTCGCGCCGGGTCGCACTTGGACGAGCGCGCGTCGTTGCACCCATTCGCCCGGGGCGGGAATTGGGCACACAGCGCACCACAAGCGCCCGGCGAAAGGGACGAGCACGAGCATCAACAAGCCCCACCAGACGATCCACACAAACACAATGCCAAAGTTGCGACTGCCCGATGGCGTGCCGAATACGCCGGTAAGAATCGCCAGCACAAAGAACGGCAATAGCGTGGCAACCAGCGACCATTGCAACCAGCGGCTTGCCAAAACTTTTTTGATCAACGGAACGCTGGTGAGTTCGAAGCGAGTGTCGGTCATTGGCTACTACGGGTTGTTCCAGAAATATATCATCGCGCCAATCGCCACGATGATCATGGAAAGGATCGCGCGGGCAAACGGGAGATCCGGCGTGACCGTCAACTCGCCCAGCATAAAGGGATGCAGGGCGCCACACGGCACCGAACAACGAAATTTGAACTGGCCCTCTTTATCCGCCACAAAAGTAACTTGCGCGCTCTTCCCCGGTTCGGCTTGAATATTCACAGCGTAACCATCCACAAACAAACCATGCATCGCATCAAGCGATTCGAGATGCAACGTAATCGTATCGCCGCGATTTACGGCGAGCGTGGCGGGTTCGTACGCGAATTGTCGCGCATTGATTTCGATACGGCGCGCTTGTGGCGCAGACGCGGCGATAGGCCATGGCACGACGAGCGCGGCAAGAATGAGCAGCGCCGTTCCCGTGACGGCAACAATCTGGCGATTGCGCTTGTTTGGCTCATTGGGCAATTGGTTCATTGATTCGGCGGTCCGAACTGGCTGTACGTTGCGATGATGGCAGCGCGGATGTCCGGCGGCGATTTGCCCTCGCGCGTCATTTTCATCACGTCTTGCGCAATATCCACGCAGACGCTACAGCCGAGCGCGTGCTCATCGAACGATTGCTTGGCTTCGTTGAAATAGCACGCATAATTGCTGGTGTGTCCAATCGCCCCGCAGCCGCAATAGCATGGCACATTCTTGAGCGCATCGGGATTCGCCACGGCAAATTGATAGGCTTCGCGCACACGAGTGGGCGCATTCTGCATTTTGACGGGCAACATATTCAGCGGTGCCATCTTCAAATCGTGCGTGGGAGTGGCGGCACACGCGGTCGTCAAAACTGATGGCGCCAGAATACCAATCAGCAAAATCAAGGAAACGATTCGATTCACGTTTGACTCCATCCGTCATTGATTACGCTCAGCCTCGCTTTCGCACCCTCGCCTGACCAATAAGAATGCGCGTCCATTGAGCAGCTGGACTAGCCATATGGTCTATTTGGCGGCGCAGGTGCGAAATCTACGCTCAGTTTACGGTGAGGCGAATGGATACACACGGGCAGAATCACTCGTTCGTGAGTACGCCATTTGGCGCATTGCCAAAACAAAAAGCGCGCCGCTTGCCGACGCGCTTTCCAACGAACCAACTATCAAACTAGTCAACTATCGCACTAATCGGCACAAACGCCACTACCTTGGTGCCTTTGCCAGGTTCTGATTTCACGTACACATTGCCCCCAAACAACTGCGCGCGTTCCTGCATCCCCATCAAACCGAAATGCCCGGCGCGCGCGTACGCCGTCGGCTCTGTGGGAGCCACAAAGCCCACACCATCATCTTCAATCGTCGCCACAACCTCGTGTGCATCGAACGCCAAGGTCACGGAAACGTTCTGCGCGCGCGCGTGTTTAGCAATGTTGCGTAGGGCTTCTTGGACGATGCGATACAACGCCAGTTCGCGTTCCGCATCGAGCCGCTTTTCATCGCCAATGACCTCAAAATGCGCGTGCGCCTCGCGCGTCAACATTTCCAGCGCGGGAATTAATCCCAGTTCGCTCAAATACGTGGGACGCAAATCGCGCACGAAACGCCGCACCGAATTCAACGCCGCGCCCACGAGTTCCCGGAGTTCCTTGATTCTCCCTGTCGCGCTGGCGGGGTCTTTACTCAACGCTTTTTCCACCATTTCAATACGTTGTTGCAAGGCGATCAACACTTGAATCGTATCGTCGTGCAATTCGCGCGCCAGACGCATCCGTTCTTCTTCTTGCCCGTGCGTCATCGCCGTGATGTAGTTCTGCATCGCGTTCTGCGCTGCCTTCACTTGACGCGCCATCGCATCGAGCGTTTCGCGCAGTTCCTCGATTTCGTGGATGCCACCCACCGGCGTTGCCGCAGCGCCATAGTCACCATACGCAATGCGATTGGCAGCTTGCGCGAGCCGTTGCAACGGTTGATGCACATTCCACACGCCAAAATAAATCGCCCCAAGCGCGACAATGGCAGCCAGTGCAAGCACCAGCGGCAACAACACCGAGTACTGAAACATTGGATCAACCGTCTCTGCCCACGATTCTTCGACGATCAAGCCCCACGGGGTATTGGCGATTGGCGTGTAACCGACGACGAGTTCAGCCCCATCAACGGTGTGATGAAACGTCGCGCCTGCTTCGCCGCGCATCACTTGGGCAATCCCCTCGTGCAAAGACATATCGTCACCAAGGCGTGAGGCATCGGAATGTGCGATAATCTTTCCCGTGCCATCTACGATGTACGCAACCCCGTGCGTGCCAATGCCCACGTTACCAAAGGGGGGCAGAGTGAATGCGCCGATCAAGATCACATCGTCCGCGCGTCGCGAAACGAGGACGCGCAACGCGCCCTCTTCGAACAGCGGAGACGAAAAGGTCGTGCGCGCCAAAATCAGATCGCGAATCGTTTTTTGCCGGGCTTGCCAGATCGAGCGGGAGGGCATGGCGTTCAACAATGCGCCCGTCATATCGAAAGACGCAATGCCGCCGTCAAACGCGGTGCGTTGCACCTCCCAGGATTCGGGGCGTGTGGGATCAAGCGATAGCAGAATCGCCGCGTGATTGGTCAACGCTTCCGAGAGGCGCGCCGCCACTTCGCGCGCCATCGCGCCGTCCCGTTCCAGCACCATATCGCGCATTGCCATTTGATGACTGTTAACGCCGAGATAGGTGATGGTAACGAGGATGATGGCGAGCGGGAGAATGGTCCAAAGAAGAAGTTGAGTGCGGAGATCGCGAAACATATTTACAGAACACGCCATACGCCACACGGTATTGGAACAACGTGTTGCGTCTAGCGTCCTATTCTAACGTGATCCACTTTTCTCTCACCGCATACATCACCGCTTCGGTCCGCGTGCCCACGTGGAGTTTGGCGTAAATGTTGGCAAGATGTCCTTGCACCGTGCGGTCGCTGATGGCAAGCGCGCTTCCAATCTGCTTGTTGCCCAATCCTTTTGCCGCGAGCCGCAGGATTTCCATCTCGCGTTCGGTCAAAGGTTCGATGATGTCCGTTGCATTGCCGGTGGCGCGTGCCACCAATTTTTTGGTGATCGCTGGCGAAAGCGCGGATTCACCCGCCGCGATGGCGCGAACCGCGTGCACCAATTCATCCGAACTGGCGGTCTTGAGGAGATAACCCTTTGCGCCGGCTTGGAGCGCAGCAAAGATGTAGGGATCGTCGTCGTACGCGGTGAGAATCAAGACGCGCGTTTGGGGGAATTCTTTTTTCACGCGGCGCGTTGCTTCCATCCCATTCAGTTTGGGCATTTGAATATCGAACACAGCCACATCCGGTTGTTCGCGTGCCACAAGCGCAACCGCCTCCTCGCCATCGCTCGCTTCGGCGACAACGCGGATCGCCGCGTCTTCTTCGAGAAATTCCCGGATGCCTTTGCGCACAACCGCATGGTCGTCCGCCAGGACAACGCGAATAAAGGGAGTATTCATCGTCAATCCTTTCACTGAATCATAGCACACTCGTCATCGAGATGCAAACGCAAACTCGCCGCGTTGGTCAAACACGGCGAGTTTGTCCAGTCCGGTTCGCGTGCAATTTACGCGCCCAGATCGCGCTTCATCTCATCGAACTGTTCTTTCGTGATTTCCCCTTTAGCGTAACGCATTCGCAAAATCTCAAGCGGCGTTTGTGCCGATCCGGGAGGGCGCACATTGGTCGCCGTTCCACGCGCCAAGGTAACTACCAACCACACCGCGCCGCCGATGATGAGAACCCAGAACGCCAGCATCAACAATCCGCCGAATAGCATCCCGCCGAAACCAAATCCACCCAGCATAGTTTGCGCTCCTTTCTATTCCAACGCCTTCATTCCGATAAACGTGCCGTGCCACGTGTGATACCACACCGATCCGTCAAAACCGTTGACGCTGAGCATTCCGATAGTCTTGCCATCGCGCTCAACGTGCAGGGTGTAGTAGCCGTAGAACGGCGAGACTTCTCCGACCGTCGCGCCGCGCCAATTGGCATCCAAGTACTGTTGGGCGAACTGTTTGGCTTGCTCGGGCGTCACCGTGTTCGTGGTGGACGTCGCACCGAATCGAAACCTGCCCATCATTCCGCCACCGCCCATATGACCATACTTGGTGTTCCACATCATATTCGGTCCTGGCTCGGGCGAGAGCGCGCCACTGGACTTGTCCATCAGAAACTCGAACGCATGAATGCCGGTTGATTTCTCTTTCGCCTCGCCGTAGAAATGATTGGAAAACTCCATCACTTCGACCAGTTCAAGATCGTTGCCAAGCGATGCGACGTACTGCTGCGCGCGCGTGATGGCTTGATCGAGCGAAAGAGGCGTCGCGCTGGCAAAACCACGCCAATCCCAACCGCCCATCATACCGCCGCCCATCATCCCAGGTCCGAAACCTTGGGTGTAGAATGGGCTGGTATTTGCCACACAGCCGATTACCACTAATCCGACGACGCCAATGACGATTATCAATATCGCGAAAATCGGTATTCGCTTCATCATCCCTCCAAATTCTTTTTCATTTCGTCGAATTGCTCTTTGGTAATTTCACCCCGCGCGTAGCGTGCCCGTAAAATTTCGATAGCGGAATCGGAACGGGGTGTGCCTCCCGCACTGCGCGCGAGCCAAACGACGAGCCACACCACGCCACCAATGATGAGCACCCAGAAGACGAGTGCCAGAATCCAGCCGATGGGATTGTAGCCCCAGCCGCCCATCATCCCACCGTATCCGCCATAGCCACCCATCATCCCAGGTCCCATCATACCCAATCCCATCATCCCCGCGCCGCCGAGCAAGACGAGCAACAGCACGATGATGAGAACAACGATGACAATTGTCCCTCCATTTTGCATTTTTCGCCTCCTGCGAAAATAACCATAGAGGACACAGAGAGCATAGAGAAAGAATCTCCGTGCGCTATGCGCTCTATGGCAAAATTTTCATTCGACCGCTGGTGCGCCAACGGCAAAAGAATCACTCCTTGAAATTTTCGATTCTGATCGTAACATTAATTTGTGGAGAATTGATGAAGATGCTGTACGCTTTCTATGGATCGAGTATAATCCAAGGCATCTTGCCGCACCACCGCCGTTGAGCGCGTTCCGTACCCCGCCATTCGGCGGAGGACGCCCCCGCACAAGCCAACCCGCCTGGGAATGGCGTGGCTTGCGCCTCATTTCGAATTCTGGAACACCGCGCTGTACTCATTTGGGTAAAGTGTGGTGGAATGAAATCGTTGCACAAAAAAGCAAAGATTTTTGGAACGTGGATGAACGCTCGTCCGCGTCCTAGAGTTTTGTCAAAGTCGCGTTCGGCTTGTCCAAGTTAGGTTTCTGTAGATTTTGGCGCAAAAATCTTATTGAATTTCACCAAATCTTCATTTAGTTTTGACCACGCTTGGACTCGCAGCGCATAAACTAGAATCGCAGTCGTCACGATGGCGAAATTACCCTCTGGAGGGTGTTTTGACAAAGATCGCGTCTTCCGACTGGCTGTCTATCCGGCAAGCCAGTCGTTTGCTTGGCGTGCACATTGGCACAGTACGCGAATGGGCTGATTCTGGACTCATCCCCAACTACCGTACTCCCGGTGGCCATCGCCGTTTTTTCAAAACCGATTTAGAAAAATTCCTCGCTCAGAAACGCGCCACACATTCCACCGAACAATCGCTGGCACATATCCGCGCCGAATTGCAAGCCCATCTCCATGCCGATTGGCTCAAAACGGCGTCCTTCCAGTTCGATGAGCGCGAACGCGCGCGCCAACGCGAGTTTGGGCAACGCTTGCTTGCGTGCGTGGTGCGCTTTATCGAAGAGCCACACGCGTACGCATCCCTGCACAAGGAAGGTTGCGCCATCGCGCGGGATTATGGGCGGATGTTGATCGCCAACGGCATCTCCGCGGGGGATGCGGCGCGTGCGACAATCTATTTTCGCCAGTTGATTTTGAAAGCCGTGCTTGCCGTGCATCTGGGTTCACGCGTGGGCGACGAAGAAGACGCCCAATTATTTCAGCGCGTCAGCGCGTTCCTCGATGAAATCTTGTTGGCGATTCTAGAAGCATATCCATAAACGAGATTGGAGATTCGATTGGACAACGCATATCCACCCCCACGATTGATTTTCTGGGAAACGACAGCGGGTTGCAATTTACGCTGCCGGCATTGCCGCCGCATCACGGTTGCCGATCAGTTATTGCCCCAGGATTTGAAAACCGCTGAGGCGTTTAAACTGATTGACAACATTGCATCATTTGCCAAACCCATCTTTGTCTTGTCCGGCGGCGAGCCGCTGTTTCGCCCCGATATTTTCGACATCGCGCGGTACGCTAGCGATGCCGGGCTGATCGTCGCGCTGGCGACAAATGGCACGTTGATCAATGCGAACATCGCGCAACGCCTCAAAGCGAGTGGGGTGCGCCGCGTCAGCATCAGTCTCGATGGTGCAGACGCGCCGACGCACGACACCTTTCGCGGCAAGGGTGCGTTCGATAAAGCGATTGCCGGGATGAAATATTTGCGCGAGGTGGGCGTCGAGCATCAAATCAACACAACGGTCGCGCGACACAACGTTGGCAAGATGCCGGAAACATTGGCGCTGGCAAAGCTGCTGGGTTCCTCGGCGTTGCACTTGTTCTTGCTCGTCCCTGTCGGTTGCGGCGTCGAAATCGCGGACGATCAGCAAATTACTGCCGCCGAGTACGAAAATGTTTTAAATTGGATGTACGATGCCGAGATGCAAGGCGGCATCGAATTGAAAGCAACGTGCGCGCCGCACTATTTTCGCATCACGCGCCAACGCCAAGCCGAAGAACGCCGGCAAGGCATCGTGCGCGAACGACCGCAGAGCCATCATCGGCAAGAACACGCGGGCGGGAATGGACACGGCGCGCGCGGCACAATGAATGCGATGACGAAAGGATGTCTCGCAGGCACAGGGGTTTGCTTCATCAGCCATCGCGGCGAGGTGTTTCCGTGCGGTTACTTGCCGCTGGAAGCAGGGAACCTTCATCACCAATCGTTCCGCGAAATCTGGGAAAGTTCGCCTTGGTTTGCACAACTGCGCGACCCAGGTTTGCTTGGCGGCAAGTGCGGCTTGTGCGAATTCAAAAACGTCTGCGGCGGCTGTCGCGCACGCGCGTACGGAATGACCCAGGAATTCTTGGGCGAAGAACCCTTCTGCACATACATTCCACGCAAACAACTCGAACCACAGAGATAAAAATGGCATCCCTTGGCGTTCTGTTGCTCGCTTATGGTGGACCCAATTCCCTTGATGATATTCCCGCGTTTCTGCGAAACGTGCGCGGCGGTCAGCCCGTGCCGGCACCGCTCATCGCCGAAACGACGCGGCGCTATCAACTCATCGGCGGACGTTCACCATTGCTTGGCATCACGCAACGACTCGCGGCGAAATTGCAGAAAAGAATCGGCACACGCGTGTACATCGGAATGAAACATTGGCATCCCTTCATCGCCGATACAGTGCGCGAGATGAGTCGCGATGGCATCACGCACGCGATGGCGATTTGTCTCGCGCCGCATTACAGCCCGTTGAGCATCGGCGATTACCGCGCAAAATTGGACGCGGCGTTGCGCGATTCGGAAATGCAAATCAATTTCGTTGAAGCGTGGCATACGCAACCTCAGTACATCAACGGCATCGCACGAAATATCCGCGCGACGCTGGCGCAATTTGAGCCGGAGGCGAAAATAATTTTCACCGCGCATAGTTTGCCCCTCGCCGCGCGTGAGCCGTACGAAACGCAACTGCGCGAGACAGCGCAACTGGTCGCGCAAAATCTGGGATTGCGCAACGACCGCTGGATGCTCGCGTATCAAAGCCAGCCGCGCGCCGCCGGCGAATGGCTGGGACCGCAAATCGAAACGCTCGTGCCGCAACTCGCGCGCGCAGGCGAAAAGAATTTGGTCGTCGCGCCCATCGGCTTTGTCGCCGATCACGTGGAAGTGTTGTACGACCTTGACCTTGCCTTGCAAGACCTTGGGCGCGCAAATGACGTGCGTCTCGCGCGAACGCCGATGCTGAATGATAGCGATGCGATGGTGAGCACGCTGGCGGAATTGGTGAAAGAACGGAACACGCAATACGTGATACGTGAAATGGAGTCGTGAGTGGATTTAGTTTACGATGTGGCAATCGTTGGCGGCGGGATCGCGGGCTTGAGTACCGCATGGTATTTGCAACAACCTGCGCAAAATTTGAAATACGTCTTGCTCGAAGAATCGAATCGGTGGGGCGGGCACATTCGCACTGAACGCGTGGACGATTTTGTGATCGAAGCCGGACCCGATTCGTTCATCACGCAGAAACCGTGGGGCGTGCAATTGACACGCGAACTCGGAATCGAAGATCGTTTGCTCGGCACGAACGATGCAATGCGTCAAGTGTACGTGTTGAATCGGGGCAAGCCAACGCCCCTGCCCGATGGCGTGCTACTCATTGTGCCAACCAAGTTCACGCCGTTCGTGTTATCACCGCTGATTTCGCCGCTTGGCAAGTTGCGGATGGGAATGGACTTGCTCATCCCGCCCAAGCGCGATGGCGCAGACGAAACACTGGGCGATTTGGTGCGGCGACGACTGGGGAGTGAGGCACTCGACAAAATTGCCGAGCCGTTGCTTTCTGGGATTTATAACGCCGAAGCAGAAAAGCAAAGTTTGCTCGCCACGTTTCCGCGTTTTCGTGCGCTCGAAGAACAGTATGGCAGTCTCACGCGCGGGATGATCGCCTCACGACGAACGAGCCACGCGCCAAAGAACGGCAATCTCTCGGCGTTTCTGACCTTGCGCGATGGCACGGAAGAAATGGTGCGTGCACTGGTTGCGCAATTGCGCGGCGATTTGCGATTATCGAATCCGGTTCAACACATTGCGCGCGAAAATGGAAATTTTGTTTTGACGACGAACGATGAAAGCGTGCGCGCGAAAACTATCGTGCTGGCAACACCGGCGTTCGCCGCTGCCGATTTGTTGCGTGAGATCGCACCGAACGTCGCACGCGCTCTGCAAACGATTCGCTACGTGAGCACGGGTACGCTTTCGCTGGCGTACCGCCTTTCCGATATTCGGCGACCACTCTATGGCTTTGGCATCGTCGTGCCGCGCCGTGAACGCCGTCCCATCAACGCGATCACGTGGAGTTCGCTCAAATTCGATCATCGCGCCCCCCAAGGATTTGCACTAATGCGCGTGTTCTTTGGCGGCTCGCGCAGTCCACAATCAATGGAACTGGACGACGATGCATTGCTCGATACGGTGCGCGATCAATTGCGCGCGTTGATGGGCATCGAAACCGCGCCGCTCTTCCATCGCATTTATCGCTGGCAACGCTCCAACGCGCAGTACGATGTGGGACATCTCGACCGCGTTGCACAGTTAGAAAAATCGTTGCCCGCAGGATTGTATCTAACGGGGAGCGCGTATCGCGGGGTAGGGATTCCTGATTGCATCAAGCAATCGCAAGATACCGCAAGAAAAATCATCGCCACGACCGCAGACGGATGAGCAAACATCGGTCTGAGGTCCAATTTCCAACGGAGGAAAAATGAAGTTTTACAAAATTCTCGCCGTGATGATCGCGGCAATCATCATGCTGGGTTGCGCGCGTGCCACCCCAGTCTCAACCAGCACACCAACGCAAGCCACGTCCAGTTCAACGTCGGTTGCCTTAGCAAAAAGTTCGAGCAGTGCCACGCCGAATCTCAACGGCGGCACTTTGGTACGCGCGATGACTTCGGAGCCGGCAAGCCTTGACCCGCAAGGTGCGGCAACCTCCGGCTTGAGTCTCGTCACGCCGTACTTGTTCGACACACTCGTTACGATGGACGCGAACAAGCAACTCGTCCCGCTGCTCGCCGAGAGTTGGCAAACCTCGGACGATGGCAAAGCGATCACGCTGAAATTGAAAACAGGCGTGACGTTTCAAGATGGCACGCCGTTCAATGCAGAAGCCGTACGATTCACGTTCAAGCGATTCAAAGAGACCGGCACAAAATCGCCAATTTACGACGGTGTGAAACAGATTGAGGATATTCAAGTGCTTGATGATCAAAGCGTCCGCTTTACGTTCAAAGAACCGGCGGCAAACTTTTGGAGCACCCTCGCCATGCCGTACGCCGGCATCATCAGTCCCGACTCGGCGCGCAAGGTGGCGGAAACTGGGAAAGGCAATCTGATCGGTACCGGCGCGTTCATACTCGCCGAATGGAAAGCCGGACAATCGCTCACCCTCAAGCGCAATCCCAATTACAACTGGGGCGCGCCGATCACGCAGAATCGTGCCGCACCGTATCTGGACGCACTCGTGTTCAAAGTGATTCCCGATGCGACAACCCAACTCGCGGCATTGCAAACCGGCGATGTGGATGTGATCTTTATCAACCAGCCCGATCACATCGCCAAACTCAAAAACGATCCGAACCTTCAACTGATCGAAACTCAACTCAATAGTTTAATTTATTTCGCGTTCAATTGTAAGAAACCGCCGTTCAATGATGTGCGCGTACGCCAAGCTCTGTCGCGTGCGATCAATAAAGAAGAAATCGTCCAAGTCGCACTGGGCGGCGTGGGCAAAGTGGCGAACACGTACTTGCCGCCCACCCTCTTGGGCTATGATGCTTCGCTCAAAACGTACGCACTGGGATACGACCCTAAACAAGCGCAAGCCGAATTGAAAGCGCTGGGATTCACGCAAGCGTCAAGCGGAACCTGGGAGAAAGATGGACAGCCGCTCAAAGGTTTGCTCCTCACCTCGAATCGCGCGCCAAACGATGCGATTGCCGCACTCATCCAAGCCCAGTTCAAAGCGATTGGTGTGCCGCTCGAAATTCAGCAACTGGATAGCAAAGCCGTAACCGATGCCACCGCCGCCGGCAAATTCGATTTCCTTTTGTATCGCTATGATTGGAACGATCCCGACGCCCTCAATATCTATCTCGGTTCGGATCGCATCGGCACGACGAATCGCGCGGCGTACAGTAATCCTGCCGTTGATCAATGGCTCGCTCAAGGCGCTCGCGAACTCGATGCCACCAAACGCGCCAAGATTTATAGCGAAGCCCAAAAACTGATTATGCAGGACGCCCCTTGGCAACCCCTTTACATTCCCGTGGACGTGATGGCGTTCAGCAAACGTTTCGATGGCATCAAACTTGGCTTTATGGGACGCATGCTTGTCAACGACGTACGGTTCGTTGGAAAATAGAATCGAGACCCGTCAGGTTTGTGAAACCTGACGGGTCTGGTCGGACAGAATGACAATACAACTTGCCAGACGATTGCTTGGCGCGGCAACAACCCTCGCCGTGGTCAGTCTCATCACCTTGGTCGCGTTGCAAGCCACCCCCGGCGATGCGGCAACCGGCATGGTCGGCGACAGCGCGTCAACGATGCAACTGCAAACGATGCGCGCACAACTTGGACTCGATCAACCGTTGCCGGTGCAGTACGCCACCTACATCGTCAAGGCGCTGCGCGGCGATCTAGGACACTCGTACATCAGCAACAAACCCGTGCTGGACTTGATGCTCGAACGATTGCCTTGCACGATTGTGTTGGCGTTGTGTGCGATCACGTTGGCGCTGATGATCGGAATGACAATGGGCATCGCCGCCGCGCTGCGCGCGGGCACGAAAACCGACACGCTGTTGATGAGTGGCGCGGCGCTGGGCTTGGCAATTCCGACGTTTTGGAGCGCGCTTGTGCTGATGCTGATCTTTTCAGTGAATTTGCGCGTACTGCCACTCATCGGCATTGATCACCCACTTGGATTTGTTCTCCCCAGCATCACACTCGCCTTGCCCACCGCTGCCGCCATCGCCCGTTTGATGCGTTCAAGTCTGCTCGACGTGTTGCGGTCGGATTACGTGCGGACTGCCCACGCGAAAGGATTGATGCCGCGGCGCGTGTTGACGCATCACATCGTTCGCAACAGTTTGCTTCCCGTCGTAACGATGCTGGGTTTGCATCTGGGTCATTTGCTCGGCGGCGCGTTCATCGTCGAAACGATTTTTGCGTTGCCCGGGCTGGGGCGTTTGACCGTGCAAGCGATCTTTGATCGCGATTATCCGTTGGTGCTGGGTGCAACGCTCTTCATCGCGGCGATGTACGTCATCATCAATTTTCTTGTTGATCTGGCGCACGGCTGGCTCGATCCGCACGTGGCGCACGAGGCGATATGACATCACTCACCCGCACAACTGTTAGAATTCTGAAAAACCCAACCGCGACACCGCTGCGAACAGGTGCGCGTCGGCGACAAACCACGGAGGCGCGCTTGCGCGCACGGATCACCCCAAGTCTATGGATCGGCAGTGGGATGGGGGCAACGCTTTTGTTGATTGCGTTGTTCGCGCCGCTCATCGCGCCGTACGCGCCCGATCAAGTGATGGCAGGCGCGCGCCTTGCTCCGCCCAACTCGACGAATCTTTTCGGTACAGATGCGTTGGGACGCGATCTGTTTAGCCGCGTGGTGCACGGCGCGCGCCTTGCTGTGTGGACGATGCTGTTCGGCGCGAGCATCGCGGCATGGCTCGGCGTAATACCAGGTCTAGTGGCGGGATACGTAGGCGGCTGGCTCGATCAACTCTTATCGCGGGTAATGGAAATTGCAATGGCATTTCCGGGAATCTTGCTCGCGCTCATCATCGTCGCGCGTTTGGGACCATCGCTCAATAACGCGATCCTTGCGATAGGCATTGTCAGCACGCCCGGTTTTTACCGCCTGACGCGGGCACACACAATCTCGGCGCGCAAGTTGTTGTACGTGGAGGCGGCACGCGCCATCGGTGCCAACGATGCGCGCATCATGTTTCGTCACATCGCGCCCAATTTCTTACCTTCTTTGATCGTCATGGTAACGATGCGCGCCGGCTTAATGCTCCTTGCCAGTGGCGGCTTGAGTTTTATCGGTCTCGGCGCGCAACCTCCCTCACCCGAATGGGGTGCCTTGCTCGCCACCGGTCGAACCTATATGGAATCGGCACCCTGGCTGACGATCTTGCCCGGGGTGTGCCTTACCCTCACCATTATCGGTACAAATTTGCTGGGCGATGGATTGCGGGATGCGTTGGATCCGCACATTTGACCGAATGAATTTTCCGGTGTAAACTTTGGCCTGCGGCACTAGGGCGCCCGTTAGAACGTTTTCCCAAGTCCGCTATCATTTATTTTCTTATCCCCACCGAACCGTACGCGCTCCGATTCCTGATCATCACCCTACTCGCATCAGGAGGTTGTAAGTTTTATGCGTTCCGTCCGCTCCCGGCAATTGCGGTTTGCTTTCCTGATCGCTGTGCTTTTCTTCGTCGTTGCTGCCGCCCTTGGCGTGCCGCTTGGCGTCTGGGTCCTCGTCAACCTCGCCGAAGGTTTCATCAAATCGCTCCTTGGATTCATTCTGGTCGCGTACGCTCTGTTCAATTTCGCGCGCCCTGTCACCCGCCAAATCCTTTCCTCACGTTGGGGTTATCTGGCAGGCTTGGCAACCGGTTGTCTCGGCACCGCGAACTCAAGGACAAGGGGTATCGCATGGTGGTGATGCGGTACGATCGCGATTTGGAAGAACAGAGTGCCGCTTCTCGCGATGTCTATGGATGAGCGGACACCCCACCTATTTCATTGTATCAAGTTGCCACTTGTGGCATAATATTGCTATGGAATTCGCCCAAGTCGTCCAAATCGTCCGTGACGAGCCAGTTTTTGAAACGGGACTCCTCTTGGCGGGCAACGTTGACCCGCGCGATGTGCGTCGCCAACTCTCGCGCTGGACCAGAGCGGGGCGGTTGTATCAACGGCGCCGTGGTTTGTACGCGCTCGCGCTACCGTTCCAGAAAGTCAAGCCGCATCCTTTTGTCATTGCCAATCGAATGGTGCGCGGATCGTACGTCAGCGCTCGCCAAGATACTCTGCAATGTCAGGCGATCTCCCAATTGCCAAGCCGTTCATCGTGGCGAATACGCGCGCGAATGCCTCGCCCCTACAAGGACACAACACGACTGAACGGTTACCAAATTGCTTGACCATGCACTGCGTGCTGCGGTGTCGCCGCATCGAAAACAAGCC
>JBBITT010000045.1:0-23115 GCA_037440625.1 Chloroflexota bacterium
ACGATTGGCTGGTACTTGCCGCAACTCTTTTCCGGTTCGCTCATCGTCGCCACGGTGATGAACTTGCCGAACATTGGTCCCTTGCTCTTGCGTGCGTTGACCCAGCAAGATATGTATTTGGCAGGAAGTATTTTGTTGATTTATTGCTTCCTCACGATTATTGGCACCCTGATCTCCGATATTCTGCTCGCGTTGGTTGATCCACGCATTCGGATGGAAGGCGTGTAGCAATGACAAACGACAGATCAAACAATATCGCCGCCGAAGAAGTCGCCCTCAGCACAGTGTTCGCGTCAAAAGCCGAAGAGCGCATCTCCGTTGCATCGAACTGGAAACTGGTTTGGTGGCGTTTCCGCAAAAACAAACTCGCGGTCTTGAGTGCGCTTGTGTTGATCGGATTCTATACCATTGTGTTGGTGCCGGACTTTTTTGCGACTCAAGACCCCGAAGCCACCGATGCCCGTCTGGCGTTCATTCCTGTGCAAACTTTGAATTTGTTCGATGGTACGAATTTTTCGCCGTGGGTGCCAGCCGTGGTTGGGAAACGCAACCCGGTAACGCTGCGGATGGAATGGAAAATTGACGAAACGAAAAAAGTGCCAATTCGATTTCTTGCCGAAGGGTTCTCGTACAAAGTTTTGGGCTTGTTTGAAACCAATATTCACCTGATCGGTCCCGCCGATCCCCAATCGGAAGACCGGCTCTATTTGTTGGGCACCGATCGGCTGGGACGCGATCAATGGTCGCGGATGATGTACGGCACGCGCACCTCGATGACCGTTGGTTTGTTCTCCGTCATCTTGAGTGTGATCCTAGGTGTTCTGCTGGGTGGCATCTCCGGTTATTTGGGTGGTTGGATTGATTTGATCATTCAACGCCTCATCGAACTCTTGCAATCCTTGCCGACCATTCCCATTTGGTTGGCAATGACTGCCGCACTACCGCAAGACTGGCGTCCTGACCAAGTTTTCTTTGCAATCACGATTATTCTTGCGTTTATCGGTTGGACGACTTTGGGACGCGAAGTGCGTGGTCGCTTCTTGTCGTTGCGCGAAGAAGATTTTGTCCTCGCCGCTGATCTCGCGGGGTGCAGTCGCTTTCGCATCATTACCCGCCATATGGTCCCGGCGTTTATGAGTCACATTATTGCAACCAGCACGCTCGCGATTCCGGTGATGATCGTCAGCGAAACGTCGCTTAGCTTCTTGGGTTTGGGCATTCGTCCGCCCGCGATTAGTTGGGGCGTGCTGTTGCAAGAGGCGCAGAACATTCAAACGATCGCGCAGGCGCCGTGGTTGCTCATCCCCGGCTTGTTCGTCATCGTTGCAGTGCTTGCGTTCAACCTCGTCGGCGACGGCTTGCGCGACGCGGCGGATCCGTACGGACACTAAAGTATGAAGGATGAAAGTTGAGCCAGGAGGCGATGATGAGCCAAACACAGCAAGTCGAATTGCGTACGCGCACGAAAACGTTCGCACTGCGGATCGTCCGGCTCTATGTTGCTTTGCCCAAAAGCACGGAAGCTCAAGTGATTGGTCGCCAACTGCTCCGTGCTGGCACGTCGGTCGGCGCACATTACCGCGAAGCGCAACGCGCCCCATCGGATGCGGATTTCATCAGCAAGATCGAAGGAGCTCTGCAGGAATTGGACGAAACCGGCTACTGGCTGGAATTGCTCGTCGAAGCAAACATCGTGGCAGAGCAAAAACTTGCACCCTTGATGAAAGAGACCGATGAACTCATCGCGATCTTTGTCACGATTGTGAACAAGATGAAGCGAAGGTAAAAATATTCATACTTCATCCTTCCTACTTCATACTTTGGAATGGACGCAAACACTATGAACGATACCCCCCTCCTCTCCGTGCGCGATCTAAAAACTTATTTTTTCATGGACGAAGGCGTCGTCAAAGCGGTGGATGGTGTCTCGTTCGATGTTTATCCCGGCCAAGTCTTTGGCATCGTTGGGGAAAGCGGGTGCGGCAAAAGCGTGACGATGAAAGCCGTACTGCGCATCGTTGAGCCACCCGGCAAAATTGTGAATGGTCAAATCGTGTTGCAGCGCAACGGAACACAGATTGATCTGGCAACACTCGATGCGAACAGCAAAACGATGCGCGATATTCGCGGCGCGGAAATCGCGCTCATCCCGCAAGAACCGATGGCAGCGTTCAGCCCGGTGCATACGATTGGGGATCAAATCATCGAAGCGATTATGTTGCATCAACCGGTGAATAAACGCGAGGCGCGCCAAATCGCGCTCCAAATGCTCAAGGATGTTGGCGTGCCGATGCCGGAACAACGCCTCGATGAATATTCGTGGCAACTCTCCGGTGGCTTGCGCCAACGCGCCATCATCGCCATGGCACTCTCGTGCAATCCACGCTTGCTCATCGCCGATGAACCGACGACGGCAGTAGACGTGACGACGCAAGCGCAAGTGCTGCGGCTCCTGCGGCGCCTGCAAGAGCAACGCAACGCCGCGATCATTTTCATCACGCATGATCTCGGCGTCATCGCGCAGATGGCGGATTATGTGATGGTGATGTACCTGGGTCTGGTAATGGAACAGGGACCCGTGGACACTATCTTTCACAATCCCAAGCATCCATATACCCAAGCGCTACTCCGTTCGATTCCAACGGTCAATATGCCGCCGCGCATCATTCTGCCAACCATCAGCGGCTCGATTCCACATCCGTTCAACAAACCGCGCGGCTGTCCCTTCCATCCGCGCTGCGAGAAAAAAATCGCAGGCAAGTGCGACGCGCGCACCCCTGCGCTGCAACCTATCGGCGAACAACAACTCGTCAGTTGTTTTCTCTATCACGACCAAGAGGTGTCAGCGTGACGAACCAACGAACCAACGATTCAACGCCCCAGCTACTTCAAGTCAAGCACCTCAAGAAATATTTCCCAATTCGCAGAGGATTTTTCCGCCAAACGGTGGGCCATGTCCGAGCCGTAGATGACATTAGTTTCTTTATCAACGAAGGCGAGACGCTCGGCTTGGTGGGGGAAAGCGGATGCGGCAAGACGACGGCGGCACGTTGCATTTTGCGTGCGCTGGTTCCGACAAGCGGTGAAATGCTCTTTCGCACTAAAGAAGGCACGCTGGTTGATCTGGCAAAACTTTCGCGCGCAGAATTGCGTCCGCTTCGTCCACAGATGCAAATGATTTTTCAAGACCCCTACGGTTCGCTCAATCCGCGGATGACCTTATTCGATATTGTGGGCGAACCGCTGTTGGTCAATGGGATGAAAAATCGTAAAGAACGCATCGAGCGTGTGGCAGAGTTGCTCCGCTTGGTTGGGTTGCGTCCCGAATATATGCAGCGTTATCCCCACGCCTTCAGTGGAGGTCAACGACAACGGATCGGGATTGCGCGTGCGTTATCGGTGAATCCGCGTCTCGTCGTTGCCGATGAGCCGGTCTCGGCGTTGGATGTCTCGGTGCAAGCGCAGATTCTCAACTTGATGCTCGATCTGCAAAAGCGGCTGAATCTGACCTACCTCTTTGTGGCGCACAACTTGTCAGTGGTCCGCCATATTTGTGATCGGGTTGCGGTGATGTACGTGGGAAAACTAGTGGAGATGACCAACACGCTCGAGTTGTATGCCTCACCCAAGCATCCCTATACGGCGGCGTTGATGGCGGCGGTGCCGGTCGCCGATCCGCGCGTCAGGACCGGCAATGTTGAACTCAAGGGGGAGGTGCCTAGCCCAGCCAATCCGCCATCGGGGTGCTATTTCCATCCACGATGCGAGTATGCGGTCGAAGTGTGTCGCCTTGAGCCGCCGGCATTCCGCGAAATCGCGCCGAATCATTTTGTCGCCTGTCATCGTGCGGATGAATTGAAACTGCCGGGGATTGCATAAAAAAGAGCCGTTGCACTGCAACGGCTCTTTTATTTGTAGGGCAAGTACATTTGGCCAAAGGAAGTGAGTGTGTTCGAGTTCCATTCGATGAGCGGGGTCTGGAAAGTTGGCACAAGCCACCACTCGTTGCCTTGCATCTTTGAAGCAAACCAAGCATAGTGCGTCACTTGGGGCTGACTTTGCAACCAAGTGATGAATGTTCTCCCTTCGTCTAAAGCGCGGGTTGAGTTGGAGGGAGCGGTGGGAGAAAACGAAAACTCGGTGATCCAAATTTCCGGAACATTCCATGCATTCGCCCACGTCATAAACTTTTGAGTATGCGTGATACATTGCGACGCATACCAGGCATAGCAGTGAACAGCGAGTCCATCGAGGCGTGGCGCCGTCCCATAAGCCGCCAGATACGCATCGCGGAAACTCACCAGCCATTCCGGATTTGCGCCCGATGGTGCCGGGGAAACCAGTTTGCGATTGGGATATTTCTGTTCAATCTGACGCCACAAGGCAGCCGCCTGCGCTGGGGTCAAGTTGGATTGATTTGCGCTGTCCGGCTCGTTGAACCCCAACACCCATTCAGAGTTTCCTCCCAGGGTAACGTTCACCTCGCCGGCGCCCCAAATCATCGGAACGTTTTCGATGTCGGGACACGTGGGTGGAACTGCCGTCCAGTTGAATGCCCAAAATGCTCCAACCAAGGTTACCGAAGTGCAATCTTGATACGTTAGCCCCACGCCTTTTTTGCGAATCGGTTGACTGGTGCCACTGCTTCCACCAATGACCAAAGGCAAAAATACATTCGAGTTATTGCTCGTGGCGCGTTTGATCACAGGCGTGGGTGTAGGAGGAAGCGCGTTGAACGACTCGGCTTGCAACGAGGTCTTGGGCAACAGAAATAGGGCTATGGACGATACGGTAGCCAGCATCGCCATCTTGATAAAATTGTTGCGCATTGTACTCCTTGTGAAACTCAGGGCAACAAAAAATCAGGTCGCGTGCCGCCGCCGCAAAGCGACAGACCTGATCGAGGACTGTACACAAAAATGCTTCGGGCGGCTTGGCGGTCATGTCCTCACACGAGGATTTAGACCCATAGCTTTGCGTCCCCATTTTTCAATGGGTTTGCCTTTTTCCGACTTGTTCGCCTCCTATCATATCAAATCCGAATGTCTTGTGCAATGGTAATAAAGTCATGCGCTCCTTGACGTCCAACTTTGACGTTTCACAATGAAAGCAGTACAATGGCATTGAAAGAATCAGAGGTGATGAATGCCTTGCGCTGTCGAATCGGTTTTACAGTAAAGGCATTTTTCGTTTTAGGGCTCAAGGATGAAAATCGGAATTGCGTTGGGAGGCGGTGGCGCACGGGGCTTTGCACACATCGGTGTGTTGCGTGTGCTGGAATTGGCACGTGTTCCGATTGATTGGATCGCGGGGACCAGCGCCGGTGCGATCATCGGCGCGCTGTACGCGGCGGGCAAATCGCCTGATGACATTGAAGCATTGGTGCGCGACTTGCGCTTGCGGCATTGGATGGCGCGCGATCGAACCGGAATGGGCTTGTTTAGTACGGATGGTTTTCGTCGCATCATCGAGTCTGCCATCGGGGCTGGGAAACGCATCGAGGAATTGCCGCGCCGATTCTTTGCGGTGGCGGTGGACTTGGATGCGGAAGAGGAAACAGTTTTTGAGACAGGCGATGTTGCAAGTGCGGTTTGTGCCAGTGCGGCATTCCCCGGCATTCTGGCGCCGGTGAAAATCGGCGATCGTTATTATATTGATGGGGGTGCGCTCAATCCTGTTCCGTTCGATGTCCTGCGTTATCGTGGTGCCGATGTGGTGTTGGCAGTTGACTTGGGCGCCGACGAACCTATTTTCACCGCCGGCAATTTGCGGCATCGGCGCGATGCGTGGTTCTTTCAATTGATCTTGACGGCAGAGCAACAAAAAATTTTTCGGGTGGTGGCGCGCGTGATTGGAATTATGACGCGCCAAGTTCGTTTGCAAAAATTGAAACAGGCCCCCCCCGATTTTACGATTTATCCCAACGTGCAAAATATCGGCTTGATGGATTTCGATTTGGTAGAAGAAGGAGTTGCCGCTGGCGCGCAGGCGGCGCAGGAAGCGTTGCCGCAAATCGTCGCGTTGATTTATCCGCCCTTGACAATTCGCGTGCGCCGGGCGTGGCAAAGAACACGGCGGCCATTGCAAAAGCAGTTGACGTAATTCTGATTGAAATTGGGGTATTGACTTTGGTCGAGTCAGTGGTATATTTATTAGCGAGAAGATGCTTTGCGGGCGACCTTTGTGTGGCGTCGTGCCGGCATCTTCGACAGTGCGCATACCGCGATGGGCAGCCCACGCTCGTCGGAATAAAATGTTTAGCGATGCCCCCGATGGAACGAACGGGGGATCATCCTGACAAGGCGGTCAGGCATCCGACATGGGTGAGTATAAACTCACGCGACCGACGAGCGGATTCGCGGACCCCGCTCCAATCCAGCGGGCAGTTAACGGGTAGAGGGAGTCTTGGCTCTCTCTACCCGATTCTGCGCGCAAATCTCACAGGTACACGCGTAGGCAATCGCAAAAGCAAAACCTTTCGCCAACATCTCCTCCCTCGTGGCGGGCATCCCCGTCGCGTTGCGAAGGTTGGCGTCGAGTTGCACGCGCGGTACCTATTTTTGTTTGGAAAGTCAAAATGACGGCAACCTCTCTGGAACAACAAACCCGCGAAAAAGGGTGGGCGGCGGTTACTTCGGTGATCGCGGCAATCTTGCTCACCTCGATGAAACTCATCATCGGTTTAATGACCGGCAGTTTGGGCATTCTCGCCGAGGCGGCGCATTCAGCACTCGATCTGGGCGCCGCGCTGATCACGTTCTTTGCGGTACGCGTGAGCGATCGCCCAGCCGATGAAACCCACCTTTATGGTCACGGCAAGGTTGAAAACCTCAGCGCGCTTGCCGAAACGATTTTGCTCTTTATCACATGCGGTTGGATCATCTACGAAGCGCTCAATCGTTTGTTCTTTGAACACGTTGAAGTTGACCCAAGCATCTGGGCATTCCTCACGATGGGGATTTCCATTGTGATAGATTACTCGCGCTCGCGTGTGCTGTATCGCGCGGCGAAAAAGTACAACAGCCAAGCGCTTGAAGCCGATGCGTTACACTTTAGCACCGACATTTGGTCCTCCTCGGTGGTCATTATCGGCTTGGCGCTTGTGTGGCTGGGTGAGGCGATTGGACAGAAATCGGTCTTGTTGCGCGCGGATGCGCTGGCTGCCCTCGTCGTCGCGCTCATCGTGATCTATGTGAGTTTTCGATTGGGTCGGCGCACGATCGATGCGTTGCTGGATACCGCGCCGCACGGTCTCGCCGAACAAATCATTCACGCGGTCGAGCAAGTGGACGATGCCAAGCAAGTGATGCGCGCGCGTGTGCGCGGATCGGGCAATCAGATTTTTGTGGATTTGCGCGTGGCGGTGCCGCGCTATCTCTCGTTCGAAGAAAGCCATCTCGTTACGCACAAGGTGCAAGAAGCGGTTCACGCGATTGTGCCGACCGCCGATGTGGTGGTGCATACCGTCCCCGTCGCGGAGAACGAAGGAGTCTTGGAACGCATTCAAGTCGTATCCGAGCGCGGACGCTTTGATGTGCACAATGTTACGACGCATCTCACCAAGCGTGGCATGTGGATTGATTTGGATTTGGAGGTCCCGCCCGGCATCTCGTTCGATGAGGCGCACGCCATGGCAACCGATTTGGAAAACCGGCTGCGCGCCGAATTCAAACCCACCGCGAACGAGCCCCACGTCGCGGACATTAACGTTCACATCGAACCCCGCGCGGAAGAATTGATGACCGGTGCGGAACTGACGCCCAGCGAACGCGCCATGTTCATCGAACGGATCCAGGCGATCCGTGAAGAGATTCCACACACGCACGACTGTGCAGACATTGACGTGCAACGTTTGGATGGGAGCATCTACCTTGCCTTGCATCTCGCGGTGGATGCCGATCTTTCGGTGGCGGAGGTGCACGGCATTTGCGAAGAGATGGAGAATCGTTTACGCCGCGAGTTTCCCCAACTGGGCCGCGTGATGATTCACGCGGAACCGTTCACTAAAGTTAAAAGCGAAAAGTAAAAAGACAAAAAGCCCTGATTCACTTTGAACTTGATGAGGAGGGTCAACGATGACCACACGTTGGCAACGATGCTATGCCCAACGCACAACGCGGATGAGTTCCTCGATCATTCGTGAAATTCTCAAGATTACACAACAACCCGATGTGATCTCTTTTGCCGGCGGTTTGCCCGCGCCCGAATCTTTTCCGGTCGAGCAGATTGCGCAAGCCCCCCAACACATCTTAGCCACCCTCGGTACCAAAGCGTTGCAATACAGCCCTACCGAAGGTTATTTGCCGCTGCGTCAGTTCATCATCGAAAAAATGGCGCGCTATGGCATCCATGCGAACGTGGATAATGTGCTCATTACCACCGGCTCGCAACAAGCCCTCGATTTGATTGGTCGCGTCCTGATTGATCCCGGCGATACGATCTTGTGCGAAGCACCGACGTACTTGGGGGCGTTGCAAGCGTGGACGGCGTACGGGGCGCGCTACGTAACCGTCCCCGCGGATGACGATGGGATGCAAGTAGAATTGATCGAACCCATTCTGAGAAAACGCAAAATCAAATTCATCTACGCCCTCCCCAACTTTCAAAATCCCGGCGGCACAACGATTTCTTTGGAACGCCGCGTCCAGTTGGTTCGTCAGGCAGATCGGTACAGCGTGCCGATTATCGAAGATGATCCGTACGGCGAATTGCGCTTTGAAGGCGAACATTTGCCGCCGCTCGCCGTGCTCGATCAGGAACGCCAAAAGAAAAAACGCAAGAATGCCGACGCGTTTGAACACGGCAATGTGATTTATACGAGCACGTTCAGTAAGACCTTGGCACCCGGCTTGCGCTTGGGCTGGGTCGTCGCGCCGCGCCAAGTAACCTTCAAACTGGTCCAAGCCAAGCAAGGTGCCGACTTGCATTCCAGCACCTTTGATCAATACATTGCCTACGAGGTCGTCAAGCCGGAAAAGTTTTTTGTTGACCACGTGCGCAAGATTCGTACAATGTACAAAGAGCATCGCGATGCGATGGTGGCGGCAATGGAAAAGTATTTTCCGCCCGGGGTCAGGTGGACCCGTCCCGCCGGCGGACTCTTTTTGTGGGTTACCTTGCCCGAAGGGGTGGACGCCACCGCGCTTTTGCCTGAAGCCGTCGCGAACAAGGTAGCGTATGTGCCCGGTGCGCCGTTCTTTCCGGAAACGAATGCGCCTCGCCGCAAGACGCGGGGCAAGCAATTGCCGGCAGGACACAACACGATGCGTTTGAATTTTTCAAATGCTTCGCTCGAAGAAATTGATTTGGGAATTCGGCGGTTGGGCCAAGTGATTGAACGCGCTATGCAAGCGCAAAGAAAGTAAACTCGTATGGCTCTCTCAACCCTCGTGGAACAGGTGATGACGCGCAACCCAGCCACCGTTGCGCCCAATGATCCAATCCGGGTGGCGATCGAACAAATGAAAGAGCAGGGTTGTCGTCGCTTGCCGGTGGTCGAGAACGCGAAACTCGTCGGCATTGTAACCGATCGTGATTTGCGCCGCGCGACTAATTCGCCTTTTGTGTTGCGCGAACGCTGGTATGATGAATTCTTGCTCGATCAGATCACGGTGCGCGCGTGTATGAGTCCCAATCCGATTACGGTAACACCGCGCACGCCGTTGGTGCAAGCCGCCAAGTTGATGCGCGACCGGAAGATCGGCGGCTTGCCGGTGGTAGAAGGGGAATACTTGGTCGGCATCGTTACCGAAACGGATTTGCTCAATTATCTCATTCGTTTGTTGGAGACGCAAACCTAAATGACCGAACTCCGTTGGTATGGTTGGGGTTTTGCCGATAAAACCTATTCGCTCGAGCATCGTCCTGAAGCATGGAACTATTTACGCACGACGCTTGACTTGCGCGGCGATGCGCTTCCACGTTTTGCGGTGAGCGATTTCAATGCGATTCGTTTGCGCGCGCCGCGCCTGACCAATGAACAACTGGTTGCCTTGCGTCAAATCGTCGCCGAAACGAAAACCGATACGCGCACGCGCATCCTGCACGCGTATGGCAAATCGTACCGCGATCTCATTCGCTTGCGGCGTGGCGATATTTCCAATCCGCCAGATGCGGTGGTGTTCCCGGCAACCGAAGAGCAAATCGCGCGTGTGCTTCACTATTGCGCGCAAAACGATATCGGGGTGATTCCATTCGGTGGCGGGACAAGTGTGGTGGGCGGAATCGAAGCGCGCGATGAACGCGTAACCCTCTCGCTCGATCTGGCGCGTTTGAATCACGTGATTGCGATTGATGAGATTTCGCAAACAGCAACGATTCAAGCCGGCATTCGGGGTCCTGCTCTTGAGCGTGAGTTGAACGCGCGCGGATTGACGCTGGGACATTTCCCGCAATCGTTCGAGTTTTCAACGCTCGGCGGTTGGATTGCGACGCGCGGCGCAGGGTTAACTTCGACCGGGTATGGCAAGATCGAAGCGCTGACGCAAAGTGTGCGCGTGGCGACGCCGTCTGGCATCATCGAAACGCGCCATGTGCCGGCATCGGCAACGGGTCCCTCGTTGTTGCAATTGTTGATCGGAAGCGAAGGAACGCTGGGGGTGATCACGTCCGCGACGATGCGGATTCGTCGGTTACCCAAGACAAAAGATTACCGTGCGTTGTTGTTCAAGTGTTTCAGCGAGGGTGTCGCCGCGATTCGCGCGATGATGCAAAGCGGAATCGTTCCCGCCGTTGTGCGCTTGTCCGATGAAGACGAGACGCGCAGTTTCTTTGCAATGCGTGAGGAAGCGTCTGGCTGGAAAGAATTTGTGCAACGCCTTGGTTTGCGCTTCTTGAAAGCGCGTGGTTATTCGTTTGAAAATGGCGCGTTGATGATTCTGGGATTTGAAGATGATCCCAATTCCAAGCGTGGTGTGGCGATCTGCCGAGCGCACAGTGCGTTTGATCTGGGACATGGCATCGCCAATGATTGGCTCCGGGATCGCTATGAAACGCCCTACTTGCGCGATGTGCTGATGGATCGCGGCGTGATGGTGGACACGCTGGAAACAGCGACGACATGGGCGAACCTTGAGCGGTTACACCAGGCGTTGGCGGCGACGATTCGGGACGCCACGCAAGCGACCGGCTCGCCGGCATTGGTGATGACGCACGTTTCGCATTGCTATCGTGATGGCGCGAGTTTGTACGTAACCTTCTTGGCGCGGATGTCCACCGATCAAGCGATTATGCAATGGGAGACCATCAAGCGCGCCGCAACCGAATGCATCGTGGCGAATGGCGGCACGCTCTCGCACCATCACGGCGTCGGTTACGAGCATGCGGCGTGGATGTCGCGCGAATACGGTGCAATCGGAATGGAAGCGTTGCGCGCGCTCAAGAGTACGCTCGATCCAAAGAATGTGATGAATCCCGGCAAGTGGCTTGCCGCAGAACAAACGAACGTGGATTTAGCATTGGAGTATCAAGAGCGATTTTGGAATTTGCCAACAAAATAAGCTCTCACCGCCAAGGCGCAAAGAACGCAAAGTAAATGTAAAAAGCTCCGCGTGCTCGGCGTCTTCGGCGGTGAAAAATTATTTGCCTATGAAACACATCGAAACTGACATTCTAGTGATTGGCGGCGGGGCGACCGGTACGGGCATTGCTTGGGATGCGGCACTGCGCGGCTTTCGGGTGATTCTCGTCGAGAAACGCGATCTCACGCATGGTACCACCGGTCGTTATCATGGTCTCTTACACAGCGGTGGACGTTACGTGGTCAAAGACCCGCACAGCGCCGCCGAGTGTATCGCCGAAAATCGGATTCTCCGCCAAACGCACGCGCACTGCATCGAAGACACGGGCGGATTTTTTGTGGTTACGCCAGAGGATGACAACGATTATCCCGATCAGTTCCAAGCCGCGTGCGCCAAGATCGGAATCCCGTGTGAAGAGATTTCAGTTGCCGCCGCACTCAAACGCGAACCGTTGATGAATCCGCGCGTGAGTCGCGTGTTTGTCGTCCCGGATGGAGCGGCGGATAGTTTCCAAGCGACGCATTCGACGGCGCAAGCGGCGCGTCTCGCTGGCGCGCGCATTCTCACCTATCATGAGATTGTGCAACTCGTGGTTGAGCATGATCGAGTGGTGGGAGCGCGGGTGCGCGATGTGATGCAGGGTCAAGATTTAGACATTCGCGCGCAGATGACGATCAATGCGGCAGGCGCGTGGGCAGGTGTTATCGCTCAAACGGCGGGCGTGCGCGTGGATGTCATTCCCGGCAAAGGGACGATGCTCGCAGTGAATCATCGCATCGTCAACACGGTGCTCAATCGTTGCAAAATGCCGGACGATGGCGACATTATCGTACCGATTCATACGGTCAGCGTGCTAGGGACGACAGATGAGCGCGTGGATGATCCGGAACATCTCACCATCGAACCGTGGGAGATTGATTTGCTGTTGCGTGAAGGCGAACAACTTGTGCCCGGCATCAGTCGCGCGCGCTTTGTGCGAGCGTGGGCAGGTGTGCGACCGTTGTATCAAGAACATTACAACGGGGCAAGCCGGGATGTGACGCGTGATTTCACCTTGCTGGATCATCAAAAGCGGGATGGGGTCGCCGGTTTCTTGACGATGATCGGTGGCAAGTGGACCACGTTTCGTTTGATGGCGCAAGTGACCATGGACAAGGCGTGCGAATATCTGGGCACGTGCAAGCCGTGTGTTACCGCGCATACGCCGGTGCCCGGGATCGAGCATGGTCATTATTGGCTGGGTCATCGTTTGCTCGAGGTGGAAGAAGATCATTTGCAAAGCGAACTCGTTTGCGAGTGTGAACTCGTTACCCGCGCGATGTTGGAAAATGCGGCGCGCAACAATCCCACGTTTACGCTCGATGATTTGCGGCGTGATGTGCGCTTGGGAATGGGACCATGTCAAGGTGGCTTTTGCACGTACCGCGCGGCGAGCATTTTGCATGAGGTCTCAGCCGGCAGTCGGCAGTCGCTCGTCAATAGTCATTCGTCGGAAGAGTGGAAGGTGGCTGATCTGCAATCTCCGTCGCATAACCGCCAACCTTCAACTTCCAATCTCCAACCGCCAACCGCCAACCGCCAACCTTCAATTTCCAATCCCAATTTGCTCCTCCGCGATTTTTTGCAAGAACGCTGGAAAGGTTTGTTGCCAATTCTGTGGGGACGTCAACTCAAGCAAGAACGGCTCGACGAGTTGATTTATCTTTGTTTGATGAACGCGGATCATTTACCGGATGAAAAAGTTGCCAGCCCAATGACCGAGTTTTACAATCGTCCTGGCATTCAAGCCACGGCAGACAGCGAGGGGCATAATGACTGATCTCCTTGTCATCGGGGCGGGACTGGCTGGCTTGTTTGCCGCCTACACTGCCGCGCAAGCCGGGCAATCGGTCAAGGTGATTGCCAAAGGGTTAGGTGCAACGCATTGGCACGCCGGCACGGTGGATGTGCTGGGTTATTATCCAAGCGCTACCTCGCCGGTGAATCGCCCGCTCGATGCCATTTCAACTTTGGTGCGCGAGCAATCACACCATCCGTACGCTTTGCTCAACGGTACGCTCGCTGATGCGTTGTCAAATTTTCGCGCGTTGACCCAGCAAATCGGTTTGGCGTACGCGGGTGCGGCAACGCCGGGCGATAATCTTTGGTTGCCGTCGCTAGTGGGTGCGGCACGTCCAACCTTTCTGGCGCCAGATGCCCAGCTCGCGGGTGATTTGCGGCGGATGGAACCGATGTTGATCGTAGGTTTGCGCGGCTTGCGCGATTTTTATCCGGCACTCATCGCCGAAAATTTAAGCAAACAAGGTCATCGCGCGCGCGCCGCGCTGTTGCCGCTTGACCTCATCACCGAACGACGCGATCTCAACGTGGCGCAACTCGCCTCTGGGCTAGATGAGCCGGCGCGGCGCGCGCGCTTGGCAGGCGCATTAAAAACTCTCGTGCAACCCGGCGAACGAATCGGCTTGCCAGCGATTTTGGGAATGGATGCACACACCGAGGCGCTGCGTGATTTGCAAGCGCAAATCGGTGCACCGATTTTTGAAATTCCAACTTTGCCGCCCAGCGTCCCGGGCATTCGTTTGACGAATGCGTTGCGCCAACAGTTGCGCCAGATGGGGGTGCGGGTTGAGTTGAATATGCAGGTCATTGGCTTTCACGCCGAAAAAGATCGCGTGCTGTGGATCGAAACGGAAACGAGCGGGCGACCGCTCAAGCATCGTGCAGAAAAATTTTTGCTGGCGACTGGCGGCATTCTGGGCGGCGGCATCGAGACGGATCACCAGAGCCAAGTGCGGGAAACGATTTTCGGTTTGCCACTGGCGATGCCGCGTCATCGTGGCGAATGGTTCCGCGCGCGTTTTTTCGATCCAGCCGGGCATCCCATTTTCCGCGCCGGTGTCCCGGTCAATTCTCAATTCCAACCGATTGACGCGAATGGCGCGCGTGTGTTTGCAAACGTGTGGGCGGCGGGCAATTTGCTCGCCCATTGCGATTCGATTTTGGAACGCAGTTTGGAAGGCGTTGCCCTAGCAACCGCCTATGCCGCCGCGCACCGAACTCTGAACACTGAGCACTAAATTCTGAATATCGAGGTCTTATGCATACTGCATCGTGGCACTCGGTCGGGATGACGCTCGACGAGTGTATCAAATGTAATATTTGCACCACCTACTGCCCGGTCTCGGCAGTCACCGATAAATTTCCCGGACCCAAGTACGCGGGACCGCAAGCGCAACGATTCCGCGAATCGGGGCAACTCAAATCGCCGGACATTTCGGTAGATTATTGTTCAGCCTGCCGCGTGTGCAACGAAGTGTGTCCCAGCGGCGTCAAGATCGCCGAGATCAACGCGCGCGCCAAAGCACAGATCGTTGCGGAGCGCGGGATTCCGCTGCGCAATTGGTTGTTTGGGCGCAACGAGATGCTGGGGAAGATCGGAAGCCTCGCACCGCATCTGGCGAACCTAGGATTTCATAATCCGTTCACGCGCTTGATGGCGGAAAAAATTATGGGTGTGGCACGTCACGCACCCATTCCACGTTGGAGTACGCAGGGAAGTTTTGAAGCATGGTTTCGGCGCACGCCGCGTTTGAAATCGGACAAGAAGGTGGTGTACTTTCACGGTTGCTCGACGAATTACTATGAACCGCAAGTGGGTCAAGCGGCGGTGGCTGTGTTGGAACATCTGGGGTACGAGGTGATCGTGCCACCGCAAAATTGTTGCGGTTTGCCCATGCTCAACAACGGCGAATTTCCGGCGGCGGAGAAATTGTATCGGAGTAATCTTGCTAAATTACTGCCGTATGCGGACAAGGGTTATCCCATCGTTGGCACGAGTGTGAGTTGTGTACTGGTCTTGCGAGAAGAAGCGTCGGAAATGCTCGATATCGAGAACGATCAAACGCATCGTTTGAAAAACGCGTTGTGGGATTTTTCGGAATGGTTGCGCGAGTTGTACGACCAAGGACAACTCGATACAAATTTCCGCGACTTGAAAACGATTTTGCCATACCACGTTTCGTGTCAAGCGCGCGCACATCGGATGGGTAGACCCGCGCTGGATGTGATGACGCTGATTCCCGGCTTGGATGTGCGCGAAGGGAATGCGAGGTGTTGTGGACTTGCCGGGACGTACGGTTACAAAGCGGAAAAGTACGACATTGCGATGAAGGTGGGCGAGGAGGCGTTTCGTTTTGTGCGTGAGCAAGGCGATGTGGCGCGCTTTGTGGTCTCCGATTCCGAGATTTGTCGTTGGCAGTTGGAACACGGTACGCACAAACTGGCGCGCGCGCCGGCTGAAATCTTGGCGGCGGCGTACGGTGTGTATGATTTGGACAAGCGACAGTTGACCTCGCGCTAGGACGCCAAGAATCGAATTGATAACTTCGGCTTGGCGTGAGCAATACTGGTTCCGATGATGGTGAATGAATTTTCCGGCAAAACCCGGCAAGCCAATCTCCATGCACTTGAACCGTTCGATGTGTTGGTCGTGGGCGGTGGTATCACTGGCGCAGGCATCGCGCGTGATGCGGTGATGCGTGGATTCAGAATCGCGCTCATTGACAAAGGTGATTTTGCCAGCGGTACATCATCGAAATCATCGCGTCTGGTTCATGGCGGCATTCGCTATCTGGCAATGTTTGAATTTGGTTTGGTGTTTGAAGCCAGCCGTGAACGGCGCATTCTTTGGAATATCATTCCGCATCTGGCTACCCCGTTGCCGTTTCTCTTTCCGGTTTATCGCGATACCGCGTGGCATCCGTGGGTGATCAATCTGGGTTTGTGGATGTACGATGCGCTCGCTCTCTTTCGCAACTATCGCAATCACGAATGGTTGTCGAACGAGGAAATTGCGCGGCGCGTGCGTGGGCTTGATACCTCCAACCTCCACGGTGGGGCGTACTATTACGATGGCCAAGTGGACGATGCACGGCTCACACTGGAGACGATTCGTTCAGCGCATCGGTATGGCGCGTGTGTGCTGAACTATGTTCAGGTGGATAAACTGATCAAGGAGCGTGGTCGTGTGGTCGGTGTGCGTGCGCACGATACGTTGAGTGGAGAAATCATTGAAATTCGTGCGCGGGTCGTCGTGAATGCCACCGGCGTGTGGACAGATACCTTGACTCAATTGGATGACCCACGGTTGCCCAAGCGCATGCGCCCGACCAAAGGGATTCATCTCATCGTCCCACGCGCGCGCCACGAAATTGGTAGCGATTGCGCCGTAGCGTTTCCCAGTTTGACGAATGGTCGTTTGCTCTTTGCGATTCCCTGGGGCAAGTTTCAAATCATTGGCACGACCGACACCGACTATCAAGAGGATTATGATCGCGTGTACGCCGACGCGACGGATGTAGATTACGTCATCGCCGCGACAAACCATGCCTTTCCGCAAACGCCAATCACGCGCGCGGATGTGATTAGCACGTACGCCGGCTTGCGCCCACTGATTGCGCAGGCGGGCAAGAGTGCAAGCCAGACATCGCGTGAACACGAAATTTGGATCACGCCTTCGGGTCTTGTTTCGATTGCTGGGGGTAAACTGACCACGTATCGTTCCATGGCGGAGCAATGCGTCAACGTCGTCGCCCGGCAATTACGCGATCAGTTTAATATCGTGGCGCAGAAACCTTGCTTGACTGCCAAGGTGCCCATCGTTCGAGATGACGTGCCGATTCCCCCGCATTCGTTGCCCGCCGAGGTGGTTGCTCATTTGCAACATCGTTATGGTCCTGCGCTGGGACGGGTAATTCAAATTGCTCAACGTGATCAAAAGTTGGCGTGTCCCATCTACGATGATTTGCCGTACATTTGGGCAGAGGTGCAATACGCCATCGAGGAAGAAATGGCGCTGACGATCGCGGATGTCTTGGAACGCCGTTTGCACGTGCTCACCGAAGCGCGCGATCATGGGCTCGCCGTTGCGCCGCGCGTCGGGCAGATGCTGGGTGAATTCTTGGGTTGGGATGCCGGGCGATTGGACCAAGACCTGAATGATTATCAGGACCGAGTGCGGCTGACCAACGCGTTTCGCCATTGAGCGTGGAGCAAAAGCGATGCAACGCGCGCTAATTGTCTCGATGATTTTTCTCGCGCTGACGGCTTGTGCGAACGATACAATCCTTGCCGTGTCGAATCACAGTGTCGCCGCTCCACTTTTCGCACCACGCTTGTTGACGACTCCTTCCCCCACGCATCAAATTAAAATTATTTTCGCACGCAACCGCGATGCCACTCTCGTCTCATCGAATTTGCCGCCGACCACAACCTTGAGTTTGCAAACGCAATCGCTTGCCTCACCGATCACTCCCTGGATGCCGATGCAAACGTTTGCGCGCGCCGACCCACCCCCGCGCCCCGCCCCGGGCGATTTCGTGGACAACTGGGAACTCGTGTTGAGTGATGATGCCGAAAATAATTTTCCTGATCCGCGTTGTGTCGCCCACGATTGGCAACTCGACGCCGAGCGCGCGTGGAGTGGCAAGCAATCGCTCACACCAAAACAAAACGCTTGGCTGATTTGCGGTCCATTTGATTTCACTCACACCCGCGATGCGTTGATGCAATTTAATCTTGTGTTCGAGCGAGTTGATGCAAACGATTTCTTGGGCGTGGGGGTCTCGACGGATGGAAAAAATTTTTCTACGATACAATGGTTGGCATCGGTGCCGGTCTGGTCGCGTTTCGATGTGTGGGCGACCGGTTGGGATGGGGCTCCCAGAGTTTGGTTTGCTTTGATTTCAAGTAGCCCGACAACCTCGCCGCGCCTTTGGGTGGACGACTGGCGAATCTGGCGTTATCAATCGCCAGCGCTTACATGTGGCAAGCGCGATCCCGGCAACAAGGGCGTGCACCTTCCTTCGCACGAAGTTGTGGGTAGCGCGTGGTATCCGATCATTCGCGCGGGTGATACGCTGGCGTTGCAAGGATTGATTGCGGCGAACGCGCACTGGGTGCGCTTGGGATTGCGCCCGCCCGATCCGGCATCGCCGTACACCATCGAGCAAGAGTTTGATCGAATGGTAGATTCACTGTGTGCGGCCGGCATGGGGGTGCTGGGATTGATGAACCACGAATCGTTGTCCGCTCCCTTTGCCGATACCCCAACCTATCGTCAAACGTTTGTGCAACAACTTGAATGGTACGCCAGGCATTTCAAAGATCGCATCACTTTTTGGGAATTGTGGAATGAGCCCAACTTGCCAACCTTTCAGCTCAGCCCACGCTACTATGCCGCGTTCTTGACCGAAGCGTATCGCGCACTAGGCGCGGCGAACGCGGAGGCGAAACTTGTCTTTGGCGGCTTGGCGAGTGGCTGGAACGATTCCAACGATTATCTCGATCAAGTTTATTTCTATTTGAATCATGAACAAGGCGGCGCGCGTCCTTTCGATGTATTGGCATTGCATCTCTACTTTGGCACGCGGTACGCTCTTGACCCGGCAATCTATTTGCGCGCGCCGGATCAGATGGATGCGACCCAAGGTGATCGAACGCTTGTGGACAAGTTCGCGCGGACGATGAAGCGGTATGGTGATGTGTCGCGCCCGATTTGGATCACCGAGATTGGATGGAATAGCGCGAAAAATGAACGCGGCGCGCTGTCACTGGCAATCGAATCAACCACGCAAGCGTACTATTTGAAAACTAGTTTTGACCTTTTGTTTGCCAACGCTCCGATGGTTGAAAAAATCTTTTGGTATCAATATCACGACGTTGTTTTGCCGAATGGCGAGCCGGGTTTCTGGGGCTTGTACGCCAGCGACAAGCGCACGGCTAAACCAGCGTTCTGTGCTTTTGCGGCGTATCCTCAAGCGTGCCAATGATGAGGCAACCATGTTGACCGAGACTGAATTCTATGATCGCCTTGCCGAGTTCTTTGATGTGATGACCGATTGGCAAAGCCGGCTTGCTATCGAATTGCCATTCATCGAATCCGTGCTGAAACGGTATCGCGCGCAAACGATTCTGGATGCGGCGTGCGGCACTGGCGGACACGCGATTGCGCTGGCACAACGCGGCTATCGCGTAATCGGCGCGGACATTAGCGCGACGATGATTGCGCGTGCGCAGGCGAATGCTGAACGTGCCGGCGTGAACATTCCGTTCGTGGTCTCGTCGTTTCAGAGTTTGCATCAAACACTCAACCAAGAATTCGATGCAGTGCTTTGTCTGGGCAACTCGTTTGTGCATGTCTTGAGCGATGCGGACGCGTTGGCAAGTTTGTTGAATCTGCACGATTGTTTGCGCGAGGGCGGGGTGCTGATTCTACACAATTTGAATTACGACAAACGTTGGAAAGAAAAGCCGCGTTGGTTTGCGGTCAATTCAGGGGTGCTGCACGGACGCGAAACGTTGGTATGGCGGTTTGCAGATTATAGCGAACTGCCCACAGCGAACCACGATTTGCGAACCCCAAGTTACGCATCACGCATCACGTTCAACATCGCGCTGTTCACCAAAAACGAACAAGGAACTTGGGCGGTTGATGTACAAAGCACTTTGCAACGGCCCTATCAAAAATCGGAATTGGAGAATCTTCTGCAACGCGCGGGTTTCTCTCATCTTGAATTCTACGGCAACTTGCAAGGCGAGCCGTTCGATGCGGCGCACTCTGGCGATTTGGTGATTGTCGCGACGACGGTGTGAAACAAGGAGGCGAATATGACAACGATTGCCATGGTCATCGTAATTCTTTTGGCGATCCTGATTGGCGCGCTGGGTGCATTATGGGTTTTTGGCGAGCGTGGACATTTGATTCTGCCGTCCACGCGCGCGGCAATGCGACCTCGCCGAAGCACGTCGCGTTCGGTCAAACGAGTGTCTGGCGGACCGCCTTCGCAACACAAACCCAGCCTTTTCGACGCGATTCACGCGTATGTCTATGGTCGTTGGACCAATCAGTACATCGCGGTGCTGATCAATTGGGTGGTGCCGCGTCTCAACGCACGTCAACGTGAGCAATGGGCAAATGCTTATCACGGCAAAGTCCTCACCACCGAACATGCGGCGGAATTGATTACGCTCGATCACGACATTGATGCACGCAACCAAGAACAAATCATCCCGTATCCGATGGCACGCGACATCGTTTTGAAATCTCCCCTCCACATCACGCTCTATGAATGCGCGTGTCGTCACGCGCGCGCCAACGGGTGCCAGCCCACCGATGTGTGTATGGTCATCGGCGGTGCGCAGTTTGATTTTCAACTCGAGCATAATCCGCACAGCGCGCGCCGCATTACCCAAGCCGAAGCGCTAGACCTTTTGCGCGCCGAACACGAGCGGGGACATTTGCATTCGGCGTGGTTCAAGAATGTTCTGGGCGACCGAATGTTTGCAATTTGCAATTGTTGCAAATGCTGTTGCGGCGGCATCGAGATGATGACCAAGTATGGCGCCCCGGCGATGGCATCGTCCGGGTTTGTTGCGGTGATTGACGAATCGAATTGCACCTCTTGCGGCGTTTGCATCGAAGCGTGTCCCTTCGATGCCCTGACGATGCAAAACGGCACCGCCACCGTAGATCGCGCCAAGTGTATGGGGTGCGGGGTCTGTCAAGGGCAGTGTCGCTTTGAAGCGATCGCGCTGATGCGTGATGAAACGAAACCGGCGCCGCTCGATGTGCGTGCCTTTGCCTAGGAGCATAGCCCATGGAATTCTTTGAGGTCATTCGCCATCGTCATTCGATTCGTGCGTTCACGGCGCAAGCGGTTGAACCGGAAAAAATTCAAGCGATTTTAGAGGCGGCAAACGCCGCCCCTTCTGCCGGCAACTTGCAGGGTTATGAAATTTTCGCTGTAACGAATCGCGATGTGTTGCGCGCGTTGATGCGCGCCGCATACGAGCAAGAGTTTATCGCGCAGGCACAAATGGCGTTGGTCTTTTGCGCGCATCCGGCACGTTCGGCGGTCAAGTACGGCGAACGTGGCATCCAACTGTACTGCATTCAGGATGCGACGATTGCGTGCGCGTACGCGCAACTCGCGGCGACTACACTGGGACTCGCATCGGTTTGGGTGGGCGCATTCAACGATGATGCGGTACGCACAGCTATCGGTATCGGCAAGGATTTGCAGCCGGTCGCCATGTTGCCGCTGGGCTATCCGGGCAAAGAACCCAAGATTCGCCCGCGCCGCGCGTTGAGTGATTTGGTGCACTGGATCAAGTGAAAAAGTGAAAAGCTAAAGTCTCAAGTACGGGCTCGAGTTTGCAGTGCGATGTTTTCGATTGTAGAATGGTGATAGAGATAAATCCTAAATCTAAAATCGCAAATCGAAAATTTGGACAAAGGGGGAGCAACGATGTTTGACATTCTCTTGACCAAAGAACAACTCGCTTTACGCGACGAAGCGCGTGCGTTCGCGCGGACCCAAGTGCCGCGTCAACTCTTGCTCGATATGGACGCGGACAAGGTGCGCTATCCGCGCGAGTATCTGCAAAAACTTGCCGCACAAAATTTGCTTGGCTTGCGTTTTCCCAAAGAGTTTGGCGGGCGCGGCTTGAATTGGGAGTACGAAGTTCTCGCGCTCGAAGAGATTGGTGTGCTGGGGGCATCGTTGGCGTGTCTCTATTCGCTGCCTACGATTGTGGGCGAGGCGATTCACTGTTTTGGCACGCGCGCCCAAAAAGAAAAATATTTGCACCCTGTGCTCGAAGGCAAACTCACGGTTGCGGAAGCATTGACCGAACCCCGCGGCGGCTCGGATTTCTTTGGCGCGACCACACGCGCCAGACGCGACGGCGATTTCTATGTGCTGAACGGACAAAAGCGTTTCATTGTTGGCGCGGAAGGCGCGGATTATTTTCTCGTTTACGCGCGCACCGGTGATGAACCGCGCGCGATCAGTGCGTTCATCGTCGAACGTGGACCCGGTGTGGAGGTGCAACACGTGTACGGGTTGATGGGGACGCGCGGCGGTGGCACCGGGCGTGTGTATTTCCGCGATGCGCGCGTGCCAGCGGAAAATTTGATTGGGCGTGAACACGGTGCCGGTGAGATTTTTAATCAAATGATGATCCCGGAACGTATGACGAGCGCGGCGGGAGCGATTGGTCTCGCGCGCGCGGCAATCGAAATTGCGGCGCGCTACGCGGATCGGCGCCGCGCGTTCGGGCAAAAGATTCGCGAGTTTGAAGGCGTGAATTTTCAAATCGCTGAGAGCATCACCCAGATTGATGCCGCGCGCGCGCTCGTGCATCAAACCGCGCGCGCGATTGATGCGAATGACAACCCGGGACGTGTGCGCCGGTTGGTCTCGGAATCGAAAAAGTTGGCGACCGAGACAGCCTGGCAGGTGGTCAACAATGCCATGCAAGTGATGGGCGGCATCGGTTACACGAACGTTTATCCGATTGAACGGATGCTCCGCGATGCGCGCTTGATGATGATTTGGACTGGTACAAACGAGATTATGAATCTCGTCATTCAGCACGAGTATTACAAAGAGTTGTTGGCAACCAAACCGACCGCGCGCGATGTGGAGATGGATGCGGTCAACGCGGAGACCGAAGGCGAGAAGGTGTACGAGTAAAAGTTTTGTGCTATAATCGTTATGGCGATTTTTTCACCGCGATGATAAAATCTGAGACG
>JBBITT010000046.1:0-22415 GCA_037440625.1 Chloroflexota bacterium
CAAGTCGTTTGGTAATGATGAATGGGACGCTGGCTAACCTGCGCTTCCAGCCGACACGCTCCGCTCGCTTCGCTCGCTCCGCGTGCGGCTGATGCGCAGATCGTTAGCCCGCTTTCCCCACTGAACTTTCGGAACACTTATGCCGGTCAATAAGGATTACCTGAGCCGTCGAGATTTTCTTAAATTTCTTGGCATCTCCTCTGTGAGCGCTTTTCTGGCGGCTTGCCGCGTTGCACCGACACCCACTGCCAAACCAGCCAAACTGGTTCCAATAGATGCTCCACCACTCCCATCAAGAGGATTCTTTATGGGGGTACTGCCGACGACGGCTCAGGGGCAGTCATTCGAAGAGGCATATGCCCAAGCAGCCCGCTACTCAGAATTCGTGCCGGTATGGGGCAAGCCTACTCCATTCTACAACCTGGCCTCTGACCTAGGTGGAAGGTGGGGGCAAATCTTTGTCCAACAACTCATCCGTGGCAATCGAATGTTTCCGATCATTCATCTGTCATTTATCGGTAGAGGAGTAACTCTTAGCACACCGCCAGGGATGGGAAATGCCACTTTAAGCGACCCGTTATGGAGAGCCGCCTATAAACAAGCCGCGCTTGAGGTTGTACAAGTTTCACGTCCACGATATCTATCGCTCGGGAACGAAGTCAACAGATGGTATGAGAAATATGGGCAAGACGGACCCAATGGTTTCACAAACTATGTGAGTCTCTATGAAGATATTTACGACGCTGTGCATGAACTGGTTCCCGAGACACGGGTATTCTGTGTGTTCGCTAGAGAAATCATTTCTGAAAACCGTGAAGCGAACTTGCAAGTCCTTCGTTTGTTCGATCCAAACAAAATGGATGCACTGATTTTGACCAGCTACCCTTATGCGCTCGGGAGAACTCACCCTTCAATGATTCCCGATGATTATTATTCTAAAGCAGCGAATTATATGCCAGGAAAACCGTTTGGCTTTAGTGAAATCGCCTGGGCATCCCTGGACGCGCTTGGAGGGGAGCAAGCACAAGCCGATTTCATTGTACAAGCGACAACGCGACTCACCCGAGAGCAAGGAATACCTTTACACTGGTTTGGATGGTCATGGCTTCATGATTTAAACACCAACGATGCGGTCGGCTTGATCAAAATTGACGGAACTGAAAAACTTGGGTATAAAGCGTGGACAAACCTATCTGAAAAAGGAAGAAACAGAAACGAATCGCGAACGGTTTGGAATCACAAGGATTAATGGCAACTCGCGGTATTGTGTCAAATGCCCAAACTCGCCCCCTCTATTCTCTCGGCTGACTTTGCGCGGCTGGGAGAACAAATCAAAGAAGCCGAAAACGCCGGCGCCGATTACATTCACATTGATGTGATGGATGGACACTTTGTCCCCAACCTCACCATTGGTCCCGTCGTGGTGAGCTGGTTGCGTCCGCTCACTCACTTGCCGTTCGATGTGCACCTCATGATCGAAGCGCCGGAAAAGTATATGGCGGACTTTGCCCACGCCGGCGCGGACATTATCACGGTGCATCAAGAAACGTGCATTCATTTGCATCGCGTCGTTCAGCAGATCAAGGGGTTGAATAAAAAGGCGGGCGTTGCCCTCAACCCGGCAACCCCAGTTGGAACATTAGACGAAATTCTGCCTGACCTTGACCTGGTGCTCATCCTGAGCGTTAACCCGGGTTTTGGGGGACAATCCTTTATCGAAACCACCATTCAGAAAATCGCGGCGATGCGCAAGATGATTGATGCGCGCGGATTGGCAGCCCAAATTGAAATCGAAGTGGATGGCGGGATCAATGCCGACATTGCGCCACGGGTGGTCGAGGCAGGAGCCAATGTGTTGGTGGCTGGCTCGGCAATCTTTCATCAAAAGGAAAGTGTTGCCCAAGCCATGCAACGCTTACGAACAAGTGTAAAATAAAAAACCAGCCACTCAAGTCGAGTCGCTGGTTCAAGATTGCGAATCGCACACGTTAACCATTCTTATTCAGCGTTCGCAAGCAATTCGCGCAGACATTCATTTTTTGTTTCTTACCTTGATACACCAAAGTGCGTTTGGTAATGTTCGGCATAAAGCGTCGGTTGGTGGCGTTCATAGCGTGGCTACGCCAATGACCATACAACGGACCCTTGCCGCAAATGTCGCATCGCTGTGCCATCGTGATCCACTCCTTTATAGTCCCCTAATTCAAACGGGGCAGATAATACCATAATCGGCAATTTTACGCAAATCAGGATTCTCAATCGTCTGGGCGACGATTGAGTTGGGGCAAACGTATGACAGAAGAAAACTTTTTCGGTCGGATCGAAATTTCGCCAAATGCGATTGCTAGTTTGGCGGGGCAAGCCGTCCTTGAATGCTACGGCGTGGTAGGAATGGCAAACAAGAATTTGCGCGATGGCATTACCGAAGTTCTCGCACGCAACAATGTCCGGCGCGGCGTTGACGTCAAAGTAATCGAACACGAAATTTATATTGATCTGTACGTTGTCATTCAGTACGGCACACGCATCTCCGAAGTAGCGCACGGCATTATGAATCGCGTCAAATACAGCGTGGAAAAGGCGCTGGGACTGCCGGTCGCACAAGTGAACGTGCACGTGCAGGGTTTGCATGTTGATGAATCCGCCTAAGCCTCGCTTTCGCACCCTTGCCCGACCGAGCAAAAGGCGCATTGCGTTCGATGGTTGGACGAGCGACGTTGTCTATGTGATGGCACAGGTGCGAAATCTAGGCTAAGCAAATTTGAATTCAGTGAGGTTAGTCTTGACCAACGAAAGTCAAGCGGCGAACACGCCGCTTCCACCCCTTGGCACACTGGACGGGCAAGAACTGAGACAACTCTTTGCTGCCAGTACCGCCTGGCTTGAACGGCACGCGGCGTACGTCAACAGTCTAAACGTCTTTCCCGTCCCGGATGGCGACTCGGGAACGAATATGCTGTTGACGATGCAAGCGGCAATGAAAGAAGTTGGCACCTCGCCCGAACATTCCGCCGGCGCCATCTGCAAACTACTTTCGCACGGCGCTTTGCTCGGCGCGCGCGGCAACTCGGGCGTGATCTTGTCGCAAATTATTCGCGGCTTTGCACGTACCATCGAAAAGAAAGAGGTCATCAACGCAAATGATTTTGCCGCGGCGATGGTCGAAGCCGCTCGCACCGCTTACAAAGGTGTCGTCAAACCCGTCGAAGGAACGATCCTGACAGTCATTCGTGAATCGGCGGACGCCGCAACAATTGCCGCCGCCCAGCACGACGATTTGCGGATCGTCTTGAGCAAAACGGTGGATGCCGCACGCATCGCCGTACTCAAAACGCCCTCCTTATTGCCAGTGCTCAAAGAAGCCGGCGTCGTGGACGCCGGTGGACAAGGCTTGTTGGTCATTCTGGAAGGCGCGCTCAAGTATTTGAACGGTGAGCCGATGGAACTGGTGGCGACCGGTGTCAGCGCCCAAGCCCTTGAACACCTCGAACGCGAAGAGGGCTGGGGTTTCGATATTCAATTTCACATTCGCGGCAACAACCTTGATGTAGAAGCAATCCGAGAAAAAATTGCGAGCATGGGCGAATCGGCTTTGATCGTTGGCGATGAATCGCTGGTCAAGGTTCATGTGCACGCACCAACGCCGGGCGCCATTCTCGATTACGGATGTACGGTGGGCACGATCACCAACATCATCGTCGAGAATATGCAAGAACAGTACATTGATTTTATGGCGGGGCAAAGCGCGTCTCCGCCGGTCACGTCTGAAGAAATCGCGGGGATTGCGACGATTGCGGTTGCCCCGGGCGCCGGCTTGGCGCGTGTCTTTGAAAGTTTGGGCGTAGGCAAAATTGTCGCCGGCGGACAAACGATGAATCCCAGCACCGAAGATTTGCTCAAAGCCATCAACGCGGTCAAGACTGATCAAGTGATCGTGTTGCCCAACAACAAGAACATTATCCCCGCCGCTGAGCAAGCCAAACTCTTGACGACCAAGCAACTCGCCATTGTGCCAACGAAAACGATTCCGCAAGGCATTGCGGCATTGCTCGCCTTTAACTTTCAGAGCGACCTCGAATCGAATCTCAAAGCGATGGAGCGCGCGGCACACCACATCAAGACGTTGGAGATTACGATTGCAACGCGCTCAGTCAAACTGGATGGCCTAGAAGTAAAAGAAGGCAATTTCATCGCCTTGATTGACGATGAGTTGAAGGGTGCTGGCGAAGATCGCACCGCGCTGGTGCTCGAAACGCTCGAACGCATGGGAGCCCAAGACGCCGAAATTATCACGCTGTATTACGGTGAAGCGATCACCGCCAATGAAGCCGAGGTGTTGGCGGAAAAAATCCGGCAAGCGTACCCTGCGCAAGATGTCGAAGTGGTGAACGGTGGTCAACCGCATTATCATTTTATTATCTCGGTAGAATAAACTTTCTCACGGTCATTTCACAGGTTACAATGAATCGCGTAAAAATTGTTACAGACAGCACGGCGGATATGCCCCCCGGCGTCGTCGAGGAATTGGACATTACCGTCCTACCCTTGACGATCCATCTCGGATCGAAAGCATTGCGCGACGGCATTGACATCACCCCCGCCGATTTTGTTCAACGCATGTCGCGGACGTCAACCCCGCCCACTACGTCAGCCCCAACGCAAAAACAATTCGAAGACATTTACACCGAACTCATCAAAGGTGGCAATGAAATTGTCTCGATTCACGTATCCAGCAAGTTGAGCCAGACGTTTCGCAATGCGCAACGCGCCGCGTTACCCCTCTTGGGACGCAGTAAAATTAGCGTGATTGATTCACAACTCATCACGGTGGGCTTGGGCATGTTGGTTACCGCCGCTGGGCGTGCCGCGTCGCAAGGTGCCTCGCTGGATGAAGTGGTCAAGTTGGTGCGCGGAATGATCCCACGCATCTATATTGGTTTCTTTGTCGAGACACTCGATTATCTCGAACGCGGTGGTCGCATTGGTCGCGCGCAAGCGTTGCTGGGCAATATGCTCAACATCAAGCCGCTCTTGATTCTGGAAGAAGGCGAAATCGTTGCATTGGAAAAAGTTCGCACGCGCGCCAAAGCCATCGAAAAACTCGTCGAGTTCATCACCGAGTTTACCCGCATTCAAAAGATGGTCGTCTTGCACGGCAACACGCCGCAAGATGTTGCCACACTCATCGAACAAACCAATCTGTTGATGCCGAACCTCGACATTTCGGTTGATCATTACGGTCCCGTCACCGCCACCCATGTCGGCACCGATGCGTTAGGCGTGGTGGTGTACGAAGGAATGTAGGCAACACAATGCCCAACGTCAAAATCGTAACCGATAGTCTAGCGGACATCCCGCCGGCAATTCTGCGAGAACTCGATATTACAACGATTCCTTGCATCGTCCGTTTCGGCGATCACGAGTATCGTGATCGCATTGATCTTTTTCCATCCGAGTTCTATCAGAAACTCAAAACCAGCCCAGTGATGCCCAGCACTTCGCAACCCGCCACCGGCGTCTTTGAGGAAATGTATCGCCGGCTCGCCGAGACGACGGATGAAATTCTAGCAATTCACACCATCGCCTCGTTGAGCGGCATTTACAACGCCTCGCGGGTTGCAGCGCAGACCATCACCAACGCACGCATCGAATTGCTTGACTCACAACAAGTTACGATGTCATTGGGGTGGATCGTTATCCTTGCCGCGCGCGCCGCCAAAGAGGGCCGCCGCCTCGCCGAAATCAAAGCGCTCGTTCAAGATCTCAAGCAGCGTGTTCACATCATCGCGATGCTCGACACCTTAGAGTACGCGCAACGCGGCGGACGTTTGGGTAAAGGCAAAGCCTTCGTTGGCACATTGCTCAACGTCAAACCTTTGCTCTCGGTGGTCAACGGCGAAATCATGCCGGTCGAAAATGTGCGCACACAACGCCGGGCTTTGGAACGTCTGGTGGAAATTGTTTTATCTTCGGGACCCATCCAAGAACTGGCGGTGGTTCACGCCGAAGCCCCCCATCACGCCGAAACCTTGCAAGACATACTTTCGGATACTTTTCCCAAAGAGCAAATCGTGATGTCGGAGACAGGGCCTGTGCTCGGTGCCCATGTGGGACCCGGCGCCGTCGGGATTGCATGGGTTACTGGAAAATACTAAGAGAATATGTCTGACCTACGAGATTTGGAAACCAAGTTGCTGAACGAGCAAAAAAAGTGCGATAATCGTTTGTTCATCGGTGGCTTGGAAAAGTTCATTGACAATTGGATCACCAAACAAAAACAAAACGGCGATGCCAAGATCGCCCAACTGGCGGATGCAATTGCTCAAACGTTGGCTGGGTATGGCACCGCTTCGCCCAACGCGCGCTATGAAATGATCAATCGCGCGCTGGGCATCCTGCGCGGCGAAATGACGCTTGCCCCGGATTGGGTGGAAACAGCAGTTGCCGAAGAACCCAGCGATGAATTCGAAACAGCGGAAATCCCAGCCACAACCCCACGCGCTACAGCTACCTCCGGTTTGAGTCTCGATACCGACATCCGCCGATTGAAAAATGTTGGGGAGATATACGCCAAGCGTCTGCATCGGCTGGGCATCTATACCATCAGCGATCTGATTTATCACTTTCCGCGCCGTTACGACGATTACAGCAAACTCAAAACGATCAGCCAACTCGTATACGGCGAAGAAGTTACCTTGATCTTGACCGTCTGCGAAGTCAAGACCCGCGAAGCGCGGGGCGGACTCAAGATCACCACCGTCTTGCTCGCCGACTTGACCGGCACGATTCAAGTTACTTACTTTAATCAACCTTGGCTGCAACAACAATTCCGGTCGGGGCGTCGCATTGTCATCAGTGGGCGCGTGGATCAAGACCTTGGTCGCCTCACCCTCAAGCAAACCGATTGGGAGCCGCTCAGCAATGAACTGGTGCATACGGCGCGCATTGTGCCGGTGTATCCACTCACCGAGGGCTTGACCAATCGCTGGTTGCGCCGGCTCATTCACAGCGTTGTTGAACACTGGGCGGCACAGATTCCGGACGCTTTACCGGAAACCATTCGCGAGCGCGAAAATCTCTTGCCGCTCGCCCAAGCCCTGCGCGAAATCCATTTCCCCTCGTCCTTCGAAACGATGGAGCAAGCACGGCGGCGGCTCGCGCTGGATGAATTTTTGCTCATTCAACTAGGAGTCTTGCGTCAGCGCAAGCAATGGCGCGAACAACCCGGGCGCGCCTTGATCGTTGAACCAGCCACACTGGATCGCTTGATTGAATCCTTGCCATTCAAACTGACCGGCGCACAACAACGTGCGATCAATGAGATTCTCAGCGATTTGCAGAAACCTCAACCGATGAGTCGGTTGCTCCAAGGCGATGTGGGATCGGGCAAGACGGTGGTAGCGGCGGCGGCAATGCTGGCAGCCGTTGCAAACGGTACGCAAGCCGCCCTGCTCGCGCCCACCGAAATTCTTGCCGAACAACATTACAAAACACTGACCCGGGTTTTTGAAGCGCTGCCCAACCCACCGCGCGTTCGCCTGCTTACTGGCAGTCTAAAGAATCGCGAAAAAGAACAGGTGCGCGCCCAAATCGCCGCGGGTGACATTGACATCGCGGTGGGGACTCATGCGTTGATTCAAGAAGAGATCGAATTCAAAGACTTGGCCCTGGCGGTCATTGACGAACAACATCGCTTTGGCGTGGAGCAACGTGCGGCAATTCGCGCCAAGGGTTATCACCCACATATTCTGGTGATGAGTGCCACCCCCATTCCACGCACCCTCGCGCTCACGATTTACGGCGATCTCGATCTGTCCATCATTGACGAAATGCCGCCCGGTCGTCAAGAAATCAAAACGCGCTGGCTAGAGCCGCGTGAACGCGAACGCGCCTATGCCTTTATTCGCAACAAGGTGAAGGAAGGACGACAAGCCTTTGTGGTTTGTCCGCTCATTGAGGAATCGGAAAGCGTTGACGCCCAAGCGGCTGTGGAAGAGTACGAACGACTGAAAAAGAGCGTTTATCCCGACTTGCGCGTTGGGCTAATTCACGGTAAACTAAAGCCCACCGAAAAAGACGAAACAATGACCCGTTTTCGCAATCACGAGATTGACGTGCTAGTGGCAACCTCCGTCATCGAAGTGGGGATTGATGTGCCAAACGCCACCGTGATGTTGATCGAAGGCGCGGATCGGTTTGGCTTGGCGCAGTTACATCAATTCCGGGGGCGCGTGGGGCGCGGCGAACATCAATCGTACTGCCTGCTCCTCGCCGAAAAATCCGGCAGCACGAGTGATGAGCGGCTCAAGGTCATCGAATCCACGCAAGATGGATTTCGGCTTGCCGAAGAGGATTTGAAACTGCGTGGACCCGGCGAATTTTTTGGCACGCGGCAAGCGGGTTTGCCGGATTTAAAGATCGCCAAACTCAGTGACGTAAAAATTTTGGAACATGCACGCCAGATCGCGCAAACGATTTTTGAGCGGGACCCGCTGTTGCAACAAGAAGAGCATCGCCTCCTGGCACAACGGGTGGCCGAATTTTGGAAGGGCAAGGGAGATCTCAGTTGACCATCGCCATTTACCCCGGCTCGTTCGATCCGATTCACTACGGGCACATTGACATTGCCAAGCGCGCCGCCAAAATTTTCGATACGCTCATTTGGGCGGCGTACGATCATCGGCAAGGACTCAAGAACATCATGTTCAGCACCGAAGAACGAATCGCCTTTATGCGGGAAGCCGCCAAAGACACCCCCAACATCAAGGTGATGCCGTATCACGGCTTGACGGTGGAATTTGCGCGCAGTCAAGGCGCTACGGTGATGGTGCGCGGTTTGCGCGTGATGTACGATTTTGAAATGGAATATCAAACCGCGCTCACCAATCGCCAACTCGCCGAAGACATTGACACAGTTTGTCTGATGACTTCGCTCCGGTACGCCTTTCTCAGTTCCTCCACGCTCAAAGAAGTTGCGTTCCTGAACGGCGACATTAGCGAAATTGTCCCGCCTTATGTGGAAGAAGCATTGAAAAAGCGAATTAAACAATTGGGCGACGATCAGAGCGAAAAAGTTAAACTGGTTTCGTTGCGAGAGTAGGGAAAAGTTAGAGGATGGAGTGGAGAGTTAGAGTAGAATACCCCACTCTCCACCCCCCACTCTAACTCTACACTCTAACTTGAAAGGGGATGATAGCCATAGACGTTTTATACTTGGTTGACCGGTTGGAAGCCCTACTGAACAAAGGTTGGCGCGTCCCCCTGACTGCCAAGACGATGATTGACGAAGACGAGTTCTTGGACATTGTGGATCAAATGCGCATCGCGTTCCCGGAAGAAATCAAGCAAGCCAAGAAAATTGTCCAAGATCGCGATCGCTTGATTGCACAGGCGCAGGAAGAAGCCCAACGCATCATCGAGTTTGCCAAGGAAGATGCGGCGCGCCTCACCAACGAACATTCAATCGTCAAATCGGCTCAGCAAACGGCGGCGCAAATTCATCAGCAAGCCCAAGTTTCGGCGATGCAAACCCGGCAGGGCGCCGACGATTACGCGGCTCAGGTTCTCAAAGACGTCCAAGCACGTCTAGAAGCAGTCATCGAACAAGTGACGAAACTGCAGAACCAAGTCATCAACGGCATCAACGTAATCGAAGGGGTAAACGTTCCTCCGCCCACAGAAGACACAACCGAAAATTCTTGACACAATCTAGCGTCTTGCCTATAATGGGCAGCGTTTCTCGAAAGGCAAACCGATGAGATATAACGTCGCCCAGTTACTGAAAGAACATAGCGGGCATTCGCGCCAATACGTTTTGCACGAAGAAATCTCCCATCTCGATACCGACATCGTGCCGCTCACCACGTTGGATGGCAACGTTCAGTTGATTCGCACCGGCGATGGTGTATTGGTCTTGGCACAATTGCATGCCTCGCTCGAACTCGAGTGCGTGCGGTGTCTGGATCATTTTGCCAAAGTGATCCAGTTTGAAATGGAAGAGGAATTTTATCCAACGATTGACATTATCACCGGCGCCGCCCTTCCGCTTGCCGAAGACGCTGAAGAAGCCACCCAGATTGATGCCCACCACGAAATTGATTTGACCGAAGTGGTGCGGCAAAATCTGCTGCTGGCGATACCGCAACATCCGCTTTGCCGAACGCGCTGCCTGGGATTGTGTCCCACGTGCGGTAAAAATTGGAATGAAGGTCCCTGCCATTGCGTCCATGACGACATTGATCCGCGTTGGGACGCACTGAAACATTTACGCGATAACGAACAAGACTAACATTCTCGAAAGGAATATCGAAAACCTATGCCACCTCTACCTAAACGAAAATTATCCAAAGGTCGCCGCGATCGCCGCCGCAGCCATTTGGCACTCAAGGCGGCAAATCTCACTGCTTGCCCCAACTGCCACAAGATGCGCCAGCCCCATCACGTTTGCCCGCACTGCGGACACTATGCCGGCGAAGAAATCTTTACCGTTCAACAAAAACCTACTCGCAAAGCATAATTGCGTGCAGAGAACTGTGTTTACAATGACTCAAAGGTCTGGCGTTCTTTTCCATCAAGCAACAGCCAGACCTTTATGATTTCACACAACGATGACAAAAACTGCCTTTGTTTTTCCCGGTCAAGGTTCCCAGTACGTTGGAATGGCGCGCGATCTGGTCGAAACATACCCGGAAGCGCGGATCATCTTTGAGCAAGCGGACACCGTGTTGGGTTTCTCACTCTCATCGCTCTGCTTCAATGGACCCGAAGACCAACTCACCGACACGATCAATGCACAGCCGGCTCTCCTCACCCACAGCATTGCCACGCTCAACGTGATTGGCAACGTGCAACCAGCATTGCTCGCCGATTTTGTGGCAGGGCATTCGCTGGGCGAATATTCCGCGCTCGTTGCCGCCGGCGCCATTGATTTCGCCGATGCGTTGAAATTGGTGCGCGAACGTGGGCGCGTGATGAAACGCGCCGGCGAAATGAATCCCGGCGCCATGGCGGCGATGATCGGCATCGAAGCAGATGTGCTAGAGCAAGTGTGTAACGAAGCCGGTGTCCAAATTGCAAATTACAACGCGCCCGGGCAAATCGTCATCTCTGGCACCAAAGACGGCATTGCCCGCGCCATCGAGTTGGCAAAAGCACGCGGCGCCAAACGTGCGATTCTGCTCCCGGTCAGCATCTCATCGCACTCGCGATTGATGGAAAACGCCGCGCATGAGTTTGCCGCCGCCGTGAACCGCACGCCGATCCGCACCCCCGAATTGCCGGTGATTTCCAACGTTTCCGCCCAGCCACTTGCGACCGCCGATGACATCCGCCGCGAACTGGTCATTCAACTCACATCGTCCGTGCAGTGGATCAAATCTATCGAATATCTTGTGGCGCAGGGCGTAACCACGTTTATCGAGATTGGACCCAAGGATGTGCTTGCCGGCTTGATTCGCCGCATCAACAAAAATGTTCACGCCATCAGTGTTGGCGATGGGGCAAGTATCAAAGCGTTTGTAGAGAAAGTGTAGCTTGCAAAAACATCGGTTTCCACACCAAGACGCAAAGATAATCCAGTTTTGACCAAAAGGAGTTGATGAGCTATGAATCTCACCGGCAAAGTGGCATTGGTGACCGGCGCATCACGCGGGATTGGGCGCGCGTGTGCGCTCAAACTGGCATCGCTGGGCGCGCGAGTCGTTGTCAATTATAATAAGAGCGCCGACGCCGCGAATCAAGTGGTTGCAGAAATCCAACAAAACGGCGGCGCGGCAATCGCCGTGCAAGGCGACGTAAGCCAATTTACTGTGGCACAGAACGTTGTCAAAGTGGCGATTGACACGTATGGCCGGCTAGACATTTTGGTAAACAATGCCGGCACCACGCGCGACACCTTGCTCGCGATGATGAAAGAAGATGAATTCGATTCGGTCATCCAGACGAATTTGAAAAGTGTTTTCAATATGTGCAAAGCCGCCTTGCGCCCAATGATGAAACAAAAATACGGCCGCATTGTAAATATGACTTCGATTGCCGGCATCGTGGGCAATCCTGGCCAAATCAACTACTCGGCTTCCAAAGCCGGCATCATTGGTTTCACCAAAGCGATGGCAAAAGAGTACGGCGCCAAAAATATCGCCGTGAATGCGGTGGCACCCGGCTATGTCCCCACCGATCTGACCAACGTGTTGCCGCAAGACATCAAAGATGGCATCATCAAACTGACCGCGTTCGGACGGATGGGCACGCCAGAAGAAATCGCGAACGTCGTCGCGTTTCTTGCGTCCGATGAGGCAAGTTATATCACAGGCCAAGTGATCGCCGTGGATGGCGGTTTAACTTAGGAGGTTGGAATGTCAGCGATGGAAGAACCCCTTGGCAACGTTACCATTGCTCCCGAAGTGTTAGTACAACTCGTGCGGTTGACTGCGCTGGCGACACCCGGCGTCGCACGCCTAGCCCCTACCCTCACCGGCAACGTGCGCCGTTTGTTCGGCGGCAAAACCGGCGAAGGAATCGAAATTGAAATTGAAGACAACAGTGTTACGATTGATCTCTATATCGTTGCAGAACCCGATGCCCAAATGTTACCGCTGGGGCAAACCTTGCAACGTGAAATCAGTCGCGCGGTGCAAGATGTGGTGGGAATGCCAGTCAAAGAAGTCAATATTCACATCGAAGATGTGGCCGACCGCTTGCCTGAGAAACCTGCCTAATGCGAGGAGACTGTGAAGGTTCGTCGTCAAGCACGTGAGATCGCCTTACAAGCCCTGTACGAAATGGATTGCACGGATCATTCACCCGACACCGCGCTGGCGCACTTGATCGAAGAGCATCATCCTTCAGCTCAAACCATCGAGTTTGCGACCACGCTCGTGCGCGGTGTACGCGAATGCCGGCATCAACTTGATCAAATCATCGCCAAGCACGCCCCGGAATGGCCCGTGGATCAACTCGCGGCAGTGGATCGGAATATTTTGCGCATCGCTTTGTACGAACTGCACCACGTTGACGATGTGCCGATCAAAGTAGCCATCAACGAAGCCGTTGAACTTGCCAAAACGTTTGGCAGTGACACCGCCCCGCGGTTCGTGAATGGGGTGTTGGGCGCGTTTATGCAAGAACATTCGCCTGCTGAATTGCGACGATAAAGTTGCCCGGGCTTGACGCCGATTACACGTACCGTTCGAAGAACTTGATGAATAACGGGCGACGCGCTGAGGCGTCGCACTTGATATTTCAGGAGCAATTCAATGACCCAACCGATTCGAGTCATCATTATGGGCGCCGCCGGTCGCGATTTCCACAATTTCAACGTTTATTTTCGCAACAATTCGGACTACCATGTCGTTGCGTTTACCGCCACGCAGATTCCCAACATCGAAGGGCGCGTGTATCCACCGGCGCTGGCGGGCGCACGCTATCCCAACGGCATTCCGATTTTTCCGGAAAGCGACCTGCCCAAACTCATCCGCGAACATCAGGTTGATCAGGTCATCTTTTCGTACAGCGATGTCTCACATGAGACGGTGATGCACCGCGCGTCTTGGGCCATGGCAGCCGGCGCCGATTTCCGATTGTTGGGACCGCGCGCGACCATGCTCAAATCGAGCAAGCCGGTCGTCGCCGTGTGCGCGGTGCGAACCGGTTCTGGCAAATCGCAGACCACGCGCGCCGTGGCAAAATGTTTGCGCGAGATGGGCAAACGGGTTGTCGCGGTGCGCCATCCCATGCCCTATGGCGATCTCACCAAACAAATTGTGCAACGCTTTGCCGCGCTCGATGATTTGGACAAACATCAAACCACCATCGAAGAGCGCGAGGAGTATGAACCTCACATTGTCAGCGGCACGATTATTTATGCGGGCGTGGATTATGAAAAAATCTTACGCCAAGCCGAAACCGAAGCCGATGTGATTCTGTGGGATGGCGGCAACAATGATTTTTCGTTTTATCAACCCGATCTCAACATCGTTATTGTTGACCCGCATCGTCCCGGGCACGAATTGACCTACCATCCCGGCGAAACCAACTTGCGCATGGCAGAGGTCGTCATTATCAACAAGATTGACACAGCCCGTGCGGAAGATGTCAATCGCGTGCGCGAAAATATTCGGCGGGTCAATCCCAACGCCGTGGTGATTGAAGCCGCTTCGCCCATCTTTGTCAACGATCCCGGCACAATTCACGGCAAACGGGTTCTGGTTGTCGAGGACGGTCCCACGCTCACCCACGGCGAAATGGCGTATGGGGCGGGCGTAATCGCCGCTAACAAATTTGGCGCAGCTGAAATTGTTGATCCGCGTCCCTATGCGGTCGGTTCGATCAAAGAAACATACATCAAATATCCCACAACGGGTCCCGTTTTGCCGGCGATGGGATACGGAAACCATCAAGTCAAAGAGTTGGAAGAGACCATCAACGCCGCGCCGGTAGATTTGGTGCTCATTGCCACGCCGATTGATCTGCGACGCGTAGTCAATATCAAACACCCCACCGTGCGCGTCCGGTACGAACTGCAAGAAATCGGTCAGCCCACCTTGGCACACGTGTTGAATAGGTTCAAATAAGTATCAACCAAAAAACTCAAGTGTGAGCCACTTGAGTTTTTTGATCTTACCGCAGTAAAAGAACCGGTAGAGGTAGAGTTTAATTCGGGCGCGCGCCCAACGTCAGTTTTAGTTCGATCGTCTTGCCATTGCGCATCACGGTCAAGGTTACCGTCTCTCCCACTTTGTGCGAGAACAAGACCACCGTGAGCGAGTTCTCTGCATCGAGTTTCTGACCACCAATTGCCAAGATCACATCCCCCTCTTGCAAACCGGCCTTTTGCGCCGGGGTGTTCGGTTCAACGCTCATCACCACGATCCCAGTTTGCACCGTCAGATTCATGGCGCTTGCAATTTGCGGATCAACTTCTTGGTATGTGATGCCCATATACGGCCGCTCGATTTTGCCTTTTGCAATCAATTGCGCTGCGATCTCACGCACCAAATTTGAAGGGATCGCAAAGCCCAGACCCTCGGCCACCGTCCCTAAGCCGGCGCTGCGCACGACCATCGTGTTAATCCCGATGACCTGACCTTGGGTATTCACCAACGGCCCACCGGAATTCCCATTGTTGATCGCGGCATCGGTTTGAATCAAACCGCGCTGATTCCCCAGACTTCGATTGAGTGCGCTCACCACGCCCAACGTTACCGTGCCGCGAAAATCGCCCAACGGACTCCCAATCGCAATGGCGAGTTGCCCGGGTTGCAATGCGCTTGAATCACCAAACGACGCTGATGCTGGCACCGGCGTATCCACTTTGAGTACCGCTAAATCGGCGATGGAATCTGCGCCGACGATCTTGGCATTGGTCTTGGAACCATCGGCAAAGATGACGACAATATCGCGTTGTCCTTCAATGACATGATTATTCGTAACAATATATCCTTGCGGATCAATAATCACACCCGATCCCGATGCGGCATCAAGCAAACCGCGCCGAGTTTGCACTTGGGCTACGACGGTAACCACCGCGGGCTTGACTTTTTTCACTGCTTCGATCACGGCCGATTCTTCGCTCAGGGTTAGGTTGACCACTTGGGATGGTCCCGGGGAAACCGTTGGAATATTGGACACTGTAACCGGCAAGGGGCTTACGGCGGGTTGCGCTGTTTGCACGGACTGCTGAGCAGCATAATAGCCCGCCAAGCCCCCCATCACACCGCCCCCCACAACACCAACCAACACGGCTAACAAAATTGCACACGAAATCAAAGTATTGGATCGCATATTTCACACCTCCCTAGATTGTGCTTCATCAACTCGGATTATCGTCCACGTGGATTAACCCAAGATGAAAAGCATGTAAGATAAATGTGAAAGATTTTTGCATTCATCGTGGCAAGCGTTTGATAAAATCGTCCAAATTATCGTTGTACGAAATCCGAATCCGATGTAAGGTGAACAATTCGTCTGCACGCTGCTGATACCCCGCGGCAAGCGTTACCGCGCTTTGGTATCCTGCTCGGCGCACCATCTCGATGATCGCCGAGTTATATTCGCCAAAGGGATAATTGAAAGCAATGATCGGCTTGCCCAAGCGTTTCTCCAGCACCGCTTTCGATTCCGCAATTTCTTTGTACGCGATATCTGCCGGGAGCGTTCGCAAATGTGGATGCGATAACGAGTGCGCTTGAATATCCATCCCTGCCTTTGCCATCTCCTGCAACTGGATCCATGACAAGTACGCTGCCCGATCAATGGGGTTAGTGTAAACAAAGAACGTTCCAACCAATCCGTGCTGACGCAAGATCGGAAAAGCGTTGGTGAACTGTTCTGCCCACCCATCGTCAAAGGAGATGATGATGGGTTTAGCCGGCAAGGGTTGATGATCGCTGAGATGCGCCACAAGTTGCGCCATCGTAATCGCGTGAAAACCCTTCTGGACAAGCCAGCTCATCTGTGCCTCAAAATTTTTCGGCGCAACTGTCCACGTCTGTTCAAGTTCGCTCGCGCTCGCCGGCAAGTCATTGATATGATGATACATCAGAATCGGTACGTGGGCAGCTTGACCAGTTGCCGGCGGCGTTATAAAAGGCGTCGCCGTTATTGTAGGCGTTGGTGTTGCCGTTGGTAAAGCGATCATTGGCGAAGCGATGGGCGTGGCAACGACCTCGACCACAATCGGTGTAGGTGTTGGCGGCAGTGCTGGTTGGGAGGACGCGCTGTTGCACGCCACGACAAACATTGCCAAGATGCTCAATTGAATGGAACGGAATATTTTCAAAAAAGTCTCCCTGTCGGTTTGCGACAACGTGTTGCCCTATGGTATAATGAGAAATTGGAGGTGTCAATGGCAGAGACAATCAGGTCAAATCACCCCCACGTCATTCGGTCGTTAGTTTCCTTGATTGTGGGTAGTTTGCTTTTACGCGCCGCCGCCGGCGCTATGGGCGAGAATATCCAGTTTTATTTTAATTATATCCACGAAGCCGCACTTGACCCCAATCATCCTCTCCGTGTTATTGCCAACGCACATGTGTACGAAGTATCGTACACGATTGGCGGCTTGATCATCGGGACTTTTTTTGCGGCGGAATTGATTGGTGCCCCCCTCTTTGGTGTTTGGAGCGATCGGTATGGTCGCAAACTCTTTATCATCTTTGGTCCTCTCTTTGGGGCTATCGCCGTTCAAATCACGGCCATGACCACCATCGTTTGGCTCCTGCTGTTCACCCGATTGTTGGAAGGTGTCTCAACGGCGGCAAACGCACCGGCAACCTTGGGTTATATCGCCGAAACGACATCGCATTCCGCCAAGCTGCGCTCGCGCGTGGTGGGCTTTTTTGAAATCGCTACGATTGGGGGAATGGCATTGGGCTTTGCGCTAGGTGGCTGGCTTTGGCGCCATTACGGACATCCCGCCGTTGTCTTTGGCATCACCTTGACCAGCCCCGCCTTCGCTCTCAACGCGGTGATCTACGTGATCAGTCTGCTCATCCTCTGGTTCGGTATGCACGAATATCGTGAAGCCAAGCATATCGCCACGCACAGCGCCACTGTGCGCGATGAGTTGAAACGCTATTGGCAAATCTTTACCCATCCGCGCGTGCAACGCTTTGCACCGGCATGGATTGCGATCAACGCGGTGCTGGGAGTCTGGATCAATCTGACCGCACGCATCTTTACGGACAAGTCAATTTTTCCGGAACAACTCCTTGTCGGACAGTTCGATAGTTTTCAAGCTGGGAATCTGCGCGCGGCGTACGCCGTAATTTTTGTTCTGGGTATTTTCGTTTGGAGTGTTTTCTTTGCCGGGATGAACAAAACACAGGTGATGCTCATCGGCACCGGCGGACTATTTCTAACCTGCTTTTTCCTTTTTGCCATTAATCATCAACCCTCCCTCGATGCTCCGCTGGTACTGCCGCTGGCGCTCTTGATGGTGATTAGCATTGTGATCCAAAGCGGCTTTACCCCTGCCGCACTCGCGCATCTCGCCGATATTACCGAAGATCACACCGCTGATCGTGGTGCGATTATGGGAATGTACTCGGTCTTTTTGGGCGTGGGACAATTTTTGGGCGCGACGATTGGGGGACCGTTTGTAGATTGGCGCGGGGCTGATGGCATCGTCGTTGTAACCGCATTGCTGGGACTCGTCTCGCTCTTGACCCTCTTGCGATTGAGAGCCATCGAAGCGCAACCTTCGCCTACTTTTGCCAAGTAAAATCGCAGCATACGAGTGCCGATAGTCTTGTAAAAGATTAATGCAAGACAACTTGCAATTTGGTGAAGATTATAGTAGAATCTGACGCAGATTTTATAAGATTCTGAAATTTATGGTTCAAACTCTTACCTCATCCAAAGGGTGGCTCACGTTACGAGAAGCGTGTAAGCGTCTGGGGGTAAGCCCCGCCACATTGCGCCAATGGGCAGATGCTGGCAAGGTGCAATCTTTCCGTACGCCCGGCGGGCATCGCCGGTTCCTCGTTTCGCAACTCGATGCTTTAGCTATTCCCCAATCTCCTCACCCCAAATTCCAAACCGAGTTGATTATCCATAACGCCATTGGCAAGGCACGTATGGAAATCATCGCCGGCAAACTTGCGCAAGAGAAATGGCATTTGGCTTTCAACGCGACCACGAAGGAATTGCATCGCCACCTTGGTCAGCGCTTGATGTCGCTCTTGCTCAAAATTCTCCACGAGGAGAACCAAGCCCACTCGATCGCTGAAGCACAAAAAATCGGAAGAGAATACGCGCGTGTGAATCTGGAGCAAGGCACCTCGCTTGAAGACACGTTGCGTGCTTTTTTGTTCTTCCGCGATTACGTGTTCGATAGTCTGTTCGAGATTTCTGCCAGCACCCAAGCCATAGACCTCGCGACCTATCGCCGTTTGAACACGTTTGCCAACGAAATGTTGCTTACGATTGTTCAGATTTATTCAGGAGAGACCGAAAAGAAATGAATTCGCCCCAGCCCCCTGTCGAACCCCATCGCCACACGCGCCGAATGCCTGCGCAATCCCTATTCTATGATCGGTTATTGCCTATCCTTTTTGTCATTCTTGGAATTGTCATGTTGGTTTTGATTGTTATCGCCGCCGGCGTCCTGTTGGGCGTTGTGCAGTATAGTTAAATTTCATCGGGAGGCACAATGACTATCAATCAATTTCTGCCGTTCTTTTCATCCATCATCATGATCGCCTTTGCGGCAGATGTGTTTCGTCGCTTTGTGCGACGCCCCACGCACACGCATTTGCTTGTCTGGGGCATCGGACTTGGCATGTTTGGCATCGGCTCAGTTGCCGAAGCGCTCTCTGCATTTTTCTGGAATCCGATTGTTTTTGTTTGTTGGTACTTGTTTGGCGCGGCTCTGAACGCCGGCTGGATTGGGCAGGGCACCGTCTATTTGCTCGTTCGCCGCAAGTGGGTTCATTGGCTCACCGCTGCGCTGATCCTTGGCAGTCTCATCGCCGGATTCTTGATGATCACCACACCGCTTGATGCCAGTAAATTTTCCACGAACCTGCCGCTCAGCGAACAATATCGCAACATTATGCCGCAAGGCGCACCGGTTCGATTAACGACACCCTTCTTCAACATCTATGGATTGATTACCTTGGTCGGTGGTGCGCTGTACTCGGCGTTTCTCTTTTGGCGCAAGCGCGTGTTACCTCATCGCGTCATTGGAAATGTTCTGATCGCCGCCGGTGCATTGTCCATCGGTTTCGCCAGCACACTCACCCGGCTGGGCTTGGGTGGTTATCTCTATCTGGGTGAACTGATTGCAGCGATCTTGATGTATGCCGGCTTTATCCTTGCAAGCCAGCCCGCCGCGGTCGAAGAAATGACCACGCAGACTCAATCGGCGCCTGCGCACTAGACAAGACCCGGCAGACTCTTCTGCCGGGTCTTTGGGATTGTCTACTCTGACGATGAGGGCACTGGCATCGCTTTGCCGATCCGTGCACGCGGCGCAAACCACGTTACGATCCAACCCAACATCGCTGCCAATAACGCGGCAATAAAAATCGTCTGCACCGCTAAGGCGACCGCATCGCGCAGTTGTGCTAACATCACAACACTTGCATTTCCTTCCAAAAGCGTTCCTAGCGATTCGTGATCAAGTCCCAATCCGGCTAGCGTGGATACCAATCGCGCTGTGAGCAACACCCCCATCACACTTGTTCCCACCGCGCCGCCAATGCTTCGGCTGAATTGCACCGTTGCGGTCGCCGTCCCCAACGATTGGCGCGCCACGGTCGTTTGCACCGCAATCAAAAACGATGGAATGGAAAATCCCATTCCCATCCCGCCCAAGCCCACCACGATATAGAGCGCCCAAAGTGGCGTTGTGGCATTGACCATCGTCAGCATGGCGAAACTGGCAACCAACACCGACATTCCGAGTAACGCAAGCGAGCGATAGTTAAAGCGCAAGAGCAAACGGCTGCCAACAATGCTTGCGCAGACCCACGCCAGAATCTGGGGCGTGAGTGTTGCCCCTGCCCCGGTTGCGCTCACACCCAAGACGGCTTGCGCGAACAAGGGTAAAAAAGATGTACTGCCGAACAAGGCAAAGCCCGCCAAAAAGCCATGCCCCACTGATGTGGCAAACAATCGTTCGCGGAACAACGCGAGCGGCAAAATCGGATTTGCGGCGCGGCGTTCGACGGCCCACAGTGTCGCAAACAAAACGATGGCGATACCAAGCAAAAGGATAGAGATGCCCACATTTGCTGTGGTGCCCGCGCGCAATTCAAACAGCGCCAACATCAAGGCGATAATTGCCGCACTCAATACTGCACCGCCCAGATAATCTACCTGCCCGGGCGAACGCGGATTCACATCATGCCAAGCCAGAATCATCAACGTGGCAGCAAACAAGCCAAATGGCAAGTTGATCAAAAAGACCCAATGCCACGTGGCTTGCTCAACAAGAAATCCACCGAAGACGGGACCAATGATACTTGAAATACCCCAGACACTCGAAAAGTAACCTTGCATCTTGGCGCGTTGCTCAAACGTGAAAATATCGCCGATGATGGTAAAGGCAAGCGGCTGAATTCCACCGGCACCTAGTCCTTGCACCGCGCGAAAGAGAACCAGTTGCAGCATCGTTTGGGCTTGCGCGCACAACGCCGAGCCGACGAGAAAAATTACAACCGAGATCAAGTAGATCCGCCGCCGTCCATAAATATCGGATAGTTTGCCAAAGATCGGCACCATCGTGGTGGAGGCGAGCATATACGCCGAGAACACCCACGCATAAATTTCCAATCCACCCAGTTGTGTCACAATCGTCGGCATCGCCGTAGCGACAACGGTCGCTTCCATCGAAGCGAGAAACAAACTGAGTATCATGGCAAGTGTGATGATGTAGAGACGAGTGCCAGTCATTCTATTCCCCACCTGAGCCGTCGAATTGGCGTTCAATCCAATGTGGTCACCCACTTTGGGGCACGCGGTTGATTCCAAGTGATGTGCTTGGCCCACAAATTGGCAACCCACCGCTTATGTGACAGTGTCGTAAAAGCTTAGAGCCGAGTCCTGGTAGCGTTAGTTTGACATCACGACCTTGTGAAAAATGCTCGTAGAAGCTGAGGTCGGCGTTTTCCTCCTTGAGGCTCGGCCTCGTTTGAAAGACTGTCGTCTCGGCTCTACGCGTGGTCTCGTATAAGCAGGTTGTCGTTTTGCGACGGATCACCCACAAGGCTGAGAGTCTCGTGGAAGCCCGAGGTCACCTCACTTTCATTGTGAATCGCCTGGAGGCAACTATGTTCTTCTGTGGAATTGATGTCGCCAAACGCAAGCATGTCGCTTTAATCATGAATGCGGCGGGCGCGGTGACCCAACGGGCTTTCTCGATTGCCAACTCGCAAAAGTGGGATCCGGAAATGCAAGAATGATCGCACGGATGCCTTCTGGATTGCAGACTTTGTCCGCATTGGGCAAGGCCAGGTGTCCACACCGGCCACGCCCGTGCTGCTCCAATTGCGCGAATTGACCCGTTTCCGCTTTCGCCTGACCGAGCAGATCGGCGACGGCAAACGCCAGATGATTGCCGTGTTGGATCGGGTCTTCCCAGCGTATGAAACGCTCTTTTCCGATGTGTTTCTCGCTACTTCGCGGCGCTTGTTGCAGGACGCGGTCACCGCGCAAGATTTGCTCTGCGTATGGTTGACGAATACTCAAGGCACGCTTTATTCTGGCTTTAGGCATTATCTTTCTCCTCACTCGTGGCCACCATAGCCGCCCAACGGCTAGCGTTACCTGCGCTGGGGCGGGCGTGGATTCTGCCTGGGAGCAGGAAAAACTCGAAGCCAGAAAAATGCTCGAAAATGCCGCAGAATCCCACACGTCAGGTGCACGCTTTGTTGGGCGTACTCTCGGAACGCAAGACTCCATTGTAAATAAAC
>JBBITT010000047.1:0-22411 GCA_037440625.1 Chloroflexota bacterium
TCGTTTTGACAACCCTTTTGATTTCGGTTATACTATGTTTGCACACGTGTGCAATAAGGAAAAATTCGACGATGAAAATTTCCATCAAAGATGTTGCCAGAGCCGCCGGCGTCTCGCACTCGACAGTTTCACGCGCCCTCGCCGATAATCCGCTTATCGCCGCCGAGACGCGCGCACGCATTCAACGCCTTGCCCAAAAGATGGGGTACACCCCCAATGCCATCGCGCGCGGACTGGTTACGCAACGCACCCGCGCCATCGGTGTGATCGTTACTTCAATTGCCGATCCATTTGTCTCCGAAGTGGTGCGCGGCATTGAAGAAGTGGCAAGTGATCAACATTATCGAGTCTTTCTCGGTACCTCTCACAACGATCCTCAACGTGAAGTGAATCTGGTCAAAGCCCTGCGCGAATGGCGGGTGGATGGAGTCATCGTTGCTGCGTCGCGGGTAGGGTCGCTCTACAAACCGATGCTCAAGGAAATCGGCGTGCCGATTGTTCTCATTAACAATCAACACCAAGGTGCCTTTCTCCATTCGGTGGCAATGAATGATGTGCAAGGCGCGCAACTTGCGACTCGTTTTCTAATCGAGCAAGGACACCGGGTTATCGGGCATATTCTGGGTCCTCAAGATCATTCCTCTACGCTGAATCGTTTGACCGGTTATCGTCGCGCGTTGACGCAAGCCAAAATCAAATTCGATGCCTCGTTGGTTGTGCAAGGCAATGGACGCGCGGAAGGTGCGATTGGCGTGATAGATTTGCTCGAGCACATGCCACGCCCCACCGCGATTTTTTGTTACAACGATATGACTGCGATTGGCGCGCTCTCGATTTTGAAACAGCACGGAATCCGCGTGCCCGCCGATCTCTCCATCGTGGGGTTTGATGATATTCCTTTTGCCGCGTACGTGGATCCATCGCTGACCACGATTCATCAACCCAAAGACGAAATGGGTCGCATCGCAATGAAAATGCTTTTGAATCTGTTAAACGGACAAAAAGTGGACAATGTGATTATCGAAGGCAAATTGATCGTGCGCGAGTCGTCTGCGCAGCGTGGATCATGATTGACAAATTATCCTAGGAGGAATTTTTATGGACAAGATGAAAGCACTCGTATTTCGCAATGTGGGCAAAATTGAATTAACCGAGATTCCCATCCCCCACGTCAAAGATCCGGATGATGTCTTGCTCCAAGTCAAAGCCGTTGGCATTTGCGGCAGCGATGTCAAGATTCTGGAGGGCAAGCATCATTTCAAACCGAACACAGTGCTGGGCCACGAATTTTGTGGCCAAGTGGTCGAAGTGGGGTCGCACGTGCGCCACGTCAAAATCGGCGATCGCGTGGCGATTGACAACAATATCCGTTGCGGCTTTTGCTCGTTCTGCCGGATGGGGATGAGTAGTCAATGTGTCGAAATCAAAACGAGTGCGCTCGGTGTCATGCGCGATGGCGGTTATGCCGAGTACTGTCTGGTGCCGGAAAAACAATGCTATGTGTTGCCGGATGAAATTGACGATGTGCTGGGAACGCAAGTGGAAACGCTAGCCACGGTTGTCAACGGGATGAACACCTTGCAAATGTTGCCCTACGATTATGTGATGGTCATTGGTTTTGGTCCCATTGGTTACTTGTTTGCCCAGTTCGCTAAGAATATTGCCGCCAAAGTTGCTGTGACGGAAATTGATCCGTTCCGCATCAACGTGGCCAAAGAATGCGGGCTCACGGTTTGGAATCCCAACGAAGTTGATGTGGTTGAAAAGATTACCGAGTTTACGTACGGCCGCAAAGCCGATATTGTGGTCGAAGCAACGGGGAACGCTTTGGAGACGGCGCTCAAGTGCGTAACGCCCGGCGGTAAAGTTTTGCCCTTTGGCATGGATTCGAGTATCAAAGCAACGGTTGTGCCAAATGATATTACGCGATGGGCAACCAAGATTCTGGGATTGTATCTGGGTCAGAATACGATGGTGCCTTCGATTCGCATCTTTCAAGAAAAGCGGCTCAATATGAAACCGTACTTTACCAAAGTGATTCCGCTGACCGAAGGCATCGGCGCGTTTGAATGTTTGGGTTTGGATCTCAAGACTATGCAACCCAAACCCAAGAGCGCGATGAAGATTGTGATGAAGGTTGGATAAAATGAGACCCGTTAACATCGCCGTCATTGGCACCGGACGGATGGGGAGTGTTCACACGCGCAACCTGGCGCGCCTCATCCCAGAAGCCAACTTGGTCGCTGTGTGCGATATTCGTTTAGAAGTCGCGCAAGCCATCGCCGACGAACTAGGCATCCAACGCGTTGTCCGCGATTATCACGATTTGCTCGACGACAAGAGTATCGAGGCGATTCTCATCGCAACGAACACCGATACGCACTCGTTCATCGTTCAAGACGTTGCCGCTGCCGGCAAGCACATCTTTTGCGAAAAGCCCATCGCGCTCGAATTGGCAGACGTTGATCGCGCGCTTGCGGCGGTCGAAAAATATCAAGTCAAGTTTCAGGTGGGCTTTAATCGGCGTTTCGACAAAAGTTTTCGGCGTGTGCACGACATCGTGACGTCCGGCGAAATTGGGCGCCCGTGTATTCTGCGTATCGCCAGCCGCGATCCGGAGCCACCCTCGGTCGAATATGCGCGCACCTCGGGTGGCATGTTTCTCGATATGACAATTCACGATTTCGATATGGCGCGCTATCAGGTGGGTGAGATCGAAGAGGTGTACGCGATTGGCAATGTACTGGTCGCGCCCGATTATGCGACGATCGGTGATCTGGACACGAACATTGTTACGCTCAAGTTTGCGAATGGCGCGATTGGGGTGATTGATAACAGTCGTCAAGCCGTGTACGGTTATGACCAACGCCTCGAAGTCTTTTGCTCAAATGGAGTGGCGATGGCAGATAATGAAATGGAAAACGTCGCGATCAAAGGAAACCAGGAGGGCTATCACTCGGCGCGCTTGCCGTACTTTTTTATGAATCGTTACGCGCCGTGCTACGTGGAAGAGGTGCGCGAGTTTTGCAGATGTGTTCGCGATGACAAGCCGGTGCCGGTGAACGGTGCTGACGGACGCGCTGCGGTGGTGCTCGGGTATGCCGCGTGGAAATCGTACCGCGAAAATCGGCCGGTCAAGGTCAGTGAAATCTAGAAAGGAAGAAATACGATGACAGAAAAAATGCCGGGCGTAACGCTCGTGGCGGATTGGGCGCCCAAGCCGGGATTTAAGCTGGGCGCTAAAGATGTTGAAGGTCGCCAAACTTATTTAGGTAGTCAAGTGTGGCGTAATCCCAGGTTGGAAATCCGGGAATATGATATTCCCACGCCGGGGCCAGAAGAAGTTTTGCTGGAGGTCAAGGCGTGTGGCATCTGCGGTTCGGATGTGCATATGGCGCAGATGGACAAGGAGGGTTACATTTTCTATCCGGGTTTGACCGGTTTTCCCAGCATCCTAGGTCATGAATTTTCCGGCGTGGTGGTTGCCGCCGGCAAAAAGGCGTTTGACAAACGTACGAACAAGCCGTTCAAAGGGGGCGAACGCGTAACCTCGGAAGAAATGCTGTGGTGTGGGCAATGCCGCCCGTGCGCGGATGGTTATCCCAATCACTGCGAACGACTCGATGAAGTTGGGTTTAATGTGAACGGTGCGTACACCAAATATGTCGTCTTGCCGGCGCGCACGATTTGGAGTTTGGAACCATTGGCACAGCGATACAAAGGTAACGATCTTTTCCTCGCCGGCAGTCTGGTTGAACCAACGTGTGTGGCCTACAACGCGGTGATCGAACGCGGCGGCGGTATTCGTCCGGGTGACCGCGTGGTGATTCTGGGTGGCGGCCCCATTGGGTTGGCAGCGTGCGCCATTTTGCGACGCGCGGGCGCATCCAAAGTAATCATTTCCGAACCCCAAGTTGAACGGACTGAAATTGCCAACCGCTTGGGCGCGACTCACGTCATCAATCCGCTCAAAGAGGATTTTGCGGAACGTGTGCTTGAAATCACCGAAGGGATGGGCGCGGACTTGTTTATGGAGGCGACGGGCTTGCCTACCCAAGTTTATCCCGGCATCGAGCGCGTAATCTGGGAGGGTCGCACGCTCAATAGCCGCGTGGTGGTTACGGCGCGCGCCGAAGCCAAGATGCCAGTAACCGGCGAAGTGTTACAAGTGCGGCGCGCCCAGATCGTTGGTGCGCAAGGGCATTCAGGGCACGGTAACTTTCCGCGTGTGATTGAATGTATGGCGGACGGAATGGATATGACGCCGATGATCACCAAAAAGATTTCGTTGGAGCAGGTGCCGGAAAATATCTTGCGTTTGCAAACCGATCGAAGCGAAGCCAAGATTACCTACGTGGCAAATTGAGTTGGGAGTTAGATGTGGTTGCGTCACATTTGAAGGCGAGATTATCGAGGCATTCTTCTTTGGGGCAATGTATCGGCATTTTGTCAAGGTCAACGATGAAACGATTCTTGTGGATCGTTCTGCGCGAATCGAAAACTCCCAAGTAACGTTTGCGATTCCGCGTGATCGGATTCAGATTTTTGCTGATAGCACTAGTGCAACAACATGAAATAGTTGCATACCAGACCGATGGAAAAATGGTTACCGAGACAGCCAAGTTTCCACTACGTACTTTCATGTTGGTGCACTACTAGTTGATGTTGTGAATAACAAAAACGGCACACAAGTTACTTGTGTGCCGTTCCATTATTTATGCACGTTTCACGCTCGCCGTTTTTCGTTCAACAGTGCATCAATCTCTGCACTGGCATCGGCGAGGGAAATGCCTGCCGCTGCCGCCCATTCTTGTTCCAATTCGGCGCGCGCTTTGCGCAACGTATCCGTATCGAGTTGGGTTAATCGTTTGTGTGCGCCGCGCGCGCTAAGATCGCGGACAACCTCGCAGACGATTTGCAGCGAGCCGGCTTTCAGGCGATTTGTAATGTCCACGCGGCGCTTTCCGTGATCATCGTCGAGGGAGGCGGGACGGCTTTTGAGAATATTCCGATAGCGCACCAAATTTCGCTTGGCAGTTACGCGCCGCAGTCCAATGACAGCCGATGATTCAATCGGCATCCACACCGTACTCTTTTCTGTGCTAATCTCATAGTACATTCGCGCGCGATCTTCTACGAAACGCCGCTCAGCGATAGATACCACACGCCCAACGCCATGTACCGGATGAAACACCGCATCGCCTACCTGAAACTGCATCAAGCCTCCTGTATTGCTAGAACAAAAATCGCGCGCGCAAATTCTAGCCGCACCATTATACCACAGAATCGAATTCTGGGGGGATGACACTTGCCTTTATGCCGCAATCGGATACAATAGCCCCATCTTGTTCTTGGAGTTGATGTTTGCGTTCGATATCTCTATTCTTACTTCTCTTGACAATCGTTGCCTGCCGTCCTTCGCTGAACGAAAGCGATTCTTCGATGGTAACACCCGCCATAACCAAAGTGGCAGTTGTGGCGACTCCCAATTCCACTCTACCAACTCCCACGCCCGTGTCGGTTACGATTTACGAACCCTACATCATTCGGAATGGCGATACGTTGGGTGCAATTTCTATACGATTCGATGTGTCGGTGGACGAACTGATGCGCATCAATAACATCACGAATCCCAACACGCTTCAAATTGGTCAGCAAATCAAGATTCCTGTTGTTGTTTCACGATCTGCGCCAGATACCTTTTTGCTTCCCGATAGCGAAGTGGTTTATAGCCCGGCTTATTCCACGTTTGATGTAGCGGCAATTGTAAATCAGTACAACGGTTACCTCGCCGCCTATCGTGAACGCGTGGAAGGTGATTGGCTGACCGGTGCGCAAATTATTCAACTCGTTGCAGAGCGATATAGCGTGGGTCCCCGCGTATTGCTGGCGTTGTTGGAATTTCAAGGCGGCTGGGTTACGAGTTCGATGTTGACTCAAAATCAAATCGCGTATCCGATGGGTAACCCGGATGGTTATCGGCAGGGATTGTTTCTGCAAGCCAGTTGGGCGGCGAATCGTTTGAATGAGGGTTATTACGGCAAACTCACCCAGCGCCTCCAAGCATTGCGATTCAAAGATCGTTCACGCGCGCGTGTAGGATCGTTAGCCAATCCCGGCACGGTTGCAATTCAAAATGTGCTTGCCCAAGTGTACGATTGGAACACGTGGCAAATGCAGATCGGCGAAAATGGATTCATCGCAACGTATCGCAAACTATTTGGCGATCCCCAACAGTACGCGATCGAGCCGCTGATTCCTTCGGATCTGCAACAACCACTTTTGCGTTTACCGTGGAACGATGGCGAAATGTGGTACTATACCGGCGGACCTCACGGGGGCTGGGGCGATTATGGCTGGGCGGCGGTGGACTTTACACCGAGAGATGTGCTGGGTAGTTGCAATGTCTCACGCTTGTGGGTGGTGGCTGCCGCCGCCGGCAAAGTGATTCGCGCAGAACACGGGCGCGTGGTGGTGTCCCTGAGCAATGATGATTTTTCCGGCAAAGGATGGGCGCTGATGTATTTGCACGTTGCGCCGTCGGGTCGCGTGAATGTTGGTACAGTTTTGAACACCGGCGACCGCGTTGGTCATCCCTCATGCGAGGGAGGGATCGCGGAAGCAACTCATATTCATTTTGCGCGATTGTACAATGGTCAATGGATGGATGCGCAACAGTTGCCGTTCGTCTTGGCCGGCTGGACAATCGTTCCGATGGATCAAGAATACGAAGGCAAGATGACGCGCGGGACAGAAATGCGCAAAGCATGCAACTGCCGCGATGATGCCTTGAATGGAATTATCGCGGATAGTAAATAGTTTTACTGGAACAAGTTCCCAGAAGGAGAAACGATGAACGCTTCAATGGTTACTACAGCATTTGAACTTCCCGGGCAACGGATCGTCAAAAATCTCGGCGTGGTGCGCGGCATCACAGTGCGTTCGCGCAGTGCGCTGGGCAATCTCGCGGGCGGTATTCAAGCGTTCTTTGGTGGCAACATCACGATCTACACCGAATTGTGCGAACACGCCCGCGCCGAAGCATTCGATTTGTTGGTGCAACATGCACAACAAATCGGCGCGAACGCGATTATCGGTATGCGGTACGATGCAAACGAAGTGATGGAAGGCATCACCGAAGTTTTAGCGTACGGGACTGCTGTCGTTGCTGAACCGGTCTAATGCAACTACCACCCATCATTCACACCTCTGAACCAAACTCGTGGGCACACCACACATTCAAGGAACGCATTCCGCGCATTATTGATGATGTGATGGCGGCAAACGATTATCCGCGTGATATTGTGGCAGCGTTACGTGCATTGCGGAATGAAATTCTGAGCGGCACCATTCGCGCGCTCAACGAAGATGCAGACGATCGTGCATTCTGGGACGTCCACGTGCGCGAACACCTTGGCAAAACGTGGCTGGAGGTGCCGTGGTATTGGGCAGAAGCATTTTTCTATCGGCGTGTGTTAGAAGCCGTGCGTTATTTTCAACCTAGCCCCTTTTATCATCGCGATCCGTACGCCCCAATCAAACATCAAGAACTTGAACGTGCGCCAAGTGCAGTGAATAAAATTATCGAACAATTGCCAGACGACGAGTCCGTTGCATTCCGCGTTTTGGTGCACGCTGCCTTGTGGGGAAATCGCGTTGACCTTTCGATGTACAATATCACACAAGTCGAACCCGATCACGAGAATGTGTTAATTGATGATACTACGCGCGTGTGGGCGCATTTCCAATCACATCGTGGTCAGCGCGTTGATTTTATTTGCGATAATGCTGGGACAGAACTGTTGTTTGATCTCGCGCTTGCCGATTTCTTGTTGCGCAACCATCTCGCGCGTGAAATTGTTTTGCATCTCAAGCCATACCCTACCTTTGTGTCCGATGCGATGATCAAGGATGTGCATGAATCGCTTGATGCGCTCGAACGATTCGATGGTGCTTTACATCGGCTCGCCGTACGATTGACGCAAGCCATTGCCGCCCAACAATTGAGTTTGCGAGATCATCCGTTCTGGGTAACCGGCTTGTTTTTTCATGACCTGCCCAGCGATTTGCGCGCGGGGTTGGCTCAATCATCGTTGGTGATTAACAAGGGCGACGCCAATTATCGCCGGTTGATTGGCGATTGTCATTGGGAGCCCACCACACCATTTGAATCGGCGTCGGCGCATTTCCCGGTGCCCATCGTCGCAGTGCGCACGTTGAAATCGGAACCCATCGTGGGACTGCGTGCTGGGGTTGTAGAGCAATGGTGCGCCCAAGATGAAAGGTGGAATATCAACGGACGGTTTGGCGTGATCCAGTTTCGCAAATGAGCGCATTTCAAACGTTTGCAATCTTGCTAAACTTGTGCTATGATTTGATTGAACGCCCCGTACGACAATCCACGTACGAAAAAACAAAAATCGAAAAGGAGGCAAAGATGCTACCCCGTAAGACAATGCTGTTCGTTTTGCTCGTTGTAGCGCTGATCGCGCTGGTTGCTTGCGCCACCCCCACCCCCGCGCCCACACCAGTTCCGCCAACTGCTCCACCACCGCCACCCCCTGCGAGTAGTTCGGCGTCTAGTGTTGCGTCGTCGGTTGCGCCCACGCCAGTCCCGCCGACCGCGACCAAAGCACCTCTCAAGGGTGAACTCAACTTACTCTGCACCCCGCAACAGATCTGGTGCGAAGGGATGAAGAAAGAGTTCGAAGCCCTCTATCCCGGCGTTACGGTCAACTATGTTCGTCTCTCCAGCGGCGAATCCCTGACGCGTATCCGCAACGAAAAAGCCAACCCCCAATTTGATATTTGGTGGGGTGGTCCCATTGACTCGTTCATCGCCGCCAAGGCGGAGGGATTGCTCGAGCCGTACAAATCCCCCGGTCAAGCCAACATCATTGATCCCAAGTTGATGATGGACTCGGATCCGAATCCCCAGTGGGTTGGGATCTATGTGGGGTCGCTTGGTTTTGCGACGAACACCAAGCAGACCGCTATCAAACCGCCGACTTCGTTCGACGATTTGATCAAGCCCGAGATGAAGGGTCAGATCATTATCGCGCATCCTGCCTCGTCTGGAACATCGTACACCTTTATGTGCACCATTCTCCAGATCAAGGGCGAACAAGCCGGCTGGGATTACATGAAGAAATTCGCTGCGAACGTTTTGATCTGGACGAAGAGTGGTGCGGCACCCGTCCAGAACGTGGGCTTGGGTGAAGCGGCGGTCGGCGTGGTTTTCTCGCATGACATTGTAGCGGGCATTGACGACCAAAAGTTGCCGCTGGCGTTGTCGTTCCCCGCCGAAGGCACAGGCTATGAGATTGGCGGCATGGGAATCATCAAGGGTGCCAAGCATCCCGATCTCGCCAAGGCGTGGTACGATTGGGCGCTCGAAGCCAAGACGCAAGAACTCGGCAAAAAGTATCAGGCGTATCAAGGGTTGACGATCAAAGGCGCGCAGCCGCCCAAACCGGAATTGCTCCAAGTCAAACTCATCAACTATAACTTTGATTATTGCGGCAAGAACAAGACGGCGTTCGTTGACAAGTTCTCGAACGAGATCGCCGCGGCATCGCTCGCGAAATAAAACGTCTCTGGGAGGGGCGGGGGCTATCCCGCCTCTCCCTCTGAACCGCCTATGACAACTCTGGCTCGCTCCTCACCGCTGGACTCCCTCGTCCGTCGTTATCGTGAATACAAACTCATCGCGCGCGATCCGGTGCTTTTGATCGGTTTGCTCATCACCGGGGCATTCATTCTTACGTTTATCGTCTGGCCGCTGGTGCGCGTCATCTGGCAGGGTTTTTTCGTTGGCGCAGGCAAGCCGAATGCGGGTGAGTTTAGTCTTCAGTATTTCCAGAATTACGTCGATCCCACCTTTACCGCGCAGTACACCCAGATTTTCTGGTGGACCATTATCATGGGTGTTGGCGCGGCGATTGGCAGTACGATAGTCGGGTTTCTGTTTGCGTATACGATGGTGCGGTGTAATATTCCGTTCAAGGGCTTGGTTCACGCCCTCACGCTTGTCCCAACGATCTCACCCCCGTTTGCCATCGCGCTTGCCACGATTCTATTGTTCGGTCGCTCTGGGCTCATCACCAAAGGCATTTTGAACATCCAGTTCAAACCCGGCGTGAATGATATTTATGGGCTGGATGGTTTGATCTTTGTCCAAATCATTACGTTTTTCCCGGTCGCCTACTTGATTCTGCGCGGCTTGCTCGAACGGATTGATCCTTCCATGGAAGAAGCGGCGCTCGCGCTTGGGGCAAGCAAGTGGCACATCTTTCGCACGATTACCTTGCCCTTGTTGACTCCCGGGATCGCCGGTTCATTCTTGCTCATGTTCGTCGAATCACTCGCTGATTTGGGCAACCCGATTTTTATCGGTGGCAATATTACCGTGCTTTCGACGCAGATTTGGATTGCGGTGAACGGTGAATTCAATCAGCAAAAAGGTGCGGCATTATCCTTGGTTTTGCTTTTGCCAACGTTAACCGTCTTTCTCCTGCAACGCTACTGGGTCTCGCGCAAATCGTACATCTCGGTTACCGGCAAACCGACGGGCGGCGGCGCGGGCTTTGTCAAAGAGCCGTTGATTCGATGGACCTTTATCACTCTGACCTTTCTAGTTCTCTTATTTGTGGTGGTGCTCTACAGCGCAATTTTTCTCGGATCCATCACACGACTTTGGGGCATTGATTATTCACTCGACTTGACCCACTATGGCAAGGCGATTGATCGCGGTTTGAAAGCCATTCTCGACACGACCTTTCTCTCTGCGCTTGCCACGCCGCTTGCCGGGCTGATCGGTATGATTATTGCTTATCTGGTGGTGCGGAAATCGTTTAGCGGTAAAGAAGCGGTGGATTTTTCGTCCAACCTGGGCGGCGCTGTCCCCGGCACCATCCTTGGGATTGGCTATATCATCGCATTTATTCAAGCCCCCTTGATCATCGTCGCGATCACATTTGTCGCGCTGGCATATTATTTGGTTGGCTCGACTGCCAAGTCTTTCTGGACACGCGCCGCGTTGTTGCTTTTGGGTACGCTTTTGGGCGTGGGCATCAATTTTCTGAACCTGGACCTCTCCGAGAAGGGACGTGCACCGTTATTGAGCAATCCGTTGATTGCACCGTTTGGCAACTTGCCAGTCATTGATCAGCAAATGTGGACGGTTGCGCTCGCGGCAATTCTAATCAGCGTTGGGTTTGCCAGTCTATTTTTGGCCGCTCCAAAAACGCGCCGGGTTTCGTTTGTAATTCTGGTCGGGATGGCAGTGTATTTGCTTTCGCGCTTGTTCATTGGTGACTTGACCGCGCCCATTGCCGAATGGGGACGGCAACAGGGTGGCAACATTTGGCCCAAGACCGGGGCAAGCGTTGCGGCGTGGATCAATCTTTTGTTTCAACCACCGCTCGCAATTTTGGGCTTTACGTACACCGTGATTGCCGGTTTCATTATCAGCGCGTGGCACGCGCGTGTGCGTGTGATAGGAATGCTCGCACTCCTGGCAGTGTGTGCGGCGCTCACTTTCTACGGTGAAACGCTTGCGCTCGTCGGTTCGCCGTACATCATCATTGCCGCGTATGCGGTCCGTAGTTTGCCGGCATCGGTGCGCGCGGGGATTGCCTCGTTGCAACAAATTGATCCCGCCATCGAAGAAGCGTCCACGAATTTGGGTGCCGATGCGCAACTCACGTTCCGCCAAATAACCTTGCCGCTGATTCTGCCTGCGTTCGTCGCTGGCTTGATTTTCAGTTTTGCGCGGCATATGACGTCGCTCTCAGCGATTATTTTCTTGTCGTCCGCCAAATGGCCCATCTTGACCGCTTTGATTATGAGCGAAGTTGAGCAAGGGGGCATGAGTCTTGCCGCCGCGTACTCGATGATTCTCATTATCATCGTGCTGGCGGCAATCGGTTTGATGTACGCGTGGGCAGGGCGTGCGTTTAGAACAACCGGCGTCGAGACGACACTAGGAGCAGGATAAATGTACCTCACGCTTGATCACATCACCAAAAAATTTCCGGCACGCGGTGGCACGGGTGAAGTCGCCGCCGTGGACGATGTATCTCTCAACATCGAAAAGGGACAATTTGTAACATTGCTGGGTCCCTCCGGTTGTGGCAAGACAACGACGCTGCGCCTGATCGCCGGCTTTGAGTTTCCCACCTCGGGACACATTTTTCTGGATGGGCAACGGTTGGATGATATCCCGCCCAATCGCCGGGATATGGCGATGGTGTTTCAAAGTTATGCGATCTTTCCACACCTCAATGTTTTTGAGAATATCGCGTATGGTTTGAAAATCAAGAAACTCGCCTCCACCGAGATTCGACGCAAAGTGGATGAAGTGATGAAACTGACCCAGTTGACCGGCTTGGAGAATCGCGCGCCGAATCAACTTTCGGGTGGACAGCAACAACGAGTTGCGTTAGCGCGTGCGCTCGTCGTCGAACCCAAGGTGTTGCTCTTTGACGAACCACTCTCCAATCTCGATGCGAAATTGCGTGAAGAGATGCGCTTTGAGATTCGTGATTTGCAAAAGCGTTTGGGCATCACGGCGATTTACGTTACCCACGCGCAAGAGGAAGCGCTCGTCATGTCTGATCTCATCGCGATCATCAATCAAGGTAAGTTGGTGCAACTCGGCACGCCGGAAGAGATTTACGAACGCCCGCGTTCGCGCTTTGTCGCGGACTTTATCGGCTTGAGTGATTTTATCCCGGCAAAGGTAGAATCGTTTGATGCAACGTTAGCGCATGTCTCTGCCGCGAATACGATGCTCAGTGCGCCAGTGGTTGAGGGCTTGACCAAAGGTCAACCTATTCTTTTCCACATTCGACCATACGACATTGAATTTGTGGACGAGCAAGCCGGGCAGAATGTGCTGAGTGGTCTAGTCAAGCAAGCGACGTATCTGGGGAATATTGTTGATTATCGGGTGCATATTCTGGATGGCTTGGTTTTGCGCGTGCAAGCGAGTACGGATAAGCGATACACGCCGGGTGACAAGGTGTGGTTGCGTTTGCCGATACCCAAGTGTCATCTGATTGTAGAGGAGTGATAGGGAAAGCGTCTTGTAAATAAACCTCGCACGCTTGTGTCAGATGCAAGCGCGCGAGGTTTTGTTATTGCCGGGAAAAACACTGCCGCTCAATTCCGCCAACGTGTCTAGCGAAATGCAAGCACGTTGAACCTGAGTGCTGGAAGCCACACGTTTGGGCTACTTGCGCTCATAAGACCGCACGCTTGTGTTACCTGTTGCCACAGGCAATCACAAGCGTGCGTTTTGTCATTGTCGTATTTAACTCAACTTGGTTCCGTCGTTGCTGCAGAATTTTGCCCCCGGCGGATTTTCGGTGCCACATGTTGGACACTTGATACTGCTCGCCGTGAGTTTGGTGCCACAGTTGTTGCAGAACCGTGCGCCGGCTGGGTTGGAGGTATTGCACGAAGGGCAAATGATGGTCGGCGCACCGGCTTTGCCGGCTTGTTGCGCCGATTGCATCGCTTGCGACATCATCCCGGCAAGTCCTGCCCCGAGCCCCGCCCCCGCGCCTAGCCCCACGCCCATTTGCATTGCGCCGGCGCCCGCGCCGCTTTCGTTCAGAGCGGCATCACCCATGGCGCGTGCAGCTTTGAATTTCAGGTACTTGTCCATATCGCCGATGGCGCCCATCGCCGCGCGTTCATCAATCGCCTTGGCGGTCTCTTCGGTCGGCGTGATCGCATTGACGTAGAGTGCTTTGAGCGTGAGTCCCACGCGTGCAAAATCATCGGTGAGTTGCGCTTTGGTCCCCGCGCCAATTTCGCTGTAGAGACTGGGCAAATCCAAAATGGATTTGCGTTGTTCGCCCAGCAAGTCGGTCAACTTGGTGATGATCATACTGCGCAAGAAACTTTCGATGCCGTCGGTCGTGTAAATCCCTTGCTGACCTACGATGCCGTTGACGAACAGCGACACATCCTTGACCTGAAATGCGTATGTGCCAAATCCACGCAAGCGGACCATGCCGAGATCAGGGTCACGAAAGGCGATGGGTTCGGGCGTGCCCCATTTTTGATTGAGGAACTCTTTCATATTGACAAAGACGACTTCGGCGGGGAAGGGCGATCTGCCGCTCGTCGCCAAACCGATGATGCTGGCGAGGATTGGAATGTTGGCGGTGGTGATGGTGTGGCGACCGGGTCCAAATACATCGAGCGCTTTACCATCGCGGAAGAAGACGGCGTTCTGACTTTCGCGCACAATCACTTGCGAGCCAAGCCGAAAATCGCCGGGACCATCGGGCGGCTCACGGTGAACGATTTCATTGCCGGTATTGTCAAGAAACTCGACAACATCAATGATTCGTGGCATTTCAAATCTCCTAAGTTTCAAGGTGCTTGACGATGCCCCTTGAACGTTGAATCTTACTTGCCCAATTTCTTTTTCAGTTCTGCGAGTTGTTGATCTACTGAATCGTCCTCGCCCAATTGTTTGAATTGCTCGTCCACCGATGTGGCTTTGATTTCGTCAGCGGCGGCAACGCGCGCCTCTTCTTCTTGAATGCGACGTTCCATCCGCGATAGTTCGGACGAATAATCTACGGATGAAATTTTTGCCGAGGCGGTTGAAATCTGTTTTTGCGCGGCGGCACGCTTGGCGCGGGTGATCAGCATTTCCTTGTTGCGGCGCGCGTCTTCGTATTTCGATTGCAACGCTTCGAGATCGGCTTTGAGTTTTTGCACGGCGGCACGTTGTACATCGAGTTGCTTTTGGTAAATCTCGATTTGTTGATTGTAATCATTCACGCGGCGCAAGGCTTCGCGCGCCAAATCATCGCGATCTTTGGCGACGGCGAGTTCGGCCTTTTTGCTCCATTCGGCAGCATCGCGCTTGGCTTCGTCCAAATCGGCTTGAATCAATTTTTCTTGCGCGATTTGTTCGGCGACTTGGGACTGACCTTGTTTAATCGCCTCTTCCATATCGCGCAGGATTTGATTCAACATCTTTTCCGGGTCTTCGGCGCGATTCAACAAGTCGTTGAGGTTGGCGCGCAAAATCTGGCTCATTCGATCTAGGATACCCATTGTTCCTCCTTGGGAAATGGTAGTCTCATTTCATCTACGATAAATCTTGACTTCGGTTATATCGAGCGTGTGTCCAAACATCGCGCGCGTGTCTGCGCCGAAATTTTCAATCCACAATCGCGCGCCCGAGTCTGCGCCATAGCGCGCGTACTCGACTGTGCCGCGTTTGACGCCGCCTGCGCCTTCCACACTGACTTGGGCTTGTCCGCTTGTGTGGCGCGTCAACGTCTGGCTGTTATATTCAAGTGTTTCAGGCAAAGCCGATGATACTGTAAATTGAATTTGTTTGCAAGCGGCGATTTCGTGGCCGGGTCCCACGCGCAACCAAAGTTTCTGATTGCCATCCTGGAGCAGGAATGCCCAGAATGAGCCGGCGGCAATGGTGTACGTGATTTTCCCGGCAACGAGGAAATCGGTTCCGGCATATTCGATGGCGTCGTTTAATTTCAAGTTAGCAAGCGTTAGCAATTCAGCGGGTGGCGATTTTTTTGCTTCGAGTGCACCGAGGGGGGATTCGATGCGCGGCGTGGGGAGAATGCTCAGTACCGGTTTTTTCCCGGTCGCTAGGAATTGTTCGCGTTCGTCAAAGCGCGCATTCAAGTTGTCCAGCAATTCGGCGCACGCGCTGATGGCATCATCAAACCCTTGTTTCGATTTCACCGCGATTGCCACGCGTTCAATCGCCGCTTTGAGTTGAGCCACTCCGTTCGCCAACGCAGCATCGAATTGCGTCAACGCATCCAAATCCTCTTCAATGATTTGGGCGGCATCGAACCAGCCGGCGTAGCCGCGTGGAGCAGTTTCAAAGCGAGCGATGAGCCGCAATAATTTTTGGTCGAGATTCTCCAAATCAACGGCTTGTTCCAGCGGGGCTTTGGCGCGCACGCGGGCGAGCGCGGTGTGGAGTTCTTCGTACTTGTTGGCGAGGGTGCCGCGCGTGTACTTGTCCATATCGCGCCGCCGCTCTTTGGCTTCGTAGCCCAAATAGCCCGGCAATTGCAAGGCAATCTCAAGGATGCGCTGTTGAATAATATCCATTCGGTTTGCTCCTGTCCGACTGGGCGCCCAGTCGCTCGGCGCTAACTCTGCGGCAGATACAATTCCACGCCGCAGTACTCGCATTTGACGATTCCTTTACCCACCGCCGCACGTTCACCGCCGCAGTTGGGACATTTGGTCGTCTGCATCTGCGAAACATCTTTGGAATAAAAGATTCCTTCGTTCCAATTGATATAGCCGGTGAACAATCCTTGATTCACCAATTCAAGAATTGCATTCTTTACTTGATCGCGCGTCATTTTGAGTTCGATCGCGGCGCTGCCCAGCGAAATTTTCCCGGCGGCTTGAATCATTCCCAGTAAGCGTTCCTTCTTGCGCACGTCTGCCATCTCGACGGCTTCCTGTCCACCTTTGATGAACATGAACACACCAATGCCACCGAGGATCAACAATGGCACAACGCCAAATAGTGCGATTCCCAACACCGCGCCGGCCGGCGAAAGCGGCGAGGGTCCAGACCCTGTTGCGCCCAAGCCCAGAAACAGCGAAACGATCCCGCAAATAGCTAGCCCTGCGATCATCAAAATGATTCCCACGATGCGACCGGTTGTCATATGACCTCCAATGAATGTTTCATTCGATTCTATCCAAACCCGGAAGAGCCGCCGCCACCACCTCCGCCGCCGCCTCCTCCGCCACCGCTCCAGCCACCGCCACCGCCGCCAGAACTAGAGGGGGCGCTGCTGAATACCGATGCGGTAGAGTTGAGCATCGAGAAAAATCCTTCGCTCATCGAATCGAGTCCACGAAATGAGCCGCTTGCCATACTATCGAGCGAGGGCATTTGCCCGCCACCGGAAACGCCACCGCCGCTACTCCCCATCCCAGCATCCCAATCTTGACGACGACTTGTACGGGTATCGCCGAATCGTCTAGGTGTGTAGGTATCATACCAGACCGGGGCAGGGGTGCCTACGGCAGCAAACTTTTGCACCCACGATTTTTCCAAACCAAACGCAATCGCATATGGCAAGTACTTGTCAAACAATTCTTTGGCTTGGTCGAGTTTGGCAAACTTTTCGATGCTCTCTAGGTAGCGTTTGAAGGCGATCCATTTTTGCCGTTCGGTTGCACCTTTAAGGGTGCGACGTGGCATAAATGGACTGAGCGTAATCAAGCCGATTGCGGTGGCGATCAACGAAATCGCCGGGCAAATGGCTAGTTCAGCGTACTCCACTAGCGCACCAAAGAGGCAAAAGCCAATGCCGCCAAAGATGACAAGCGCGGCGATGCCCAAGCCGGCATATTTTAATCGCGTGGCGTTGGGGTTTGCCGGGAAATATCCGTCTTTGGTGACCTCTTCGTACATTTGCGATTGAAGCGTTGGAATCGCCGTGTAAAATTTTTCTTTTAAATCCGATAATTCGCGCTGGGTGCCACCGCCAAATACTTTTTCGATAAGGGTCTTTTCGTACTTACGCAGTCTTTTTGTATCACCGACGAGCTCAAACACAAAATCGCGATTCGTGCCAATGCCAAGAAAACCCGGCTCTGCTTTTTCGGTTATTTTGATCACGCCACGGCGCGCCAAATCCACGATTGAAGCGATAATGTCCTTCATATCGGCGCGTTCGTCAATCAGGGTGCCCATCACGCCAGGCGGCAGGTTGCTTGGGGGCACGCTCGTTTGTGCGATCATCGGCGTGGAGGGATCACGTCCTTGCAGATACCAGAGCAAATAGAGTCCCAGGGGACCCAGCAACAGCAACACTAGTCCGATAAAAAGAAAACCCAGATTGAGAATCGGTTTATATTTTTCTGCTTCGGCTCTGGCTGCCGCTTCGGCATCGGCGGCGGCTTGCCAGCCGGGTGCAGAAGCCGTTACAACGCCGTGCGGAAATTGAACGCGAATTTCCAGTTCGCCGCTTTCGCCCAGACTCGAACTGGTAAAGACCATCGTCTTGCCATCACGAATCGTTGCGCTACCACTCCCGGTGGTTACCGCTGCTTTTAACTGATCGGTGGGAAAAGTTGCCGGCAGATTCACCGTGATCGTTGATCGCTCAATCGGATAGCCGCGATCTCCTTCAATGATTTTCCACCAGAACTGATCCCCCCCATCGTAAATGCGCAACGCCCCATGCAAGGTATATTGAATCGCAAACGTGCGGGTTTGATTCGTGGTGGGTGGGAAAAACCATTTGACAAATTGTTGGCCGCTTTCTCGATATGTGGTAAACGTGTTGGCGGCTTGGGAGGCACTGGCTTGATACGGCTTGCCATTTTCCGAGACGGCAAAACTATCAATGGCGTCCACTTGGTTCAACGCGATGCCACGAAAGGCAAAGGTGAACGGTCCGCCGGAAAATCGCGCTTCCCAGGTTTCGGTGATGCGCACATCGCCATTGACCTGAATCGTTACATCGTAATCGCGGCGGGTAACGGTCACACTTTTGCTCTGTGCATCGGCGGGGAGAGCGAGGAAAAACAAGGAAAGGATTACGAGCAAGAAAATCGTCGAGCGTAGGGGGCGTTGCGCATTCATAGACATCCTCCGATTCTTTGGTTATTATAAGTCAAATCCATCGAAAAGAAAAGTGTACTTTTGACATCTCGCAGTCCCGGTGCTAAGATGTGATTCAAGTTTTTTCACTGCTTGCAAATCCAGGAGGCACTTCGATGAAACTAGAATCGTTGCGCCATTTATTGGTACCCGCGCAAACCAAGATTGTGATGCTGGTGATGGATGGTTTGGGTGGCTTGCCGATAGAGCCGGGTGGCCAGACGGAACTTGAATCGGCGCACAAACCGAATCTCGATGCGCTTGCCGCGCAATCGGCGTTAGGTCTCGCCGATCCGGTTGCCCCCGGCATTACACCGGGAAGCGGGCCCGGACATCTGGGAATTTTTGGTTACGATCCGTTGCAGTACGAAATTGGTCGCGGGGTGTTGGAAGCACTCGGTATTGATTTTGATCTGGGACCCAATGATGTCGCGGCGCGCGGCAACTTTGCGACGATTGATGCCGATGGCAACCTCACCGATCGGCGGGCGGGCCGCATCGCCACCTCAACGAATATCGAGTTGGTTAAACTGCTCCGTACGATCAAAATTCCCGGCGTGCAAATTTTTGTCGAGACAGTGAAGGAACATCGTTTTGTGTTGGTGTTGCGCGGCAAAGGGCTGGGCGATGCATTGACCGAAACTGATCCACAACGCCTAGGTGTGCCAGCATTGCCGGTCAAGGCACTCGACAAAAAATCGGTAAAGAGTGCCAGAGTGGCAAATCAGTTTATCAAACAAGCACGCCAACTCCTCGCCGCTCAACCTCCGGCAAATATGATTCTCTTGCGTGGCTTTGCGAAAAAACCAAACTGGCTCAGTTATCAAGAGGCGTTTGGCTTGCGCGCCGCCGCCATCGCCGTTTATCCGATGTATCGTGGCTTGGGAAAACTTTTGGGAATGCAAACGATCCCGGTTGAAGGCGAAACAATTGCGGATGAGTTTGCCGCGCTCGAAAAACATTGGAACGATTTCGATTTCTTTTATCTGCATGTGAAAAAGACCGATTCGTACGGCGAAGATGGAAATTTCGACGGTAAGGTTCACGTTATTGAAGAGGTGGATGCGCAACTGCCGCGTTTGCTTGCGCTGAAACCGGACGTGATTATCGTGGGCGGCGATCACTCAACGCCGGCGTTACTCAAATCGCATTCGTGGCATCCAGTCCCGGTGATGTTGTATTCTAAATTTGCGCGCGCGGATGGCATCGCCGAGTATAGCGAACGTGCTTGTGCACGTGGTTCACTCGGTCGCTTGCCAGCGAAGGATTTGATGCCTATGGCATTGGCCAACGCACAACGTTTGACCAAGTTTGGGGCTTGATTATGAAAATCGAACGTATCGAACTCCGACATATCAAGATGCATCTCGTCGCACCCTTTGAAACGTCGTTTGGCGTCGAAAGCGACATCGAACATCTCATCGTGCGCGTGGACGCCGAAGGGCTGACCGGCTGGGGTGAGAGTCCGGCAGATGCCGCGCCATTTTATTCGTACGAGACTGTACAGACCGCGTGGCATATCCTGCGTGACTATTTGATTCCGAACGTGGTGGGGCAAGACATTACGAGCATCGAAGAGGTCATTCAACGCGGCGCGCGAGTGCGCGGGCACAAGATGGCAAAAGCCGGCTTGGAATTTGCGCTGTGGGATTGGTTTGCCAAAGCGCGGGGTGTTTCGTTGTCCAAGATGCTTGGCGGCACGCGCGAAAAAATCGCGGTGGGCGTGAGTATTGGTATCCAATCGTCGCCGGCAGAGTTGGCCAAGCGAATCGAAGGTTACCTAAGAGAAGGCTACGGCAGAATTAAAATCAAAATTGCGCCCGGGCGCGATGTGGCATTTGTGGCAGCGGCGCGCCAAGCGTTTCCTGACCTACTGATGCAAGTGGATGCTAATTCGGCGTACACGCTAGACGATGTGGATACGCTCCGCGCGCTCGACGCGTTCAATTTGTTGTTGATCGAGCAACCGTTGAGTTATGATGATATTTATCAGCATTCCAAACTACAAGCGCAACTCAAGACCCCGATCTGTTTGGACGAAAGTATTCACAACGCGGCTGATGCACGCGCGGCAATCGAATTAAAAAGTTGTCGCAACATCAATATCAAGCCGGGGCGTGTGGGCGGTTTCGTCGAATCGAAAAAAATTCATGATTTGTGTGCGGAGCATCAAATTCCGGTGTGGCACGGTGGCATGCTCGAGTCGGGGATTGGTCGGGCGGGGAATGTGGCATTGGCATCGTTGCCCAACTTTGTGTTGCCGGGCGATATATCGGCAAGCAAGCGCTATTGGGTACAAGACATTGTTGAGCCGGAATTTACGGTTGACGCGCAAGGAATGATGACGGTGCCCACTCAGCCGGGGATTGGTGTAAACGTGCTGTTGGATCGGCTGGAGCAGGTTACGGTGCATCGCCAAGAGTTTAGGTAGAGATTTTGACATCACAGGTGATCTTGATATAATCGAGATAGATGGCGCTGTGGCTATTGCACACGATAGCAATAGGGGTGGATGCCCGTCTCCAATAGCGTGGGACGGGTTTTTTATTATTCACCGGCATCGGAGTTGCCTTTATGATTGACTTTCCAATCCCGGTCATTCTTCTTATCGTTCTAGCATTATTTTTCGATTTTCTCAATGGCTTTCACGACAGTTCAAACATTGTTGCCACAATGATTGCCTCGCGTGCCCTAGGGGGACGCCAAGCACTCACGTTGGTCGCTATGGCAGAATTTACCGGTCCATTTCTGTTTGGGGTCGCGGTTGCCACGACGATTGGGCACGAAGTGTTGGCAGATACCGAGATTCGATTGTCGGTAACCATGGCTGCACTCCTAGCGGCGATTATTTGGAATCTGATTACGTGGTGGCTAGGGATTCCATCGAGTTCATCCCACGCTTTGGTAGGCGGTCTAATCGGCGCGGCTGTGGTAGAGAATGGTTGGGGAGATGTCAAACTATCTGGTTTGTGGAAAGTGATCGTTGCCTTGACGACTTCGCCGTTGATCGGATTGGTGATTGGATTTATGGTGATGAAGGTGACGCTATTTCTCGCGCGGCCCTTTCCGCCCAGCATCAATGCGTTTTTCAAAAAGGGTCAATGGATTACAGCGATTGCGTTGGCATTATCGCATGGGACAAATGACGCGCAAAAGACGATGGGCATTATTACACTGGGTTTAGTGAGCGGCAAGGTGATTCCCGAATTTCATGTCCCGCTCTGGGTGGTCGCCATTAGTGCCACGGCGATTGCCTGGGGGACGTGGATCGGTGGCTGGCGATTAATTCGAACGATTGGCGGCAAGTTTTTCAAGATTCGCCCGGTGCATGGTTTTACCGCGCAGATCAGTTCAGCCAGCGTGATTTTGACCGCGGCGTTTTTAGGTGGACCCGTGAGCACGACTCAGGTAGTGAGTTCGGCAGTGATGGGGGTGGGTGCAGCAGAGCGCGTGTCCAAAGTGCATTGGGATGTGGGGATCCAGATTCTGATGGCATGGTTCACCACCATTCCGGTCTCGGCAATTATGTCTGCGCTCTTTGCCTTGATTCTGCGCAATTGGTTTTGACACCTTCATGGCTTCACAGCACAACTTTCGTCTGCAACGGTGATTCTGGGGCGCATCCAAAGGTTGGGGGAGTCGGGCGGTTGGAAACCGCAGCAACAACTACGCGAAGCCGACCTTGCGTCGGCTGGGTTAGCCTGCTAAGGTGTAACTACTCACCGCAGAGGCGCAGAGAACGCCGAGTTTCATTTTGTTTTTTTC
>JBBITT010000048.1:0-22258 GCA_037440625.1 Chloroflexota bacterium
CTGCCGCGCGCCCAAGCGTGCTTCGAGCGCGCACTGAAAATCCTGTTGCAATTCCTGCCGCCCGATCATCCCCACATCAAAATCGTGCGCGGGAATTTGGAGGGAGTACAACGGACGAAATCGAAATGAACGGACAAGACCTGTCGGGTTTTTGGAAACCCGACAGGTCTTTTGATGTGTGCGGGAATCGCGCGTCGTTGGGATGCAGTGAAGACCTGTGAGGTTTTGGAAACCTCACAGGTCTGTTGGTAGGGTGCGGAGACCTGTCGGGTTTTGGAAACCCGACAGGTCTGTTGATGCGCGCGTTTGTTCCACGGCGCGCTTGTCCATTGTCATCCTCCCGCGCGCGCTTTCCACTTGTCATTTCGAGAAGCGTTTTTCGCGACGAGAAATCTCCTTGTCACGGGAAAACGAGATTTCTCGCTCCGCTCGAAATGACACCGCCTCCCGCCTCCTGCCTACCGCGCACCGCCTCCCGCCCCCCGTCTCCTGCCTCCTGCACTCACGCCAGCGCAATCAGCAACAACCCCACCACCATCAACGCCGCGGCAAAGACGCGCGCCGCGCCAAACGGTTCCTTGAGCAAGAGCCAACCCAACAACGCGCCGATCACCACACTCGAGGCGCGCACCGAACCCACGTAACTCGCCGCCGTCATTTGCAAACCGATGAGCGCCGCCAGATAACTCCCAATCGTGGCAAAACTCCCCAGGACGATGCGCCGCCAATTTGTCCGCCATTCGATCAGCGTTGCGGCACGATGCCCGTGCGACCATGCGATTGGCGCGTAACCGATGGCGATGCCGGTGTACATCCACCAATTGTAAACGAGCGGCGAGGCGTACTGCATCCCCACTTTGTCGAGCAAGGTGTAGGCGGTTACGCACAACGCGGCGAGGAACGCAATTTGCGTGGGACGATGGGTGATCGCGCGCAACGGTTTGAACACATCGTTGAACGAGGGGACACTGGCGAGGTAAATGCCGATCACCAACACAACGATGCCAACGTAACCCAAGAACGGCAACCGTTCGCCGATAAAAATCGCGCCAAAGAGGGCGATCAAGAGCGGCGGCGTCCCGCGCGCAATCGGATACACCTGGGAGAGATCGCCATTCTCATAGCCCAGCGTGATCAAGCGTGCGTAGGCAATCTCCACGACGATGCTAGGAATGATGATGAGCCACGCCTCTTGCCGCATCGCCAAAGACGATTGCACGGCAACCAGAACGCCGTACCACAGCGCGCCAATTGTGATTGCCCACCACAAAAACGCGGACGAGTTGCGCCCGCTTTTGAAAAACAAATTTGAAATCGCGTGCAACAAGGCAGCGATGAGCACGATGATGAGTGCGAGTAACGGCATTGTAGGCAGCGGGCAGAAAGCAGTAGGCAGAAGGCAACCCAATGGTCTGCTGCCTACTGCCAACCACCTACTGATTTTTCTCCTCCAATTTTCGCTTGAACACTTTGCCCACAAACGTCTTGGGTAACTGATCGCGGAACTCGATCAGGTGCGGCACGGCATAGTCCGCCAACCGTTGCCGGCAAAACTCGATAAATTCTTCCGGCGTCGCCATCTCGCCTTTGCGCAGCACCACGTACGCTTTGACAATTTGATCGCCGCCGTCCGGCGGCACGCCCGCCACTGCCACTTCCAAGACTTTGGGATTTTCGTACAACACTTCTTCAATGTCGCGCGGATAGACGTTGAAATCGCCGGCAAGAATCATATCCTTTTTGCGATCAATGATTTGAAAGTATCCGTCCTCGTCCATCCGGGCAATATCGCCGGTAAAGAGCCAGCCCTCGCGGAGCACTTGATTGGTTTCGTGCGGATGATTCCAGTATCCGCGCATCACTTGCGGACCGCGCACCACCAACTCGCCAATCGTTCCCGCCGGGACATCTTGCCCGGTGTGCAGATCCACAATTTTGGCATCCGTGTCCGGCAACGGAATGCCGATGGAACCGGTTTTGCGCTGACCGTAAATCGGGTTGGCGTGGGTGACGGGGCTGGCTTCGGTCAAACCGTACCCCTCGACGAGTTTGCCGCGCGTCAGTTTTTCAAATTCCTCTTGCACTTCGACCGGCAAGGGTGCCGCGCCGCTCACACACGCCCGAATAGATTTCAACCCAAAGCGGCGCACGCCGGGATAATTGTTCACGGCAACATACATCGTGGGCACCCCCGGGAACATCGTGGGACGATATTGCTTGATGACGTTCAATACTTCGCGCGTGGAAAAGGTGGGGAGGAGAATGAGCGTACCGGCAATCGCGACGCCCAAGTTCATCGCCGTCGTCATCCCGTACGAATGCGAGAAGGGCAACACGGCAAGAATGCGTTCTTCGCCTTCGTCAATGTCGGTGAGCCAATGGCGCACTTGGGTCGTGTTCGCGACGATGTTGGCATGCGTGAGCATCACGCCTTTTGGGACATCGGTGGTGCCGGTCGAGTACTGGATCAACGCCAGATCGTCCGGCGTTACTTCGATGTTCGGCGCGTCGGCGGAGGCGCGCGCGAGCAACTCTTGAAACGCGTACACCTCATGTTCGCCGCGCACATTGACGCGGTGCCCTTCGCGCCCTTCGCGCACAACCGAAAAGATGGCGCGGCGCAACGGCGAAAAATATTCTTTGATGTTGGTCACAATCACGCGCTTGAGTGGTGTGCCCGCGCGCACAATTTTGACGAGAGGGTAAAACACGCTGAGTGCAATGATCGTTTCCGCGCCCGAATCGTTGAGTTGATGCGCGAGTTCGTCTGCGCTGAACAAGGGATTGAGACTGACCACCACGGCACCGGCTTTGAGCGCGGCATAGTATGCCATCACCATTTGCGGCGAGTTGGGCAAGAGCAACGCCACGCGGTCGCCTTTTTTCACGCCGAGTTGAATCAGCGCATTCGCCAAGCGATTCACCGCATCGTTCAATTCACGGTACGTGAGTGTGTGATCGTAGAAAATGAGCGCGCGGGTGCGCGGATACCGGCGCGCCGAGGTGTCCAAAAATCGAAACAGGGGTTGCGAAGGATACGCCAGCGTGTACGGCACATCGGCTTCGTAGTGCCGCAACCACGGGCGCTGTTTGATCAAGTTGGCTTTTTCATTTTCGCGTCCCTCGCGCCACGAAACCGGCGCGGTGCCAATAAAACGATGAATCGCACGATTCACGGCGTCCGGGCGTTCCAGCATAACCAGATGCGCCGAAACCGGAATCTTGGCGAGTTGCGCCCCGGGAATCAAATCCGGCACCGCATCGTACGCCGATTGCCTGAATACAATATCGCGATGACCAACGACCACGAGCGTGGGAGTCTTGAGCCGCGGAAAATAAGCGTGCCCGTTCCACTTGGACAAGGCTTGATGAAAGAGGGCTTTGAGGACAAATGCCGGCGCAGCGAGCGCGCGAGGGAATCTGGCGCGAATGGGTTCGGCAAGCGAAACCGGCAATTGAAAGGCAAGGCGCAGCAAGGGGCTGAGGATGAAATCAACCGAGGTGCTCACGAGCACCAGTCGTTCAACGCGGTCAGAATGTTGAATCGCATACGACGTGGCAATCGCGCCGCCAAACGAATGACCCAGCACGATGAATTTGGGTGGAAAATGCAACGCGTCCACCAAGCGTTCCAGATCGCGCACCAGATCATCCATCGCATAACCGGCATTGGGGCAATCGGATAAACCGTGTCCGCGCAAATCCGGCGCAACGACCCGGTGCTTGTCGGCGAACGCGACCAGTTGCTGTTCCCACTGCATCGCATAGCCGCCAAAGCCGTGAATGAACAAGAGCGTGCGTTCGGCTGGGGAACGCCCGGCATCAATCACGCTCAAGCGGATGAGCGGCTGGCTCGAGACCATCACTTCTTTGCGATACAGTTCCAGATCAAGGAGAGGCACGGGAAACCATTTATGATTTCAGATTTATGATTTATGATTTACGATTCTAAAATCTGAAATCCGAAATCTGAGATCTTGACTGATGTTACGCGGTCAATGATTTGTTCACCACAGAGATCACAGAGTTCACCGAGGTTTCTATGTTTTTCTCTGCGTTCTCTGTGTGCTCTGTGGTAAAATCGCGTAAGGTGAGATCTTAATTTACGTGAGCCACCACGCGCCGGAATCTATTTGGGGCGCGAGTTGAAAAAAATCCGCTACTCGTGTAAGGAATAGCGGCATTGATTTAGGCATCTAGCCACAGCACCGGGATCAAGTGTTTGACCGATTTGATTTCGGGGTCACCCGAGACGAGCGTTGCACCAAGCTCTTGGGCAAGCGCGATAGCAAACGCATCCGCGTACGACACGACGAACTGGCTCTTGATATGCGCCGCCGCTTGGACACGCGCACGATTCACCTCCGCGAGCACAATCGGCATCTGATCAATGTCCTGCATAACTTGGTGGGCAACCGGCACACCTTGCCTTCGCTCGACTGCATAGAGAATTTCACCCCAGTTGATCAAGCTGAGATACAAGGTCACCTTATCGTTTTGTGCTTGCACGACGAGTTCGGTGACGCGTGTTTTTCCCTTTTCGTTTTGCAGAAGGGCGAGTATGGCGTAACTGTCGAGTACGTAGACGGGTTTCTTCTCGCTCAAACTCGTGACGGCGTTCCGCGCGGAGGGTTTCGGTGAAAGAGGGATACTGGGCATATTTGCTTTGGAGCTCCTCAATAAATGCGCGAATATCGGCTACACTCGACTTGGGTGCGGTTTCCATTGGCGCGCGTTGACCGTGAACAATTCTTTCCAATTCTTCCACCCGTTTGACCAGCGCCTGATAGTCTGCCATGCTGACCTGGGCTGTCTGTTGATCAGACATATCAATCACCTTTCTCTTCAAACCACACTTATCATACCACAAGAGCGGCAGACATACAAGAGCAAAAATCTAAAATCTTAAATTCTTTCGAGCCACCACGCCACACGCGCCGGAATCCATTCTGCCAACGTTTGCCATGGCACGAGCATCTCGCGTGTGATTTCAAAACGTTTGGTGAATTGCCATGATGGTGTGAACGCCAACGGCTTGAGATACGCTTTTACTTTGGCATCGTTGTCCGGCGTCTTGGGCAGCTTGCCGCGAAACAAACCATTGTCGAGTACGCCGTCCTTGCCAGCATCGGGTCCTGCTTCTTGCTCTGCCCATTCCCGAATCTCGTTGAACGGCTCGATGGTTGCCGCCATCGCGTGCTTGCCGGGTTGCGCGAGCACGATGGGATGCGTGCCTTCCAATGGCGGTTTACCGTTGATTTCGATTTGCCCGTACATCCCGTGCCAACTGGCTTCCACCGCAACGACCGCGCCGTCCGCGTCAACGAACGTCCACACGTGTTCGAGTTCGTAGAGATGTCCAATGTCCCAGTCCCACCACAACGCATACTCGATGGCGCGCACGGCGGGATAGCCCACGCTCGTCCATTCGACGCGGCGTTTGGGAAACGAGAGCGAGGCATCCTCACGCTCGAAAATCGTGTAGCCGACGGCGACAATCGAAAAAGGTTCGCGCTCGTCCGCCATGACGATGGGCGCGTAGCGCGCGGCGAGATTGAGTGCGTTTTGGTCTTGGGTAACTTGCGGCAATCGGCTAGCGTCCATTGGGAATAAAGAGTAAAGCGTAAAACGTAATCCGAATCTTTACGTTTTGGAAATTCGATCAATCAACTGCATCAGTTCAATTGCGTTCCGCACCTCGTACTTTGGTTGAGAGCCATCGTTGGCATGCGCGTAGCGCTCGTTCCAATGAAACCAAATCGAAATCAACCCTAGGTTGTTTGCCCCGCGAATATCGCGCGCAAGGTTATTGCCGATCATCGCCACGGAGGGGTAATCCGGCGGCGCGATGTTCAACGCATCAAGCGCAGCGCGAAAGATGCGCGAGTCCGGTTTTTCGCAACCAACCTCTTCCGAAATCGCGAGGGTGTCAAACAAATCGTACAAACCGTGTTGATGTAAAACATTCCACGCGGTTTTGGGACGCGTATCGGCGACGAGACCCAGTTTATAGCCGCGCGCTTTGAGTGTGTGTAGCACCTCTGCCATGCCATCCACCAGTTCGGCGCGCAAAGTATTGAGTTCAGCATCCTTGACCTCGGTCTCTTCGCGCATGATCACATCGCCGAGATCGAACAAGAGGGCGACCAATTTCATTTTTCGTTTTTGGTGGGTGGCATCTCGATGCGGCGCGCGGTGATCAAGCCCCATTCGTCTTTGTGTTGGGTAACTTCGGAAAAGCCAACGGCTTCGAGCATTCCACGATATTCCGCAAACGTGTAAATGTCGCCGTCGGGGCTAGAGAGCAACACTTCGATGCCTGCCATCGGCACTTCGCCGGGTCCTTTGTGATCTTCATCCGCAATCGGCGCGTGAATCACAATGCGACCATTGAGCGTGAGAGCTTCGTACGCACGGCGAAAGGCGCCAACGTTTTGCTCTGGGCTGAAATAGTTGGTGAGGTTGCCAAAGAAAATGAGATCGAACGCGCCGGCTTTGAGTTCAAGATTCAGCGCATCGCCCACCATCATTGTAACCTGCGACGTTACGCCCATCGCTTCGGCAATTTGTTTGGTGTATGGCAACACCATTGCGCGATCAATCGCGGTGATGCGGATGCTCGGATGCCGCTTTGCCAAGGCAAAGGAGGCGATGCCGGCGCCACCCCCCACATCCAGCACACGCAACCCTTTGGCGTTCTCCGTGGTGATGCCCAGTTTGTCCCACAACGCATTGGCGGCTTCGGCTTGCTTTTGCCAATCCACCAAAGACGAGGCGGCGATGCCCGCCCAAATTGGTTCGTAGGCATCGCTATACGCCACCGGCGCAAGAATTTTGCCGGTGCGAATCACTTTGCTCAATTGCCCGCGCGCATCCCACGCAAAATCGCCCAGCAGTGCATCGCCGGTGTAGGTGGGTTTGCCTTTGACCAAAAACGCTTCGGCAGTGGGCGCCAGTTTGTATTCCGTGTGGAATTTGCTGAGCAAGCCCATAAACACCAACGCATCGAGCAGGATGCGCATCCCGCGTTCGGTGGTCCCGCTCAAACGCGCTATCGCCGGCACCGTGCGATGCCCTTCAGCGAGGCGCGTGAATACTTCGAGTTCAATAGCGGCTTTGAGCACGGCCGCTTTGGTCAGCCCAAACGAAAGGTCTTCCAACACATCGCGGTTGGGTACGTCATCAATCCGAGTCGCGCGACGCGGCATAGGCATTCTCCTTTTTTGATTTTATTGCCAGCCGCGCAAGATGCGCTCTAGTTGACGCACGTGATCCGTTTCTTCCGCGATGAGTAACTCCAAACGAACCTTGAGTCCAATCTCGCCAGCCGACTCGGCTTGCTTGACGCGCTCGCGATATTCCAAAATGGATTCGCGTTCCAGATCGAGATCGTTTTCCAGCATCGCTTTGAGGTCGCGGGCTTCGCTGAATTTCTGTGTGGTGAGTTTAGGTGTGCCGCCCAACGCCACAATCTGATCGCACAAGAGACCGACGTGGACAAGTTCGGCGTTGGCTTCTTGGCGCAAATAAGGACTGATGCTGAGCGATCCAACGCCCAATAGCATCGCCGCTTGATAGGTGTATTGCAACATCGCTTTGATTTCGCGCTCGAGATCGCTTTGCAGACCTTCAAGCAGTTTTTGGGTTTTGCGATCAGCCATAGTGCCTCCTGGGTTAGAGTACTGAGTGTAGAGTTAGAGTGTTGGGCTAGAGTTTAGAGTTGAATCCACGTTCGCGTTTCCGACGCGCGACGAATAGCATCAATCACGCGGGAGACGGCAATGCCATCGTGAAAATCGGGAAAGGGTTTGAGGTCTCGCGCCTGTTTGATTTTCAAAGCGAGATGCTCCGCCAGCCGGGTCATACTCCACATCAAGGGGTCTTTGGGATTATCGCCCAACTCTAGTCGCTTGGGAATGGGTAACACAGCGATCTCGCGGTCCCCTTCCCGCATACCCATCAATTGTCCACTTTGAATGATCAACGACCCCATCGAACCGTACGCGCTGATGGTCCACCCCATATCGTACCGCGTTCCGGTGACAAAATTGAGCAGGGCTTCACCGCCGTGTTCAAATTGCAGGATACTCCAAAACGCATCGTCGCTCGTTACCGATTTTTTGATCAGCACCGTCTTTTTGCTTGTGGGGTCCACCTGCGGAAATTTGAGGGTCGCAAAATGGGTGCGCCGCGACGCCAATACCGCGCGCACCTCACCAAACCACCAACGCAAGATGTCAATGAAATGTCCGCCGAGTTCCATCAGGATACCGCCGCCTTGGGCATCATCCGCCACCCAACTACCCCGCACGCCCCACGGCTGTTCGATGCCCATCGTAACATCCACACGCAAAAGTTCACCCAAGTAATCTTCGTCAATCAATTCTTTGCAATAAGCCAGCGCAGGCAGAAAACGCATTTCCAAATTGACGGCGTGCGCAATGGCTTGGGCTTGGGCCGCTTGCAACAACATGCCCGCTTCGGCGGTGTTCAATGCAAGCGGCTTTTCCACCAAGACGTGTTTGCCAGCGTTGATTGCAGATTGGGTGATGGCATGATGCGTGCTCGGCGGTGTGGCAATGCTGACCAGATCAATATCATCCTGGGCAACCAAGTCGTGATAATCGGTAAAGGTCTGCGTAATTTTTTGGCGTTGCGCCACCTCATTCAGGCGTGCCGGATCGGAATCGCACAGCGCGACGACTTGGTAATCGTGTGCACGTTTGAACGCTTCGATCTGGAGTTCACCCCAACTGAGCCCAACTACTCCAACCCGAATCTTTGTCATAGTTTACTCTAGCGGAATCCAATCGTCGCGATCATTGGTATGGATGAGCCAGCGCACCGGTTGGCGCACCCACAGGTTCAACACGTCCACGCCGTCAATTGTTTCAAGCCGCGCGCTGATGATTTCGACTTGGCGGCGCAACCCATCCGATTGTTTGTAATCGAGCATAATTGGACGCGCTGAACTCCACGCGCGCAGACAACGTTCCATCAACTTTTTACCGTTGAACGAACGCACTTGGCACGCCGCCGTGAGATACGCCGATTTGCCTTCCAAGATAGACATGGACCACGGCTCGATGACGATGTTAAAGTCCGGGGTAGGACCTTCGACAATTGTGATCGTTTCGGGTTCAAATGATTCAGACACAGATCATCCTTCTTCCAGCAATGCCCTTGAACCAAATCACGCTTAACTAACCCGCTCGCACGACTTTGACTTCACCCAAGCCCACGCTGGCTTCCAGAGCCAATTTGCGTTCCGCCGTTGCATAGTCGGGCGATTGAAAATCGAGATGCGGGACAATCCCATCCGCGCGTTCCTGAAACACGCGCACATCGCCCAAGCCGGCGCTCGCCTTGACACGCACCGCCACATCGCGCGGGACGATCACTGTAAGGTCGCCCAACCCCATCGAAGCGTGAACCGAATTCTGGCCGGCTGGAATGGTCGCGCGAGTCAAGTCCAAATCGAAATCGCCAAAACCATGTGAAAAAACTTCCCGGCGAATCTCTTTGCCGGTGAGGTCGGGACGATAATCCCCAAAGCCGTAGAGAGAGGCATTAACATAGGCGGCGGGGAACGGCGTCGGTTGGAACGCTCGCCACACCAACCAGCCGCCAAAACAAATCAATATCAATGCCCAGACCATACTCCAATTGAACACGAGTAACCCCAAATTGCCGGCAAGCAACAGCACTCCCAACACAATAAAAACAATCGCGATGAACAGTTCCGCGGAATTCAAGCGCGACATTGCACCCTCCCTGACTCTCAGCGATTCAATTCTTTGAGCAATTCCTTTTCGCTCACGTATCCTATCTGCGCGATATGTTCCAAGGTATGATGATAACAATGCATCGCCACCCAATCCAAAGAGACTCGGCCGTACGCTGAATGCAAGCCGTAATTGCGCCACGCCTTGTCCGGCGCATTTTTCAGCAAACGTACCAACTTGCGACGCATTGCTCGAAAATCGGCGATGATTTTCTTCAAAGGTTCATCCGGCGCATAGGGCTGGGCGCGCCAAAATTCCTCTTGATCGAAATTGGCAAAGGTGGGGTGAGTTTCTTTGAGGAGACGTTCCGCGCGCACCACAAACGCCCATTGTTCGGTATCGCGCATATGCGCGGCAATCTGGTGAATGTTCCAATCGGTCGGCGATGGCTTGGCATTCAACTCGTCCGTGGAGAGTTGCGACAGATAGGTCAGGTATTCTGCTCCACTTTGCTCCAGCCGTTGCACGAGCCATTGTCGTTGACGATTCATCGCATTCTCCTCAGAACATTGGTTCTGCCGCGTTCCATTGGCGTTATTATAACCGTACTATTCAAACGATGCAAACCGCTACGGCGCACGAGTCGGCGTTGCGTTCAACGATGGGACAAGCGTAAACACCATGCCATTCCAACGATAAATCGCGCGCTCGCTCTGGCGATCCCGTTCTTGATCGGTGTTTGCCGCACCGTTCGCATCGCGCGCGTACTCGATGCGCGTCCGATCCACGATGATCTCCTCCACGCCATCGGCGTCCAGATCAGCCAACTCGACGCGCGCTTCGACGCTATAGTATGTGCTTTGGTTCAACGCGCTTGTGTTGTCTTCGGCAATGGGCACCGACCACACTGCCACAAAACGTGAGCCATCCCAACGATACAAGAACGCCGCCGAGGTCGAGATGCCAAAACTCATCGTGGTGGTGGTAAGCAACAATTCATCGCGCCCATCATGATCGAAATCAGTCGTGGTTTCCAACGTAACTTGATACACTTGCGGTGGAAAAATCGGAAAGAGAAAGGCGCGTTGGGCAACGTCTAGTTTGCCGGCGCGGCGTTGAAAAATCGCCAGGAACGAACCCAAGGGAGCAGCGCCTTTGGCTGGCTCGTCGGTCAGGGTGGGCGCATCGTTCGCGATAATCGCGGCGAGTTCCGGCAACTGTTCTTGCGTGAATTGCCCCTCGATTGCCGAAGTGATCCACATTGACCACCGTGCATCATCGTTCACCCGAAACGCATCGCCGTCGGGCGTGAACTTGAAATCCGGAAATAGCACCCCCAGCAACGCGCGATCGGGAACATCGTCGAATTGGCGCGGACGCGGTGAAGCAGGCGGCTTGGGAGAAATGCTGGGTGAAGGCGATGGAGAAGGTTGGGTGCGTGAAAGGGGAGTCGGTATATGGATCGCGCTGGGCAAAGGTGAAGCAAAGGGGATCAATGCGCGGGTGGGGCTGGCGATTGGCGTAGGTGGCACAATCGGAGTTGCACACGCGGCGAGAACCCATAGCAGTATCAAGCCGCTCGCTGCGCGTCTCATTGGCTTCACTTGAACCTCGGATGTTTTCTACTTTTTCTTGAAATAATCCGCATTCTTGGCAATATATGATTGCCATTGCGGCGGCACTTGGTCCATCGGAAAAATCGCGCTCACTGGACATTCGGGCGCACAGGCACCACAATCAATGCACTCGTCCGGTTGAATATACAACATCTCGTCGTTATCTGTGCCGTGAATGCAATCCACCGGACACACGGCGACACACGATTGATCCTTGACGCCGAGACAAGGTTCGGCGATCACGTATGCCATCCTACCTCCAAGTTATGGTTTTCGATTTCAGTGCAAACGCCACACCGGGAGAAACGCACCAAAGAACGCCACAATGGCAACCACGCCAATCAACGCGAATGCATCACGCGGCGATAGGTTGAGCCAAAATGCCACCCCGATTGCGCCAACCATGGCGAGCAGCCACACACCGAACGCACCCAGTTTCGTTGCTTTCATCGCGATCCTGAATCGTAATGCACGCGAGGTAATTGCGTGACATCCATCTCGCCAATCCGTTCCGCGCCCAATGCCATGACCTGTTCCAACACCTGCGATGATTCCTCGATCAATTGTTGGACATCCACACCAAGACAGCGCGGCGCATAAGGTTGGAGATAATGGATGCCGCGCGTCAACACCTTGACCGTGCCAACGTAATTGCGACGCGTCAAATGATAAAAACCAACACCGATCTGCAAGATGCCTTTATAAAAATTGCGGAGCGATTCATTCGATTCGGCGCGCCAAATCGCTTCCAAAGTCTCGTGCTGATGCCAATACTCACCGCGATTGAATTGCTCCAAAGCGCGAATGAGTGTAGAGGAAACATTGTTCAAGGTGCCAGCATTTTACTCTTTCGAGTGGGGTGTGTCAACAATTCTTTGCGTTGAGTATCAAAGTACGTATAATAGATTTATGCGCGTGGTGATGTTGAGTAAGGCATGTATCGTTGGACAATATCAAACCAAACTCGAAGAGATTGCCAAGCACCCGGGGATTCAACTCACCGTCGTTGTGCCGCCCTTTTGGCGCGACGAGCGAGGCATTCTTTTACTCGAGCGGGCGTACACGCGCGGCTATACTTTGCGCATCGAACCGATGCGGTTTAATGGACAATTCCATCTGCACTATTATCCCACGTTTGATCGCATCGTCCAAGAGATTCGTCCGGACATTGTGCATATTGACGAAGAGCCGTACAATCTGGCAACTTTTCTGGCGATGCGTGCCGCACGCCGAGTGCGCGCCAAAACCCTTTTCTTTACATGGCAAAATCTTTTGCGTCGCTATCCATCTCCCTTCGGATGGATGGAAGCGTACGTTCTGCATCACGCCGATTATGCAATAGCCGGTAGCACTCAAGCCAAAGCCGTGCTGCACGCTAAAAAATATCTGGGGCGCGTTCGAATCATTCCGCAGTTTGGAGTTGACCCAGATATTTTCCAGCCCACCAACCAACCCCCTTATCGCTACCCTACCTTTCGCATTGGCTTTGTGGGGCGTCTCGTCGAAGAAAAGGGCTGCGATCTTTTGTTGGATGCGGTGGCGCGTTTGGAAGGCGATTGGGAATTACACTTGTTGGGAAGCGGACCCGAGCGAATCAATCTGGAGGCGCGCGCCCATCAACTGCACATTGCGTCGCGTGTGTATTTTCACATCCCCCTCCCTTCGACCAAGATGCCGGCGTTCTATCACCAACTCGATGTGCTTGTGCTGCCTTCGTTGACCCGCCCCAATTGGAAGGAACAATTCGGTCGCGTGCTGATTGAAGCGATGGCATGCGCGATTCCGGTGATCGGCTCAAGTTGCGGCGAGATTCCCAACGTCATTGGCGATGCTGGGCTCATCTTTCCCGAAGGCGACATCAGTGTTCTGCACGAACAACTCGCCTTGTTACGCGATCATCCTGCCATCCGGCTTGAACTGGGCAAGCGGGGCCGCGAACGCGTCCTCGAACGATTCACGCAAGCGCGCATCGCGCAGGAAACGGTAGCGGTGTATGGCGAGATGCTCGGTCAATGACCTTTGGTTTGTCTCACCTTTTCAGTGTGGTATAATAAGAGTGTGACAACTAGCGTTCACCACATTGGCCTCAACGCCCATCTCCTCAACCTGTCTGGGAATTATCGCAGTGCAGGGATCAACTGGTATATCTATCACCTATTACAAAACCTAGCACCTTCGTCCGATCTCACATACACCGTGTTCCTCAGCGAGTCGCGTGCGCGCGATCAGTTCAAACATCTGGCGATCGCGTCATCGCGCTTGCCAACGCATAAACCCAGCGTGCGAATCTTTTGGGAACAGTGTGTTCAACCGATCGCTTTGCGACGTGAGAAAATCGAATTGTTGCACGCGCTTGCCTTTGCCGGTCCGGTCGCCAGTTCGATTCCTTGGCTCGCTACGGTGTACGACTTGAGTTTTGTGCGCTATCCACAATCGTTTCATCGCGTCAATCGAATCTATTTGACGTGGGCGGTGCGGCACGCTATTCGGCAAGCGCGTCGCCTTATTGCGATTTCGGCAAGCACCCGGCATGATTTAATCGAACTCTTTGGCGCATCACCCGATCGTGTTGTGGTGATATATTGTGGGGTTGACCCGGCTTTCATGCCCGCGCGCAATGAACCCGCCATCGCCGAATTGCGCACACGGTACAACTTGCCGGCAAAAATGATTTTGCACGTTGGCACCATCGAGCCGCGCAAGAATTTGGTGCGTTTGATTCATGCATTTGCGCACGCCAAGCACGCCGCGCACTTGCCTCATCAACTTGTGTTGGTCGGTGCACGCGGTTGGAAGTATGCCGAGGTGGACGCGGCAATCGAACAAGCCGGCGTGGTCAACGAGGTGCGGTTTGCCGGTTATGTTCCGCAAGACGAATTGCCGTTGTGGTACCACGCCGCCGAATTGTTTGTTTATCCATCACTGTACGAGGGCTTTGGGTTGCCCCCCTTGGATGCTATGGCGAGTGGCGTGCCGGTGATTACCTCGAACGCGGCATCTTTACCCGAAGTGGCAGGCGACGCCGCGTTACAAATCGAACCCACTGACGTTGCCGCCTTGGCCGATGCCATCGTCCGCGTCCTCACCGAACCGAATCTGCGTGCACAAATGATCGAGCGCGGGATACGCCAAGCCCAAAGATTTTCTTGGGCACACGCCGGGCAAGAAACAATGACCTTGTATCGTACGGTCTTGAGTGAAACAAAACAAGGAGCAGTCCGTGTTTCTGCGTAGCCGCAAACGGCTAGTCATTCAAATCATCCTTGATGCAATTCTCATCAACATCGCGGTTGCCATTGCGTGGTACATTCGGTATGAACTGGAATTGACGCCGCCGTTAGGCGAAGGATTTTTCTATCAACCGTACAGCGCGTACTTGCCGCTTGCCGGGGCACTCACCTTGCTGTCCATCGTCATCTTTCGCTTGGAAGGGTTGTACGCTCTCACGCGTGGTCAATCATATCTGGATGAGATTTACACCATCCTCAATGGAAGCACCACCGCCATTCTCATCGTGATGGCATTTACCTTCTTTCTGCGTCCTCTGGTGTACTCCCGTTCGATGTACGTGTACTCGGCATTGCTCATCATTCTCTTGTTGTGTGTGGAGCGCGGTATCGCGCGGCAAATCTGGGCACGCTTGCGCAAGTGCGGCATCGGTGTGGATCATGTGTTGATTGTGGGCGCTGGCGAAGTGGGGCGCGCCCTGATGCGCAACATTGTCGCGCGCGCCGATCTGGCGTACCAAGTGGAAGGTTTTGTGGACGATCATCCTGAACGCGGCAGTACCGATCTAGGACGTTTCAAAGCATTGGGCAGTACCGAAAACTTGCCCCGGCTGCTCAAAGAATTACCGATTGATGAAGTCATCATCGCGTTGCCGTGGACGGCGCGCGACAAGATTATCCAGATTATGAATCTGTGCCAACGCGCCGGCATCATCGCCAAGATCGTTCCCGATCTTTTTCAACTCTCGCTCAGTCGCGTGGCGATTGACGATGTCGGCGGCATCCCACTCATCGGGATTCGCGAAACCAAAATGAGTTTGTTCGATTTCCTCATCAAGCGAATGATTGATCTGCTTGGCACGCTCATTTTGGGAATTGTCTTTGCCCCGGTGATGCTGATCATTGCTCTGTTCATCCGGCTCGATTCGCCGGGACCAATCATCTTTGCGCAAGCGCGTGTGGGACGGGGCGGACGCGATTTTGTGGCCTACAAATTCCGTTCGATGTACGTGGGCGCGGAAGAAGAGCAACAAAAGTTGAATGGCTTGAATGAAGCCATTGGACCCAAGTTCAAAATCCGCAACGATCCCCGCCGCACGCGGGTGGGACGTTGGTTGCGGCGCACCAGTTTGGATGAACTGCCCCAACTTTGGAATGTCTTGCGCGGCGAAATGAGTTTAGTCGGTCCGCGTCCGGCGATGCGTAACGAGGTAACGCAATACAAAGAATGGCATCGGCGCCGCTTGGACGTTGCCCCAGGCATCACCGGTTTGTCTCAGGTCAGTGGACGGAGCGATCTAACATTTGACGAGCAAGCCATGTTGGACATTTACTATGTTGAGAATTGGTCACCTTGGATGGATATTTGGATTCTGTTGCGCACCGTACCAGCAGTCTTGTTTGGACGCGGGGCGTATTGAGTGTAGAGTATAGGGTGTAGAGAGTAAGGAGTTGGGTTGGCAAAACCTTGAACCTCTAACCTTGAACCTTAAACTTGGGGAGAAGAATGCGAGCCGTTGACATCATTGCCAAGAAACGAGATGGACACCCTCTCAGTTCGGACGAAATCAATTTTTTTATACAAGGTCTCACGCGCGGCGAAATTCCAGATTATCAAGCCGCCGCGTGGGCAATGGCAGTTTACCTGCGCGGAATGAGCGCCGAAGAAACCACCGCGCTCACACTCGCCATGGCGCATTCCGGCGAGGTGCTTGATCTCTCCAGCGTCGCCCCTCGCGTGCTGGATAAACACTCGAGCGGTGGCGTGGGCGACAAGACGACGATGGTCGTGGCACCGCTCGTCGCCGCGCTGGGTTTGCCGATTGGCAAAATGTCTGGGCGCGGGCTGGGTTTTTCCGGCGGCACCCTCGATAAACTGGAATCCATTCCCGGCTTTCGCGCCGATCTAACCAAAGCCGAATTCATCGCCCAATTGAAACAACACGGCATCGTGGTCAGCGGACCCACGCACGACCTTGCGCCCGCGGATGGCAAACTGTACGCCTTGCGCGATGTAACCGCCACCGTCAGTTGCATTCCGCTCATCGCCAGTTCGATTATGAGCAAAAAGATCGCGGCGGGCGCGCACATTATCGTGCTGGATGTCAAAGTGGGACGCGGCGCGTTTATGAAGACCGAAGCCGACGCCAGCGCACTCGCGCAATTGATGGTGCAGATCGGACACGGCGTAGGCAGGCAAGTGGCGGCGGTCATCAGCGATATGAATCAACCCTTGGGGAATGCCGTTGGCAACGCCGTCGAAGTGATCGAAGCGATTGAAACACTCAAAGGACGTGGTCCCGCCGATTTTGTTGAACACTGTTACACCGTTGCCAGCGAATTGCTTTTGCTGGCGCACGCCGCCACATCCACAAGCGACGCCCGTGCTAAATTGCAAACGGCGTTGCAGAGCGGACGCGCGCTGGAAAAATTTGGCGAATGGATCGAAGGGCAAGGTGGCACGCGGCGCGTCATTGACGATTATTCGATTCTGCCGCGCGCGCAAATCATTGAAGAGGTGCTTGCACCGCGCGAGGGATACCTTGCTGGCATCAATGCCGAAGAGGTGGGGTTGACCGTGGTTGATTTGGGAGGGGGACGCGCCAAGAAGGGCGATGCGGTTGATCTGGCGGTTGGCGTGGTATTCAAACGCAAGATTGGTGAACACGGGGCACGCGGCGAACCGTTGTTAACCTTGTACGCCAACGATCGCGCCAAGTTCAACGCGGCAAAGGAACGTCTCCTCGCCGCGTACGAGTTTAGCGACACACCACCCCCATCACCACCTCTGATTCATCAAATCATTCGATAAATGAAAAGAAACCCGTTTTCTCGTCGAAAACGGGTTTCTCAGTTATTTCTTCTTGCTCCGCTCAGCTTCGATAATTTGTTTAAACTGCTCAAACGATAATGCCCCATTCACCGCCCGCGTGTTGACCAAGAATGTTGGCGTGCTTGACACACCCAGCGATTGCAAATTATCGGTCTGCTCTTGCACCAATGTGGTGTATTTGCCCGAATCCAGACAAGCGTTGAATTTCGCCGCATCCAATTTCAATTCGACCGCAAATTTTTTCAGATTCTCTTTGCTAAACGCCCCTTGATTTTCACCGCCGTGCCGCGCAAACAACAAATCGTGATATTCCCAAAACTTGCCTTGTTCATCCGCGCATTCGCTGGCTTCCGCCGCCCACTGCGATTCCGGCCCCAAAAATGCCATGTGTTGATAACCAAAGCGCACAATCCCGGTTTTGACGTACACCTCATCAATCTGACGTCCCGCGTCAGTCGCAAAGCGCGCGCAAAACGGTCACTGGAAATCGCTAAACTCGAGGATGGTGACGGGCGCATTGGCATTGCCTTTGAAATGCCGGGTCTGCGCAATCAATTGATCAACCACGCTATTGCCGGTGGATTTTTCCGGCAAGACAAGCGGCCGCCCCAAGAAACCGATGAGCACGCCGATGATCAACATCAGCGGTGCCACAACCCAGTTCCAATTGAATTTCTTGCGCCGCCGCGCGCGCATCGCCGACACTTGGGTTTCGATGGACGAGGACGCGCCATTTGTCGTTTCATTCGTTTCCATTTTGCGCTCCTTGTTGAGATAACGCGATTATAACCGACGGTGCGCGAATTGGCAAAAGGAGGGGGCGACCGCAAGGGTCGCCCCGACATTTATCAACTGTGTTTGCGTAACATGGTGAATGCCAGCATGCCGCCAATCAAACCGATGCCCAGAAAGCCACCGCCGCACACCGGAACGCTGGGATTGCTTGGCGCGGACGACGCATTCGATTGCGTGATGTTGCGCGCTTCCGGCGTCGGTTGTGTTGGGATAGCAGTGGGGACCATATTTGCCGACGTTGCGCCAACGCCGGTATCCGTGATTTCGTACGCAACACCATTGACCACCACAATCACACGCGAACCGAGCGCAAGATACTTGCTCATCATCGGCTGATTCGCAATCAGCGCAAAGTACGCCTCGCTTCCAAATTCGATTTTTGTCGTCGTCATCTTGGACGGATCGAATTGGGTATCGGTCCACACACTATTGCGCGAGATAAACGCCTTGTCGCCTACATACTGCACAGCCAACGTGTCTTGGTACGACGTGGAGGGCGCGGTTTGACCGGGCATAGTTGGTGCCGGGGCTTTGGTTGGGGCTGCCATTGGCGCACCAGCCCCTTGCATCTGGCTTTGCAATTGACTCTGATCCACCGCTTTGGCGCCAGCGGTCGGCATGGCGGCGGGCGCCATTGAGCGCGCCGCTTCGTTTGCCGCCGATTGACGGCCGGCTTGCGTCAACACGTCTTGGCGTTCATCCACCAAGAACGAGGTGTACGGCGTAACGATACCGTACCGCACCGCGAGCGTAACAATCTCGTTGACAATCTCGCGGTTCTCGCCGCGCAAACGAATCTCGTTGAGCAAGTAACCGATCTTGCGCGTTGCCCACAAGCGCGGAATGTAATCCTCACCGCCGGAATTTCGGAACGTGATATTCGCATACTCGAACAGTTGCGGCTGATTGTTGACCATCCCTTTCAACGCAATCGTCGTGGTATTGCCACCGCGATAACGCCCGGCGACAACGAGTTGCGTCCCGGCAAACAAGTCCGGCAAGGGATATGGATAAACATCGTACACACTCACCCCACCCCAACTGATCGAAACATCCGCCAAGACCGGCGTGGACACTTTGGCGTAGAACGCGGAAACAATCTCATCAATCTTTTCGTTCGGGCGCACATAACCGCTCGCGCCGCGCAATTTCTCCGCCAGCGAATCGAGCAACAGCGTGTTCACATCATCCCCCACGCCAAACGTAAAGAGTCGAACATTTTTGGGCGCGGCGTTCGTCACGTTCGCGATAATTTTTTGCGCGTTCGTCTCGCCGGTGGTAGGCAAGCCATCGGTCAAAAAGATGACGATGGTCGGTCGCTCTTTGTCCACATTCGCCATTGCTTCGAGCAACGCGCGATTGATGTCGGTGGAACCTTCCGCGCGAAGACGCGAGACAAAGGCGCGTCCCTCTTCACGCGCGGACGCCGGGCGGAGCGATGAGGCGTACGGTTGCGTTCCGGTGCTAAAGGCGATGATGTTGAAACGATCGCTGGGATTCAACTGATCGAGGACATAACCGAGCGCGCGCTTGGCTTGATCAATCTTGGTCCCTTGCATCGAACCCGAGACATCGAGCACCAGAATCACATCTTTGGCAATCACTTGCGACGATGCAACCTGCACCTTGGGCGCGACCAGCATTACAAAGAATCCATCTTCGCCGGCTTGCTTGAACGAAATCAGGTTCAGCCCAATCGCGTCTTGGGTAACCGAGTAATAAAGCACAAAGTCTTGATTAGGACGCACGTTCTTGTCTTCGTACCCGATGCGGGCTTCATAATCCCCTTTGCGCACCACACTCACATTGTGCGACGGCGAATAAATCGCCTTGAGTGCAGCGTTCGATTCGAGCGAAACATTCACCGAAACATTCGCGAGCGGCTTGGGTGAAAATTTTTCCGTGTTGAGCGGATAGACATAGCGCACCAACCCGCTTTCGGCTTTCAACACTTGGGCGTATTCGATCTCGACCCGCTTTTCGGTTTTGGGCGGAATGGGAAAGATGCGCGCTTGGAACGCATTGCGTCCAACATACTCGAGCAACGCCGGGTCGCGTTGCGTGCGCACAATGTCTTCATAGATGCGGCGCGCCTCGTTCTTGTCCAGCACCCTGCCTTCGATCCGCTTGCCGTCCACCCACATTGCAAAATCGCTGATTGCCGCATCTTCTGGCAACGGAAAGATGTACGTGCCTTCGAGTGCGTACGTGCTATCGTTGATAAACGTTTGATCCACATGCGTCTTGGCGATTTGGTTGTCAATAGTCACGGTTACATTGTGATTCTTGACGGCAAGATAGGTGGAACAATCCGTGCGAACAGGTGGACGCGGTGGGACAGCCGTCCGAATATTTGGGGGAAGCGCGGGCGTGAGCGGAGGTGGAACTTCGACCGGCGGTTGCAAGTACGGGGCGCCGCCCGGCAACGGGACGATGGGCGGGCGGATCGGTTCCGGCGTGCCCAACGGAATGACGATAGGCGGACATTGAACGATGACGAGTCCATCGGCGGAAGCCGGCAAAGGCGTTTGGAGCGCGAATACCAAAGACACAAAAATGGCGAAAACAACGATCAAGAGGCAACGCCATTTGTTGAGAAAGTTAGTTTTCATTTTGGAAACTCCTTTCCGAGGCAACGTGTTTTGATAGTTTCTTGCACAATAGACGTTGCACAGATGGAAAGAGTTCCCTAACTCGGACCAGCCGAAACCGAGTAGAAATTTCTCCACGAAAGCACTCCAAGATTTTTCTCCTGGGTAACTTTCGCGGACAGTATTTATTTTCTCGCCTTCGCCAGATTCTCTTTCACCCTGAACTTGACGATCCGGGTGATGAGTTTTAGCGGAAGCGGTTGGTCGAGCGGGAATTGCACCGCGCCTTTGGAGGTCTTGTACACCGACAGTTCTTTCTTGAACGCCTCAATTCCCGACGGCGCTGGATAAAAGCCGATGTGGTTTTTGAACGCCGCAAAATGCACCAAGTTTTTACCGGCTAACTTGAACGTCGGCATTTGATAGCTGAGTGCCTCTTCTGCCTCTGGCGCGGCTTGTCGGATGGTTGTGCGGAGCGCTTGCAACTTAGACTGAATGTCTTTGGGAAATCCGGCAATGTACTCGTCTATAGTTTTGGGTATGATTCTTTTCATTGGTGTTACATACCTTCGTGAAGGTTATCAAACGCTGTAGCAGGGCGCAGCGGCGGACGAAAGTATCTTCAAACGCCGTAGCCCCACGCAACGGCGGACGAATGAAAAGTATCTTCCAATCGCGCGACACCCCGCCGTTGTCGTGGAGCACGTGTTTGGCGACGTTCATCAGGTTTTCTGTCGGGTGGGCAGAACATGCTCGCTATGTGGCAAATGGCTTTGGATATGGAAGTAAGCGTAACCCAGCAATGAAATGATAGTCGCGCTCATTTTTTGTGACAAGGGGGATGTCCTGTGAAAGGACGGTTGCGGCAATCAGCGCGTCGGCAATCAACAAGCCGTGACTCAACCAAGTCAATAGCAAGAGTGGAGGTTTGCTCGTTTAACTTCACCATCTGAAAGCGCGACAGGAATTTGTCGAGTGAGCGCAGTTCTGCTTTGTTCCGACAACCGATGATGAGTTCCATCTGACTGACAACACTGATTGCTAGAGACGCTTGGCGTTCAACCTCTTCGAGACAAGTAACCGCTTCACTGATGCTGCGTGCCGCGTCAATCAGTACATCAGTATCCACAAGTACCAAATCAGGCATGGCGGCTCATCCATTCGCGTTGGCGGACACGGCGTACCCATGCTGTACTGTCCTGCAAATCCTTGCGATTGCGCCACATACCAATAAAAGGTTCGTCTGCCAGCTTGGTGCGTTTAGCAGTTTTGCTAGCGCGTCGCGGTGCATAGTGCGTTCGCAAGAAGGTAATAAAGTCAGCGACCTGTTTCTGTAGTTCAGGTGGTAAAGCGGCGTATTCGCGCCAGATTCTTTCTTCCTTCATAATTCACCTCTGTAATTTGCGCCAAGTATATAACTTTTTTCGCGGTTAGCCAACCACCTTCTGACTGGAAAAGGAATGTCGCCAAA